>ONIL01000004.1 GCA_900317835.1 uncultured Prevotellaceae bacterium | reverse complement strand
CTGGTGACGCTGTTGACCCAGGGCTGGTGGTCGAGGTTCCAGCGGATGGTTTTCTCGATGCCGACGGTAAAGGGCGTCTCGGGATACCAGCCGAGTTCGCGGGCAATCTTGCTGGGGTCGATGGCATAGCGCATGTCGTGGCCGGGACGGTCGGTGACAAACTCAATGAGGTCATTGTTGATATCCTCAACGCTGCACTTGAGCAACTGCTGATACTCGGGCTCCTCGCGCATGATGCGGGCGATAATGGCGATGACTTGCTTGACGATGTTGATATTGCTCTCCTCGTTAAAGCCGCCGATGTTATACACCTCGCCCACGGTGCCCTGACGCAGCACCAGGTCGATGCCCTTGCAGTGGTCCTCGACATAGAGCCAGTCGCGCACGTTCTCGCCCTTGCCATAGACGGGCAGTTTCTTGCCCTCGAGGATATTCTTGATGATGAGCGGGATGAGTTTCTCAGGGAAGTGATAGGGACCGTAGTTGTTACTGCAGCGGGTGATGTTGACGGGCAAGCCGTAAGTCTCGTGATAGGCCATCGTGATGAGGTCGGCGCTGGTCTTGCTGGCCGAATAGGGCGAGCGGGGCGCCAGCGGAGTCTCCTCGGTGAAGAAATGGCGGCCATAGGTCTTGAGGTCGGTGCGACCCTCGATCACCTCGCGCACGTCGTCGCCCAACTCCAGCGGTTGGGACTCGTCAAAATCCTTAGCGAGCGAGCCATAGACCTCATCGGTCGAGATCTGGAGGTATTTCTTGCCGGGGGCATAGGTGTTGCGTCCCTGAGCGTCCTTACCAGTAAACCAGGCGTCACGGGCGCAGTCGAGCATATTTTGGGTGCCCAGGATGTTGGTTTCCAAGAACAAGCGCGGGTTGGTGATACTGCGGTCCACATGGCTCTCGGCGGCGAAGTTGACAATGTAATCCACATCGTTGTCACGCAAGATGCTCTGGACCAGTTCACGGTCGCCCACGTCACCACGGATGAAAGTCACGTTGGGCAACTCAATCTCGCTCTTGATTGAAGCGAGGTTGCCGGCATAGGTCAACGCATCAAGGATAATGACCTCGATATTGTCACCATACTTGTCGAGGATATACTTCACAAAGTTCGAGCCGATAAATCCGGCGGCTCCCGTCACGAGATAAGTCTTCATAATTGCTGTAGAGGTTTGATTTAGTTTACAAAGGTAACAATTAATAGCGGAAAAACACTTAATTTTGCAAAAAAAATCAGAACTTTTATTATGAAACGACTCCTCACTTCTTTTATACTCTTGCTGACAATGGCCAGCCTGATTGCGCAACCAATGGCTACCGAGCGCAAGAAAGTCGCCGTTGTGCTGTGTGGTGGCGGTGCCATGGGTACCATTCACATCGGTGCCCTCAAAGTGCTTGAAGAAGCCGGCATCCCCATCGACATGGTCACTGGCACATCGATGGGCAGCATCATTGGCGGCATGTATGCCGTGGGCTATGATGCCACCGACATAGAGACCATCATCAACAGCATGGACTGGGGCGACATCCTGCGCGACCGCCTGTCGATGAGGAACCAGACGCTCGACGAGCGTGAGAAACAGAATATCTACCTGTTTGATTACCGCCTGTTCCTGGACAAGAGCCAGGACACGTTGGCCGGAGGTTTCATCCGCGGCATCAACGTCGAGAAAACCCTGCGCCACTACCTGCGCCAGCCCGAGGACATCGACTTCAAGTCGCTGCCGCGCCCCTTCGGCTGCATCGCCACCGACCTGGTCACCGACAGCGAGGTGGTGCTCGACCACGGCTCACTGGCCCGATCCATCCGTGCGAGCATGGCAGTGCCTGGCGTGTTCGCTCCCGTGAGGATGGACCCCTATATCCTGGTTGACGGTGGCACCAAGAACAACTTCCCTGCCGACCTGGCGCGTAAAATGGGTGCCGACATCGTCATCGGCATCAGGACCGACTTGGGTCTGAACGATAAGTATTACTCCACATCTGATATTCTGGAGCGCTCGGTGGGTGCCGACATCCACAACCGCAGCGACGAGAATGACAAGTATTGCGACCTCATCATCCATGTGCCTGTTAGGGGCTACTCGGCTGCCCATTTCTACAATTCGGCCATCAAGGAGCTCATCAAGCGCGGAGAAGAGGCGACAAGAGCCCAGATGGACTCCATCATGATACTGAAGGAAAAGGCCGGGGTACCTGCCGACTACAGGCCCGACTACAGCATCATCCAGCTGAGCGACATCGACAACACCCAGGCAGGCAAACTCGTGAACGAGGAGAATGCCAAGAACTCCATCAAGGCGAGCATTGGCCTGCGATATGACAACGAGGAACTGGTTGCGGCACAAATCGGCGCGACCTATTACTTCGGCAACAAGCTGGATAAGACCCTGGATCTCACGCTCCGTTTGGGCAAGCGCACCATGGGCCGCCTGGCTTGGAACATGATTCCCAAGCAACACCGCAAGATCGGACTTTCTTATGAGATCTGGCACGAGAACATCGACCTATTTATGGGGAAGCATCGTTCAGATAACATAAAATTCATCTATCAAAAGGCCAATGCGACGCTATTCTCATTTGATGCGCTCAACCTGAACGTTGACCTGGGCATAGCTTGGGAGCATTACCACCACTATGATGTCCTGAACAGTGCCTATAGCGTCAGCGATTTCCAGAAAAACGAGTACTACTTCAATTACCACGCTAGCGCACAGTACAACACTGAGGACCACTGGTACTTCACCCGCAAGGGCATGCGTGCCGAGGCACTATATGCCTACTACACTGACAACTTCGCCCAGTGGAAAGGGCATGCAGGCTTCAGCGAGGTGGCTGCCCAGTGGCGCATGACAGTGCCGCTGACCAGCACGACCCATCTGCAGCCCATGGTCTATGGACGACTGATGTTCGGCAAGGACCTGCCTGCTACAGTCATGAACATGTTGGGCGGCAACCGCAGCGGCATCTACTATGCGCAGCAGCTGCCATTCTCTGGCTTCGGTCACTGCCTTGTCATGGATACTAAGCTGCTGATCGCCGGCTTCAAGTTGCAACAGCGCCTCTACAAGGAGCATTACCTCATGGTCAAGGGTCACCTCGCCGAGCAAAACGACAAGTTGGAGGACATCTTTGACGGCAAGCCCATCTGGGGCACCCAACTGGCCTATTACTACAACAGCATTGTCGGCCCCCTGGGCGGCTCATTGAGCTGGAGCAACTTCACCAAGCAAGTCTCCATCTACATCAACCTCGGCTTCGAGTTCTAAGTTTTAACTACGAATTTCACGAATTAACAAACAACATCAACAACGTTGAAGGACAACACATACAACATTATCCCCCTAGACCCTAATCAATAAAGAGGGCGTGCCATAATTCAGTTATGACACGCCCTCTTTATAGTGTATCTTTTTCTTAATAATACATCTCAAGCCTTAAGTTTTAGGTGTTAGGGGGCAGATGCCAACTTCTAACTCCTAACTGCTATTTCCTAACCTATTCGATGGGGTTGTTCTCGGCGAAAATGGCCATGCGTTCGTCGAGGATCTCGTACTGGTGATCCTGGATGAACGAGGTGCACACGCGCAGACCTTCCTGCCATGAGCCGGTAGTGGCAAGGCAGATGGCGCTCACGCCGTAGTACATCAACTCGCGAGCTAACTCGCCGCTGGTCATGTTGCCGTAGCCGATGGTGAAGTAGAAACCGTCGGCGATGGGCTGGTCACCGTCCATGCCGTAAACGATACGGAAGCCGTGGCGCGTGAAGATCTCCTTCAACTTGTGGGCACGCTGGCCATAGACGATGACGTCGTCACGGAAGTGGTACTCGCCATTGCTGGCGGCATCCATGATGGCAGCCAACGCATACTGGGCACTGTGGCTCGTTCCCGAGGACAGGGCATAGAGCGTGCGGGTGATGAATACCTTGCCGAAGGGCAGTCCGTCGTAGCGGGCCGACAAATCGGGATAGTGGCGATGGAAGATCGTCGGGCTGATGCAGGTCATCGCGATGCGCTCGCCAGCATAGGAGAAGGCCTTGCTGCCGCTGATGTGCATGATGTAGTTGTCGGTATACTTGGCCACACTGGGCTGGAAGGGCGGCTCAAAGGGCTTGCTGATGTCCAGGCGGAAGTCCATAGCGAAATAGGCCAGGTCCTCAAGCACGATGACATCATACTTGGTCGCCAACTCGCCGATGTCCTTCAACTCCTCGTCGGTGAGACAAATCCACGCGGGATTGTTGGGATTGCTGTAAATCAGGCAGCACACGTCACCCTTGGACATGTATTCCTCGAGCTTGGCGCGCAACTTTTTGCCACGGAACTCGTAAATGTCGAATGTCTCGTAGGGGACATCCTGGATCTCGAGCTGCAACTTCTGCACGGGGAAACCCGGGTCGATAAAGAGGGCCTTGTTTTTCTTCTTGTTGCTCTGGGTGATGGTGAGCAACGAGGCGAAGGTGCCCTGCATCGAGCCCACAGTGGGGATGCAGCACTCGGCGGGGATGTCAATGTCGATAAAGGCCTTGATGAAACGGGAAGTGGCATCCTTGATCATCTGCTCACCGGGCAAAGCGGGATACAGGCGGGCACAACCGTTCTGCAGGGCCTTGATCTGTGCCTCAACGCCGATTTTGGCGGCGGGCAATCCGGGAATACCCATCTCCATCTTGATAAACTCCTGTCCCGACTCGCGCTCAGCGCGCTCGGCGATGGCTTTTACCTCACGGATGGTGGCGTTGGCATAGTCGATGATGCCATACTCGTCAATCGCGCGGTCGATGATCTCGCGGCTAATGGGTGTGGGTCTCATCGCTGAGCCTCCTTTCCGATGGCAAGAGCCTTGAGGTTGGCGTCAACCACGGCGTCGCCCTTGCGGCCAAAGACGCGGCGGATGGCGTTCTCCAGCTTGTCATACTCGATATTCAATGCCTTCTGGGCTGCACCCAGCAGGATGACGTTGGCCGAGCGGGGAATACCATTGTCCTGAGCCAATTTCTCAATATCGAGGATGATGACGTTCTTCACCTTGTTCAGGTCGGCCATCACAGTGTCAACTTCGGGGTAGTTGGGGATGTTGACAAAGGGTTTGCTCGAGGTGATGATCCAGCCCTCCTTGCTCAGGAAAGGCAGGTAGCGCAGGGCCTCCATAGGCTCCATCGAGATGATCACGTCGGCCGAACCGAGGGCAATCAGGTCGCTGTTGATGGGGTTGCTGCTGATGCGCAGGTTGGACTGCACGTCACCGCCACGCTGTGACATGCCGTGCACCTCGGCCTGCTTGATATAAAGGTTCTCGTGCATGGCTGCTTCGCCAATGACTGTCGCGATCGAGAGGATTCCTTGTCCTCCCACGCCGCAAAGGATAATATCGGTTTTCATTGCTTTGCCTCCTGTGCTTTCTTTTGTTTGAGATGACGTTGTAATGTTTGCATGCACTCGCGGCGCGGGATAATCACGCTGGTGCCGCGGTACTCAATCTCCTCACGCATCATTTGCGTGATCTCGGGCATGTTCTTGGGAAGGGGAACTACCACGCGCAGGTGCTCCTCGGGCAGGCCCAAGCCACGGCAGATGGCCTCGAACTTGCCGGTTCCTGCCGAATCCTGACCACCCGTCATGCCGGTGGTGAGGTTATCACTGATGATGACGGTGATGTTGGCGTTCTCGTTGATGGCATCGAGCAGACCCGTCATACCGGAGTGGGTGAAGGTCGAGTCGCCGATGATGGCAACGGCAGGCCACTGGCCGGCATCGCTGGCACCCTTGGCCATGGTAATGCTGGCACCCATGTCAACACACGAGTGGATAGCCTTGAACGGGGGCATGAAGCCCAGGGTGTAGCAACCGATGTCACCAAACACGCGGGCGTTGGGATAATCCTTCAACACCTCGTTGAGGGCGGTATAGACGTCGCGGTGACCGCAACCCTGGCACAATGCGGGGGGACGCGGAGCGACATCCTCACAGCTGTCATAACCCTCGCGTACCTCAACACCCAGAGCACGCTTGAGCGCGTCGGGATTCAATTCGCCGGTACGGGGCAGTTCGCCGGTGAGGCGGCCCTTGATAACGGCATTGCCAGGCATCACACCACGCACGAGGTCCTCGATGAAGGGTTGGCCTTCCTCGGCAATGAGGACGGCGTCACACTCGGCAGTCATGCGGCCGATGAGTTCCTTGGGCATGGGATACTGGCTGATCTTGAGCACGGGGTAAGGGCATCCGTCGGGATAGCACTCCATCAGGTAGTTGTAAGCGATACCCGAGGCAATGACACCCATCGAGTGGTCGGCAGCGTCGATGTACTTGTTGTACTTGCTGTTGACGGCACGCTGCTCGAGTTCGGCCTGCTGCCCTGTCACCGTGATGTTGCGCTTGATGGCGTTGCCGGGGAGTAATACCCAGTGGCTGGCCTTAGCGTCATAGTTCAATTCGTTCTCGGCACGCGGAGTCTCTTTCACCTCAACCACAGCGCGGCTGTGGGCCATGCGGGTGGTTACACGCATGAGCACGGGGAGGCAGACCTCCTCGCTCAGTTCGTAGGCCATCTCCATCATGTCGTAGGCCTCCTGCTGCGTGCTGGGCTCCAGCGTGGGAATCATCGCGAACTTGCCGTAGAAGCGGCTGTCCTGCTCGTCCTGGGAGGAGTGCATCGAGGGGTCGTCGGCCACGAGGACCACCAGACCGCCGTTGACACCCGTCATGCCCGAGTTAACGAACGGGTCGGCGCACACGTTCAGGCCCACATGCTTCATGCAGACCAGCGCACGCTTGCCCATGAAGGACATGCCCAAGGCAGCCTCCATAGCCGTCTTTTCGTTGGTACACCAGCGGCGATGAACGTTGCGTTCCACCGCTAACTTGGAATTCTGAATGTACTCCGTGATCTCGGTCGAGGGAGTACCCGGATAGGCGTACACGCCACTCAGACCCGCATCAAGCGCGCCCTGGGCGATAGCCTCATCACCTAAGAGTAACTTTCTCATTATTATAAGGTTTAACTTGTTTGTCTTGTATTAGAAGCAACTTTCAACCCACAAAGTTACACAATATATATCCATCCCACAAACTTTTTAAGGATTTTTGACCAATATCACAAGAAAAGGGGGCAAATATGGCTGCCCCCTTTCCTGTTTCGGTCATCAATACTCTTGACGTCTATTTCAGTGCCTTATCGAGGCGCTTCTGTTCGGTGTCAAGGTGTTTGTTCATCACCTTGACGATCTGAGGACAGAAGTCGTTGATAGTCTTATACTTGTTGCGGTGGCTGGCGTAGCCGCGCAAGGCAGCGACCAGTTCGGGCATCCAGGTGTAACCCGATGACATTTCATTTGCGAGCTCTTGACCTACTTGCTGGGTAGTTTTTCCGTTTTCCATCATAAAAACTATTTTGGCAGCAGCCCCCAGGCTCGCGTTCATCAGTGTTGAGCCATCATTATAACCATAATTGTACCCCAGCATTGGGTTATTGTTCAACAATCTGGTTCCAATCTCACCAAGTAAAGCCAAGTTCTTATCTTCATTGACCGATGATTGATCAACAGAACTATTAAACATGCCAGTGATCATGTTTGCTATTGCTTCGCTCATCCCCTCTGGAATCTCCGCCATCTTGTCAAAACCATAATAGCATATTACGGGGCAATCCTCCCTGGGTTGGCCCTTCAGATGGCGCACCGTGCCATAAGCACCACCATCGCTGGTGGCGAAGCCCATAACGACCTTTTTCAAACCGCTTGACGGTTTGCCATAAAAGTCATCAAACCACTCGGGGTGAACAGATGGCATCACCACATTGTTAAACGCCTTGAGCGCATCTTGATAGAACGACTGGTGCTGCTGATAGAACTCGCGGAAACGGGTATCGGTGTAGAACTGGTTGAGGAGGCCCAAGAACTCGTTCATGTTCACCGGATCCCAACGGCTGTCCAATCCAGTGTCACCTGCTTCTTCCTGAAGTTTCACAATCTTGCCGTTATCGACCGCAAGTCGCACGGCCAGGCTCATGGGGGCGTCATAGGCGATGTAGCATTGCTGCCTCAGCCCTTGATAATACTCGATTGCGGGATGCTGTTTGAAAGGCTCAAACCATTTATCGACATCCTGGATGTATTGATTATCCTTCATCATGTTGTATTCCTCATAACCCGCCAGGCGAGAGAGGACTCCCATCAGCTCGACAGTCTCCATGGCTTCGGCCTTCAACCGGGAAGTCGTTGCACTCGGTTTATTGGAAGACTGCTTGAATTTCAATATTTTATCCATCCTTTTGTCTTCAGCATCAAGATAGTTTTTCAACACTTTGGCAATTTGGGGATAGAAGTCGCTGAGCGTGGGATACTTATTGCGGTGACTGGTGTAGTCGCGCAAGGCTGTGACGAGTTCAGGCATCCACTTGAAACCACGCATCATGTGACTCATCAACTCCGTTTCCACTTCATCGGCCGTAAAGCCATTTTCCATCATGTAGATGATCGTGGCGGCACGCACAACGCTCTCGTTAAAGACGGTCTTGGGTTCAGGATAGGCCTGCTTGCTCATGATACTGAAATCCTGCTCGAGCAACCGCTGCGGAATATCGCCCAATATTGCCGCATTCTTCTCGGTTTCCTGCAAGGGATTGACAAAGGAATGGTTGAACTCATGGATCAAGGTTGGCACGGCATGTTGTTTCGCATTCTTTGGATCCAAGACGCTACCCATCTGCGGATGAGTCCAATAGCCACAAATGGAAAAACTTTCTTTGGGTTGTCCCTGGACCTGACGGCTAGCACCATAATTACTTCCGCCATTGGTGAACCCGAGAATGAGGCGGAAAATTTCCCCAGGCTCTGTCCCGTTAAACCGAGAATACCAGTCCTGATTGAAATACTTCATCACGTTAGTCTGGTATTGCTGCAACACATTGTTATAGAAGGCCTGGTGCTGCTGGAAAAACTCGTGGAAGCGGGTGTCGGTATAGAACTGGTTGAGACGGGCGACGAAGTCGTTCAGGTCAACGTTAAACCATCGGTCGTCAAGCAGTTCCTTCTTGCCCACCATCTTGATTTTTCCACCCTCAACCTCAAGGCTTACCGCCAGGCTGGCGGGCGCATTGTAGGCGATGCCATAGTTCTCTCTCAAACTCTGGTAATAGCTGATCAAAGGATGTTCTTTGAACGGGGCAAACCAAGCTTCAGTATCCTTGGTGTACTGGCCACCCATGTCCATGTTGTACTCCTCAAAACCCGCCGTGCGTGAGAGGATGCTCATCAATTCGACGGTCTCTGATACTTCAACTTCCACTTTGGCTTGTAAAGACAATGCAATAAGGGCAAAAATCGCCAATAAAAACTGATTTTTCATGCTAATACATTTAATTTGGAATTAGTTATCGAATGTGATTTAATATGCTACTTTTTCATTTAAAACGTGAATTGTGACTGGTTATTGTGCAATTTGAGATCTATCTTGAGGGAAAAGCGTCTCCAGCGATGATATGCTTGCCTTCCACATGTCAATCAGCCCTTTCCACGACCAGTCTTGTCAAAATCAAAATCCGTTTTTATTAAGAAAAGGACATTAACATGAGGTTGTCATCATTGTCCTCACAAAAAACCGCTCCTGCAAGCGGGAAACCAAACAAATCAGAATAAATATTATTCAAAATCTAATATTTTTGAACTTAAACCCGTTGGCGGGATTATAAAGACAATAAAAAGATGTTCAAAATTCCGCATATCTCTGATTTTTAGTAATTTATTGGCAATTAAACAATTAAGTTCAAATCACCGTATGCACAGCTTGTACGCAATTTTCGTCAAAATTCTATATGTATGCAAGAAATTATCAGCAAATCTTGTGAATGAACTCGGCAATATGCCTCGGCCATGTGTGGTTCCCAAGTTCAGCGACCTGGATGTGATCGCCCTTAATCTAACGGCGGAGAGGATATCTTCATCATCGACTCCAAACCAGTCAAGGTGTGCCAGCTCTCAATAGGCGAGCGCCTTTACTGTCTCACAATATCTAAACACAATCAATAACAGACCCGTCGGCAGGGTCAAGTATGCGCTCGCTTAATTCCGCCAACGGATAACTTAAATAATTCCCCGTTCGACAGCAAGGTCACAATACCATGTCAAATTGATGACACAGCCACAAAAATTGTCATGAAGAAGAGTGGAATGAGCCTTTGATGCTACATTTCAACGCTTTGCCGATGACCTTAGTCAACCAGAATCGTCAGATCAAACGGGTCGTGCCGCGGACGACGAGGCGGGTCTTGACGATGCGTTTCTCGGCATGGTCACGGGGCAGGGTGCCCTCCACCAGGCCGATAAGGATGTCGGCGGCCTCCTTTCCCACCTGGGTGCCACGCTGCTCGACGGTCGTCAACATCGGGTCGCACACGGTGGCGCGGAAACCGTTTGTAAAGCCACAGATGCTCACCTCGTTAGGCACAACATAGCCCATCCGCTTGACCACCGACAGGATGCCGATGGCCGTCTCATCGTTGACGGCAAAAAAGGCATCAGGCGGATTATCCATGCGCATCATGGCAGGTGTAATGCGTTCAGCGTCAGCACGGTTATCACAAATGCGCACCAACGCCTCGTCCATCTCCATACCGTGCTTGTACAAGGCGTCGCGGTAACCGTTGTAGCGGTTGATGGCGATTTCCATGCTCATCGGGGCGCCATAGAAGGAGATTCTCTTGCACCCCGTCTCGATAAGATGAGAAACAGCGTTCATCGTACCCATGTAATCGTCAACAACCACACGGCTGGCGTTCATGGCGGGGCAGATGCGGTCATAGAACACCAGCGGCACGCCGGCGGCCTCAAGGTGCTCAAAATGGTCATAGCGCTCGGTATCCTTGGCCTGCGAAACAATGATGCCGCACACCTTGTTCTTGAGCATCGCCTCACAAATCTGTACCTCGCGCTCATAACTCTCGTTGCTCTTGGCGACGATGATGTGGTAGCCGCGGGATGAAGCCTCGGCCTCAATGCCATCGAGAATAGACGAGAAATAGTAATGCACCAGCTCGGGAACGATGACTCCGATGGCACGCGACGGGTTGCGGCGACTGTGACGCAGCTGCTCAGCAATCACGTTGGGGAAGTAGTTGTGTTCCCGCGCATACTGCTGAATGGCCTGGCGGCGCTCACGCGAGATGCTGGGACTGTCGTTCAACGCCCGCGAGACCGTAGCCACCGACACGCCCAGCTCACGAGCGATATCTTTCATCGTCAACTGTTGGTTATCATCCATATCTTCTAGTTGAATGGTATATGTTGATTAAACGCTAGACAAGCATTATTGCGGCGAAGTTACAAAGAAAAATCGGATTGCGCAAACGATTGCATGTATTTAAAGGAAAATTTAACATTATAAAAAAAGAAAATTAAAATGAAAATTCCTATTTTTGCCTTGTTTTAATTGCCTTAAAAGGGGCTTTTGAGACCTGGCGGCACTGTAACACCGCCCGAGCCACAACCATCAAATTGATGTTAAACAATTAATTATCAACATAATATTAACTTTAAAAATTAAAAGATGAAGCAGGTAAACATCAGAATTCCGTTTAGGATTCTAACCCTTGTGATGGGACTTTTCCTGTCACTGGGAGCCTATGCACAGATTACTGTGAATGGCCTTGTTAAGGATGCTACCGGCGAACCCGTTATCGGCGCGAGCATTCGTGTCGTGGGCACCCAACTGGGTACAGCTACCGACTTTGACGGTAACTTCACCCTCGAAGGTGTGCCTCAGGGCGCCAAGCTCCTGATCTCGTCTGTCGGCTATGAGGACCATGAGGTCACCGCAGCCAGCGAGTTAATTATTACCCTTGCCGAGAGCACCCAGATGCTGGAAAATCTGGTGGTCATCGGTTATGGTGTCGTCAAGAAAAACGACTTGACCGGTTCGGTGACGGCTCTTAAGCCCGATGCCAAGAACAAGGGTGTCGTTGTGAGTGCTCAGGACATGCTGGGTGGTAAGATTGCCGGTGTGAGCGTTACCAGTGGTGACGGTAGCCCCGGTGGCGGTGCAACGATCCGCATTCGTGGCGGTTCGTCACTGAACGCCAGCAACAACCCGCTGATTGTGATTGATGGTATTGCCATGGATAACAACGGCGTGAGCGGTCTTTCCAACCCCCTGTCACTGGTTAACCCCCAGGATATCGAGAGCTTCAACGTGTTGAAGGACGCTTCGGCCACCGCTATCTACGGTAGCCGTGGTTCTAACGGTGTCATCATCATCACCACCAAGAAAGGTCGTCGCGGCCAGTCTCCGCAAGTGGCCTATAACGGTAGTGTGACCTGGAGTATGAAGAAAAAGACCATCGACGTGATGGACGGTGACGAGTATCGCGCATTTGTGAAGAAGATCTTTGCTGGCGATACCCGTGAAGAGACGGCCTTGTCATTGCTGGGCAACGCCAACACCGACTGGCAGAATGAGATTTACCGCACCGCATTGAGCCATGACCACAACTTGACGCTGGCCGGTTCGGTAACCAATATCCTGCCCTATCGCATCTCGGTGGGTTATACTGATCAACAGGGTATCCTCAAGACCTCGGACTTCAAGCGTGTCACCACGGCCTTGAACCTGAATCCTTCGTTGTTTGATGACCACTTGACATTGAACCTCAATGGTAAACTGGCATGGACCAAGTCGCGTTGGGCCGACACCGGAGCTGTAGGTAATGCCGTGCGCATGGACCCGACTCAGCCCGTTCGTTCCAACGACCCGATGTATGCCTGCGTGGGCGGTTACTTTGACTGGCTGCAGGTGAACACCACCGATCCCGGATGGGGAGGCTACTCCAAGAACGGCAACGCCCCCTACAACCCCGTTGCCATGCTCGACAACCACGACAACACCGGTTGGTCACATTCATTCATCGGCAGTGCCGACATTGACTACAAGATCCATGGTTTTGAGGACTTGAGACTCCACCTCACCCTGGGTGGTGACTTCACTGGTGGCCATGGCCACAACAACAGTGCCAATATCTCCAACACCTCGAACTACTATGGCAACAACAGCCGCTACACCCAGTCCAAGGAGAACTTGCAGCTGAGTACCTATGCCCAGTACTTCAAGGACTTCAACGACAAGCACCACTTCGATATCATGGTTGGTTACGAGTGGCAGCACAACTGGCGCAAGGAGTACAACGAGTCTTGGGGAACCTATCCCGTCAACTCGTCACTGCTCTTCACCGCCGAAGACAGCGAGAAAGCCCTCCATGTAGCTCCGGGCATCTGGATTCCCAGTGCCAACTACAATGTGGGTGATTCCAAGGCCGGTGCCATCTATGGCGATGGTGTTTATCGCCAAAACAACGGTCTGGGTTACCGCACCGAGAACTATCTGGTATCGTTCTTTGGCCGTACCAACTACACCTATGCCAACCGCTACCTCATGACTTTCACCCTGCGTTATGACGGTTCGTCCCGCTTCAAGAAGCACTGGGCACTCTTCCCGTCGGCAGCATTTGCGTGGAAGATCAACGAGGAAGCCTTCATGCACGATGGTCCCTTCAGTGACCTGAAGCTGCGCCTCGGTTGGGGTAAGACCGGTCAGCAGGAAGGCATTGGCGACTACAACTACTTCAACAACTACGTTGTGAGCAATGGTAGCGTCGGTTCGTTCTACGACCTCGTGGGCACTGGCGAAAAGGCTAAGCCCAATGTTTATAACCCCGAGCTCAAGTGGGAGACCACCACAACGACCAACATCGGTCTTGACTGGGGTGTCATGAATCAGCGTCTGAGCGGTAGCATCGACTGGTATTATCGCAAGACCACCGACCTGTTGAACTGGACCGCCTTCTCGGCATTGACCAGCTTCAAGAACGCCTTCTTCAAGAACATCGGTTCGCTGCGCAACACCGGTATCGAGTTCTCTCTGAATTGGAAGGCCATCTCCACCACCGATCTGTTGTGGACCATCGACTACAACCTGACCTACAACAGCAACAAGATTACCGAGCTGCTCGACAAGGATCCCACCTTCAAGGTTATGACCGGCGGCATCGGCATCAATGGCAATGTGCAGGCCCACTCTGTGGGACATCCCTCTCACAGCTTCTTTGTATTACAGCAGGTTTATGACGTGAACGGCAAGCCCATCGAGGGCCAAGTCGTAGACCGCAACGGTGACGGCGTCATCAGTGAGGAAGACAAGTACTTCTACAAGTCGCCGCACGCACCCGTGACCATGGGTCTGTCCTCGCGTCTGGACTGGAAGAACTGGGACTTCGGTTTCAGCCTGCGTGCCAGCATCGGCAACTACATGTACAACAACGTGATGCAAGGCTACCACAACACCAGCACTGCTTCGGTACTCGAGGCTGTTTCGGGCTTCTACCTGAACAACCGTCCCAAGAAGTCGGTTGAGCTGGGTTGGCAGACCTATGACAACAACACCATCATGACCGACTATTGGGTACAGAACGCCTCGTTCCTCAAGTGTGACAACATCACCCTGGGTTACAGCTTCAACGGCCTGTTCAAGCGCAATAGCTACAATGGCATTGGCGGACGTCTTTATGGTACTGTGAGCAACGTGTTCTGCATCACCAAGTATGACGGCATCGATCCTGAGATCTACGGTGGTATTGGTGGCGATATCTTCCCCCGTCCCATCTCGTTCATCCTTGGTTTGAGTCTGAATTTCTAATTACGTTGACAGGTTATACTAATTTTTCATCAGAAATACGACAATGAATAAGTTTTTCAAATATATACAATGTGCAGTTGCCGTCATGTTGATGGTTGGAGGTCTAGCCTCCTGTATCAACGACCTGGATGTCGAGCCTATCGACCCCTCGCTGCAGAGCGACGTGGGTGTTGAGCAGATGTTCAACAAGTGCTACTCGGTGTTTGCCACTTCGGGCAACAACGGCGGTGATGACAATGTTGACGTTGATGGTCTGGACGGCGGTTTCCAGCACAAGTACCGCCAGATGTGGAACTCCAACGAGCTGACCACCGATGAGGCCATCTGCGGATGGGGCGACACCGGTATTCCCGAGTATTGCCACAATACTTACGACGCCAGCCACCCGATGCTGCGCGGTTACTACTATGGCCTGTGTATCGGCATCACCTTCTGTAACCAGTATATGGAGAAGTTTGCCGACCATGATGCCACGATGACTGCCGAGATTCGTTTCCTGCGTGCCTTCCAGTACTTCTTGCTGACCGACGCTTTTGGAGACATTCCCTTCTCAACCGTCATCTCAGGTGAGGATCCTGATCAGAAGTCTCGTGCCGAGATTTGTGAGTTCATCGAGAGCGAGCTGCTTGACATCGTTGGTGAAGGCAGTGGCGATAACATTCTCAACGATCCTGCTCCCAAGAAATATGGTGAGGCAGGTTATGGTCGTGTTGACAAGGCTGCTGCATGGATGCTGCTGGGCCGTCTTTACCTGAACTGGCAAGTGTACACCGGCACCCCGCGTTGGGAAGATGCCGCCAAGTATGCCAAGAAGGTCATTGACTCTGCCTACCAGCTGCACACTACCGGTTATGCAGGCCAGGGTATTGACGGTATCTACCGTGAGTACACTGCTTACCAGATGCTGTTCATGGGTGACAACTGCACCAACGGTGCTTCCTATGAGGCTCTCTTCCCCGTTATTCAAGATGGTCTGCGCACCACATCGTGGGGTGGCACCAACTTCCTGATCTGCTCCACCGTGGATGCCGACGTGCATCCCAACCAGTATGATGCAACCGAGGTGAACGGCTTGTATGACAACAGTACCTGGGGTGGCAACCGTGCCCGTCCCGAGCTCATCAGGCAGTTCTTCCCCAACGATGACGCCCCCGAGGCTCATGCCTATGAAGTATGTCAGGCAGCCGGCGACGACCGTGCTCTGTTTGAGACCGCAGGTCGCCACCTGAATGTGGAGAATGAGTCAGACTTCACCTATGGTTATGCCATCACCAAGTTCAACAACTTCAAGTGTGACGGCAGCAAGGGTAGCAGCATCACCTTTGCCGACTCCCATCTGTTCTACATACGCAAGGCCGAGGCCTATTTGACCTATGCCGAGGCATTGACCCGCCTGGGCCAACAGCCCGATGAAGCCAAGGAAGCCGTCAACATCCTGCGTCGCCGTGCTCACGCCAGCGAGTTGCGCAGCTTGACGCTCGACCAGCTTCTCTCAGAGTGGAGCCGCGAGTTCTACTTCGAGGGCCGTCGCCGCATGGATTTGATCCGCTTCGGCAAGTTCGGTGGCAACAACGACTACCTGTGGCAATGGAAGGGTGGTGCCTATGAGGGCCGTCCCTTCTCAGCCGAGCGCAACGTGTTCGCTATTCCCAACGATGACCTGATTGCCAATCCCAAGCTCAAACAGAATCCGGGATATTGATGCGCTACAGTAATGTCTAACATTAATTAATGACAACAAGAACATGAAAAAGATATTTTTATCATCACTGGTGCTGTTGAGCATGACGATAGTGTTCACAGCGTGCGAGGATGACCGCGATTCCAATCCCACGCTGATTCAACCCACTGGGTTCACTCTCAACAAGTCTGTGAACAACAATGTTGATCTGGCTAACTCTTCGGTGATTCCGTTCACCTGGTCACAGCCCGACTATGGTGGCTGGCCTGCAGCCGTGGACTATCAGTTTGAGGTGTCTCCCACCAACGACTGGACGGTTTCGGTGGCCGATGCCAACGCCGATGAAACCGGCACTAAGGTGCCCACCTATGACGTTATCAAGTCTATCTTTGCTGGCTGCTCAGGTGACCTGAATGCCGAGGATATTGCCAAGGCAATCGTGTTAATCGAGCAGTGGGATGAGGAGAGTGTGATCCCCGAGGAGATGACCATCTGGTTGCGCTTGAGCGCTTCGACTCCCGGTGCCGAAACCATTTATTCCAATCCCGTGAGCATCACCGTGAAGCCCTACTTCATCAGCACTTCTGCAGTTTACGACATCTGGTACCTGGTTGGTGACTGCATCGGTAGCCAGTCGTGGAGCAATGGCAGTGTCGGTGTCGGACTTATCCCGTTGTATCCTGCCTATGACACCGATGGAACCTTCTTGGCTGGTGGCATGTATGTCGGCTACTTCCCTGCTGGTGGTCAGTTCAAGTTCGTCCATGTAGCTGGTAGCTGGGATGAGCAGCTCAACTACACCAATGTGGTAAGTCCTGGCGAATTCCTGTCGGATGAAGATGGCGACAACCACAACATCGGCATCAAGGAGTCTGGCTACTACATGATCCTGGTTAGCGTTAATGGCGATGTCACCATCGAAAAGTATCAGGAGAGCGTTGCTATCTATAACATGATTTCCTTGCCTGGCGATTACCAGGAATGGGCACCCGAAAACAACGCGTTGGCTCCTGTCAGCACGATGGATGGTCTCGAGAACCACGACTGGTTTGTTGAGGAGACCTTTGCTACCGATGCCATGCTCAAGTTTGCCGCTAACGGCGGTTGGGACGTGAACTGGGGTGGCACCACCTTCCCCTATGGTCTTGGTGTCGCAGGCGGTGACAACATCAGTGTTCCCGCTGGCAAGTACTCGATCCTGTTCAACGACATCATGGGCACTTACACCTTTATTGCAGCACAGTAAAACAATCTAAAAATCAGAAAAAGATATGAAGAAGTTTTTATATATCGCCGCAATGGCCCTGTTGCTGGCCGGATGTAGCGAAGACTACAAGGACTGGGCAGAGCCTCAGAGCAACGCTCAGGGCGATGAAATCACCTTTGGCACTGGTACTGCAAAGGACGCTGACCTGGTTGACTATGCTCAGCTACCCGAGGGCACGACGCAAGTCAAGGTGTGCAACCTGACGAATCCTGCTGCGTCCGACACCAACTACTATGCCGAGACCTATATCATTCTTGATGGTGTGGCTTATGTGATCACCAATGATGGTTACATGGATGCCAACGAGCTGAACAGCTATGTTGTTGACCATTTTGGCCGCGCCCTAGAGCAGCATGACATTCCTGCCTACGTGAAGTGGGTGATGACCAATGGCAAGACGGCCACAACAATGGTCAGCGACGAGTTCATGGTACATGTGATTCTGGCTCCGCTCACCATTCCTGACATGTGGTACCTGATTGGCCCCGGTTTTGGTGATGGCAGTTGGAACAACCGTGGCATGGAAGACGTCGGCGTTTCGCTGCAGCCCATGTATGCTGTTCCCGGACAGGTAAATATCTTGAAGTATGTGGGCTATCTTGCCGCACGCAGGACCTTCAAGATCATCCACAACCCTGGTGACGCAAGTGACCAGTTCAGTATGATTGATGGCGCCATCGTTCGCAACACTGGCGAGGGTGGCAACATCAGGGTTACCGATGCTGGATACTACGAAATTACTCTGGATACCGATAGGGACATTGTGACTGTTGAGAAGGTTGATATCACACCTGCAGTCTATAGCCAGATCACCATGCCGGGTGATTATCAGGGATGGGATGCAAGCTCCAACCCGATGAATGCGGTGAACACCAGGTCTGAGAACCACGACTGGATTGTGAAAGGCCTGACCTTTACCGGAGCAGCCCTGCTCAAGTTCGCAGCCGACGGCAGTTGGGATGTGAACTGGGGTGGTGACACCTTCCCCGTTGGCCTTGGTATCTCAGATGGTAATAACATCAATGTGAACATTGGCACCTACACTGTGATGTTTAACGACATCCTTGGGTACTACTACTTCATGGAGTAATCACATGATGCTCCCGAAGCAAAATATTGCGACCGCTACCTGTGTGCCCTCCCCTTTGCGGGCAGGGCACATGGGGCAGCCGTTGTTTTGCTTCAATTAACATGACAATCAATTTATTTTATTAATTTTAAATATTTTAGGTAAATCATGAAGAAAATTTTTACTCTTATTGCAATGAGTGCGCTTGCACTGGGTATGCAGGCAAGCATCTACATCGTGGGTAGCGACCCCTTTGGCAACTGGAACACTAACGTCGGTGAGGAAATGACCGACAATGGTGACGGAACCTACACCTGGACGGGCCAAATCGCTGGCACCATCTGGTTTGTATTTGCTGACGGTCTGACCGAGACCGCAGGTGACTGGGATACCTTTAACAGCCAGTACCGTTTTGGTCCTAGCACCGGTAGTGACCAAGTTGTAACAGCTGGTAATTGGACCTCCACCCAGAAGCAGGGCAACGGTTCTGGCGCCTACCAGTTTGGTGCCACATTTGAGGCCTCGGATTACGTTATCACTTTCGACCTGGACAACATGGAGTTCATGATTGAGGGTGACGATGGCGGTGGTGATATTAGGCTCTACACCGTAGCCGGTACCCCCGCATCACTCTTCGGCACCGAGTGGGATCCCAGCAACAGCAGCAACGACATGACCAAGCAGGATGACGGCACCTTCGCCCTCACCAAGTACGGCGTTGAGCTCGCTGAGGGCTCTGCCATCGAATTCAAGATTGTGGGTAACCGCGACTGGGGTTTTGCTTGGCCTGCCGAGAACTACTACTATGGCATCGACCAGACTGGTGTTTACACCGTAACGTTCACCTTCAATCCTGAGAATGAAGAGGTTGGTATCAACGCTACCTTGGGCGAGGCCATCGAGACCCGCACTGGCGACCTGTTTGTATTGGGCGAAGTGAACGGCAACAGTTGGGCTCCCAATGTGGGTGTAGCTATGGACACCGAGGACGAGAACATTTTCACCACCACTATCACCACCCAGGGTGAGAACATTGACGAGAACGACGGCATTGGCTACAGCTTCTTCTCATTTACTTCCAAGCTGGCTAACGATGCTAGCGACTGGAGCAGCATTGCCGCTTACCGCATTGGCGCCCTCGAGGATGGTTATCCCTTGACCGAGGACCTGTTCGGTATCGAGCTGAGCTTGGGTAACTGGGGTGCAGCTAACAGCTTCAAGCTGCCCGCCGGCACCTATGACCTGACCGTGAATCTCGACGACAAGACCCTGGTAGTGAAGAACAACTCGGGTGTTGAGGAGTTGATCTCGACCAAGACCATTTCGAGCGTTCGCTACTTCAACGTGATGGGCCAGGAGACCACTACTCCCAGTGGCGTGACCATCGCTATCATCACCTACACCGACGGCACTTCTACCGCCGCTAAGGTCATCAAGTAATCTCCCCAATTTAAGAGAGACAACTTTTAGAGGCTGGACCAGCATTGGCCCAGCCTCTAGTTTATATAATAATGTGACATGTCGTTTACCAGCCCAATATCAGGTCAATGAGTGCCGTCACATCCGAGATTTCCACCTTACCGTCATCATCAACATCGGCATTACCCTTATCTATCCAAACACTATTGTTCATCAGATGGTCAATTAAACGGGTTACATCGTTAATATCTGTCGAGAAATCAAGGTCAACATCACCCTTCATAGCAGGCAATCCCACAGCACTCCCTTGAACAGACAAAATATTATAGCCTAGAATTTCATATGTATCAATATCATATATTTTTTCAAGTGTAAGCATATAAGAATATCCAGCTTCGGTCGTGTAGAAATATAATTCATCGTCGGTTGACGGATCATAGGGCACCAGCAAATTCTTCAGGTTATATCCATGAATGAGAGAGGCGTCCTCGACTGGAGCACCATACTTCTGTCCATAACAACAATAATAAATATGTGCCCTGGAACCGCATGAGGCCACAAGAAGATTCATTACAAGAGTATAATTTCCTCCATAATCCACATCCAGTTCATACCAATTCTCCTGACCAAATCTATCGACCAGCACCATCCAGTAGCCCTCCATTGGCCAATCTTCCTGACCAAGAGGAATCGATAAACTTGGACTTTGAATCATGCCTGAACCATTCACGTCATTGGTGAGCACGCCATCGGCTGACAGATAAAAGCACGTCGCCATCATCACTGCGAAGGTAAACAAGAGATTTTTCATCATTCTAAAGTATTTGCTGCCAAAGCTTTTCCAATCCCCTAAAGAAACAGCACAGGCGGGGTTTTCTAATCAAATAGGCAATTGAGGCATGGGGATTAGGCACCGACAGTCACTGATCAACTCAATTTCCATTAAAACGCTGCCGCAACACCGCGGTGCCCTACTCTAATTGCAAAAATACACAAAAAGCCATGAAATCCAAAAAAGTCATTAAAAATATTGTGAATTCCACGAGATATTGTCGCCCTGATCGGGCGCTGCAAACGATTGCATTCATTTTTTTTGTGACGATTTTTTTACAAAGGGGTTGGAATTGTCGATTATTTAGTAAATTTGTGGAAAATAAAACCTTATAAAACTAGATAAGACAATGAAGAAGATTCTCACTACCGCACTTGTTGCGTTATTGCCACTGCTGATGCTGGCTCAAGGCTGGCCCGCACGCTATGACGGCGTGATGCTGCAGGGTTTTTATTGGGATTCCTATAGTGACTCCCGCTGGACAAAGCTTGAATCGCAAGCCGACGAGTTTGCTGAGTTTTTCAAGCTTATTTGGATTCCGCAGAGCGCTTCCTGCGGTGGTGGCACGTCGATGGGCTATGATGACCTGTACTGGTTCACCAACTACAATAGTTCCTTCGGCACCGCTACCCAATTGCGCTCGATGATCAACACGTTCAAGAGCAAAGGCATCGGCACGATTGCCGACGTCGTTATCAACCACCGCAAGAATGTCTCGAACTGGGTGGACTTTCCCACCGAGACCTACAAGGGTGTGACTTACAAGTTGAAATCTACCGACATCTGCAAGAACGACGATGGCGGCGAGACACTCAATTGGGCAACTTCACACGGCTATTCGTTGAGCAACAACAACGATACCGGAGAGGATTGGGGCGGAATGCGCGATCTTGACCACAAGAGCGAGAACGTACAGAACAACGTCAAGGCCTACATCAAGATGCTGCTTGAGGACTTTGGCTACGCAGGTTTCCGCTACGACATGACCAAGGGCTATGGCGCTCAATACACTGGCATGTATAATGCTTCGGTCGAGGCACAATACTCGGTTGGCGAGTATTGGGACGGCAACCAGACGGCTGTCAAGAACTGGATTGACGGCACCAAGGTTGATGGCGTCGTGCAGAGTGCCGCATTTGACTTCCCCTTCCGCTACGTCATTCGTGACGCTGTCAACAACAACAAGTGGACCAACCTGGGTGTAGCCAACAACAAGGGCCTCAACATGGAGGCCAACTACCGCCGTTACTCGGTAACCTTCGTTGAGAACCACGATACAGAGTATCGCAGTTCTACCGCACAACAGGATCCCATCCGTACCAACGTTGAAGCCGCCAATGCTTACCTGCTCTCGATGCCTGGAACTCCTTGTGTTTTCCTCAAGCACTGGATTCAATACAAGGAAAGCATCAAGCAGATGATCTACGCACGACAGCTGGCAGGCATTACCAACACCAGTGCGACCTACACTATGGCCAAAGATGCCACCAGCAACTACTATGCACAGCGCACTGTGGGCGAAAAAGGTGTTATCTTGGCCGCCATGGGTAGTACAGCCTACACAATTCCCGCCACATTTGTTGTAGTGGCTAGCGGTACCAACTACCGCCTGGCATTGAGCAAGACCACCGAGACGGCTTGGGTCAACAAGCCCAGCGGCGAGTATGGCAGTGCGATTAACTTGACCCTCACCGCAGTGAGCCAGACCGATGGTGCCCAGCTTGTCTATACCACCAACGGCAGCGAGCCTAGTGCCAGCAACGGCACCAAGGTTGCAAACGGAGCCAATATTACCCTGAACCAGAATTGCACCCTCAAGGTCGGCCTCCTCATCAATGGTAACGTGACTGGTGTGATCACGCGCAACTACATCATCGACTCCAGCATGTTCCAGCCCTACGACATTACCGTTTACCTCAAGGATCCCACAGTAGCCCCCAACAACTGGAGCGCAGTGAACTTCTACTCTTGGGACAGCTTTGACAGGCAATTCAACGGTAACTGGCCTGGCCAAACCATGACCGAAGCCCAGACGCAAATAGTGGGAGGTAGCAAGTTCTACTGTTACACCTACACCATCACGGGCAAAGACTATTACATGAACTTCGTGTTCAACC
Source organism: uncultured Prevotellaceae bacterium (assembly GCA_900317835.1). Lineage (GTDB taxonomy): Bacteria > Bacteroidota > Bacteroidia > Bacteroidales > Muribaculaceae > Sodaliphilus. The sequence goes on along the minus strand of ONIL01000004.1, from coordinate 56,497 downwards.
AGGGCGGCAGCACAGCCGGCAATAATCAGACTGTTGACGTTCCAGGCGTGAACAAGACCTCGTTCTTTGAAGTTATGACCCAGACCAGCAAGTATGAAGTGGAAGACGTTACCGACATCTACCTCCCCTACCTCCAATATGACTTGGTTGAAGACGGTGAAGTCAACATCGCTGACGTCAACGCTCTCATCGAGATTATTCTCTCAGGTTCTGATAATCCTAAAGGTGACGTCAACAAAGATGGAGAAATCAATATCGTCGATCTCAACGGCATCATCAATTATATCCTGAGTCATTAATTGTACTGGAAGCCATGACAAAGGCACTCAGATACATCTTCACCGCATTGACACTGGCACTTGCCAGTGTCAATGCGCTTGCAGTGACCCATGCCGATGTGAACGGTGATGGCGAGGTCAACATCAGCGATGTGAATACCGTGATCAACTGCATCCTGAACGGCGGCACCGACATGAATGCCGACGCGAACGGCGACGGCGAGGTCAACATCAGCGACGTGAATGTTATTATCGATTATATCATACTTGGCGATCCTGATGAACGGCCCGTGGTTGGTGGCGACATCTCAATGCTGACCAAGTATGAGGCTCATCAACTGATGGCGTTGAGTTATGGTGTCAACACGGCCTACTACCGTGACGTGAACAACCAGCGCATCAACGACGTCATCACATGGGTCAAGCAACAAGGTTGGAACGCCGCGCGTGTGCGTCTGTTTGTCAACCCTGAAAATGCCTCTTCCGAGCACAAGGGACAGGGTGTCATCCAAAATCTTGACACAGTCAAGGTGCTGGGGCGTCGCATCAAGGCAGCAGGCATGAGATTCATGCTCGATTTCCATTACAGTGACACTTGGGCCGATCCTTCGGCTCAGACCACTCCTGCCGATTGGGCCAACCTCAATGATGAGGAGTTGACCGACAAAATCTATGAATACACACGCGACTGCCTGCGTGAGCTCAAAGCCGCTGGTGCAACGCCCGACTATATCCAAACGGGCAACGAAATCAGTTACGGCATGCTGTGGGGACCCGCTGGTACTCCCCAGTCACAACTCAAGCAGTGCTTCACCAACAGTCCTGACGCCAACTGGACTCGTTTTGCCAACTTGCTCATCGCCGCCGGTAAGGCTTGCCGCGAGGAGTGCCCTGACGCCAAAATCATCCTGCACACCGAACGTGTACCCCGCGTTAACGTGCTCGTCAACTTCTACAATCAGATGAAGAACCGCGGTGTTGACTACGACATCATCGGTTTGAGTTATTATCCTTATTATCACGGCTTGCTGCCTCAATTGAGCACTGCCCTGGACATTGTGACGAATTCCTTCCCTAACAAGAAAATCATGATTGTCGAGACTGGCTATAGCTACAAGTACTCTGTTGGGGACATCGATTGCACATCTACTTGGCCGTTGACCTATGAGGGACAACGCAAGTTCACTGCCGACCTCATTACCACACTTAAGGGGTTCAGCCAAGTCAAGGGATTGTTCTGGTGGTTCCCCGAGGCCAATGAGTATGGTCTGGGCGGTAGCCTGTGGAGCATCCTGCATGTTAACGACGCCTGGTACAACGCTGGACTGTGGGACCATGCCACAGGCAAGGCCACATCTGCTCTCTATGAGCTCAAGTACTTTGTGCAATAGCGCTTTGATTCAAGACCAATAAGAAAGCGTGACAACCGAGGGATAGAATCCTCAGTTGTCACGCTTTTTTTGCTTAATTACGCCTCAGGATGCTGAAGGTTTCTGGGCTGTGACGCAAATGAAATGGCGCGTCTCGTCGTGACGGGCATCGATATTGATGAATCCAGCCTCGGCCAGTTCTTGCTCAATCTCGTTAATCGTATAGATGCGGATGCCGCCGATATCATATTCCATCTTGCGGTATTCCTCGCCCTCACCATCCATTTCGTTGGCAATAAGAAAACGCCCCCCGGGTTTAAGCACCCTCAGTGCCTCGGAAAAGCCCATAGCGAGTGATGGCCAGTAATAAATCGTCTCAAAGGCAATCGCCAAATCAAAAATCTCCCTGGCGAGGGGCATCTGTGCCGCACTGCCGCCAATAATCACACATCGCCCATCCTTAATGGCCTTATAATTGAGGTCTTTAGACATCTCAAGTGCCGTCGATGACAGATCCAAGCCAGTGACAGCACAATCGGGAGCCAAGGTAAACAGACGAACGATATTGGCACCACCGCCGCAGCCTATGTCAAGCACATGATCCTTGGGGCCTGGCTTGAATTCAGCGAAGACCCACTCAGGCAATTCCGCATGCTGCTTGCCATTCATTTTGTTGAGCGCACGCTTGCCCCAGAAACTCCTGGGGTGCCGACCACGATTATAATATCTGTTTAGCTTTTTCATACCTACTGGCTATGGCGATTCTATTTCGGCGACAAAGATAAACAAAAAATCTTAAAATTCCAATACAAATGTACCTCGAGCAGGTAACGACAGTTCACCTTCAGCCAAACTGATGGTACGGCCCGTGGGAACGTCACGGGCAATGGTGGCATTACCGAACACCTCACTGTAGCGATCAAGTTTCATCTGCTTGGGCTTAGTCGTACCGTTAATAATGGTCACGGCATGGCGGCCTCTCAAAGTGCGAGCAACTACATAAATGCCGTCATAGGGGATAAATTGCGTCATTTTGCCCTTGGTAATCAATTCATTGCCTTTGCGCCAGTGCAGCAATGCACTCAACCAGTTGAACATGTCATTCTGGGCTGCAGTGCGGCCCTCGGCGGTAAAGGCGTTGTGTTCATCGCCAGGAAAACCACCAGGAAAATCCTTGCGCACATTGCCGTCAGTAATCTGTTTAGTGCCGTTCATGAGCACCTCGGTGCCATAATAGAGCTGCGGAATACGCTTGATGGTCAACAACAGGGCGAGAGCCTGCTTCAAGGCATCAACATCCTGTCCATTATGCAGGAAGCGGTCGGTGTCATGGTTCTCGATAAAGGCCATCACACTTGACGGATCAGGATAAAGGTAGTCGAAGCACAGGCTGTTATACACGCGGTTATAACCCCGCCACCAGCCATCGGTCTCCTCGTGCCGCGCGCTATCTATTTTCTCGTAGAAAGAGAAGTCCATCACCGTCTTGAGGAAGCTCTCGGGCTTGCCCATCTTGTTGCCTTTCTGCCATGCGGCAGTATAGGCGGGATTCTCCACCCAGGTCTCGCCAACGGTGTTGAAGTTCGGATACTCTATGTCAAGACGCTTCATCCATCGGGCCATTGCGTCGGCATAGGCATAAGGATAGGTATCCATGCGGATGCCGTCAATACCCACGGTCTCAATCCACCAGATACTATTCTGGATCAAGTAATTCATGACATGTACATTGTGGTGATTGAGATCGGGCATAGAGCGCACAAACCAACCCTCAACGGTCTCCTTGAGGTCCACCTCGCTGGCATAGGGGTCCATCACGGGAGTGAGTTTATAGCTTGTTTGCAAGTAGTTATTCTTGTAGTCAGGCTGATTGAACCAGTCGTGGCTGGGCATATCATTGAGCCAAGGGTGACAATCACCACAGTGGTTGAAAATCATGTCCATCACCACCTTGAGGCCTCGCTTATGGGCCTCGTCAATCAAGCGGCGGTACTCCTCGTTAGTGCCGAAACGTGGATCCACCTGGTAGTAGTTTGTCGTGGCATAACCGTGATAGGTAGAATGGTTATGGCCATCGGGGGAATTGTTCTCAAGCACGGGGGTGAACCACAAGGCAGTCACGCCCAACTGGGTAAAGTAGTCCAGGTGCTGGCGGATGCCCTCGATATCACCACCGTGGCGCAGGCTGGGTTGCGTCCTGTCATTCTTATAGGGGCGCATACCTGCAATCTGGTTGTTGGCCGGGTTGCCATCGGCAAAACGGTCGGGCATTAACATGTAAAGCACATCAGCATTGGTAAATCCCATGCGCTTGTCACCACTCATCTCTCGAGCCAGCAATTGGTATGGCACTTTCTTCTTGCTACGGCCTTGCTTGAAGACAATTTCCATCGTGCCGGGTTGGGCCCCGCTGGTATTAAGGTAGATGAGCAGGTAATTAGGCGAGTCCAAGCGCACCAGGCTGTCAACGGTCACTCCAGCATAGTCGATGTCAACCTCGGCGTCACGGATACCCGCACCATAGACCATGAGTTGTACACTGGAGTCCTTCATGCCAACAAACCAGTTGGTGGGTTCGATGCGGTCAACCTTGACTGCTGAATGGCCTGCCAGCGTTCCTAACGCTACCGCCATTAAAAGCAATAATCTTTTCATTTTTGGATATCTGTTTGAATGGTTAAATGATACCTGCAAAAATACAAAAAAATGATTTGTTTTCATGCAACTGGTTCAAAAACTGGTGTTTTTTGTGTACTTTTGTAGCAACTGAAAAATAAAAACAAAAATATGCACATGAGACTCAAATTTATTACTTTGCTGGCATTTTTGGCCGCAATGACTGCTATAGCCCAGCCCGCAAGACCGAAACTCGTGGTTGGACTTGTTGTTGACCAAATGAGGTGGGACTACCTTTACAACTACCAGTGGGGCGAGGGCGGATTCAAGACTTTGCTCCAGGACGGCTACCTGTGCAACAACACCATCATCGACTATGTGCCCACGGTAACCGCAGCAGGGCACTCATCCATCTATACAGGCACCACGCCCGCCTTTCACGGCATCGCAGGCAACAACTTCATGCTGCATGGCAAGAACGTGACCAGCGTGCATGACGACAGTGAGCGTGGTGTTGGCGGCAATGAGAAAACCCGTGGCAAGTCGCCTCGCAACCTCATCACCACCACCATTGCCGACCAACTGCAACTAGCCACCGACTTCAAGAGCCGCGCCGTGGGCATCGCCCTCAAGGACCGCGCGGCCATCCTGCCCGCTGGCCATCATCCTGTGGGAGCCTATTGGTATGACGGCAACAGCAAATCGTTCGTCACCAGCACCTATTATCGTGACAAGTTGCCCAAGTGGGTCAGCGACTTCAATAAGCAGCACCGTGACCAACTCGCCAGTGATGTCTATAACAAGCCTGTGGGCACTACCCTCACCTTCGCCCTCGCCGAGCAGGCCCTCATCAACGAGAATCTGGGTCAAGGCGAGGCCACTGACATGCTCGCCATCAGCGTCTCTAACACCGACATGTGCGCTCATTATTATGGCACCCATTCGCCCAAGGTCGACTCCATTTACCTGCAGTTGGACAAGGAAATCGCCCATTTCATCGAACTTCTTGACCAGCGCATCGGGCGCGGCAACTATCTGCTGTTCCTCAGTGCCGACCATGGCGGCACTCACAGCTATCCCCGCATGACCTCCCACGGCCTGCCCAGCGGCTGCTGGCACAACCCCGATGCCATCATCGTTGCCAACCAGCGGCTCAAACAGCTGTTTGGCGTGGACAGCTTGCTCAAGGCCGAGATGGAATACACTTTCTACCTCAACCACGAGGTCATCAATGCCGCTAGACTCGACTACGACAAGGTGATGCAAGCCGCCTGCAAGGCTCTGGAAGAACCCGAGGAAATCCAGTGGGCCATCGATGTAGCCAACATCGACTCCTACCCCATCCCCACCATCCTCAAGGATCGCATCAAGCTGGGTTACTATCCCGAGCGCAGCGGTGAGATTTACATCGTGCCACGCACGGGTGTCTATGCTGGCAAACCCGAGTGGGCCGGCTCCAACCACGGCACCTGGAGCCAGAGCGACTCACATATCCCGCTCATCTTCATGGGATGGCACATCACCCCCGGTGAGACCTCACGCCTCACCCACATGACCGACATCGCCGCCACCGTGTGCGCCATGCTACACATCCAGGCACCCAACGGCTGCATCGGCACCCCCATCTTCGAGTAAACAACCTATTATCACAATAAGCGAGAGAGCATTTCAAGTTGACATGCTCTCTCGCTTATTGAACCTCCAAATACAAATCAGAAAACGACGCCCACCTTTATTTGGCCAGCTCCGAATTCAATGTCAGATATAAACTGGTGTTCATAGCCAACTTGAAATTGGAATTTCTTATATTGAAAACCGATTGCAGGTGAATACATGAATCCTCCTTCACCACTGATGCTTTGGGTCACACCAAAGCCATAGCCAAAGTCCAGAGAGACAAATGGTTTAAAATATTTTTTAGCTAGATAGTATCCTTTCAAGTTCAGAAAGACGGGAATAACAACCTCAGAATCATCACCGCTGCTTCCATCGTCAAAGAAATACCAGTCAGCGCCAAACCCCAAACCTGTAAAAAAGTAATCACCAATTTTCCCACCATGAATGGTGCGGAAATTCGCAACTGCCGTACCTGTCTGATATCCATCAGTAGTAATTGAAACGCCTAAATCCACTTCGCCTTGATACTTTATCTCTTGCGCGTTCATCAATAATGATGACACCAGCAAGAGCACAACTGTAAACAAATAATTCTTCATTGTAATATAGATTTTATTGAGCATACTCTATCTTATTCACCGTGAGTTTCTGCTTACTGATGGTATAGAAGCCCACACCGCAATAGTCCAGAGGCATATACCTGATGCGGATGAGTTCCTGGCCATCTACCGAGAACACCAATTCGTCAGCCTCTTTAGCCAAAGTCCACTCCTGCTCGAGTTTCTTTTTCTTTTTCCACTTGATGCCTTGGTGGTAACTGCCCACTTCCTGGTTATCCACATAGCGCAAGAAACTCACAGAGTACTCGCTGAATGAGAAGCAATAGAAATTGCCGTCATCACGATAGTTAAAGATGAGGCCAACCTGCCTGTCGTCCTTGAGCCTATCAATGAGGACATGAGCCGTAATCCTAAAGTCTTTGTCCACATTAATTGGGGCATAGCAATGGGTTTTCAGCGCCACTTCATCATGCTTGGACTGGATAAACAACTGGCCGTTAATAATCTGGATTGTGCCGATCTTGCCGTCATCAATCTCGCCTTCGTTCCAACCGTAAATGTTGGCGCTGAAGTCGTCAACAATCACATTGGCTTTGACAACAAGCGCCAATGCAGCCATCAACAATATATTAAAAAAAATCTTCTTGTTCATTGGACCGATGATCTTGGATTAAAAACTATGCAATTTACCTACTCGCGTCTGCAACTCCTGGATAAGGCTTGACAGTTCCCTGGGAATGCGGTCAATCTCAACAAACTCGCCGTGCTTACCCAGTTTGGTGGCGGCCACTTCGCTCAGCACCTTAATCTGGAATGCCACCAACTCGGGATTAGAGATATCCCTGATAACCACCCTGTTGCGCAACTGCTTGTCGCTCATGGTGAAATCAGTGTAGTGCCACGGGGTCTGCACATAGCCGCTATAGAAGTCGGTGGTCTCGATTTCATCAAAATAATTCAGCAACACCTGGTGTAGCAACTTCCAGGCGGTCTTGGTGTCATAGGTCCCGTCATCCTTCTTGGAATAGAACTTCTTATCGACTTCTATCGTGAAGAACTTGTTTACCGCACCCGATGGTTCAGTTCCGTTGATAAAACCGTCGGGCTGCATCACCAGATGCAAACTCTCGCGCTTGTCACCACCATAAAACTTGGTATTGATGGTGAGATAGCCATCACACTCAACGCGGATGACCGCCACCGAGTTTTTCTTTTTAGGACAGGGAAACTCACCGAAGCCGTTTCCCACAAAGGTGTTGTCCACATAGATCGCTGCCTCACGTGGCTCAACCGAAACCTTGACGATCTTGGTCTTGCCAAATGCTGATGCATAAACGGCGGTGCACAGCACCAGCAACATGGTCAATAATACTTTCTGTTTCATGTCTATTTTCAATTATAATTAGTTAGTCTTCGCTTTTCTACCACCCGAAGAATATTGCAGACTCCTCTCGATCTGCAGGTCGATCAATTCATTATTGATTCGTCCTTCCTTGCTGAAGGTGCGATGGTACACTTCCTTGCCGCCTTCATAGCAACTCACCACAACGTCTTGCTTTGAGTTGGGGAACACATAGCTCACCAAAGCCTTACCCGCATACTCTCCATCAATATAAATATCAATGGTGGGGTCGTCACACGAGAAATTGAGCCGAGTGGGTGACACACAAGCGCCTAACAATGCGAGTGTGCCAGCAATGATCAGTTTTAAAATCTTGTCTTTCATTATACCAGTATTGTTTAATCAATTATTTAAAAATCGATACCTACCCTAAAGTCGATACCGCCACAGTTCTGTTTCTCGATGCCACCAGGAAAAATGAACTCTGACTGCTGCATCGTGTAGCCAATGCCAACGTTGAGACCGATGTCATCAGTGAGTTCAAACCTGCAACCGACTGAAGGATTGATATACACTCCCTCGACATCAATCAATGAGTAACCAACCCTGAGGTCGATGTAGGGTGTAATCTCATCGGCGAGGATGTCGCTACGGATATGAGCGAATACAGGAAGACTGCTCAACTCATCGTGGCCATTGAAATAGTAATTGAAACCCACACCCACACCAGCAAAGAATTGCGGTGCAATCTGGTAGCCATGTGATGTCATAATACCAATGCGATCGTGGTTTTTGCCCCAGTCACCCACACCCAATGTATAAGAGAAATCGGCAAAACCACGATACCCCTGCTGAATGCCATCATCGTCAAAGTAGATGGCACTCGCAGTTGAGCTTGACAACAAGATAAATACAATTGAGAACAAAAACTTCTTCATAAGTATTTAGTTTTTAATTATTTAACAATCCATCAATCGTGACCTTCTCAACCTGAATGGATGAGAAATTATCTAATCACAAAAGTATTAATATAAGCCATAACCCGTAGGCTTGATGTGTTGTACATTATTCTACACATCTGTAGAAATGTTTTCATCTTTGATACTATCTTCCTGGCAATACAGGGCAAAGAAATTGCGGTGAAGGATGACGCTGATGCGCTCGAGCAGGCGAGTATCTATTCCCTGGCGCTTGAAAATGTCATATACATTGGTGCGGTCGCAATGCAACTTGTCAGCGAGCCAGGTCACTCCACGCTCCTGACGCTCCAACTCTGCCTTTATTTCTTTACCTATGTGTATTGGCATTTTCCTGTAACCGCCCTTAACGGCGAGCCTTCATTAATCAAAATATGCCCCCCTCCTTAGGTCGATTGGACAAGAGGGGGGCTCTTGCATTTGCCGGAGCGACGTTGTGTTGATTCTCTTTTCTAAATCTCGCGGCCCCGGGCCCCATCTATACTTAGCTAGGGTATAAAAACATTAAAAACTCGAAATATGCAGCGATGTCAAGATTAACACAGGTGGCTCTCGGGGAAATTGCCAACAGTTCATTTCACTTCTTGTACTCATTTTCTTCTATATATTAGTCGTTAGAACAATGATAGACGCTAACGCCATTGAGGCGAGATGGGCACGTCTCAATTGGCAAATGCAAAATTACTGCTAATCACAATCATGGGTTATACTGGAGTATTGTATATAGTACTACACATCCGTTGAAACTTTTTCCACACGCCCAAGCTCTTCTTGGCAATAGAGCAAGAAGAAATTGCGGTTCAACACGGCACCGATGCGCTGCAACAGTATCGTGTCGATTCCCTCGCGCTTGAAGATGTTATACACATTAGTGCGGTCACAGTGGAGGCGCTGGGCAAACCACGTCACGCCACGCCCTTGACGGCGCAGCTCAGCTTCAATTTCTTTCCCGATGTGTATTGACATAGCAGTACAAACATCAGCCGCAACGGCTCCCTTGTAGCGACCCTTTAGGTTACACTTGAGTGTGGGAGCCCAGTGGGTTGTCTAGCGTCACTTACCTATACCGCTTCCGCAGATGCCTTTCGGCACCTGTGACAGACGATCCGTAAGGGCATAGTTCACCCTACTACACTATCCATTTTATTCAGATTTAATGTGTCACAACTACGCCTCCCGACGTTGTCACAATATCGTCTTTCATACTATTCCAATATGTGTCCTTCAAAAAACTCATGTGATGCTTGTATCAGCTTTTTCTGAGTTGCAAAAATACACTTTTCATCCCGAATCACCAAATACTTCACTGTAGAAAATTTTTCTACATTTTACCGAACAGCGACCGAGCCTCCTCGCTAGCCATTGAAGATCACGTTACACATCGGTAGATTTGTTTTCGGCATGGTTGATCTCTTCCTGGCAATAGAGCAGGAAGAAGTTACGGTTCAAGACGGCACCGATGCGCTGCAGCAGTATCGTGTCGATTCCCTCACGCTTGAAGATGTTATACACATTAGTGCGGTCACAGTGGAGACGCTGGGCAAACCACGTCACGCCGCGCCCTTGACGGCGCAGCTCAGCTTCAATCTCTTTTCCGATGTGTATTGACATAGCAGTACAATAGTCTTTTGTGCCGCCACTTGCGTGGCGGCAGAGATACAAAAAAAGGTGAGATAACTGCATAGTTATCTCACCCATGTAAAGTAAAACAATTAAAATTTATATCAGTTGAGCCTCGGAATCACTATATCCCAATAAGTATCCCAATTGTAATCATTCATCAATTAATCACACAAAAGGGGCATAGATCTTCTTGACTCTTATGTTTACATTTTAATGTAATACCTGTATTCTATGTTAAGTCGAATCAATCATTTTGATATCGTCATTATTATTTGGAACTAATTTGCTTTCTGAATTGCAAAAATACATTTTTCTTCCCGAATCACCAAACCATTCACTGTAGAATTATTTTCTACATTTTACTTTCTCACACCTTACTTGCATGAAAAATCCCCTGTGTTGCGATTTCTTACGAGAGAAAATTGTAACTTTGCAGGTCAGTAATACAAGAACCAACCAAACTAAAGATAACCATTTATGAGTAGAGAGACTTTGCCTCATCTTGAGGCGTTGCGCGACGAGATGCGCCAAATGAATATCGATGCCGTCATCATTCCTGGCACCGACCCTCACCAGAGTGAATACATTTGTGACCACTGGAAGTTCTGCGACTGGGTATGCGGTTTCACTGGCAGTAACGGCACAGCCGTCGTTACGCTCGACCAAGCAGCCCTCTGGACCGACTCACGCTACTTCCTGCAAGCCGATATCGAGTTGGAAGACAGCGGATTCGTGATGATGAAGGAGAACATGGGCAATGACCCAACCATTCACGAGTGGCTGCAACAAGTATTGGAAGAGGATTCAGTGATCGCCATCGACGGCCGGCTCTATAATGCCCAAGAGGCCAATCAACTGGAACGCTTCTGTGGCGAAAACGGCTTTATGCTCGTCACCGAGTTCTATCCCGCCGACAAGATTTGGACTGACCGCCCTGCCCTTCCCAGCGAGCCCGCATTTGTCCATGATGTACAGTATGCCGGCGAGGAGGCCAATGACAAAATCGAGCGATTGCTCAAGGTGCTTGAGGACAACGACGCCACCGCCATGCTTGTAACGACTCTCGACGACATCGCCTGGCTGCTGAACCTGCGTGGCAATGATGTGGCATTCACTCCTGTTGTCATCGCATTTGCCTACATCTCGCGCAAGAACAAAGTGCTCTTTATCGACGACAACAAACTTACCGACGAAGTGCGCCAACACCTCAAGGCTTGTGACTTCAAGACTCGTGACTATGACGACATTGTGCGCTTCCTTGAGCGCGTGAGTGAGCATGAGGTGGTCCTCATCGACCCCAACCGCGTGAGTGACACCCTTGCCAACGCCTTGCCTTGCCAGCGGGTTTTCTTCCGTTCCCCAATTACCGACCTCAAGTGCATCAAGAACGAGGTGCAAATCGAGGGCTTCCGCCATTCCATGGAGCGTGACGGCGCTGCCCTGGTTCGCCTGTTCAAGTGGATCGAGGAGACCGCACCCAGTGGCAACATCAATGAGGTGGACGTGTGGAATAAGGGTATGGAATTCCGCGCCCAGCAAGACCTGTACCGCGAAGACAGTTTTGCCATGATTTGCGGCTATAAGGAACACGGGGCCATCGTGCACTATGAGGCCACCGACGAGAGCGCTTCGACGCTCCACGGCGAGGGCATCCTGCTCGTGGACAGCGGCGCCCAGTATCTGGACGGCACTACCGATATCACCCGCACCATTACCCTGGGCAACCCAACGCCCCAAGAGAAACACGACTTCACCCTTGTGCTCAAGGGACACCTAGCGCTGCAACGCGCCAAGTTCCCCGTGGGCACCACGGGTTGCCAACTTGATGTGCTGGCACGTCTGCCGCTGTGGCAAGAAGCGATGACCTACGGTCACGGCACCGGCCACGGTGTGGGACATTTCCTGGGATGCCATGAAGGACCGCAGAGCATCCGTACCAACCTGGTTGACGTCAAACTGTTGCCTGGCATGATAACCAGCAATGAACCTGGCCTTTACAAGACAGGAGAATACGGCATCCGCACCGAGAACCTGCTTCTCGTCGTTGAGGCCGAGAAAACCGAGGACTTCGGCGATTTCCTCACTTTTGAGCCGTTGACGTTGTTCCCCTACGACATCCAGCTTATCGACCGCTCGATGCTCACCAGCGAGGAGATAGCACAAATCAACGACTATCACCGCATGGTGCGCGACCGCATCACCCCACTGCTCAATGCCGATGAGGCTGCCTGGCTCGCCGATAAAACAAGAGAAATTTAACCATCTAAACTATAAACACAAAACTTAAATAATGGCAATCATCAAGAAAGTCAGAGGCTATGAGCCTAAGATTGGAGAAAACTGTTTCCTGGCCGATAACGCTGTCGTCGTGGGCGACGTCACGATGGGTAACGATTGCAGCATCTGGTTCAATGCCGTGCTGCGCGGCGACGTCAACACCATCACCATCGGCAACCGCGTCAATATTCAGGACAACAGTGTGATACACACCCTGTACGAGAAATCGGTGACCGAGATTGGTAACGACGTGTCTATTGGCCACAATGTAGTCGTTCACGGAGCCAAAATAGGCAATATGGCACTCATCGGCATGGGTAGCATCATCCTGGACCACGCCGAGATTGGCGAGGGAGCCATCATCGCAGCCGGCAGTGTCGTGCTGGGCGGAACCAAGGTGGGACCCCATGAGTTGTGGGCCGGGAGTCCGGCGAAGTTCAAGAAGATGGTTGACCCCAAACAGGCCAGCGAGATCAACGTGAAAATCGCCAAGAACTACCTGATGTACTCCACCTGGTATGACAAGGATTAACTGACTATCTGCTTTTCTCGACTGTAAGAATCAACGATAACCCACAACATGATGAATAAGTATTATTATTTGACCGTCTTGATGCTTGTGACTGCGATAATGCCTTTACAAGCCTTCACCCAGGACATCAACATTTTTACAGTTGAGAAAAGCCATGATGCAGTCAACGCAGTTGACCCTTTCGGCCTGCAAGTGGGCGACGTAGACGCAGACGGCCAAATCGGCATTAGCGACGTCGCTGACATGATAGACATCATTCTAGGTGGCTTTGCCAACTACGATACCAGACAACGGTGTGACGTCGATTACGACGGCAATGTCGATATTTCGGACGCCACTATTCTCATCGACTACCTTCTTGGCGGTGAACTACCTGTTCATGTTAAAGAGGGTTATGATTATGTTTGGGACGAGGATGTTATTCCCGAGGTACATCTTGAAGTCAGCCTCAACGAGTGGAACAGGCTGCTGGCTCTATATGATGCCAACAAGTACACCACCCAGTATGTCATGGCTGACCTCACCTTCATCAAGGAAGGCGATACCACCCGCATCGACAGCGTCGGGCTACGTCTCAAGGGCAATACTTCACGACACAGGCCCGAGGGTAATCATTATAACGTACCTCACCAGACCGACACTAAAATATGGCGTCGTGTCCACTTCGGTGTGAATTTGCGCAAGTATGTTGACGATGATGCCCACACCATCCAGGACATCCGCAAGATTCACCTCAGGTGCTGCAACAGCGACCCCAGCTATGTGAGGGAATTGTTCTGCTACAATCTCTTCAAGCGAGCGGGCGTCTGGACAGCAGTTCGCGATGTCTATTGCCGACTGTGGATACATGTCGAGGGCGACAGCAAGGAGGTGTATTTCGGTGTGTATCAGCTCATCGAGCCTATTGACAAACGGTATCTCAAAGACAGGAAAGACCAATTCGGCAGCAGTAACGGTTACCTGTGGAAATGCCGCAATGCCGCGGCGGGACTCAACAATCCGGACGGCGACATCTGGTATGACGATGACACCGATGACCGCCATGCCTACACGCTGGAGACCCAAACCGAGGAGTTTGACACTGCCAAGGTTCAACTGCTTGACTTCATGGACAAACTGAACAACCTGAATGACAGTGAGTTCTATCAGTGGATTCAAGAGGTAACCGACGTGGACTTGTTGCTTCACACCTATGCCATCATTGTCGCTGTCGGCAGTTGGGATGACTATTGGAATCATGCCAACAATTACTACATGTACTTCAGTGTGAAACATCTGACTGGCTACAAGTTCTTCTTCATCCCCTACGACTATGACAGCACGTTGGGCACCTGCTCGAACGCAGGAGCTCAAAGCGACTCAGGCAGGCAGGATCCCCTCTATTGGGGTGTACCCAGCAATCCGCTCATCTACAGGATTATCCAGTTTGATGACTTCAAGGCCATATACGTGAAATACCTGCTCGAGGCTGTTGACGAACGCTATGCCCTAATGGACCGCGAATCGGCCCAAGCACGCATTAACGCATGGTACGCGCGCATCTCGCCGTACATCAGCAACGACACCAACTGGGAAATGACCATCCAAGACAAGCCCGCCTCCTTCAGTGTTCACGGCGAGTACAATCTGATGAACGACGATGATAACAATTATTTCACCGTCAAGGCTGCTACCATCAACGCTTTGAGGGACAGTACTAACAATAATAACTAGAATTCAGGTTTTTAATCATAATCACATTAACCCAAAGAACAAAATGAAAAAGTACTACTTATTGGCCATTATAGCGCTCGTGTTGACAATCATGCCAGCACAGGCGGCCATCTATATGGTCGGCAATACGCCGTTTGGAGACTGGAACCCTGCGGCCGGCGTTGAGATGACTGACGGGGGAAACGGCATTTACACCCACACGGCCAATATCAGCGGCACGGTGTGGTTCGTCTTTAGTGACGGGCTCGACAGCGACTGGAACGTGTTCAATGCCAACTACCGCTATGGTCCCGCCTCAAGCAGCAGCGTGGATGTTGCCGTTGGCAACACCTATACCACAGGCAAAAACAACAACAATCATGCTTACAAGTTCAATGGTGAGGGCAAGAACTACACTTTCACATTCGACCTCAACCAACTCACATTCAGCATCAGTGAGTACCAGGAACCCGTGGTGCCCGATCCGACAGACTATGGCATTGGCGACGTCAATTGCGATGGCGAAATCAATATCAGCGATGTGACCAGCGTGATTGAGATTGTACTGGGAAGTTCAGCCAATTATGATATCATGAAGCTGGCCGACGTGAACTTTGACAAAGAGGTTAACATCAGCGATGTCACAGCCCTCATCTCCATCATATTGGGAGACA
The DNA here is from genome assembly GCA_900317835.1 of uncultured Prevotellaceae bacterium. Classification (GTDB taxonomy): domain Bacteria; phylum Bacteroidota; class Bacteroidia; order Bacteroidales; family Muribaculaceae; genus Sodaliphilus. Next base: position 40,939 of record ONIL01000004.1, on the reverse strand, counting down.
CCATAACCTATCCAGTCAAGGAGGGCTATGACTATGTGTGGGACGATGATGCCCTGCCCGAAGTTCATTTGGAAATCAGCCTCAGTGAGTGGAACAGGCTGCTCCAGCTGTATGATGCCAACTCATTTACGACCCAATACGTCATGGGTAGCATCAACTTCACCAAGGACGGCGAGACCACTATCATCGACAGTGTGGGCATCCGCCTCAAGGGCAATACTTCGCGCCGCCGTCCCGAGGGCTGGAATGGACAGATGCACCAGCGCGACAATACTGACTGGCACCATGCCCACTTCGGTGTGAACTTGCGCAAATACGTCGATGACGATGCACACACCATTCAAGGTGTGCGCAAACTGCACCTCAAGTGGTTCAAAGATGATCCCGCCTACGTCCGCGAGGTGTTCTGCTTCGAACTCTTCCGCCGTGCCGGCGTGTGGACCGCTATCCGCGACAATTACTGCCGCCTGTGGATACATGTCGAGGGTGACAGCAAGGAGGCTTATTATGGCGTGTATGGTTTGCTGGAGCCCATCGACAAACGTTTCCTAACGGACCGCAAGAGCCGCTTCGGTGCCAGCAACGGCTACCTGTGGAAGTGTCGCAATGGCGCAGCCGGCCTTAACAACCCGAACGGCGACATCTGGTATGACGACGACACTGATGATCGCCATGCCTACACACTGGAGACACAGACCGAGGAGTTTGACACCGCCCGAGTGCAGCTTCTTGACTTCATGAACAAGCTCAACACGCTAAACGATAACGAATTCTACACTTGGATTCAGCAAGTCACCGATGTTGACCTGTTGTTGAAGACCTATGCGGTCAATGTTGCCGTCGGCATGTGGGATGACTACTGGAATAATGCCAACAATTACTACATCTATTTCAACAGCAAGCACCTGCATAACTACAAGTTCTTCTTCATCCCCTACGACTACGACAACACCTTAGGTACAAGTCTGCGTTGTGGCGTGCAGGACGATGCAGGACGCCAGAACCCTCTCAACTGGGGTAATGACAACAACCGCCTGATTGCCCGCATCCTCAAGTTCAACGACTTTAAGGCTATATATGTCAAGCACCTCAAGTTCCTGGTCGCCACGGGTAATGCCATGATGGACAGGCAAACGGCACAGTCCCGCATCCGCAAGTGGCAGCAGAAGATTGACGCCTATATTGATAACGACACTGGCGAGGACACCTTCATCGAGGACAAACCCGCCTCATGGGGCAACCACGGCGAGTACAACCTGCTGAAGAACAACAGCGACAACTTCTTTACCGTCAAGGCTGCCGCTATCAACGCGCTACCCTAACCGCAAGTCTTTTTCAACTACGAATTACACGGATTTAACGAAGGCTACACAGCGGATGCCTATTCGTTAAATCCGTGTAATTTGATGTTGTAACAATATCAGGCGAGGCCGAGGTCGAAATCCTTGAGGAACTGGGTGAATTTGGGATTTTGACGTTTGATTTCCTCAACTACCTCGCGCGGAGACAGGATCTTGGGGGTATCGATAGGCATCTCGCTGACCTTCACATCGAGTGTGAGACGATCATTCTTGACAGCGTCACACAGGAAGCGCACCAATGCCTCCTTGTGCTCCTCGACATTCTTCTGTTCGGTGGGGCTGCCCACGGTCATCACGTAATGCTCATCATTGTCACCTCGCGCGGGAAGCGCATAGGACATCGTCGTGCACAGTGCCCTCTCCTGGGGATGCTGGTCAATGTAACCCTGCCATGCTGCCTGCAACTGCTCTGGGCTGAACGGCTGGGTGCGCTGGGGCGTAGTGGCCGAGGTGGAGGCTTGCTGAGTGGCTGTCGACGAATTGGGCACATTCACCATGATGCGAGGTGCATTGCCCACGCTACGGGGGGTTGGCCTGGGAGTTGCAGGTGCCTGAACCGCTGGCCGTGGCTGCTGTTGCGCCGCCTGAGCAGGATGAGGCGGTTGTTCGGCACGGGGCGCCGGGGCCGGCTGAGGAGAGGCTTGGGGAGCGGGACGCTGCTGTGTTTGGGGAGCAGCAGGCTGAGTTGTAATCTTCTGGATGGAGGGTTGTGCGGCCTGCTGAGGTTGGGGAGCCACCAGTTGGCACAGTTTGATCAGGGTCAGTTCAACCAGCAATTGCTTGCTGCTGGCATTGCGGTAATTCAGGTCACAGGTGTTGCACAGGTCAAGAGCACGATAATAGAATGCCGGCGACAATTTTGCGCTTTGCACACCATAGTGTTGAGCCACCTCGTCATTCATCTCGAGCAGCTGGCGCGTCTGCGGCGTGCTGGCGACCATCAGGTCGCGCAGGTGCTGTGCCAGGCCGTTGATAAAGAACTGTGAATCAAAGCCCTTGTCACGTATCTCCTTATAAATCAGCAATGACTGGTTAACATCACCTGCGAGGAATGTCTCCACGAGCCTGAAGTAGTAGTCGTAGTCAAGTACATTCAGGTTGTCGAGTGCGCTCTGATAGGTAATGTGCCCCTCGGTCGAGGCGGCTACCTGGTCAAAGATGGACAGCGCGTCACGCATGGCGCCATCGGCCTTCTGGGCAATGACGTTGAGCGCGGCTGGTTCGGCTTCGATATTCTCCTGCTCGCACACATATTGCAACTGCTGCACGATGTCGGGCACGGTGATGCGTGCGAAGTCATAAATCTGGCAACGCGACAGAATGGTGGGGATAACCTTCTGCTTCTCGGTAGTGGCAAGAATGAAAATGGCATATTCAGGCGGTTCCTCGAGGGTCTTGAGGAAGGCGTTGAAAGCCGCCTGCGACAGCATGTGCACCTCATCGATGATGAAGACACGGTAACGTCCCGTCTGCGGGGGGATGCGCACCTGCTCGGTCAGGTCGCGGATATTGTCCACACTGTTATTGGACGCGGCATCCAGCTCGTTAATGTTGTAGGAACGCTGCTCGTTGAACGCCTTGCACGACGGGCACTCGTTGCAGGCCTCGCCCTCGGGCGTGGGATGCTCACAGTTGATGGTCTTGGCAAAGATGCGGGCACACGTCGTCTTGCCCACGCCGCGCGGGCCACAGAACAGGTAGGCGTGAGCCAACCTGCCACTGGCAATCGCCGTCTTCAGTGTGTGGGTCAACGACTGCTGCCCCACCACGCTGCGGAACGTCGAGGGCCTGTACTTTCGCGCCGATACAATATACTTGTCACTCATTGGATTACAAGATGGTCTGTTTGTCTAATCTGCAAAGATAATACATTCTTGCGACTTCACCTCAACCCACGGCAATAATTTTGTAGACTATTGTCAGGCATACATTTTGATTACTTTGAGTGATGAAGACAACAAGCGAGACTATTGGAGAAGTTTTTGCGAATGTTTGAAAAAATATCATAATCAAAATTGCACATTATTGAGAATTGGTGTATTTTTGTGCCACGATTAACGAAACATAAACCTGAACAAAATTATTAGAATACTGCAATGAAAAATATCCTGATTATCGGCTCGACAGGACAGATTGGTTCGGAGCTGACAATGAAGTTGAGAGGCATCTACACAGGTAATGTCGTGGCTGGTTATATCCCTGGTGCCGAGCCCAAAGGCGAGTTGCTCGAGAGCGGCCCCTCGGAGATTGTTGACATCACCAATGCCCAACAGATTGGCGCTGTTGTTGACAAGTACAACATCGACACCATCTATAACCTGGCAGCACTCCTGAGCGCCGTTGCCGAGAACAAACCTCAACTGGCATGGCACATCGGCATCGACGGCCTGATGAACGTGCTCGAGGTGTCGCGCGAGAAGCACTGCGCCGTGTTCACCCCCAGCAGCATCGGCTCCTTTGGTCCCAATGCACCCAAGGACGGCACTCCTCAGGACACCATCCAGCAACCCCGCACGATGTACGGTGTGACTAAGGTTGCCGGTGAGTTATTGAGCAACTACTATGCTCTCAAGTTCGGTGTGGACACCCGTTCGGTGCGTTTCCCCGGCTTGATCAGCTACGTCACTCCTCCGGGTGGTGGAACGACCGATTACGCTGTTGACATTTACTATAGTGCCGTTCAGGGCAAGAAGTTCATCTGCCCCATCGCTGCCGGCACGCTGATGGACATGATGTACATGCCCGATGCCTTGCGCGCTGCCATCGAAATCATGGAGGCCGACGCAAGCCGTCTGGTTCACCGCAACTCGTTCAACATCGCGTCGATGAGCTTCGACCCCGAGGTCATCTACCACAAGATTCAGGAATACATTCCTGAGTTTGAGATGGAATATGACGTTGACCCGCTGCGCCAAAGCATCGCCGACAGTTGGCCCAACAAGCTGGATGACACCTGCGCCCGCGTCGAGTGGGATTGGAAACCCGAGTATGACCTCGACGCCATGACCATCGACATGATTGAGAAGTTGCGCGAGAAGTTCGGCATCAACAAGTAATAAATGAAGAAATTCTTGTGCTTGCTCGCTTGCATCGCACTACTCGTGCTGAGCGGTTGCAGCAGCACCGGATACAAGATAGCCAAAGATTATCAGAGCCGAGATTCCTTTGGTTTTCTTGTCTTTGTCAGCGAGTCAGGCAAGCAATACGATGACCTGTGGGTCAACATTTCGGGGCTGGACAAGACATTCCTTGCCTCGACCGCCCAGATTGTTAACGGTGAAGTCAAGGGCACACGCTATGGAGCCCAGCAGGGCACACGCCAAGTGATGATCAGGCAAAAAAACGAGCGGCTCCTCTATCAAGACGTGATCGAGATAAGAGCTGGAGAGGACACTATTATCAAGTTTAAGGACTAAACAGTGCCCCACGTCATAAAAATCAACCGCCCTCACAAAAGGTGAGAGCGGTTGATTATTTACTGGCGGAGCAGGTTGATGAGGTCGGCAACGCCCTGGGTGGCGGGCTTGGGGATCACGGTCACCCAGTCGGGGACTGCGGCGGGCCTGGGGTCAATGTAGTAGATGGGCACACCACGTTTCACATACTGGATGAGGGCAGCTGCAGGATAAACCACCAGCGAGGTGCCGATGACGACAAAGATATCGGCGTCATGGGCAAGCTGGGCTGCAGCTTCCATGTTAGGCACGGCCTCGCCAAAGAAAACGATGTGGGGACGCACCGGGTCGCCATAGGGGTCACGCGTGTCGACACTGGTTTCAATCCCCTTGTCGGTCAATTGGTCACAAGGCAAAGTGTACTCGCGCTCCTCATGACGCAGCGAACGCACTTTCATCAACTCGCCGTGCAGGTGCAGCACGTTGGTGCTGCCAGCGCGCTCGTGCAGGTCATCGACATTCTGGGTGATTACCCTCACGTCATAGTCCTTCTCTAGCTCAACCAGTCCCAGGTGGGCGGCGTTGGGGCTGGCGTCCAACAGCTTCTTGCGCAGCATGTTGTAGAACTTGTGAATCAGAGCGGGGTCGCGCAGGAATCCCTCGTGGCTAGCCACATCCATCACGGGATAATTCTCCCACAGTCCATCGGCATCGCGAAACGTTTTGATACCGCTCTCGGCACTGATGCCGGCGCCTGACGAAATCACTAATTTCTTCTTGCTCATAGTTATCGGTCTATTTATTGGGTTGATTTTGATAATCGCATGCTTTTGGATTAATTATGAAAGCAAAAATAGTATTTTTTTTCTAAAAACGCACACCCCAATCACATAAATCACTATCTTTGCACCGTTTTTTTAAAAAAGAAGATTTTTTCAATGGATAAATTGAGCTATGCATTAGGCTTGAGCATGGGTGCCAACTTCATTGGCTCGGGCATCAAGAAACTGGATATCAACGACTTTGCTGATGGCTTGAGAGCCATCTTTGAAGGTGCTGAGCAGAAGATGACCTTTGACGAGGCCAAGCAGATTGTTACCGACTTTTTCACCAATCTTGAAAAGGAAGGCGCTGAGCAGAACGAGCGCTTGGGACGTGAGTTCCTTGAGCAGAACAAGAATGCCGAGGGTGTGAAGGTCACCGTCAGCGGCCTGCAGTACCAGGTTGTGAAAGAAGGCGAAGGCCTGCAGCCCGGTCCAAACGACGTTGTGACTGTTCACTATACCGGCAAACTGATTGACGGCACTGTGTTTGACAGCAGTGTGGAGCGCGGAGAGCCTGCCACATTCGCAGTCGGCCAGGTTATCCCCGGTTGGGTCGAGGGCCTGCAACTGATGCGTGAAGGCGCAGCCTACAGGCTGTTCATCCCCTCCAACCTCGCCTATGGCCCCCATGGTACGGGTCCCATCCAGCCGAACTCGACACTCATCTTTGATGTCCAGCTGCTCAAGGTTGAGAAGAAGTAAACATTCAAATACTGAAGTTTCATAACCATTATTGTCAAAATGAAGAAATTTTTAGTTTTCGCTATGGCAGCCTTGTTTTTAACGGGCATGTCAAGCTGCAATGGCAACAGCTCATCAAGCAACGAGAACACTGAGGAAACCATCCCCGACTACGGCCAGCAGATCAAGGACAACAAGACCCTAGGCCGTGAGTTCCTTGAGGAAAACGCCAAGAATGACAGCGTCGTTCAAACCGCCAGCGGCCTCCAGTACATGGTACTGAAAGAAGGTACAGGTGCCAAGCCTGGTCCCACCGACGAGGTCACAGTACACTACACTGGATATTTGCTCGACGGCACCGTGTTTGACAGCAGTGTGGAGCGCGGTGAGCCTGCCACATTCCCTCTTGACAGGGTCATTCCAGGTTGGACCGAGGGCCTGCAGCTCATGAGCGAAGGTTCAAGGTACAAATTCTTTATCCCCAGCGAGCTCGCTTACGGTTCCAAGGGAGCCGGGGATCAAATTCTCCCCAACTCGACGCTCATCTTCGACGTCCAGCTGATTAAGGTAGAAAAGAAGAAATAAAAACATTATTTAATATCAACATTCAATTCATTAAAAAACTAGTTTTATTATTATGAAGAAGATTTTAGCAATTGCAGCAGCCGGTCTGTTGACCGTTGGTTTTGTAGGCTGCAACAGCAAGGGTGCAAGCGGCAGCAATGAGGCTATGGACTCGTTGAGCATGGCATTTGGTGACCTCTACGGCGCCGGTATGGGCCAGCAGTTGCGCAGCATGGATTCCACTGTTAACATTGAGCAGGCCCTGAAGGGTATGGAACTCATCGCCAACGCCGACACCAGCAAGAATTTCCAAGCTGGTCTGCAAATGGGTATGCAGATTGCTCAACTCTACATGGGTATCGAGCAGCAGTGCGGTATGCCCATCAACAAGAGCCTGTTCATGCAGCACCTGCGTGAGGCTATCATGAAGACCACTCCCATGGAACAGGCCGACATGATGGCTCTCCAGAGCAAGATTGAGCCCCTGCTCACCAAGGCTTTGGATCAGTCTCCCAAATCCATTGCCAACAAGAAGGCCTGTGAGGAATACATGGCTAAGCTGAAAAAGGACAAGGACTACATCTTTACTAAGAGCGGTATCGCCTATAAGGTGCTGGCCGAAGGTGAAGGCAAGAACTTCAGCGACAGCGACATCGTAAAGGTGAACTACGTGGGTCGTCACCTCAATGACAGCATCTTTGACAAGAGCAATGACCAGCCCGTTCCCTTCAACCTCAAGCAAGTCATCCCCGGTTTCGCTGAGATAATCCAACTCATGAAGCCCGGCAGCAAGGTTAACGTTGTCATCCCCGGCGAACTCGCTTACGGTTCTCAGGGAACTCGCGGCATCGAGCCCAATGAGGCCTTGATTTTTGAAATCGAGACCGTAGGTCTTGACGACTCTCCCAAGCCCAGTCGTCCCACAATGCCCCGCCCCATGAAGTAAGCTGGAGCAACGCATAATACAATCAAACCGCCTGAGTCGATTGACTCAGGCGGTTTGATTTCTACATTTCCATTAGAAAAAATCAAATACTTAACTAATATACTTGGGGTTATGAAATGGTGTCCATATCAAAATGCATTTGGGTTATCATTTATAGAGTGCAAAGATAGTCCAGTATCAACAAATCACAAAAGCCCAAACGAACACAAAATTATCCTAAACGAACATTTCTCCTTTTAAAAACACAAAAAATTAACTATTTTTGTACCCGAAAACAAACACGATGAATCATCATGTATAAACTGGACGAAGCTTATCATCTCATCGGAGGAAACGATGAAGCCGGAATGTGGGACGGGAAAATTTTCTGCGCCACCACCGACGCTGCCAGTTCATGGCTTCCTAACAACCTGGAGGAAACCGTCAGTTGCTACAGTTTCACCATTGTCTTGAATGGCCACATGAGACTCATTTCAGGAAATCAGGAGGTAGAGCTAGGCAAGAACGAGTTATATACCTATATGCCCGGCTTCCCCTTCCGTCTGCTCGACATATCAAGGGACTATCAGGGTATCTGCCTGATTGTGGACGAGCCCACTGCCCATGACACGCCAGCGTTTCGTTACTTGATCCAGACATCTTACTTCCCGCTGGCACATTTTGGAACCCCTAAACAAGTGCTCTCGCCCGATGATGCCAGGAGCCTCACCCAATTAATGCAAACGATTCATGACCACATTGTGGGACAATCTTCATTCAAAGACGAAGCCCTGCACTTGCTCCTGTCAGTATTCATGATTGACTTGCAGGACATCCAGCAACGCACACCACGCACGCGCCACATCACCAAGCGCAACGAGGAACTCTTCATTTCCTTCTTTTCTCTATTGCGGCAGCACTTCACCGAGCATCACGACATCGGTTACTACGCCAACCGCATGAACATTACCACTACTCACCTCTCGCGCATTGTCAAGCAGGTCACAGGTCGCACAGTCATCAGTTTCATCGACCAAATGCTAGCCATGGAAGCTACCTGGCTGCTAACGACCTCAGGTCTGACCATTACACAGATTGCTGACAGCCTTCATTTTGCAACGACTGCCTCATTCGATAAATTCTTCATCCGCATGAACGGTCACTCTCCCAAGCAATTCCGCAACATGTCGGCGAATGGACACTACCTTGCCCAAAGAGATAATTAATATCCTCACAAAGCAACTAAGAAGAAACTAAGCAATGCTCTGTTTCCTATTAAGATGCTATCCAAATACTTATAACCACAAGGAAAAGTCCTCGCGTTGCAATTTGGGATTGGGAATGAGAATAGTGATTTTGTTGTTGGTAAAGGTCTGGCCCATCGACATGTGTTCACGGCTGGACGCAAACAACCCTTGCATCGCCTTGTCCAGGTGCAGATTGCGCATGACCAGCACTGTGCCTGCGTCCAACAGGCGAAAGATCATCCCCGCATCAATTGCGGCATTGACCAGGGCAATGACTGGGGTTTCGTCAGCATTTGCTGCATCAAGGAACTCATCAATTGCCACCCCAGCATCATCATAGCACTCTACCCTATCAAGCTGACTTCGCAGCACGCGCACGGCAAGGGGCTTTTGTTCCAATTGGGGGTCAAAAAGATACAATCGGCTCGCATGACTCACTTCGAGCATGGTGACACTCTCCACCCCTGTTGAGGCGCCCATCTGCAAGATGTGCCGCGGATTGAAATGATTGGTCAAGCGGAACAGCAACCGTGCTTCACGCTCACTGATGAGATCCATCTCACGGCGTTGCCGGCGGGTCGTCCCCGCCTTGATGGTGTCTAACAGCTGATGAATACTCCCAAAGGCATAATAGGGCAATGGCTGGCGCCACACATTGCGCACAAACTGGAAAGCATAGGGTGAATGGATGCCGAAGCCGCCACTGCGATGGTGACGGCTCCAGGCGGTCCAATATCTTTTCCAGTCCATTTAGGATTCAGGATTCTTCTTGAAGAACCTGTCGCCGAACAGGGCATAGTTCAATGCCAGAAGCAGCAACAAGTAGATGGCAACAACGGCGACGGTTGCCCACGTCTGGGTCTTGTTCACCTCATCAGGGGCAAACTTGAAATCAATCTCATGGTCGCCGGCCGGCAACTGCAATGCGCGCAAGATATAGTTCACACGGCCCATCTCGACAGGCTTGCCGTCAACGCTCACCTTCCAGCCCCATGGGAAGTACACCTCACTGAAGACAGCCAGGCCGCCAGTAGCGCTGTGGCTCTTGTATGTCAAGTGGTTGGGGGCATAACTGGTCTCGTAGATGGTGTCACCAGGTTGTTTAGCCTTCGCCTCGCCCAACTGCTGCTTGAACTTGGCATCGGCAACAGCACTCACGGCAGGATTGAAGTTGTCCAAGAAAGCCATTTCCTGGTCGGCATTGTCCACGTAGGTCAATGAGTCCACAAACCAGGCATTGCCCAGGGCGTCGGGGTTGCGCTGTACCGTCTGATCATCAATAATGAAGTAGCGGGCGTTGAGCATATTCAGCACCTGGATGTTGTTCTTGGCAATCTGATTGCTGATCAAATCGTTGTAACGGGTCAGCTTGGCTGCATGATAGCCACCAATCGTCTTATGGAAGTAGCTGGGCATAGCCTCACCGAAGTGCTGCACATCCATCACGCGGTAGTTCATGTCCTTGTCCTGCAGGATCTGGGTATCGGCAGGACGCGGTGCGAACGACTGCTCGGGCAGATCATAGTGGGACGTGAAAGTGTCGGCATTGATGTAACGCTTGTTCACGGCATACATGTCCACCAGCACAATAGCGGCGATGATGAGCGTGGCCGCCATCTCGTTGAGTTTGCCCTTGAGCATGACAAAAATCACACCAAAGCCAATAATCAGAACTATCAGGCTGCGCCATGCATCACCACTCACCAGCGCACCGCGCACCGCGGCAATTGCAGCATCCACACTGGGGAATTGCTGGATTTGGCCCGAAGCGACGAGCTGTTCATGCTCTTGGGCCGAGAAATGGCCGAAAATGCCTGGAGCAATTGCCGTGAGCAGGCAGATGACTGCACACAGGCCAAACGATGCTAACAGGGCTATCTTGTGCTTGCGCCAGCCATCAGGCTCCTTGAACAGTTCGCGCAGACCCAGCACGGCCAGGATGGGCATGGCAATCTCGGCAATAACAAGTATCGACGCCACAGTGCGGAACTTGTTATACATCGGGAAGTGGTCAATCATCCAATCGGTGAGCCACATCATGTTGTGGCCCCAAGAGAGGAAAATAGAGATGATCGTGACGATAAGCAGAGCCCATTTCACGGGCCCCTTGACTATCAGGCAACCCAGCAGGAACAATGCGCAGATGAGTGCACCGACATACACGGGGCCGTTGGTCATCGGCTGGTCACCGAAGTATTGCGGGAACTGGCTCAAGATCTGGTAATCCTGCTGGCTCATCTCGCCAGAGTTGACCATCTTCTCGGCTTTCTCGGTCTCGCTCAACAACATCATGTGATTGTCGCCGTGCTCGGGCTTGATGGTAGCACCGCCCTTGACATTGGGCATGAGCAAGGTGAAGGTTTCATCCTTGCCATAGCTCCATTGGGTGATATAGTCCTTATCGAGACCGCCCTTCGTAGGTTTTGCATTGGCGGCTTCCTCACCCGTCGGGGTGAGTTCACTGTGGCCACCACGCATGGTCTCCTGGGAATACTTATAGGTGAGGTAGAGGTTGGGCGAGTTGGCCAGCAGAGCCAGTCCTGCAGCCACTGCCAGCGAGGCGGTGGCGATGCACCAGCGGCCCACCCGCTTGTCGATGATGGCCTTGACCAGATAGGCGATGACCAGGGCCACGATGATGAACATCGAGTAATAGGTCATCTGCACATGGTTGCTTGCCAACTGCAAGGCGGCAAAGAAGGCGGCCACGGCAGCACCACCCAGGTACTTGCCACGGTAACACCACACGATACCTGCCAGCGTGGGCGGGATATAGGCGAGCACCATCAGTTTCCAGATGTGACCAGCACCCATGAGAATAAAGAAATAACTCGAGAATGCATAGCCGATGGCGCCCAGCACGGCATAATACCACTTGACCTTGAAGGCCAGCATCAGGATGAAGAAGCCCAGCATCAGGATGAAGATCCAGCTCACGGGAGTCGGGAAATACAAGCGGTAAAGGGCCGAAGCGGGATTCAGATAGGTCGTGCCCTTGTAGCTCGGGGCAATCTGGAACGTGGGCATGCCGCCGAACAGCGAGTTGGTCCACCACGATTTCTCGCCCGTCTGTTCCATCATCAAACTGGTTTCCTGGCTATTGGCCACACCCTGCATGACATCGTGCTGTTGCAGCACATCACCGTTCACGTCGTTGGGATAGAAGTAAATCCACGATATGGCAGCAAAAACGACCACCGCAATCGCAAAGTGGATCACGTCGGCCAGCGACAGCGACCCGATCAGTTTCTTCTCTAATTTATTTTTCATTATCTAGTAGTTAATTGGTTTTCGTTTATTACAACCCGCAAAGATAGTATTTTTTAGCGAATAGAAAAAACTACTCGGATTACCATTTTTGTCATTGACACGCCAACAATGGTAACTCACCTGGATTACACAAGGCTTTTGTTGTGTGACCCAGGTGAGCTATGACTATTTTTGGCTGATTGTGAGTTTAGCCGTGCTAATCCTGCGGGATGCGCACGGCACGAACAGTATTCCCTATACTCCGGGAGATGCCGTAAGTATAGTACATGCCAAAGTCAATCCCGTTGGCAAACAGATAGCTTGCGCAGACCGGGTACCAAGAGCTGACCGTGCGCGTCCAATAGCAGCTATAGTATGAGTTCACCTGGACAGGCCTATCTTTGTTGCGTTGATCAGCACCAGGCAAGAACATGGTATTTCCATTAGGGCCAATAAGCAACCAACAATTCACCCCGTTCATCGACGACCTCTGTAAAGTGCATTGAGTGACAAGTTCTTCAATCTGAACTCGTGACGGCATTTGCCACGCCGGACCCCAGTTCACGTATGCGGCATCATCCTCTAGATCCAGCTCGGTCTTGTTGTCAACCGTACCATATGTGCTATAGGTGCAGTACTTCGTCAGTGTGTCACTGCTGCCATTGCACCACTTGTAGGTACTCCAGTCATAGTAATCCTTAGGCTCAGTCTCGCCCCATGCGAAGTAGTCGCCATATTCCTCGGGGCTACTGGCACCGACATTGCACGTTGCCCACAGCGTGCCGCTGGGCAGTCCCAAGTCAACCCACTCGTGCTCATCGGGCGAAGGGCCTCCACCGCCCATGATGATGTGAAGAATGGCGTTGATGTCGGTGATGTTAATTTCGCCATCATTGTTCACATCTGCAGTAATGGTATAATCACTGCTACCCGTGATGATGTCAACAACGGCGTTCACGTCAGCGATATCCACATCACCGTCAAGGTTCACGTCACCAATCAAACCGGTTTCAGGTTCCATCTCCACTATCTGCCCGAAATAGGGATACCAGCGACTGTCGGCTTGATAGGCATCAGCCGTCCCGTGCGGCACATAAAGCGTGCGGCTTGAATAGCTTGAGGATGATAGTCTAAACACTGAATTGCCCATTGAGACTGTCGATGGATTATCAATAAAGCAGTACACATCAGATAGTCTTGTGCATCGATAGAACGCATAGTTACCAATAAACCTGACCGAGTTGCCGATGGTCAAGCTAGTCAATCTGTAGCAGTCGTCAAATGCATTGTCCATGATAGTGGTGACTGAGTTGGGAATGTCAATGCTCGTCAGGCCACTGACTAATTGGAAGGCATACTCGCCTATGGAAGCTACCGTGTTGGGGATGGTCGATGTTTGGCAACCAACAATCAATGTGTTGCTCGCTGTCTCGATGATGGCATTGCAATTGTTGCGGGAATCGTATCTTGGATTGCCACTATCCACGCTGATGCTCCTCAAGTCATAGCACATGCCAAACAGGCGTTTGCCGATGAAGGTGACCGAATTGGGGATGATTACGCTCGTCAGGTCACTGCATTTGAAGAATGCAAAGTCGCCGATGGAGACGACCGAGTTTGGGATATCAATACTCGTCATGCCAAAGCAGTATTCAAACGCATTTTTTCCAATGGCGGTGACTGTGTTAGGAATTATTGTGCTCTTGCAACCTTCAAGCAAAGTGTTGCTGGCAGTCTCAATGATGGCGTTGCAATTGTTGCGGGAATCGTATTTTGGATTGCCACTATCCACGATGATGCTCGTCATGTCGGTGCAAGCCGAGAAAGCCCCTTCGCCGATGAAATTGACGGACTCGGAGATTTGCACACTCGTCAGACCGCAGCCCCAGAACGCATGGTAGTCGATATAAGTGACCGAGCTAGGAAAGTCTACACTCATTAGACTATCGCGACCCTCGAACGCCCCTTCGCCAATGGCGGTGACCGAGTTTGGAATAATGGTGTTTTCGCAGCCTACAATCAATTTGTTGCTAGCTGTCTCAATGATGGCGTTACAATTATTACGACAATCATATTTACGATTACCACTATCCACAGCAATGCTTGACAGATCTCTACAGTATGCGAACGCCTGGAGTCCTATAGCGGTGACGGAGCTAGGAATAGTCACCTTCGTCAGTCTGTAACAGTCGAAGAATGCATGGTTGCCGATAGCGGTGACCGAGTAGGTCATGCCATTATAAGTGACAGCGGCGGGGATGGTCACATCACCAGAGTAGTAGCTTGTTCCGGATGTCACGGTGGCTTCGTTACCATTGATGTTATAATAAATGCCGTCCACCTCAAAGTCGTAGGCGGCAGCAACGGCTGGCAACAACAGCGCCAGCAGCAAAAGTGTTGTTTTGATTGAGGTTTTCATTTTCCTTTATAGTTTTCTATCGTTGTTAATATTTGTCGCAAAAATATGTAAATTAATACTAGTAAACAAGTCTTTCAACAGCATCTTTCACATTATATTGTATTGGCGTTACAGTTTGAGATGTTCCGAGCTCGTCTGGAAGCCAAGGTGGCTGCGAGACTAGAGAACCTACAAACAAATCGCGCTAACAAAGATAGTGGCAGAACACAGCCCCCAAAAGGGAAAATCAAATTATTTTGCCCAAAGCGCTGGATAATCCTGAAAATCGTCTAATTTTTTTACGCTTCTCAAAAAAGTCTTCTAAAAACGGCTCACCTGCAGAACCCTGTGTCAAGTAGCGGCTCATGATCTGTTGTATCACTATGAAAATAATCACCCCCTGGGTGAGACGACACTTGTATTCAGACACATGGTTTTGCATGTGACAGGAATTATCGACCGCAATTAACAGGATTTGTTAACAAACGCGCACGCCTATATGTTGCTCATGGGGTCGGCCTCTCTGGTATTGGGAATGAGGGGATTATAAAAACAACCCACATGCTCTCCATTGCTTTTCAACGGAAAGCGTGCGGGCTCGATGAGTCAACGTGATAAGGGTCAGAACTCGGTAAACGACAGCGGCATGGTGTCCTGGAAGCTGTCGAGGATGTAGATTTTCTCCTTGCCAGCCAGTATCAGTTCGATGGGATGCCCGTTTTTCTCAAATTCGAGGAAAGCCTGGCGGCACACGCCGCAGGGGGCTGTGGGTTCCTCGACAAAAGCTTCATGAGTGAATGAAGTGATGGCGACAGACTTGACAGGCACGCCAGGATATTTGGCTCCCGCCGCATATAATGCAGAACGCTCGCCGCAGATGCCGGCAAAGGCCGCATTCTCCTGATTAGCACCGATAAACACCTCGCCGTTATCGAGCATCAATGCGGCTCCAACCTTGAAATTACTATATGGAGAATAAGAGTGCGAAGTGGCCTCGCGAGCGAGGTCCACCAATTTTTTTTGCTCCTCGGTGAGTTCATTATAAGAATAAACCCTTATCTTTGTGGTGATTTTCTTTTCGGTCATAAAAAATTATGAGTTTTAACTTTGAACGCAAAATTATAGATTTTTTCCCGATAAACAAGCAAATTTACAATTTTTGCTTGATTTTTGCCTTTTTTTGTGCCCTTTCGGCTCCTGCCCAGTCCAAACATCAGCGATATCTTGACTATATCGAGCGCTACAAGACAATAGCCTTGCAGCACGAGAAGGAATACGGCGTTCCTGCCAGCATCACGCTGGCCCAGGGATTGCTCGAGAGCAGTGTGGGACAGAGCAAGATGGCACAGGAAGCCAACAACCACTTCGGCATCAAGGCTTATCACTGGAAAGGCGAGGTCTATGGCGGCTGTGACTCGCTCCATCAAGTGGGATACCGCAAGTATGGCAAGCCCGAGGACTCATTCCTCGATCACGCCATGTTCCTCAAGGGGCAGCGCTACAGCATCCTCTATGAGTTTGAAGTGACCGACTACCGCAGCTGGGCACAAGGCCTGCGCGACTGCGGCTATGCCGAGGATGCCAACTACCCCAACAAGCTCATCAACATCATTGAGCAATATGAGCTTTACGCCATCAACGGCGGCAAACGGCTCGATGGCGGCAAGCCAGCCGTCACAGTAGAGCCAAGCAACGAGAACGAGAGCAGCGGCCGCTGGTACCACCGCAAGCGCCGCGACCGTTCCCAGCAACCCGTCGCACCACAAGAGCAAAGCCAGGAGCTCCAGCCAACACCCACACCCATGCAGCAAGGACACGTCGGTTCCAGCGCTGACAACGACTGACGCCCTGCCCCTGGAGAATTCAGAGATCTCACAAGAACCCAGCAAGAGAAAAAACAAAATATATTTTGCTTTTTCTCGCGAGTTGCACTACCTTTGTGGGCATATTAACATCATTAACATTAATGTCAAACCTTTTAAAATAGATTTTTATCATGTTTGGAAAATTCCAGGAACATCTCCAGAAGGAACTCGCCGACATCCAGGCTGCCGGTTTGTACAAGAACGAACGCATCATCACCACGCCGCAGCGCGCCGACATCAAGGTGAAGCCCAACGACGAGGTGCTGAACTTCTGCGCCAACAACTATCTGGGCCTCAGTGACAACAGCCGCTTGATCAAGGCTGCCACCGAGACCATGTCCCACCATGGCTACGGTATGTCATCGGTGCGTTTCATCTGCGGTACCAGCGATATCCACAAGGAACTCGAGGCCGCTATCGCCGACTATTTCCACACCGAGGATGCCATCCTCTACGGTTCATGCTTTGACGCCAACGGCGGTCTGTTCGAGGCCCTGTTGACCGAGGAGGATGCCATCATCAGCGACTCGCTGAACCACGCTTCGATCATCGACGGTGTACGCCTGTGCAAGGCAAAACGCTACCGCTATGCCAACGCCGACATGGGCGAGCTCGAGGAGTGCCTCAAGCAGGCCCAGGAGCAGCGCTTCCGCATCATCGCTACGGACGGCGTCTTCTCGATGGACGGCAATGTGGCTCCCATGGACAAGATCTGTGACCTGGCCGAGAAGTATGACGCCATGGTCATGGTCGATGAGTCACACTCGGCAGGTGTCGTTGGCCCGACCGGCCACGGTGTAGCCGAGCAGTTCGACATCTATGGCCGCATCGACGTCTTCACCGGCACGCTGGGCAAGGCCTTTGGCGGTGCCATGGGTGGTTTCACCACTGGCCGTAAGGAGATTATCGACATGCTGCGTCAGCGCTCACGTCCCTACCTGTTCAGCAACAGCATCGCTCCCGGCATCGTGGGTGCCAGCATCGAGATGTTCAAGATGCTCAAGGAGAGCAACGCACTGCACGACAAGTTGGTTGACAACGTGAACTACTTCCGCGACAAGATGATTGCTGCCGGCTTCGACATCAAGCCCACCCAGAGCGCTATCTGCGCCGTGATGCTCTACGACGCCAAGCTGTCTCAGGACTTCGCTGCCGAGCTGCAGAAGGAAGGCATCTACGTTACCGGTTTCTACTATCCCGTTGTGCCCAAGGGCCAGGCCCGCATCCGCGTGCAGGTATCAGCCGGTCACGAGCGTGAGCACCTCGACAAGTGCATCAACGCCTTCATCAAGATCGGCAAGCAGATGGGAATCATCAAGTAAGTCAACAGTTGCATCCGCCAACTAGGGACTAGAAACTAAGGACTAAAAATAATGAGGCAATCATTATAACACCCAGAAAAAACCTCATGTTGACGGTCGCAGGTGCATTCACCCGCGACCGTCATTTTTTTATTATTTCCACTTGCTGTTACAGGCGGTTGCACTCGTCTTGGCCGACGTGACCACGCTCACGACAAACTATCTTTTTTGGGCGGTGTGTCATAACTAGCGGCTAAATCTTTGATCGATAAATGTCTCATTGTTAAATTGATTTAGATTTTTCACTTTACTATTAGACCAATAGTGAAAGTATCATGTCACATAAATGCAAATATAAATTAGAAACTACCTGTGTCAGAGTCCTTATTTCGCAGTTTACGATTGATCTTAATACTCTTTCCTGTAGAGAAGTCGTAACTGAAACCGAGGACAAACATTGACTTATTATCGTCAATCCAGGTTTTATATGTACTTTGCAGAATGCTTGTCGGCATGCTATAACCTGAATAGCGAGAGCGGGTGAAGATCCAATAGTCAGTGGCAAAGATTCGCAAACTCTTCTTCTGCCAGTAAACCTGCAAGTGCGACTGGTTTTCCCCATCATCCAGTGTAGAGCCGTTGAGGTGTTTTGATACTATGCTCCCTACGTAGGAAGCTCCCCAGTTGCCCTTCCGGAACTGCACGGCATAGTAGAGCGGTGCCCACGTGTGATGGTAATGTCCGATGATGGGGCTGCTGACGGTCTGACGAGACACATAACCTTGCAAGGTCAGCGTCAGAATCTGACTCTTAAAGGGGCTAATGACCAGCAGGTATGACCCACCCAGCTCACTGCCATAGTTGGCATTTTCGTTCGTACCCACAATATATTGCTGGCCGTTAATCTCTTGCTGCGTGTAGTAGCGGTTGATAGGAGAATCGGAATATGAATAATATAGTCCGATTTGGGTCTGCAGCCAGCCGAGGTTCCACTTGTGAATCAGTTCCGAGCGATATGTGTTATAACTCCTCAGATACGGGTTGCCAATGCTCAGCACTCCAGGAATGACGAGGCTGGCATTGTTGCTGAGTTGTGAGATGAGTGGTGTATAGGACTGTGACGAGGTGACCCACTGCAGGCTCATCTTCTTCGACAGGTTGGTACTCAAGATAAGTTTCGGTGTAAAGAGCCAGTGGGAGTCGTGGGCATCGGTGTTGTCCTGTGTCACCTGTGTTGCCCCGGCCCCAATACGGTACATCAGTTTGCCAAGGCTTCCACTATACTCGACATACATATAGTGCTGATAACTGGCTGACGAGTATTCATAGTCCTTATAGTCTGAGAGCACGTTGCTGATGGTGGCGTTCGAGCGCCCGAACGATCCGCGGTAGCCCAGGCTCAGGTTGCTCTTTTCCCACTTCTTCGTATAAGCCAATTCACCAATAAAGGAATACTTGTTGTTCTGCTGCTCCTGGTTGTCTGACAGCCAAACCTCACCATCGCTCACAGCAACCTCCTGATTCCAGTTCTTGCTGCTGTTGTGATAATAGGTGCCCACGAGGTCGATCGACAGTTCCTGATTCTTAGGCAGCGTTTTCTGGACATACACGTTCAGGTCTGGACCGAATGTGCTCATACGGCTGCCAAATTCACCTTTCCCTGCAATAGAAGTGTTAAGTGTTGATGTGTTTTGGATATCACTCTGCCCATCACTATGACTATGATTGAAATGAGGTGTTGCAACTATCTGCACTACTATGTCGTCTGGCTTGTTGTAGGTGTATTTGATGATGGGGTCGTTCCAAGTATAGCCGAATTTGTCGTGTGTCTTTTTTTGATAGTTGTAATGAACAGGAGACGCTGGTGATGTTTCGTCAGTAAGGTACCTTTGCAATGTATAGTCGTAAGTCCGTTCGCCAAAACGTTTCGCATAGTCGCGCAGGCTGAACGTATAAGAGAGTGAAAACTGATGGTTGCCTGAAGTCAAGTTCAGGTAGGCCTCATCGTCTGTGAAGCCAGTCGTGAAGGCTGTTCTTGCCTCGATGCCTGCGTTGATGCCAGTCTCCATCCGCTTGGTAATCACGTTGATGAGTGTACCGGCATCAGCATAGCGGGCAGGAGGAATGTTGTAGTATTCCACTTTAGAGATCTTGTCTGCAGGAATACCTTTTAAGTCAATGTCTGATGCTGCCACGCCATTGATCAGTATTTTCACGCTGCCGCCGTCCATTCGCTGAATCTTATTGCTCACCGGATCGATCTTCAAGTCTTCAACGTGTTCCAGCAGGTCACGGACATTGCGAGATTGCCTTATTTGCTCAATAGTGAAGGTATGGACTGACTTATCCACATAGTTCATGATTCGGGTACCCTCTACTGTCACACCATTGATGATATACTCAGCAGGTCGCATCTGGATAGTGCCTATATCGCCAGCCTCGCAATTACGATAGTAGGTGCGGTAGCCGACAAAACTGCACTTCACGATGACACGGTGGGCCTCAGTAGGAATCACGAAGCGACCGCTCTCATTACTGACGCCTCCTGTGAGCAGCGTTGAGTCGGCAGGGTTAAGAATAGCAATGGTTGCATATGCCAATGGCTGGCCCGTCTCGTCGAGGACGGTGCCCTTGTAGCGCGTGGAGGCCTTTTGCGGGCACTCGACGGCGATTTCCTTGCCCTGCACAGTCATCCTGATGGGATAGAAGCCGATTAACTGCTGGATGGCATCGGGCACCGACTTGTTCTTGACAGCAGTCGTCACCCTGAAGTCCTCCAACTCATTATAGAGAAAACTGATGTTGTATTCACTGCTTTGCTCGTTGAGCCACCTTAACGCCTCGCTCATCGATACGTCATTGAACAACCGCGTCACCCGCTGCCCAAAAGCAGGAGAAAACAAAGATAGAACTGATAGAAAGAATACCGTATATAATCGTTTCATGCCTTTTTATCTGAGTTTTTATTTGACAATAGAAAATTGTCATGTATCTTTGTATTCATAATCAAAGCCATTCCAATTATGACACCAATACAATTAAACGCAGAAATATATCGAGCTATGGGCGTGATAGCTGAAGACGAAGCACTGCTTAAACGTGCTGTAAGGTATCTGAAAAAACTAGCAGCCCAAAAGCAAGAAGAAGATTCACAGATGACAAAAGAGGAGTTTTTTGCCCGTGTGGATGAAGCCAAGCAAGAAATAGCTGATGGCAAGGGCCGCTCATTTACCAATATTGAAGAGTTGGACCGGCACATCCGCAGCCTATGAAATACAATGTAATCATTGCTCCCAAAGCTGAAGAAGACCTGAAACGCCTGCTTACTAATGAGCCAAAGGCTTATCAGAAAGCCATCACCCTCATTGGTGAACTTTATGAGCATCCACGAACGGGAACAGGTAAACCCGAGCCACTTGCTGGTGACCGTTCGGGCCAATGGAGCCGTCGAATCAGCAAGAGGCACCGATTGGTCTACGAAATTCAAGATACTGAAGTCATTGTGCTTGTTCTCACCGCCTACGGGCATTATGGTGACAAATAGCGTTTGAGCAACACCCTTATTCCACCCTCTCGCTGTCGCTGGTGAGAGGGTGGATTGCATTGGGTGATATGTTGAAGCTATTACCTGCATAACATTGGTTACAGGCGGGATTTTTCGTCGTTGCCGGCACCGGTACCTTTGTACTTGCTGCGGGTGACGTTGAATTTGTAGGTCACGGTCATGCCGATGGTACGGTCAAAGTTGTAGCAATCCTTGGTGATGTTGGTGCCGATGCCGTAGGTGGTCCACCGCTCCTGGCTGGTCCTGAAGATATCGTCGGCATAGAGGTTGACCAGCAGCGCCTTGTTGAAGAAGGATTTGTTGATACGGGCACCGACAGTCCAATAGTGCTTGATGCTCTGGAACTCGTCATCGGTATCACTTGCGAAGCGCACACCCAGCACTGCCGTCCAGGAATGAGGAAGGACAAAGGTGTTCCTCAGTTCAAACCGCCATAGCGGCCTGTGATGGGTCAAACTAGAGCCATACTGCTTGGCATCAAAGAAGACCTTGTTGAAAGACAACGTCAACGTGGGCCGATAGACACCGAAGCGCGGTGCTGCCACCAGCGAGGCAAACAAGCGCTGGGCATCGCCATAGTTGCGAGTACACAGCAAGATATAGCGCTTGTCGGGCTCCAGCACAGGCACCCAGCACATGGTGCTCTGGCTGTAGGTGTAGCGCACTTGCAGACTCAGCCACGAGTAGATGGCCGACAGTTCCAAGCGGTGGTTCAGCTGCGGGCGTAACAGTGGATTGCCACCCTCGTAGGTGTAACGATTATCGTACTGGATGAAATTGCGCAGCTGGAAATAGTTGGGGCGGTTGATGCGGCGGCTGTAATTCAGTTGCCAGTTCCACTTGTCCTTCTTCCAGGCGACGGAGGCATTGGGGAACCAGTCATTATAGGTGCGGCTGGGTTCCTCTTCACGGATGCCTGACGAATAGTAGTCAGAGTTGATGTGCTCAAAGCGCAGTCCGGCGCCGAAGGTGAAATTGCCCAGGGTGAAATCATACTCGGCAAAGCCCGCACTGTTGTTCTCGCGGATGCGCGTGTCGGATGACAAATGGGACTGATCGTCGTTGGAATAGGTGCCGTCGGTACGGGTAAAGGTCAACTCAGTGCCGATGCTGGCGGTACCTTTCCACAGGGGGTGACTCAGGATGAGTTTGGCGGCGGTCATCTGGTTACACTGGCGACTCTGGGTGAGCACATGGCGGTCATCAAGTTCATCGCTTAATTCAGTGCGTTCATCAGTATTGCGTTCATTGCGACGATACCACGTGCCGTTGAAGTCAATCGACAGCTGGTCCACCTTGCCCACATAATACATATTGACATCATGCAACGGATTTTGTTTACGATTGACGAGGGCATCATACCATACGCTGCCCTCAAGCACACCGTTGTTCCATATTTGTTGCTCACCGATGACGCTGCTGTTCTTGATATTGACACCGCTCAAGGTGTAAGACGCGCCCAGCGAATGGTTGTCGTTGATATCGTAATTGAAGCCTACTTGCTCATAATGTGACTTACTGCGGTACTTAGTGTCACCCGTCTGACCGACATGCACCGTGCCATCCTCCAGGAACAAGTCATTATTGATGTTATTGTCCTCACCCATCCACGCGCTACGCCAGTAGCCTTCGGCAAACAGTTCCAGGCTGTGAGTGCGGTATTTCACATTGATGTCCTGATATCCGCCCCACTCGTGGTTGTTGCGCACGTTGGTGATAGTGCTGACACTGAAGCCGTCGCCTTGGGGCTTGACCGTGTAGATGTGGATGACCGACGACACATTCTTTTTGTATCGGGCACCTGGGCTCGTAATCACGTCGATGGACTTGATGTCGCCCGACTTGAGACGTGACAACTCGGTATTGCTCTGAATCGGGCGGTTATTGATGTAGATGAGCGGCGTGCCGCTACCAAAAACGCTCACCTGGCCGTCGCCCTTGACATCGACGCGCGGCAACTGGCCCAGCACGTCAATACCTGTGCCCATGTCGCTGAGCACCGTGCCCGCAACGTTGACCGTCATGCCGCCTGTGGTCATCTGGTACTGGGGGCGTTCGCCCTTGACGGTAACGCTGCCCAGGGTGTATTGGTCGGGCTGCATCTTGATGGTGCCCAGGTGGGAGGTCTTGCAGTGGCGATAGACGGGGCGGTAGCCGACGTAGGTGATGCGGGCGAGAACGCCGCTCTGGTCGCAAGGGATGACAAAAATGCCGCTCTCGTTGGTCACGCCGCCGGTGATGAGGGTGGAGTCGCGCGGCGAGAGCAGGGCGACGTTGGCATAGGGCAACGGCTGGCCCGTCTCGTCGAGGACGGTGCCCTTGTAGCGCGTGGAGGCCTTCTGCGGGCACTCGACGGCGATTTCCTTGCCCTGCACGGTCATCTTGATGGGATAGAAACCGATCAGTTGCTGGATGGCATCGGGCACCGACCTGTTCTTGACCGAAGTCGTCACCCTGAAGTCCTCCAACTCGTTGTAGAGAAAACTGATGTTGTATTCCCCACCCCGCTCATTGAGCCACTTGAGCGCCTCGCTCATCGACACGTCATTGAACGTCCGCGTCACCCGCTGCCCGAAGGCAGCCGTGGCGATGCAAAGGCATGCCACGAGAAAAATCATGCGTCTTGCCATCATTCCACCACAATAGTATTGCCCTCCTTGCTGATATTCACACTCTCGAACAGGTTGAGGCGCTCCAACGCAGCATCCAGATCTTCATCGGGCTGCCAAACGAAGTAGAAGCGCAGCGCGCGAGCGTCCTCGTTGCGGAACTCGACCTGCAACTGGTGACGGGCCGCAATGTCGCCAATGATGGTTTCCAATGCCACATTGTCAAAGGTGACAGGTTGCTCCGTTGAGACGCTGTCGATTCTCTCGGCCTCGGTCGAGGATGGTGTTTCTACAGAGCCATCAGTTTTCACGATCTGCTCGATTGCGGATGACTGATTTTCAGGTTGATGGGCACGCACGGCATGGATGGCGGCATAGGTAAAAGCCGATAACAT
The DNA here is from genome assembly GCA_900317835.1 of uncultured Prevotellaceae bacterium. GTDB lineage: Bacteria > Bacteroidota > Bacteroidia > Bacteroidales > Muribaculaceae > Sodaliphilus. Next base: position 16,560 of record ONIL01000004.1, on the reverse strand, counting down.
GAGCACGCCTACAATCATGGCGGCGACCTTGAGCCAACGGCGATTCTTCACTGGGGCGAAATGCGCTTGCACGAAGCGTTGCCACTCGGCATCCACATCGGGCTCGGGGATGTCGGTCATTGCGCGCTTGGCGGTGGCCATGTGTTCCTGCATTTCGTCATCAAGCATAGCGGCCAGTTGCTCGTCGGTGTAATTCTCAGGGTGCTCGTGCATGTCGAGCAAGAGACGGATTTTATCGTTCTGTTCCATAACGTCTATTGTTTTTGGTTGTTGAAGAACTACGAATTACGCCAATTGCACTAAGACCGTAAAAATCCATTAGTCTAATTCGTGAAATTCGTAGTTAAAATAATTACTACATTATTTGTTGTTTGAGAAGTAAGCGTTGATTTTCTCCAGTGACTGTGACAAATGGTGATGGACCGTCACGCGGCTCAAGCCCACGGCATCAGCGACCTGCTGGCAGGTCATGTCCTGCAGGTAACGCAAGGTGAAAATGCGTCGCGTGAGCGGCGGCAACTGAGTATTGATGTAATCGCGCAATTCGGCAAGCATCATCGAGTCGTCGGGGCCATCGGTGAGCGGTTCGGCGCTTGTCGAGTATAACTTGATGAAGCGTTCCCGCATGTGCTTGTGGCGAATTACGTTGATGCAACTGTTGCGTACGCAGGTCAGCAGGAAACCGCGGGCATTATCGCTGCGGATGGCCAAACCGCCGTCGAGCAGTGAGGCAAACACGTCGCTCACGACATCCCGCGCGTCGTCCTCATCATACAGGAACGACATCGCCAGGCGGTACATCGTCGCGTAATGCGTCTTGAACAGTATTTCCAATTCACTTTTTGTCATTGTCGTGGGTCAATTACACTTGATAGACGTTTCAGGTCAAGAAAATGTAAACCCGTTTCTATTGTTTTTACAAAGGTAGCAAAGAAAAATAATCTACAGGAATTGAGAATTAATTTGACCTCCCATCCAATTAACTGAAAACAGAAGGCCAAGGACTAAAAACTAAGGACTAAGGACTAAGGACTAAAAACTTTATACTATTTTTGCAGCATGAAAGGTTTTTGGCAACTGTTGAAGCGGTTTGTGCCGCCCTACAAGAAGTATATCGTGTTGAACATCCTGTTCAACCTGCTGGCCGCGTTCCTGACGTTGTTCTCGTTCGCCCTGATCATCCCCATCCTGGAGATGCTCTTCGGGCTAAACACCAACCACTATGAGTTCATGGCACTGGGCTCGGCAAGTCTGCAGGATGTGGTAGTCAACGACTTCTACTACTATGTGCAATGCATCATCGAGCGCTACGGGCAATCGACAGCGCTAGCCGCCATCGCCGCTGCTCTGGTGTTCATGACGGGATTGAAGACAGGCAGCAGTTACCTGAGCTTCTTCTACATGATTCCCATCCGCACGGGCGTGGTGCGCGACATCCGCAACCAGATTTACCACAAGATGACGTCGTTGCCCATCGGCTTTTTCTCCAACGAGCGCAAGGGCGATGTGATGGCACGCATGAGCGGTGACGTGACCGAGGTCGAGAACTCCATCATGACCTCGCTCGACATGCTGTTCAAGAACCCTATCATGATCATCGCCTGCCTGGTGATGATGATTGTCATCAGCTGGCAACTGACCTTGTTCGTTCTCGTGCTGCTGCCCATCGCCGGGTGGGTCATGGGCAGCGTGGGCAAGCGCCTGAAACGCGTCTCGCTCGAGGGACAGAACCAGTGGGGCGTGCTGCTGAGCAACATCGAGGAGACCATCGGCGGCCTGCGTATCGTCAAGGCCTTCAATGCCGAGGACAAGGTGCGCCGCCGCTTCGAGGGCCAGAACGAGAAATACCGCGATATCCAGACGCGCATGAACCGCCGCTACGTCCTCGCCCACCCCATGAGCGAGTTCCTGGGCACACTCACCATCGCCATCGTGCTGTGGTTTGGCGGCACCCTGATCCTGGGCGGCCACAGCAGCATCACGGCGCCCAAGTTCATCTACTACATGGTGATCTTCTACAATATTATTAATCCCGCTAAGGACCTGTCCAAGGCCACCTACTCCATCCAGAAGGGCTTGGCCTCGATGGAACGCATCGACAAGATCCTTGCTGCCGACAATCCCATCAAGAGCCCCGAGCATCCAGTGCCCCTGAAGAGCATGGAGCGGGGCATCAGGTATGAGAACGTGCGCTTCCGCTACGGAGACCAGTGGGTTATCGATGACGTGACGCTTGACATCAAGCGGGGACAGACCGTTGCCCTTGTGGGCCAAAGCGGCAGCGGCAAGACGACGCTGGCCGATCTGCTGCCGCGCTTTTATGACGTGCAGGACGGCTCCATCAGCATCGACGGCACCGACATCCGCCAGTTCAACGTGACGGACCTGCGCGGCCTGATGGGCAACGTCAACCAGGAGGCCATCCTGTTCAACGACACGTTCTACAACAACATCACCTTTGGTGTCGAGAACGCCACCCGCGAGCAGGTCGAGCAGGCTGCCCGCATCGCCAACGCCTATGATTTCATCATGGCCAGCGAGCAGGGTTTCGACACCAACATCGGCGACCGCGGCTGCAAACTCTCAGGCGGGCAGCGCCAGCGCATCAGCATTGCCCGTGCGATATTGAAAAATCCGCCCATCCTCATCCTCGACGAGGCCACCAGCGCCCTCGACACCGAGAGCGAGCATCTGGTGCAGGATGCCCTCGACAAACTCATGCACGGACGCACCACGCTGGTTATCGCCCATCGCCTGAGCACCATCAAGGGGGCCGACCTGATCTGCGTGATGCAGGACGGCCGTATCATCGAGCGAGGCACCCACGAGGAGCTCATAGCCCAGCAGGGGGCCTACAAGCACCTGGTCGATATGCAGACGTTCTAATCCATAGATTAAAAAGAGAAAGAATCAATTATTTGTGTGATTTTTGTAGAGCTAATGCGTCTAATGGGCAGAAAGCTATAACAACTACCGCTATGAACAAGTATAGATTCATCCGCAAAGCCATCGGCCTCACTTTAGTCATTGGGGGATTCATCATGTCAACCATCCATCTGCTGGTGGACTGGGATGTGTTACCCATCCGTTTTCCCGAAGTATTCACCAACTTCTTTATAATACCCATGTGGATAGGTATCGTGATCTACAATTACCGGCCAGGATTAAGTTTGACGGTCAAGAGATTGTCATGGGCTGCCATTATCCTGTTCATCATTTCGCTCCTGACAATGATACTGAGTCGTGGCACTCCAATTCATCATGCAAGCGAGATTGCCGCTTCCATCAGTGGTCTCCTGGCTATCATCGCCTGGATAAAGATATCCGTTGAAAACCAGTACCTCGATGATGAAGTCAATGAGGAAGATGAGAAAAACTGACACCTTTTAACCTACATTAAATAAAAAAGACTATCTTTGCGGGTTAGTTTGGGCATTTCACAATGGTGTGTTGCAACCAAACCCTTATTCAAGAAGTCTAACGACATAAAGAAATAACCGTATCAATCACTTATTATAAAACCAATTATTACAACCACATGAAGATGAAAAAAATCTTTGCTGTAATGTTCATGATGATCATGGCATTCAGCGTGAATGTGACCAAGGCACAGTCGATGGGTCCCATCCCTACAGACGACCAGGTGCGCATCGGCAAGTTGGATTGCGGATTGACCTACTACATCCGCCACAACGACTATCCCGAGCACCGTGTGAACTTCTACATCGCCCAGCGCGTGGGCTCCATCCAGGAGGAGGAGAGCCAGCGTGGTTTGGCCCACTTCCTGGAGCACATGGCCTTCAACGGCAGTGAGCACTTCAACGGCGAGGGCAAAAGCATCATCGACTATACCCGCTCGCTGGGTGTAGCCTTCGGTAAGGACTTGAACGCCTATACCAGCATTGCCGAGACCGTCTACAACATCAACGACGTGCCCAGCACCCGCCAGAGCGCTATCGACTCCTGCCTGCTCATCCTCAAGGACTGGAGCAACGGCCTGTTGCTCACCGACGAGGAGATCGACAAGGAGCGTGGTGTGATCCATGAGGAGTGGCGCCTGCGCCGCAGCGCCCAGCAGCGCATGCTCGAGAACCAGCTCGAGGCGCTGTACCCGGGTTCGAAGTACGGCAAGCGCATGCCCATCGGTCTGATGGAGGTTGTGGACAACTTCAAGTACAACGAGTTGCGTGACTACTACCACAAGTGGTACCGTCCCGACAACCAGGCTCTTGTTATCGTGGGTGATGTGGATGTTGACCACATCGAGGCCCAGATCAAGGACCTGTTCAAGGATGTTCCCACCCCCGGTCCCGATGCCGCCCAGGTTGTTGAGGAGCCCGTGCCTGACAACGAGGTGCCCATCGTCGTAGTCGACAAGGACAAGGAGCAGCAGTACAGCCAGGTGATGGTGATGTTCAAGCATGAAGCCTTGCCCAAGGAAATCAAGAGTGACATGATGTACATGATTGTTGACTATGCCAAGGAAATGATGAGCAGCATGCTCAACGAGCGCCTGTCCGAAAAGGCTCAGGATCCCGACTGCCCCTTCATCCAGGCTAATGCCTATGACGGCAACTACCTGTTTGCCAACACGGTTAATGCCTTTACCCTGGGTGTCATGCCCAAGGATGGTCAAATCGAAGCCGCTACCGAAGCTGTTGTTACCGAGGCCATGCGTGCCGCAAAGCACGGTTTCACCGCCACCGAGTATGAGCGTGCCAAGGAAGAGTACATGAGCCGTCTTGAGCGCCAGTACAACGAGCGCAACAAGATTTCCAATGCTCGTCTCGCCGCACAGTATTACCGCAACTACCTCGACAACGAGCCCATCCCCTCGATTGAGCAGGAGTATGAACTCATGAGCCAGTATGTGCCCATGCTTCCCGTTGATCTCGTCAACCAGATGATGCCCGGCTTCATCAGCACCACTGGCGAGAACCTCGTGATCATGAACTTCAACCAGGAGAAGGACGGTGCCGTTTATCCCACTGCCGAGAGCCTGAAGGCTGCCGTTGACGCTGGTCTGAACGCCCAGGTCGAGGCATTTGTCGACAATGTGAAGCAAGAGCCCCTTATTGCCAAGTTGCCCAAGCCCGGCAAGATCAAAAAGGAGAGCACCAATGATACCTTTGGCTACAAGTTATTGGAGCTGAGCAACGGTGCCCACGTCATCCTCAAGAAGACCGACTTCAAGGAAAACGAGATCCAAATGAGCGCCTTCCAGCGTGGTGGCTCTTCGCTCTATGGCGAGAAGGATTGGGTGAACACCGAGTTGCTGCCCCTGGCTACGATGATGTGCGGTCTGGGAGAATTCTCCTACACCGAGCTGCAAAAGGCACTCGCCGGCAAGCAGGCTAGCGTTGGTTTCTCAATGAACACTTATGAGGACTTGTTCAGTGGCCAGTCCACCGTCAAGGACCTGGAAACCTTGTTCCAGCTCACCTATCTCAACTTCACCGACATGCGCAAGGATGAGAAGAGCTTCAACATGATCAAGGGTCAAGTGGAGACCATGCTCAAGAACAGGAATCTCGATCCCGAGAATGTGTTTGAGGATTCTGTTAACTACATCCTGGCTAACCACGACTGGCGCAACAAGCCCTTTGACATCAGCTACATGGATCAGATCAATCTGGACCGCATGATGCAGATTGCCAAGGAGCGCACTGCCAACGCAGCCAACTACACCTTCATGTTTGTGGGTGCATTTGACGAAGCTGTCATCCGTCCCCTCATCGAGCAGTACATTGCCAGTCTGCCTGGCAAGAAGGGCAAGCAGTCCAACTTCGTGGACGTTGAATCACACCCCGTGGGCCAGAATGTCACCCACTTCACCCGCAAGAGCGAGACGCCTAAGGCCATGGCTGAAATCTACTGGTATGACACCAAGACGCCTTACAGCTTGGAGAATCAGTTGAAGGCCAACATGCTGGGTCAAGTGCTGAGCAAGATCTATCTGCAGAAGATCCGTGAGGATGCCGGTGCCGCCTATTCGGCTGGTGCCCGTGGCTGGTCCACCCATGAGGGTAACAACTTCTTCACTGCTGTGATGGCTTCCTGCCCGATGAAGCCCGAGATGGCTGACATGGCTGTCAAGATTATGAACGAAGAGATCTATGAGGCTTGCAAGAATATCGATCCCACCACCCTCAAGGAGATCAAGGAGCTCATGATCAAGGACCATGGCACAAGCCTCAAGGAGAATGGCTACTGGTTGCGTCAAATCCACAACTACATGTTCACTGGTAGCGACGGTCTCACTGGTTTTGAGCAGATTGTCAACGCCCAGACCCCCGAGAGCATTGCCGCCTTTGCAAAGCAGCTCCTGTCATCAGGTAACAAGGTAGAGGTTGTCATGCTCCCCGAGGAGTAATCACCCTATTAACACAGCGCCATGTCATGGCGCCCAACGAACCGAGGATTCATCTCACGAATCCCCGGTTCTTTTTAATGCGAGTATCTAGTTGCTCAAGAATATCAGGATAATCTAGAAAAAGTTGTACCTTTGCAGCCACAAAACCATAACAAACAACAGAATGGATACAACAAGACAACAGAAAATCAGCCGCCTCGTCCAGAAGGAATTGAGCGAGATCTTCCGCCGCGAGACCGCCAAGACCCGCGGTACGCTGGTGAGCGTGAGCAGCGTGCGTGTCTCGCCTGACCTGAGCGTAGCGAACGTTCGATTGAGCATCTTTCCCAGCGAGAGTGCCCAAACCATCATGGAGAACATCAATGCCAATGAGAAGAGCATCCGCTACCAGCTGGCCCAGCAAACGCGCTACCAGTTGCGCCGCTGCCCCGAACTCAAGTTCCACATCGACGACTCGCTCGACTACATCGACCACATCGACGAGCTCCTGGCCAAGGACAAGCCCAAAGAAACCGAGGAATAAGTATGAGGCTGTGTCAAATTCGTTTGTTGCAAATTGAATCGCGCTTCGCGCGAGAAATTAATCAAAATTATTAATAAAATTAAATAAAAATGTTATTGTGTTTAATTTTTATAAAAATTTTTGTTTAATTTCTCGGCCGATAGGCCGATCAAAAATCCAGAAGCGAATTTTGACACATCCCGCATAGAGCATCTAGAAAATAAAAAACAATGAGTCTGCCGTTGAAAATAGCGTGGCGTTATCTGGTGTCCAAAAAAGGGCATCAGGCGGTCAACATCATCTCGATTGTCGCTGTGTGCGGCGTCGTGGTGGCTACTGCTGCGCTCATCTGCGTGTTGAGCGTGTTCAACGGCTTTAGAGGACTCATCATGGGCAAACTCGCGATGCTTGATCCCCAGGTGGCCATCACCGCTACCATGGGCAAGACCGTCAACGACGCCGAAAGCGTCATCGACGCCATAAGCGCTATTCCAGGAGTGGAACGTGCTATCCCGGTCATCGAGGACCAGGCATTGGCCATGTATGCCCAAATGCAGATGCCCGTACGCCTCAAGGGGGTTCCTGATGACTACAACACAATGAACGGTATGGACTCGATCATTGTTGACGGCGAGTGGAAACTGCGGGACCAGGTGTCACGGTTCGCCGTAGCGGGAGCGGGACCAGCCGTCAGACTGATGGTAAGGCCCGACTTCCTGGGCATGGTGCGACTATACGCGCCGCAACGGCAGGGTCATGTCAATATCGCGAACCCGATGGGAGCATTCAGGCAGGACTCGCTATTCGTCTCGGGCATATTCCAGTTGCAGCAGAACAGCTACGATGCCGACTTGATATACGTCCCGCTCGACATGGCGCGTGACCTGTTTGACTATGACAGCGAAGCAACCCAAATCGAGGTAAAGCTCGCTCCTGGCGCTAATGAGCAGCAAGTGATGGACAATATGGCACACGCGCTAGGAAAGGGCTACCAGGTGAAAAACCGCCTGATGCAGCAACGCGAGGCCTATCGCCTGGTTAATATCGAGAAGTGGGTGGCATTCTTGCTGTTGGCCTTTATCCTGGTTATTGCCACGTTTAACGTCATCAGCACATTGTCACTGCTCATCATCGAGAAGGATGAGAGCATTGCCACGTTGCGAGCGCTCGGTGCCAACGACAGCCAGATTTCACGCATCTTTGTCCTGCAGGGATGGCTCATCACCCTGGTGGGGGCCGTCACAGGTGTTGTTATTGGCCTCGTCCTGTGCTTGTGCCAGCAGCAATTCGGTTGGTTGCGGCTCAGCGGCGATCCCGCCAACATGATCATCAGCGCCTATCCCGTAGAGGTGCAATGGACAGACGTCCTCATCACCTTTGCACTCGTTGCAGCAGTCGGCCTGCTCACCAGCACCGTCACCGCACTGATTATGCGCCGACGCCTCTCCCCTAATAAACTATAAACACTCAACTTTAATACAATAATATGCTTACCATTAATTCATACGAAGAATTCGCCTCACATCTGGGCGAGGAACTCGGAGCCAGCGAATGGCTTACCGTGGACCAAGAACGTATCAACATGTTTGCCGACGCCACTCTTGACCACCAGTGGATCCATGTGGACGTGGAGCGCGCCAAGGCCGAGAGTGCCTATCACAGCACCATCGCCCACGGCTACCTGACCATGTCGCTGATTCCCCACCTGTGGAACCAAATCATCGAGGTGAACAACCTGGAGATGCAAGTCAACTACGGCATGGACAAGATGCGCTTCGGGCAACCTGTCATCACCGGCAGCCGTGTGCGTCTTGTGACCAAGTTGCACAACATCGCCGACCTGCGCGGCATCTGCAAGGCCGAAATTGACTTCAAAATGGAAATTGAGGGACAGCGCAAACCCGCCCTTCAAGGTATCGCCTCGTTCCTGTACTACTTCAAGAAATAAGATGGTCATCCACATTATCAACGGTCCCAACCTGAACCTTGTGGGCGTGCGTGAGCCTGAGGTCTATGGTAACCGCTCACTCGACCAATACCTGCAAGCACTGGTCGAGCAGTACCCGCAACATACAATCGACGTCTTCCAGAGCAACATCGAGGGCGAAATCGTGGACCGGTTGCAGGCTGTGGGTTTTAACGACTGCGGCATCGTGCTCAATGCCGGCGGCTACACCCACACATCGGTCGCCATTGCCGATGCCGTCGCCGCCATCACCGCTCCTGTGGTCGAGGTCCACATCAGCAACATCTACAGCCGCGAGCCTTTCCGCCACAAGTCACTGTTGTCGCCCGTCTGCAAGGGCATCATCGCCGGCTTCGGACTCGACAGTTACCGCCTTGCCATCCTCTCCCTACTGCCCGCAGCATCATCTTAAGCCCACAAAGCATGATAATACATAAAGTATCCGCCCACAATCCAGTGAGCGGATACTTTTTATGGATGATAAGGATTGTTTATCGCTATGAGGGGTTAGATGTCAGGGAACTTGAGGGCGGCAATCTGCATCATGCGTGAGATGTCAAAGTAGAAGCCCTCGGCACTCTTGCCGGCAACAGGCTGAACCTTGATGTAGTCGATGCCACCGTCGAGCGTCTCGTGGTCGGTCGCGACAAAACCCAAGAAGTTGATGATATTATACTCGTGCTCGGGTGCAATGACAACCCATGGTTCCTCCTTAGTGCCCTTGCCGCTCGACATGATGGCAGCAATGAGGCGGTCCAGCCGGTACTGGCACACGGCAGCGCGGGCGTGTTTCTTCTTCTCCTTGAGGACATAGATGTAGAAGTTCATCTGGTTCAAGTCGAACATATTATCGTTCAGTGACAGTTCGGCATACTTCTCGATGCTGTCACACTCGGCACGGGAGTGGGGCTGCTTGTAGTAGAGTTGTTCCACAACATTGCAATAGACGCTCTCGCGGAAGGGGTTGTAATCCTCCTGGAAGGTGTATCCGTAGTAGAAGTTCCTCCACGCCTCAATCGACAAGGTAGTGTCGTTGCTGTTATAGGCCTTCATCAGCTTGGGGTAGTAATAGGCGTTCTTGGGATTGGAAATGACCTCGCGCACGTGGTCAAAGTCCACCTTCTTAATGGCGAACTTGCTCTGCTGGTTGCGCTCGGGTATCTGTTGCTGATTCTGAGCCCAGCATGGAGCCATCGCAATCAGGGCGAGAGCAAGGGTGAGGATATATCTGAGTCGTTTCATTTTCACTTAATCGGTTTTTCAGTCAATAACAATTCCCATGATGGCGATGCACACGATCGACACGGCGACAATGGCCGGCAGACACTTGGCGGCAAAGTAACGCCAGAACTGCACCGACGGTGTCAACATCCACTTGCCGGCTGGCGTGCGGCTGTAGGCCAATTGCCCCATCGCGGCCCCCAGGATGACACCCAGCACCATGATGCGCGGCACAGCGAACATGATGCCCAACATGCCTCCCGCCATGGCGGTGAGGCCAATGTACAGGTTGCTGGAGCGGTTGCCGTCGGGCTCTCCGCTGGGCGACAGATAAAACAGTCCAATGGTGATGGCAGTAGCGATACCCCAGAAGATGAACGTCAACGAGGGCACAGAGATATAGTAACTCCAATGCATGAGCCACAATCCGGCATAGGCGGGCACTGCGGCAACCCAGCGGGGCCACAACACAAGCACCAGCGCGGCTGCCAAGCACGCCACGCCTGCAATGAGCAGTATGGTCTGTATCACCATGAGCGGTCTGTTTTACAAGTCTTTCTTTGTTATAATAAACACACTTTTGTGCCTGTTTATTGCATGGAATCAACCATTTTTCACCTCATCGGCCTTGGTGCCGTTGTAGGGCGGTGGCGTGTTGACCTCGTCGGAAGTTTCTTCGGTCTTGACTTCACTCGGATAGGACACGCGGGCATGATAGGCCGTGCGCAACCGTTCCACAAACAGCCTCTTGATGGTCTCCACATCACGGAAACTGATGGGTGCCTCGCGCAGCAAGCCGTCGGCCACCTGGCTGTCAATAATCTTGTTCACCATCGCGGCAATCGACTCCTCACTGTGGTCATTCAGGCTCTTAGTTGCCGCTTCACAGGCGTCGGCCATCATCAGGATTGCGGCCTCTTTGGTTTGGGGGTTGGGGCCTGGATAGGAGAACGGCGCCTTGTCCACCTCCTCGTCGGGACGCGCTTCACGGGCTTTGTAATAGAAATATCGTGTGATGCCCTTGCCGTGATGCTGGGCAATCAAATCCTTGATGACTTTGGGCAGGTCGGAATCCTCGGCTATCTTCAAGCCATTGGTGACATGGTCAATGACAATCTTGGCGCTGTCTTCAGGACGTACGAGATGGTCATGCGGATTCTCGCCAATCTGGTTCTCGGTGAAAAAGGCGGGATTCTCGGTCTTGCCGATGTCGTGGTAGAGGGCTCCAGCACGCACGAGCTGCATGTTGGCACCAATTTCCAAAGCGGCCTCGCCACCCAGGTTGGCGACCTGAAGCGAGTGCTGGAAAGTGCCGGGGCAGTTGGTCGAGAGCTTGCGCAACAGCGGGTTGTTGATGTCGGCAAGTTCCAGCAACGTCATCGACGAGGTGAAGCCGAAAAGTTTTTCGACAACCGGGATGATGAAAAAAGCAGTGAAGAGGATGATGCAGTTAAAGAGGAAATAGCCGAAGTAATATTTGTCGATTTTCCCGAAGTCACCCTCGGTAACCAGAGTCATCGCCACATAGGTGATGCAATAGGCCAGGAAAATGAACGCAGCGCATTGCACAAGTTGCGTGCGCTTGGTCAATTCCTTGACCGACACGATGGCAATAATGCCTGCCAGGAACTGCATGATGATGAATTCGGCTTGATGGCTGCTGGCAATAAGCGAGCAGATGAGAACAGTGACGATGTGAACAAAGAATGACGTGTGATCGTCAAAGAACGATGACACGACGACTGGCACTAGTCCGAAGGGGATGAGATACAGCAGCCAGTACTTGAAACTCACACATAGCATCACAGCGATGGAAAAGAGGGTAATAAATGTAATCAGGAACACCATGCGCCGCGTGTTGTTGAAAACCTGCTTGCGCAACCGTTTCATGAAATAATAGAAGGCCAACATCAGTGTCGCAACGATGAGCATCTGGCCCAACAGATTCAGCGTTTGGTCAACATTGCGGTTCTTGTTGCGGCGGATGATTTCGTTCTGATAGCTCTCGATGGCGGCAGCCTTCTGTGGTGTAACAATTTCGCCACGCGAGATAATGGCCTCGCCCTGTTGCACGGTTCCTGGTGAGCGCAGGGCATTGCGCAGGTCCTCACCCAGCCATTTCTCGTTCTCCTCGACATCGACTTTCATGTTGGGAACGAGGTAGTTGCTGATGTCTACAGCCTTAAGGGCTTCCTGGATAGCAGCATTCGACTTGAGCGTGTCGGTGAGCCAAGCATAAGCCTGGCGAACGGTCCTCATGTTGCGGGTATCAACCACCTGCAACTCGTTGTTGCCCACGAGAAAGCGCAGTTGCTTGCCTGAGCGGATGTCATTGGCCGCATCATTGTCCACGATGCCGTCGTTGTAGAGCTTGATGACAGCCTGCATCAACGCCTGCCCTCCCGGGCGGCCTATCAATGCTCTTGACAGCAAGGCCTGCTGTTGTTCAGCCTTCTTGTGGTCAAACGTGTAGATTTTGGCAAAGTTCTGGTTCACGCTGTCGGTAACCTGCTTGCGTGTAGCCTCGTCAAGCTCAATGTCAAACTGGAAATTGGCTTCCAGGCGGTTATGGAGCCACGGCGTTCCCACTTTAAAGCTGTAGGTGCGAGTCTGCTCACGGCTGAAGAACAGCGTCGTGGCAATCAGGAGCACCGACAGCACGAGCAGCAGGATGACAATGAGTTTATTCCTTTTTCGTGAAGATTTCATCTTTGAGTTATCTGGTGGTTATTATTTGCTTCTGATTGAGGTGCTATTACAGCCTGTTCATGCGTGTAGCGCTGTTGATGCCTTTCACCTTCTTGATCTCACGGCACAGGTTTGTCACGGCCTTGACGTCACTGATGAGCACGTCAAGGTCACAGCGGAACACACCCTGATCTGATGTCACGTTCATCTTCTTCATGTTAATGGACATGTTGGTCGAGATGATGTTGACGATGGCCTGTAGGATGCCTTTCTGGTCTATGCCCTCGATGCGGATCGAGGCCAGGAACTTGTCTCGGTGGTCCTCCCACGACGTTTGCAGCAACCGCTGGCCGTAACTGGCCTTCAACCTCGCCAGCGTGGCGCAGTCCATCTTGTGGACGATGACCTCACCGCTATCGTTGATAAATCCCACAGTATCGTCGCCTGGAATAGGATGGCAGCAGTCAGCGATGTGGTAGTTGCTCACGCCCTCGCTGTCGGTGACAAGACGATAAATCGACTTGGTGTCGATGGCCTTGGCGGGCTCGACTGTGGTCTCTTTGGTCTCATCCTTGCCCTTGAAGGGGTTGCGACGCCACCAGTTGAAGCGAAGGCCTTGCTCCTTCTTGCTGATTATCTCCTCGTTGAGCGTGATCTCGTCATTGCCAATCATGAAAAACAGTTCCTCCTTGCCGGCGACACGCTGGCGACCGATAGCCTGAGAAAGCAGTTCGTTGCTGAATTCAGTGTTGTGCTCCTTCAGGAAGTTCATGAAGCGTTTCTCACCCTCCTCGATAATAAGACGGCGCTGATGACGCAGGGCGGCCCTGAGACGGGCCTTGCCCTTGGCAGTGATGACAAATTTCTCCCATTCGGCCTTGGGCTTCTGGGTATTACTGGTCAGGATTTCAACCTGGTCGCCACTGGCCATCTTGTAGGACAGGGGACGCAGTTTGTGGTTGACTTTTCCAGCGATGCAATGCGTTCCCAAGTCGGTGTGCAAGGTGAAGGCCAAGTCGAGCACCGATGAGCCTTTAGGCAGCTTCATGGCCTCGCCCTTGGGCGTGAAAACGATGATCTCGCTGGCAAACAAGTTGAGTTTCAGTGTGTCCAGGAAGTCGATGGCATTGGGCTCGGGCTCCTTGAGGATGTCGGTAATGGTACTCAGCCACTTGGAGAGTTCTTCCTCTTCCTCGCCCTCGCCAATCTTGTATTTCCAGTGTGCGGCAAAGCCTCGCTCGGCAATCTCGTCCATCTTGCGGCTCCTGATCTGCACCTCCACCCAGTTGCCGTCGGGGCCCATCACGGTGACGTGCAGGGCCTGGTACTGGTTCACCTTGGGCGTGGTGAGCCAATCACGCACGCGGTCGGGATGCTTGGTATAGACCTCGGTAATCTCGTTATAGATGTTCCAGCACACACGCTTGGCGGAACTCTCGTCCCCACAGTCAAACACGATGCGGGCCGCATACAGGTCATACACCTCGTCGAACGGGATGTGCTTGGTCTGCATTTTGTTCCAAATCGAGTAGCATGACTTCACACGCGTGTAGAATTCATACTTGAGGCCCATGTTGTCCAGGCGCTCGCGGATCGGTGCCGAGAAGCGTGCAAACAGCTCGTTACGGCCCTCCTCGCTGGCGGCAATCTGTTCCTTGATGCGCTCATACTCAGCAGGATGGTTATACTTGAAACTCAGGTCCTCGAGTTCGGTCTTGATGGCATACAAACCCAGGCGGTGGGCCAACGGGGCATAGATATAGAGCGTCTCGCCTGCAATCTTGTACTGCTTGTTGGGTGGCATCGACGACAAGGTGCGCATGTTGTGCAGGCGGTCGGCCATCTTAATGAGCACGACGCGGATGTCCTCGCTCATCGTCAGCAGCAGCTTGCGGAAGTTCTCGGCTTGCAACGAAGCCTGGTCACCGAAGATGCCGCCCGAAATTTTCGTCAGGCCGTCAACGATGCGCGCTATTTTCTTGCCAAACTGCGCCTCGATATCCTCGACGGTATAATCCGTATCCTCAACCACGTCATGCAGCAGTGCCGCGCTGATGCTCGTTGAGCCCAGTCCGATTTCCTGGCTCACGATGGTTGCCACGGCCAGCGGATGCATGATATAGGGCTCACCTGAGCGGCGACGGATGCCCTGATGGGCATCGCGCGCGAACTTATAGGCCTTCTCAATAATCTCCACCTTCTTGCGGTGATTACTTGATAGATAGCCGTTTAGCAGGTTTTGATAGGCCTGGTCAATCATCTGATCCTCGTCCTGCGGGGATATGTTGTTGTTCTGCATCATGGATCTCAAGCGTTTTGTTTAAACTACAAAGGTAAGAATAAGTTTTTACTTGTCGGTTCTTGACTCCCATTTTTTGAATGGAGCACTTGAGTTTTTGCATTCTTGCGCTTATCCTTGACCCTGGCTGGGCGGGCGCACTCCAGGAGTGGGCGCCGTGACATTGAAGCGGCGTTGCCATGTCGCTTCGTCGGTGCTCAGGGTGACAGTGCCGTTGCCGATGATGATCTCGTTGACGGGGCTACAGCCCAAAGGCAGTCGCAGGATGGCACGCACGCGGCCGTTCTGGTCACAAATCTGGATGCCCATCCTCGTGGCAACCCACAAGTTGCCGTTGCCGTCAAAGGTAATGGTTCTCACCTCTAGGGACTCGGTCGGGTCATCGTTGTGGAGCCAGTAGAAGGGTTCGCCACAAGTCAGGCGGCTGTCCTGCATGATGAATTGCCACACGAAGTTCTCGGCCTCGTCTTGGGTCCATGCCACAATAGTCAAGTCGGGATAGATGATGCGCTTCACGGGTTCCTTGTTCACGCCGCCGCTGATCTTGGTCCAGCCATTGTCATCCTCCACCAGCAAGGCCTGCAGGAAATCGTTACCGGTTTTGCCCAGGGTGTGCGGTGCGGGCCAGTCGCGCCACATCCACTCCATCACTTGAGGGAAAATTTCGGTTGAGCGCGTGACGTTGTGGCCGCCATCACTCCAGTCGCACTGCACGTCATAGCCAGCAAACTGCAGCGCGCTTGCCAGCATCTGGTTCCCCTCATACCAGTGGCCGAACAGCGGATTCCACACGTCGTTGCTGCCGTCCTGGATGAAGACCCGCAAGGGCAGGGGCTCGGTCTTCCTGACCAGCGCCTGCAGGTCGTTGCCGCCGCGCATCGCCACAAAGGTGCCCACACCCGTAAACACCTTGCCGAACAGGTCGGGACGGTGCCATGCGGCATTGAAGGCCGCAATGCCGCCACTGCTCAGGCCGAAAATCATGCGGTCCTGGGGACGGCGCGACAAGCGGATGGGTTTGCCCTTGGAAGTGGTCAACTGCTCAACGGCGGACAGAACCTCCTCCTCGAGAAAACGGACAAAAGAGTCACTCGTCGAGTCGAACTCATAGCAGCGGTTATAACGCAGCACAGTGCCATCGCTGCCCTTGACAACGCCTGGTTGCAGGAACACGCCGATGGTCACGGGCATCTTCTTGGCCGCGATGAGCGAGTCCATCACCTCTGGGGCATGGCACAACACACCATCGAGGCCCACATAGAGTGCCGCCGGGCGCTTGCCGTCATACTGGTCGGGGACATAGACCTGGAATGTGTGGACCGTTCCTGACCAGTATTTCGACTGATCCAACACCCCGTCAATGAGCACGTGCCCAGCAGATGCCTGTAACATGGCCGCCAGGCAGATGATAAGGAAAAGAAGTCTTGATTTCATGCCTTTATCGTTTTCTTGCCGCAAATGTACACAAAAACACTCCTATATGCAACCCTTTCCAAAAATCTCTCGTTCAC
>ONIL01000017.1 GCA_900317835.1 uncultured Prevotellaceae bacterium | reverse complement strand
CTTCGGTAACCTCGTGCCCCGTGACGTGGCCAGCCGCGCCGCCAAGGAGCGCTGCGACAAGGGCTTCGGTGTGAACAACACCGGCAAGGCCGTGTTCCTGGACTTCAGCGAGGCCATCAACCGCCTGGGCATCGACGTGATTCGCCAGCGCTACGGCAACCTGTTCGACATGTATGAGGAGATCACCGACGTGAATCCTGGTGAGCTCGCCAACGAGATCAACGGTGTGAAGTACTACAACCCCATGATGATCTATCCCGCCATCCACTACACGATGGGCGGTATCTGGGTTGACTATGAGCTGCAGACCAGCATCAAGGGTCTGTTCGCCATCGGTGAGTGCAACTTCAGTGACCACGGTGCTAACCGCCTGGGTGCTTCGGCGCTGATGCAGGGTCTGGCAGACGGTTACTTCGTGTTGCCTTACACCATCCAGAACTACCTGAGCGATCAGATTACCGTGCCTCACTTCTCGACCGACAGCCCCGAGTTTGACGCTGCCGAGAAGAAGGTTCAGGCTAACCTTGACCACCTGATGAGCATTCAGGGCAAGCGCTCGGTTGACAGCATCCACAAGGAGCTGGGTAACGTGATGTGGGACTATGTGGGCATGGCCCGCACCAAGGAGAGCCTCGAGACCGCATTGCAGAAGCTCAAAGAGCTGCGCAAGGAGTTCGAGAACAACCTGTTCATCCCCGGCACCCAAGAGGGCATGAACGTTGAGCTCGACAAGGCATTCCGCCTGCGCGACTTCATCACCATGGGTGAGCTCATCGCCTATGATGCACTGAACCGTCACGAGAGTTGTGGTGGCCACTTCCGCGAGGAACACCAGACAGAGGAAGGTGAGGCCAAGCGCGACGACGAGAACTTCTTCTATGTCGCCTGCTGGAAGTACAACGGCAACGATGAGACCGCACCGACGCTCATCAAGGAGCCGCTCCATTATGAGGCCATCAAGGTCCAGACGCGTAACTACAAGTCATAATCAACCACATTAAAATTCATCGAATACAATGGATACAAGTATAAGCTTCAAACTGAAGGTTTGGCGTCAGGCCAACGCTCATGCCGAGGGCCATTTTGAGACCTACGAGATGCGCGATATTCCCACCGACACCTCTTTCCTTGAGATGATGGACATCCTGAACGAGCAGCTCATCGAACAGGGTCAGGAGCCTGTCACCTTTGACCACGATTGCCGCGAGGGCATCTGCGGCATGTGCTCGCTCTATGTCAACGGTCACCCCCACGGTCCAGCCACGGGTGCCACGACCTGCCAGCTCTACATGCGCCGCTTCAAGGATGGTGATACCATTACCGTTGAGCCTTGGCGCTCGGCTGCTTTCCCCGTAATCAAGGACTTGATGGTTAACCGCAACGCCTTTGACCAGATTCAGCAGGCTGGTGGCTATGTGAGCTTCCAGACGGGCGGTGCCCAGGATGCCAATGCCATCCCCATCAGCAAGGAAGCCGCCGACGAGGCTATGGACAGCGCTACCTGCATCGGTTGCGGTGCCTGTGTTGCTGCTTGCAAGAATGGTTCGGCCATGCTGTTTCTCAGCGCCAAGGTCAGCCAGTTCGCATTGCTGCCTCAGGGCCGTGCCGAGGCTAAGCGCCGCGTGAAGGCCATGCTCGCCAAGATGGACGAGCTCGGCTTCGGTAACTGCACCAACACCGGTGCCTGTGCTGCCGAGTGCCCCAAGAACATCAAGCTGAGCAATATCGCCCGCCTGAACCGCGAGTTCCTTTGCGCCAAGTGCAGCGACTAAGCGTCTAGAGATCTAACACTGATATATCATGCCACAGGGTAGCCATTTCCCCGTGGCATGATTTGTTTTTAATAAGGTCAAGTGAAGAGTTGCTTGAGGATGTCCGGGG
This sequence comes from uncultured Prevotellaceae bacterium, assembly GCA_900317835.1. Lineage (GTDB taxonomy): Bacteria > Bacteroidota > Bacteroidia > Bacteroidales > Muribaculaceae > Sodaliphilus. The sequence goes on along the minus strand of ONIL01000017.1, from coordinate 53,093 downwards.
AACGCAGGGTGCCGATGGCTGCGTTGTGCAGGCGGTAGTAGCCGATGATAACGTCGAGCATGCGGTTGCGATCCTCACGGTTGAAGCGGAACACGCTCATGTTGCGGAATGTCATGCGGGACAGCAGGTGGATGACTTGCGCCTCATTGGGTTGCAGGTGCATGTGTCCGCGAACTGCTGAGGAGACAAACACACCGTCAGTCATGTCAAACCAGTATCCGTCATGGAAACTCTCGATATTGGGCTGGATGCCCAAGTGTGCTCCCAAATGGTAAAGGAAACAGATGTGGAAATTGGCGAACTGGTCGGGCATCTGCTCCAGCAACTGTATCGATTGCTCGATGTAGCGGAATAGAGGGTCATTGCCCTCGGGTTCCTGGATGACGTGGGCCAGCAATTCGCTGATGAACATGACAATGGCATTCTTCATGGGATCGCTATATAGGGTCGCTAGCGGATAGTTGCGGCGCACTTCCCTCAGTTGTGCCAACTCCCGTCCACTGTGCACGCTGGCCTCAAGGTCTATCAACGACAAGGGCATGAGCATGGCATTACGCATTCGTGACGCGTGAGTTTTCCCCAGGGGAACGGCAAACGACATCAGCCCGAGCCCATCGGTATAGATGTGCACGATATTGTGTTTGTCGCTGTAGCGGATGGTGTTGAGCACGATGCCCTTGAGCTTCTCATACATGCCGCTAATATACTCATTATTCGGTTATCAGCAGTCATGAAAGCTTGAAAAACGCAACTTTTTCCGCTTTTCGGTGGGTTAAATTTTGTCAATTCAAAAAATGTTTCTAATTTTGCAGTCGCTTTTGCAAAAAATCCCGCAAAACGGCCCATTCGTCTATCGGCTAGGACGCAAGATTTTCATTCTTGAAAGAGCAGTTCGATTCTGCTATGGGCTACTATAATCAAATAAATATCAAAGTTTTATATAAATAATTATGGCAAACCATAAATCAGCTATTAAGAGAATTCGTCAGAGCGAGACCCGCCGTCTTCGCAACCGTTATTACAGCAAGACCATGCGCAATGCTGTCCGCAACATTCGCAAGATGACCGACGCCAAGGAAGCCGCCGAGGCTATGCCCAGGGTGACCGCTATGCTTGACAAGCTTGCTGGCAAGAACGTGATCAGCAAGAACAAGGCTTCCAACCTGAAGTCAAAGCTCGCTCAGCACATCAACAAGCTGAACCAGGCCTAAGCAATTAGGTTCGTGGAGAAGGTATGGCCCATTCGTCTATCGGCTAGGACGCAAGATTTTCATTCTTGAAAGAGCAGTTCGATTCTGCTATGGGCTACCGCAGCAAAGCGTTAACGTCTGTTTAGCGCTTTGCGTTGTGTTATTATATCTGATGGAGGTCATTGATGGATTATTTGGGACGTTAGTTTTTTTTCAGTACTTTTGTGGGCAATAACCATTAATTGACCTGACAATGAAACAATATCTTGACCTGGTGCGGCATGTGATGGAGCACGGTGTGGACAAGGAGGACCGCACGGGCACGGGCACGCGCAGCGTGTTCGGCTACCAGTTGCGTTGCGACTTGGCTGCCGGTTTCCCGCTTCTCACTACCAAGAAGGTGCACCTCAAGTCTATCATCTACGAGCTGTTGTGGTTCTTGCGCGGGGATACCAACGTACGCTGGCTGCAGGAGCACGGTGTGCGCATCTGGAACGAGTGGGCCGACGAGAACGGAGACTTGGGACCTGTCTATGGTAGCCAGTGGCGTGCCTGGCCTGACGGCAACGGCGGCACTATCGATCAGATAGCACAGGTCATTGACCAGATCAAGAACACGCCCGACAGCCGTCGCATCATGGTCAGCGCGTGGAATGTTGCTGAAGTGCCCACCATGAAGCTGCCTCCGTGCCACTCGTTGTTCCAGTTCTATGTGGCCAATGGCAGGTTGAGTCTGCAACTTTATCAGCGCAGCGCCGATCTGTTCCTGGGTGTGCCTTTCAATATCGCATCCTATTCTCTGTTGTTGATGATGGTTGCTCACGTGACTGGCCTTGAAGCTGGTGAGTTCATCCACACCTTTGGTGACGCGCACATCTACCGCAACCACTTCGACCAAATCAAGGAGCAACTCTCGCGTGAGCCCCGCCCGTTGCCCCGCATGGTACTCAATCCTGCGGTCAAGAGCATCGACGACTACACCTACGAGGACTTCACTCTCGAGGGCTATGATCCTTGGCCCGCCATCAAGGGTATCGTCTCAGTCTAAATAACACAAACAGAAAATGAAATCCATCCAAGCCATAGTAGCCGTTGCCGCCGACGGAGCCATCGGACGCCAAGGGGAACTGCTGTGCCACATGCCTGCCGACATGCGTCACTTCAAGCAGGTCACGATGGATCACAGCATCATCATGGGCCGCAAGACCTTTGAGTCCTTCCCGCGCCGCCCATTGCCTGGCCGCCAGAATATCGTGATAACCCGCAATGTCGACTGGAGTTATCCTGGGGTGACAGTGGTACACAGCTTGGACGAGGCGATTGCTGCTGCTCAGTCCGATACCGTATTCATCATCGGTGGGGCGCAGGTTTATGAACTGGCATTGCCTCTCGTTGAGGTTTTGCACCTCACACGCATCCATGCCAGGTGGGCTAGTGCCGACGCTTTCTTCCCGGTCCTTGACATGAGCGAGTGGATGGAGGTGAGCCGAGAGCACCACGAGAGCGATCATCTCAATGCCTACGAATTTGACTTCATTACCCTAAAACGTCGCACCTCATGAAATACTTCCTCATCGCCGGCGAGGCCTCGGGCGACCTGCATGCCTCCCACCTGATCGCATCACTCAAGCAACTGGACCCACAAGCCGAGTTCCGTTTCCTGGGTGGTGACCTCATGGCCGCCGTGGCGGGTACGCAACCCATCATCCACTACCGAGATATGGCCTATATGGGATTCGCCGACGTGGTGAAACATTTGGGGAAGATACTCGGTTTCCTGGGCACCGCGCGCCGTGCCATCGACGAGTGGCAACCAGGAGCATTGATTCTGGTGGATTATCCCTCGTTCAACCTCAAGGTGGCTAAGTATGCCCACAATTTGGGGGTTCCTGTACATTATTTCATCTCGCCCAAGGTGTGGGTGTGGAAGGAGTGGCGCGTCAAGGAAATCCGCCGCTATGTGGACCACATGTATTGCATCCTGCCCTTTGAACCCGACTGGTATCTGGAGCGTGATTACAAGGCAACCTATGTGGGCAATCCCACCGTGCAGGAAGTGAGCGAGGCCAGCAAGCATTTCCCTGGTTTTGGCCATTTCATCGAGGAAAACGGTCTTCCTGATCGCCCGATTATCGCTCTCGTTCCAGGTTCGCGTGTGCGCGAAATACGAGACAATCTGCCACTCATGCTTCAAGCGGCGTCACGTCATCCCCAATATCAGGCAGTCATCGCTGGCGCTCCCAGTATCGAGGACCGGCTGTATCAAGAAGTCATGGGCGACAATGTTGTGCCTGTCTTGCGTGATGCTACTTACCCGCTGGTGCATCATGCGCGTGCTGCACTGGTCACCTCGGGCACAGCGACCCTCGAAACGGCATTGCTGGGTACACCACAAGTCGCCTGTTACCGCTTCAACGGCAGCAAGTGGTCCTATAATTTCTATCGTCGCCTGTTGACTGGAAAATATGTCACACTGCCTAATCTGATTACCGACGATGCCATCATTCCTGAATTGCTGATGCACCTGTGCACGGTGGACAGCATCGACGGCCACTTAAAGCAATTACTTGAGGATTCTCCCGAACGTACCGCCATGCTCGACGGTTACCGCCGTCTCGCTGCCCGCTTGGGCACCGATATCTGTACCGACACTGCTGCCCGGCTCATCTTTTCCTGATTTGATGAGAGATTACTGCATGGCTTCGAGCAAGAGCCCGAAGAAGACGTATGCGGCAAACAGGATAAGGGTAAAGACAACGGTGCGCCCCAGGCAACCCCAAGCGCTCAAGCCCTGTGATTTTTTCTTTTTTCTGGTTTTTTTCTTAGTTGTGGTCTTCTTGGCCGAGGGACGAGAGGTATCACCACTGTTGCCTGTCAGACCAGTGTAGCGATAGGATGTGGATGCCTGTTTCATGCGGGTCTTGTGGGGAGGAGGAGTGTTGCTTGGCTTGTACTCGGGCGGTGTTTCAGTGTCAAAGTTGATACTCTGTTGATTGCGCCTGGTAGCTGTCGAGGGCTTGTCCTGTCGTTCGGTGATGCGGGCTTTGGGGATGGGCTGGTGAGCCTGCAACAAGCATTGCGGGCAAACGATCACTCCGTCATTGGCAATGAGTTGCTCGTTGCTGATATCTAATTTTTTACCGCATTTGGGACAAGTCCAGCGCATTTTCGTTTTAGTTGATCATGAAAAGAGAATAGTTAATAGAATAAAGTGGCAAACGCCTACCATTAACTATTAACTATTCTCTATTAACTGAATTTAGCCTTCGTAATGGATGATGGCCTTGACAACAATGTGCCACTTGCCGTCGGTGAATTCAGCTTCACCTGCACGGTCGGTCACGATGCGTGTTCCACTGGGAATCTGGATGGCGTTGCCCGAGCAGGCACGGATAAGATTCTCGGCAGGCATCATCAGCGCAAAGCTGTGAACCTCGGGCTTGTCAATGACCTCGAAGGTGCCATGCTGACCATCAAAAGTGGTGAGCACATAGATTGAGTTACCGGGCTCGAACGTGTCGCTCACACGGGTGAAGTCGTCGTTCTCATCAGGCTTGCTCATGAACAGGTTGGTCACCTCGCTCTCTTCTTGTTCAGATTCCTCCAGCTCAGCCACCACAGGCTCCTCCTCAACGGCGGCTGCCACACCAGCACTGCGAACGGCCTTACCCGTCAGGCGGATGGACAAAGCCTTCATCTGGTCGGCGGCATCGGTCGAGAATTCCTGCAAGTTGGCATTGGTGCGGTCAAGTTCGCGGGCAAAGTTGCGGCGCATCTCCTTGATCTTGCCACGGTTGCTCAAGGCAATAAGCAGTGAGCACAAGCCCAGCAATGATCCCAGGATTCCCAGCCACAACGGCAGGTTAGCCCAGCAATCGCCCAGGACACAGTCCTTCTTGGCACGGTTGGCCTGTACGGCGTTACCTTGGGTATTGTCGGCCTCATTCTGGTCTACTTGCCCATTGTCTTCGCCCTCGGCCTGCTGGCCGTCATTCGGTTGGGCTGGCACGGCGTTGGCAATCTCAGGATGGTCGGTAATAAAGGCCGTGAACTCGGGCTCGACGAGTTTCCAGATTTGGGGTGTTACCAGTTCCTTGAGGTCCTCCATGCTTCCGCTTTTGTCCTCTTCCTTCTTGAACTCGTTATAAATCTTCTCCCAGCGGCGTCCTTGGTTACTGTACACCTCATTGAGGTTGTCGAGTGTGTAACCTTGGGGATACTGAGATTTGATTTCTTCAATTCTCTTGCCGAAGCCACGGGCGTGAGCCGTGTAGTGGGCGCATGTGGCAACACCTTGTTTCCACAGGGCTGGTGACAGGGGTTGGTCAGCATTCTGAGCCGTCAGCGAGACGGCGAGGCAGATAATAGCTGCCATGAGTAATGTAATGCGTTTCATAATTCTAAGAGTATTATAGTTATTGGTTAAACTTGCTGATGACGTCGTTGCGCATATTCTTGAGCAGGTTGTGGCGGATGACGCCGATGATGGGATAGAAGAACGGCACGTCCTCAACCACGTCGGTGGCATTGTAGCGTCCTTTTAGGAAGGTATTGATGCCAGCGGTAAGATAATTGGCGAGATTATCGCTCAAAACGCTCTCGAACAGGCGTAGAACGTTGTTCTCGATGCCAAACTCGTCCTTCACGGTCGGGTCACACAGCTCAACAAAGAACTGGTTGAATTCCTTGACCTTTTCCACCAGGCGGTCACGCACCTCGATCGACTCGACCTGAGCCATCGTCAGGTCATCCTCGCCCAGCATCGAGCAGCAGTAGCGCATCCGTTTCACGTTGGTCGCATTGTATCGGGCTACATCGGCTTGACCTTCAAGCCGCTTGTTCTCGAGCTTGATGCCACCGCGGCAGGTAATCTGCTTGGGGCACTTATCCTCGAGTTTGATTTCAAAGATCTCGTTATACTGTTGGCCAAACACGCGTTCGATAATCGTCTGAGTGAGCATGTTGATGCGGCTCAGCGAGCCCAGTATATTCAGGATCTTGCTGCCGGTGCCCGAGAAGTAGATCTGCTTGGGCTTCTCATAACCGCGCTGCTTCATCGCCTGAGCAATATAGTAGATAATTGCTGAGTAGAAGTACATGAATATGAGGCGTCGCTGGCTATCGTTGCGCAACAAGGCGTTGTAGCTGTACAGGTTGCGGTCAATCTCGCGCAGGGTACGCAACTCCTCGACATTCTCGATCGAGAACAAGAAGGCATTGATGTCCTCGCTGCGCTTCTGGGCCATGATGTCGTTGAGGATGCTGCTCAAATAGGCGATATTGTTGCCCTTATCGTTCTCGATGAGTTGCTTGAAGTAGCGCGTGTAGTGCTGCAACAACGGGTTGTTGTCGGCATCCTTGTCGGTGAAGCCGTCGCCAAAGATGGCATTGCCCGCAAAGCGGAACGATGAAATCGCTACGGGTTCGCTGCTCATGCGGTCGCTGGTGGGTTGGTAAATCACCGTGTCGCACGTGCCGCCACCGATGTCGATCGATACATAGCTGCTGCCTGCGACCTCGGCACCACTGTAATAGTAGGCGGGAGCAAGGCTCTCGGGATAGGAGCGCAGGCGGTCACTGTCAGCACCGATGTAGGTGTTGAACAACTCACTCCACGAGCGTTCCAGCGTGTCGCGGTCAGCGCCACCCATGCTGACGGGGTAGAAGTAGACAATCTCGGTGCGTCGCAGGTCGGCGTTCTCGAGCAGGGCCTTGGCCTTGATGAGCAGCGTGAGCTCACGCAGGAAGGATTTGGCCAACTCGGTGTCTCCCTTCCACTTGAGGTTGGTAGTCACCTCATAGCCATGGAAATACCTTCTCTCATAGAGGAACGGAATGTTCACGTCGCTGAACAGGTTGGTCCCGATGCCGCTGTTCTCGTTGCGCGCCAGGGTGGAACGCAGCGGGAAACCATACACGTTGTCAATTTCACGCGGCACAAACTCGACACGTTGCACCTGCTCGGCATATTCCAGCGAGTGAGGCTTGTGCAGTGAGGCGACAAGTACCTGCTGGGCACCGTACGCAAAGGTGAACGGTTGTGAGGGCTGGCCACGCTCGGCCCACTCGACGTGGGTGTTGGTTGTGCCGAAGTCCACAGCAAAGATCAGTTCCTTGGCACTGGGAGCATAGGGCTTCCAGTGGGGGATAATCACGCCGCTGGAGCGTCCCAAATGGTTCTGAACGCTGACCTCCATATAGTCAAACGACCCATCCACGTCATAGTAGGTGGTGCTGTAGCCCGAGTGGGAACGAATGGCATCGCGCACGTTCAAGCCGTCGGTCTTGATGCCGTTCTTGTAGAAGCGCAATGTGGCTCCGCCGCTCTCGATCATGGTGAACAGCTCGACGGTGTAGTCGTCGTTGGCATCGGTCTTGACAAACGGGAATATCGAGGTCGATAAGGTCGCACCCACAACACGGCCGGTGCCGCGCCGCTCGTCAAAAGTCCACGTGTGGTCGTTGATGGGGAAGTACTTGCGCGATAGTTCGATATAGCGGTTCTCTCCCTTCTTGACGCGGATGCGCAATGTAACCATCACACTACCGTCGGCAAATTCCTCGATATCGAGCACATGACGTCCTGCGATGGTGCCCTTGATGTATTCGGTGTCAAAGTAGGTGAACAGCAACGGTTTCAAAGGCAGCAGGTAACCGCAGGTGGGTTGCGGGGTGCGCGGCTTGAGGTTGCCGTCAAAGAAATGGTCGGTGTCGATGACACAACCGCTGTCCAGACGTACGATGGTATCGGTCAGGAAGTCGTCGGTGGTGACAAACGGGTATTGAATTGAGGTATCGGGCAACTTGCGGTCGTTCAACGGGGTGTTGCCGGCAAAGACCTGTGTGGCGCTGTCCCATTCCTTGTCGATGTAGCGGAAGTGCTCCACACTGCCGTTGAAGCCGTTGACGAGCACCAGCGGCATCTCGTTCTTGGTCTGGGGCAGGGTGGGGGTGATGACAAAGTCGCTATCGCTTGCGGCGGTGCGAATGTCGAGCACACGTTTGTGGTAGAAACGCGCACCCAGCACACTCACGTCGATACCGCCGCCAAAGGGGTCATAGCTGTGTTCCAACTGTTCCAGCACGGTGCTGGCGCGACCCTCGTCCAGGGCATCCAGGTTGGGGATGACCGTGGTGATGCGGCGATACAGGTCGGGACGGTTCTGACGCAACGGCTCGAGGTTCTTTTGCATGTAGGAATAGACCTCACCGCAGTGCAGACGCAGCGAGGGATAGGCATTCATCAGCAGGTAGAAGTAATAGACGAAGTCCTCGTCACGCACCCACAAGTGGCGCGTCTCGCTGAACAGGCTCACGCCCTGTTCCACCTTGATGGCGTCGATGGCACCCAGTGCTGGTGCCGCCATGACTACCGATGCTGGCGACGTGCCGCCCAGCACTTGACGGTCCCACATGAGGATGTACCAGTCCTTGAGCAGGTCAAAGTTATAGACCTTGTCGCTGCGCAGGAACAGGTCCAACGTCTCGCCGTAAAGACGGTGTTGCGGATTGGCCTTCAACTGCTCGAGGCACTCCTCGCGGTTCCAGCGGATGATGCGCAGGTAATCCTTGTGGTTCTCGTAGTCAAAGAACAGCTGGGCCACGTCCAGGGCGTTGGATACCAGGCGCTCGTTCATGCGGGCTCCACGCAGGCGGTCGTTGGCCAGTTGCTTGAAGGCGTTCTTGACCAGGTCAAGTTGTGCCAGGGGGCTAGGGATGGCGGTACGCGGGTTCTCGCTCAATCCGCCGTCGGGATCCTTGATGCGGGCGATGTCATCATCGCTGTAGGGGGCATGGGCAATCCAATCCTCCTCGCCGTTCTTGGTCGTGTTGTTGCTATATGATAGTATCTCACTCATGAGTTTTGAGTCCTTAGTTTCTAGTCCTTAGTTGGGTTGTTAGTTGATGTTCTCGTAGCGCTCGGTAAACACGTTGTGGGCAGCCTGGTTGAACAGGTCGAGCAGTTTGAATTCGACAGTACGGTCACTGTAACCGGGGTTGTTCTTGCTCAGTTTGTTCATTTCGGCCTTGAGTACGTCGTTATCCACCTTGAAGTGCCCGAGCAGACGCTTCTTGACGCTGACACCCTCGATGGCATGTGCCATGTCGATTTCACCGGGTTTGAAGAACGCCACGCTGCGCATGTTGTCGTTCATCTCGGTCAGCCACTGGGCGTAACCCTCCATGAAGTGGTCAACCAGTGTGCGGTAGAACTGGGAGGCGAGGAAGTCGCTCTTGATTTTTGGAGTATCCTCGGTGAAGCCCTGTCCGATGATGTCCTTGAATCCCGTTGTCAGGAACAGGAACAGCAGGTGGAACTTGCTCATCGGCTCATAGATGAGCTGGCGCGTGCGCCGTCCCAGGGACAGGAAATTGAGACTCAGGTCATCCTTGGCAAGGGCATACTCGTAAGCCATCGTCGGCAGCGGATACCCGTCGGGGTCAGTCAACTTGCTGTCGGGAGCACCTGCAAAGTCCAGCGGAGCTAATGCTCCGATGAGCTCGACAAGGTGGGCATTGTTGCGCTGTCCATGCTCACCCGGGTCATACAGATAGGGCTTTGACCTCACCTGATCGCCCAGGTAATAGATGCTGTTCACATTACTGTCGTTGGCGCCGGTGAGCGTGTTCTTGTAGTAATAAAGCGCGCTCTGGGTCTTGACGATAAAGTCGCTGGTGGCAATGCGCAGGTCGTACTTGTTGCCTTCCAGTGTGAAGTAGGGCAGTACCGTCAATCCACCGATGGGTGCGCGGCTCAAGGCATCGCGGTTCTCGATTCCCTCCAGGTTGGCGGCCTGGCGGATGTTCTTCACCATAATGGGGAAACCGGCGGCTCCCGTGCCACCAAAGATGGAACTGATAAAGAAGATGCGGTCTCCCTGGCGGAAGATGTTACTGAAGGCCTTGAACTCGTTGCTGTCCTTGATTTCGTTCAGCGCCACGCTGCCGATGTTGGGACTGCCCACAAAGCCGATGTTCATCTTGTTCTCCAACTGGTAGTTGGCAAACAGCAGCGATGTCAACGCCTGGTTGGCCTCGTTCATGGTATCATAGCCGATGAACTCACGGAACTTGGCGTTCTCCACAGCGCCCAGGTTGAAGATGAACGTGTCGCCAAGCGTCACGCTTGTGTTGCTCATGATCTCTCGCAGGGTGACAATGCGGTTGGCAAAAAAGCCGTCGGCATTAGGCTCGTTGCCATACAGTTTGCGCCTGATGTCACGGTAGTCATTAAGCAGTGCTTCGGTACGTTTCAGGTCCTCGTTGGCCTTGTGCGGGTCGATGATGACGGGCACAATCTCCAAGTCCTTCACGGGCTTGCCGTTCTCGTCAAGGGGCCGCACGCCCGCTGCCGACAGCATCAGCAGCGACTTCAGCACTCTTGAGCCGGTACCTCCGATAGCAAATAAAAAAAGTCTCATTATCTGATTTTTAGTCGTTTCTTAATAAAATATCCAAAATCTCGGAATTTACTGTGGCAGTGGCGTGTGGCGGCAGTTGCTGCTCCACCAGCGCATCGAGAAGGAAGCGATGATGTAGAGGATTGCTGCAAACAGCACAGTCTGCATTTCGAACTGGATGGATTCACCGATGTACATCAGACCATTATTGGCAAAAACCGTGTCGTTGTAGATATAGCAAATCACAGGAGCCAAGACTACAACCACGCCCAGAATGGCCAGCCAGTGGTACCAGCGGTCGAACTTCACCGAATTGATGACATAATAGTAGATGGCGGCACCGCCCCATGCCACAGCGATGGTGATAGCGGCTATCACGGGATACAGGTTCAGGTTGTACATCTTGTCGTTGAACCCCTGATTGAAGAACATCTGCTCATAGATGTTGAATCCGTCGCTGCAACTCAGGATGAAGAACAGCACCGTCACAGCAATACCGATAATCAGATATATTAAATGTTTCATAACTTTAAACCCTAAATTCTAATTTAAGTGTTAAACTTACCGTTGCAATTGGATGGTCACGTCAAACAGGCTGCTGCCGCCCTTCATCGCGTCGAACATGCCGCCTAGCAGTTGCTCAAGGCCCAGCGTTGTCGTGGAGAACGATCCGCTGGCACTCGTGTCGCTGGCGCTTGATGAGTCATGCACCCAAGCAGGCAACTCGTTGCGCAATGAGATGCGCACCTCGTCGCGGGGGCTCTTCAGGTCGCCCAGCAGCGTGAGCACATGGGTCATCCCTTCCAGGTATTCCTTGTTGTTGGCAGTAACCATGCTCGGGTCAATAGGCTGGATCGTGAGTGTGTAGCCATCGATGCTCTTTACCTCATAGTTGGACGCGTTAGTCAACAGGTTATCGTCCTTTAGCAGGCCAGCCAGATTAGCAGCCAGCGAGAAGCACAGCTTGCCCGTCTGACGGTCGCCGTCACACTTGGCCAGCACGATGCCGTCGCCGTGCTTGACGCGGAAACGGCCTGCATTGTCTTTCCACTCGGGCAGCACACGGCACTCCACATCGCTCGATGCCTGGTTGAAGCGGTAACTGTTCCTCACCGTCGGTGCGTTGAGCACGCCGCTATAACGCTTGTCCTGTGCCAGTTGGTCCATGACGTCGCTGTCGGCGATGATGACCAGATAGAAGGGGCGCTTGCCGCTGTATTCAAATGGCACGCCGTTATAAGGATAGTACTTGCCGCTGTAATCGCCCATGAACTGCTGCACCACCACACTCTTGCCCTTGTAGCGGGCAAACACGCGGGTGGCGAGGCTATTCTCCTCGTTGAAGATCTTGTCCAGGCTCACGCCATGGGTGTCCTTGGGCGAATAGATCAAATCGCTCAACAGCACGCTCACGTTGCCAGGCCTTTGTGCCTCAAGGATTTTGTTGAAAATCAACTGGAAGTCGGTGTAAGAGGCATCCCCGATGCCTGCGGTGCTCTGGTAGATGTCGCGGTCCTTCAGGAACTCGTCCACGGTGTGCTGGTAGGGATAGATGCCGTCGTTCACGATGTTGATATCTACCTTGCTGCCGGCGGGGAAGTGGTTAATCAGGTCGTTCACAACCTTCTTGAGTTGGCCGCCCCCACCGCGCTGGTCATAGGGCACCATCGAGCCGCTGCGCTCAAAATACACCGTCAGTGACAGGTCTTCCACTCCACCATAGGGGCGCGTGTCCCAATGCATGGGCGGGCGCAGTTGTGAACCGATTCCCTCGATGAAATCAGCCATTTTCTTGTGATCCAGTTTTCCCTCGGGGGTCAGCAGGTCGGCATATTTGCTTGGATTCTGTGTCACCAGCGAGCACAACGAGTCATAGGCAGCGCGTGTCGTGTCACCGTTCACCAGGACCGTGCGCACGGCCTTTTCCAGTTTGCCGTGTCCACCGCAGGCCACCAGGCCGGCAAGCAATACACAGCACATGACTACCATCGGTAATCGTCTCATATTCTTTATCATATCAAGTCTCTTCTTTCTCCAAATGGGCACATTTTCCCATTAAATAGCAAAATTAGTGCCGTTTTGCCTATTTTCCACGAATTCCCGTGTTAAAAAGTGTTACTCCCTAGTCCTGTGGGCTTTTTAGGTAAAATTGGAATTCAAATTTTGGAAAATGAAGGGTTTTTGCTAATTTTGTGCCAAATATAGACCATATCAATTAATAACTAAAAACGATTACATTCACAATGAAAGATTTAAAAGGAACCAAGACCGAGAAGAACCTGATGGAGGCTTTTGCCGGCGAATCCCAGGCCCGTAACAAGTACACCTACTTCGCCTCTAAGGCTAAGAAGGACGGTTATGTGCAGATTGCTGCCATCTTTGAGGAAACAGCCAATCAGGAAAAGGAGCACGCCAAGTTGTGGTTCAAGTATCTTGAGGGCGGTGCCGTTAAGGGTACCATCGAGAACCTCGAGGCTGCCGCTGCTGGCGAGAACTTCGAGTGGACCGACATGTACAAGCGCATGGCTCAGGAGGCCCGTGAGGAAGGCTTTGACGAGATTGCCGATCAGATGGAGGGCGTAGCCGCTATCGAGAAACTGCACGAGGAGCGTTATCTCAAACTGTTGAACAACATCAAGCAGGACATCGTCTTCTCACGTGATGGCGACACCATTTGGCAGTGCAGCAACTGCGGCCACGTTGTCATCGGCAAGAAGGCTCCCGAGGAGTGCCCCGTGTGCCACCACCCGAAGGCCTACTTCCAGATCAAAGCCGAGAACTATTGATTTTAGGCTTTAGACCTTAGGTGGTCTGGGACTATTGCGATTAACAATGGCGGCCAGGTGAATTATCTGGTCGCCATTGACGTTTATATTACCACTATATTATTATTGGTTGCGGGCTTGATCTCGTCGTTCTTTGAGCTTCTGTTGGATGATGCTTTCAACTTCATAGAAGCGCTCGATTTGGTTGGGAGTGAGCACCATAGCAAACTTGTCGATATACTTCATGCGGATGCTCTGAGCGCGCTGTTGCATCTCAATCTTGCGTTTTTCGATTGCTGCGGCATCAGAGCTGGTGTTGGGCTTGATAGGTCGCTTGCGCTCGGCCCACAGTTCGGACATCTCTTCACAATAGGCACGGTAGATGGGTTCAAACTTCTTCTGTTGTGCCTCGGTGATGTGCAGACGGTACACGAGCTCGCGCACCTTGGCTTTATAGAGCCGCTCTTTGAGTGTTGCGTCCCGGTTTTCCTGGGCGATAGCCGTCAAACTGATGACGCTTATTAGCAGGATGATGAATATATTCTTAATCTTTTCCATTTTGTTATCGGGGTTTAGTATTTAGGAATCTCTTCTATCTCATAGTATGGCAATTGGGCGGCTTCCTCGTCACTCAGGCTGTTCAGGAACTCGTCGATGGGCCCTTTGCCGGTGAGCGTCACCGATGCGTTAGATGTGGGCTGCTTATGCAGCAGGGTGATGCTGATGATGAGCGCCGCTGATGCGGCTACCGAAACAACCATCATGCTCCAGCGTCTCTTCCTTTTTGCCAGGTTCTGCTGCATGATGGCATGCTCGGTCACCCTGTCAATGAGGTCGTCAAGATAACTCTCACTTTCGTCGTAAGGGAGCCTCTTGCCTATGTTGTCCAGTAGTTCATTCATGATGAATGTTCGGTTATGTGGTTTTTTATTTTTTGTGTCGCATAATGATAATTGGTCTTCAGTGATTGCACGGTTTTGCCAGTAATACGGGCAATCTCGTCATAACTGAGTTCATCATAGTAGCGCAGGTTGAAAGCGATGCGCTGCTGGGTGGGCAGGGTGAGCAGTGCCTGTTGGAAAACGGTTTCCATCTCATGACCTTCGAGCGAGGCCTCGGCCTGGAGTTTCGCCGCCAACGTGTCCTCGAGCGAGTCGATGCTTTGGAACTGCCGCGTTTGCCGTCGCAGGTGTTGCAGCGCCTCGTTGGTGGCAATGCGGTACAGCCATGTCTGCAACGGTCCATCACCCTTGAACGAGTCAATCTTGTCCAGTATCCTGATACAGGTCTCCTGCAGGACATCCTCGGCATCGTCATGCCCCACAACGATTCGTCGGATGTGCCAGTATAGCATCTGCCCATACTGCTTCATTAACCTTTTGAACCCCTCGTTGCGGCGCACTGGATCCTGGAGCATCAGTTGAAACGTGCTGTCTTCGGTCTTTGCTGCCATACTCATAAATCAAGATGCAAAATTAAGGGAAAAGTTAAATCTCACAACTTTTTTTCGTGCTGCGGCTTAACTTTTGCCCCTTTCACGCATCATTAATGTGTACATGAACACGAATAACCCACGAAATATACCTTGATTATGAGACCAATTGAACTGAAACGACTGTTGCTGTTTTTCAGCATGTTTATTTTTGTGTTTACAGTGAACCGTGCGCAGACGTGTGACCCCAGCGGTGACTGCGGGGGTGATGAGACTGCTGGCACCTATGATGTGCTGTCGCCTATGGGCCAGTCGGCTGTAGATATGATTGAAATGGCCGACCGACTGGAATCCCTTGACGGCAAGACTATCGCACTGGTGGGAGGCTCGTTCATGGCCAGCGTGACTCACGTTGAACTCAAGAATATCATCCTTGAGCAATTCCCGACAGCTA
This sequence comes from uncultured Prevotellaceae bacterium, assembly GCA_900317835.1. GTDB lineage: Bacteria > Bacteroidota > Bacteroidia > Bacteroidales > Muribaculaceae > Sodaliphilus. Next base: position 37,851 of record ONIL01000017.1, on the reverse strand, counting down.
CAGTCTATGTGCTGAGCGAGATCGGCTCGGCTGGATTGTTCCCTGGACCGCGAACGCGCAAACCCCAAGTCGAGCGATTCCAGCAGCGACTGCTGGAATATGGTGTGGATGCGGTCATTTCGGGTAACGGTGGCTGCGGCATATGCACCCCCAAGGAGACCGGCTCTTGCATCGCTGCCGAATATATAGGCATTCCTTCGGTGATGATTGCGGCACCCGGATTTGACACCCAGGCCAAGACTACAGCCTACAACAACGGTATCCCAGTGCTGCGCGTTGCGGTCTATCCGGGCGCATTTGCATCCCATACTGTGGAAGAACTCAAGCAGAATACGCGCGAAGTCCTTTGGCCCCAGATTCTTGAAATGCTCACCAGTCCTATCACCCAAGAGGAGATAGATGAGAACCAGCAGCTGGAACCGATTGACCCGCAGGAACCTGTTTTCAGCGGAACCATCGACGAGGTGAACGAGTTTTTCCGCGACATGATGTGGAGCGACGGCATGCCTGTCATCCCGCCCACTCGTGCACGTGTCGAGGAATTCATGAAATATACCGACTATCGCTGGAACCGCACCATCGCCGTGCTGTCACCCTCCTACAGGCAGAGCCTCGTGTGGCATGTCGCAGTCAATGGTGTGATGGCTGGCTGCAAACCCGAGTATATGCCCCTGTTGATTGCCTTGACCAAGGCCATGACGTCGGGCGACTTCCGCCGAACGCTGGGCAGCACCCACGCTTGGGTGCCCTATTGCTGGGCCAACGGGCCTGTGGCGCGTCAGTTGGCCCTTGACCATGGTCAAGGGCAGATCAACGAGGCGGCCAATATCGCCATCGGGCGCTTCATGAACCTTGCGATGCTCAACCTGGCGGGCTACTACGTCAAGCAGGACCGTATGGGCACCTTCGGTTACCCTGTGTCGTGGTGTCTGGCCGAGGATGATGAGGCTTGCCTCAGGGTCGGCTGGAACCCCTACCACGTGCGCCAAGGCATTGACTTGAACGAGAGCGCGATGACTGCTGCTTCTACCTTGCTGTGGGGCAATAATCTACCACCCGCCACCACCGATGGCGAGAAAATCATGCAACTGATGGTCTGGGACATCACCGAACGGTGTCAACTTGCCTTGGGCAGTGGTGTGCAGTTTACTAATCGTGCCATCATGATGACCGAGGAGGTCGCAGCCCTTCTCAAGGATGCCTACGGTACCATCGATAATCTCGAGGACCAACTTATTGCCACAGCTCGTCGTCCGCTCTATGAGCGTGCCTATGCCCACTATTACGCCAATCCCGGCAGTGCCATCAACCCAAACCACACTTCGCTGGAGGAGTATATGGCCCAATTGCAGGATGAGGAAAATGCCGAGATGACCAATACGCCAGAGTGGTATGCCAGCGACGCGGCCCAGATGCTGACCATCCCCACAATGGAGAAGGGAGCAACGGCATTCTTGGTCACCGGCGACCCTTCACGCAACAAGATACAGACCATGCCCGGCGGTGGAATGTCCACTGTAGCCATTGAACTGCCAGCCGATTGGGACGCTCTCATGGAGGAAAAAGGCTATGAACCCCTGCGCTCGTTCTATCTTGAACCGATCAACGACGAGGGGCATGATCCCTTGACTGCCATCGAGGAAATCACGCCCAACTCTGAACCAACACGCTCGGATGCCATCAGCACCAAGTATTACAATTTGAACGGTCAGGAAAGCAACCGTCCGTTTGATGGTTTCAATATCGAGGTAACAACTCATAGCGATAATAGTCACAGTTCCAGGAAGTGGTTGCAAACAAAATAATCATTAGGAGGTATTTGGTCATGAAACGTTATCATCTTTTCCTATTCTTCCTGTTGGCTTTTGCCTTACCTGTGGCAGGTGGCCAGCGAGGAGATGTGAACAGTGACGGGGCGGTCAACATCATGGATGCTACCATACTCATCGATTTCATTTTAGGTGGGACCCAAATTGATGAAAACAATGCCGATATGAATAGTGATGGGGCTGTCAATATCATGGATGTGACCATCTTGATTGACTACCTGCTGGCTGGGGTAGAGTTTGAACCCGAGCCCGAGACATTCACCGTCAATGGTATATCATTTACCATGATTCCTGTCGAGGGAGGCTCCTTTATGATGGGTGCTACTGCCGAGCAAGGCAGTGATGCAAGCAGCCGTGAATTTCCTGTCCATGAGGTGATGGTATCCTCATTCTACATCGGCGAGACCGAAGTGACTCAGGAATTGTGGAAAGCGGTGATGGGCGATAATCCCAGTTATTTCGTGAGCGATCTTTTCTTTCCTGTTGAGAGTGTCTCATGGCAGGATTGTCAAGAATTCATCGCTATGCTGAACATGATGACTGGCGAGACGTTCAGACTTCCCTGTGAGGCCGAATGGGAATTTGCGGCACGTGGCGGCAATCTGAGCGAGGGATACAAGTATGCAGGGAGCAACAATCTGGAGAGTGTGGCCTGGTATTCCTACAATGACTCGTGGGATTTGCGTGGAACGGGAGCTTACGGCACCCATGTGGTGGGGACCCGAATGCCCAATGAACTTGAATTGTATGACATGAGCGGTAATGTTCACGAGTGGTGCCAAGATTGGTATGGCCCATACAGCGATGCAGCCCAGATTGACCCGATGGGTCCGATGACGGGTTCGACTCATGTGTATCGTGGAGGCAACTGGTATTTTGATGAGTGGTTCTGCAGGGTATCTTTCCGCAATGGTTTGTCACCTGATTACCGCAGTTACGGCCTCGGCTTGAGGTTGGCAAAATCAATCTGACACCATTTGGCAGTGCAGCAACTGCGGCCCCGTGTGCCACCACCCGAAGGCCTACTTCCAGATCAAAGCCGAGAACTATTGATCACCGTTTCAACTGATTACAGCACAATGCCAGCGGGAGTGTCTCACTCCCGCTGGCATTGAAGTTTTGTTATTGCCTCTGGCTCAGAACATAATGGCTGCGCTCAATGACCAGCATTGGTCTTTACCCTCGACAGGCTTGCCTTCATAGTTCTTGCCTACAACATTCATCGCCTTTTTCATCCCGATGCCATAGCTGACCGTTAACCTCATGTGCTTGAACAGGTCCACACCTGCACCCACGTCCCACGAGAAGGTGGTCTTGCTTTGTTCAGTGTTGAGTTCACTCTCGTCCTTGACGACCACCGAGATGTTGGGACCCGTAAACACGAGTGGGGCCACGTACTTCTCAACACCAGGAATGGAAAGGCGGTATCTTGCATAGACAGGAATGTCGATTAAGTGACGCTTGGGCGACAGCCCCTTGTTCTCGAGTGTGCTGTTTTTGGAGAAGCGGTACATAGCCGAGATTTCAAGTCCAAGGCCCACCTTGGGAATGTTCAGGTCTAGCATGAGACCACCGTTGTAGGCCGTGTGCTTGTTACTGTCCATGATGCTGTTCTTGTCTTTCAGCTCATTGGTTGTGATTCCGCCTTTGAAACCCAACTTCACTTGTCCTGTTGCTGGCATGGTTGCCGCGATGGCCATGACTGAAGTCAAAATTGCTACACGTGTGATGCGGCCCAAACGGGTTTGAAGCTTGTTTGCCACAGTTGCGATACCCTTGCGGGTGTTCTCGTTGAAATAGTTTTTGTTTGCCATAATTGTAAATTTTTTAGTTGTTAATGTAATTCGTTTCTTTGTTATGGCAACAAAATTACAATGGCCAAATCGCCTCCTGCAAATGTTTTAAACCATATTGGATGAAGTGGCAGGATTAATGTATGAAATGACAAATGCGAGGTGAAAACCACCCCGATAAACTGTGCAACCGATTCGTTTTTAACGGTCAGTGGAGGAATGCTTGCCTCGGGATTTGGGTGTGTATTTGGCCTTGACGAGATGGTAAGAATTGAGGATGAGATCGCGGGTGATTTGCGGGTCACTCGACTGGATGCTGATGCCTATCCAGTGCAATGGGCTGGAATTGTAGGGCGACGTGATCCACTCATGCCGGGCGCGCAACTCGGCAATACGGTCGGGCTGGCACTTGACAGTCACGATGTCAAGTTGCTCGATGTCAAAGTAACAGAACATGTGCCCGCACACGTAGAATACCAGCACCGTGCTGGCTCCATGAAAATTGGCAAACGGCATTTTCTCCTCGATGTCGTTGCCCAGCGAGAGGCAATATTCCCTAAGTTGCTCGACGTCAATCATCACATGGCAAAAATACAAAATTCATTGTGATCAGTAAAAAAATGGCATGAATTTTGCTGTGGAATGCGCGGATATTTGTAAATTTGCCATTTGTAGAAAAATAATTCACCTTATAATATTTTAAAGACAATGAAAAAAGGATGTATTGGACTTATTGTCCTGGGCGTTATCGCCCTCGCTTTGTTTGGCTGGGTAAAGAACGGCTATAACGGGCTTGTAAAATCACAAGAGAGTGTTGAGACGGCTTGGGCCCAAGTTGAGAACGTTTATCAGCGCCGTGCTGACCTCATCCCCAACCTGGTGGAGACTGTTAAGGGCTATGCCAAGCATGAGCAGGAAACTCTTGAGGGCGTAATCGAGGCACGCGCAAATGCCACCAAGGTCACCATCGACCCGACTAACATGACCCCTGAGGACCTGAAGAAGTACCAGGAGGCACAGGGCGAGGTAACCAATGCGTTGAGCCGCCTGATTGCTGTCAGCGAGAACTATCCCGACCTGAAGGCTAACCAGAACTTCCTGGAACTCCAGAACCAGCTTGAGGGAACTGAGAACCGTATCACCGTCGAGCGCAACAAGTTCAACGAGGTAGCGCGTGAGTACAACACCAAGCGCCGCACCTTCCCCACCAACATCCTTGCCAGCATCTTCGGGTTTGGTGACAAGCCTTACTTCCAGGCTCAAGAGGGTGCCGACAAGGCTCCCAAGGTAGACTTTGGTACCAGCAACTAAGTGAAGGCATGGCACTGGTCGATTTTATCCCCAGTGAGGGTCAACGGCGCATCGCCGATGCCATTACCGCAGCCGAGCGTCACACCACGGGCGAGATTTGCGTCCACGTGACGCCGCGATGCCGCGGCAATGTGATGAAACGTGCCGCCAGGACTTTTGACCGCCTGCACCTCTACACGACCAAGCGTCGCAATGCCGTGCTGATTTTTGTAGCCTACGAGGACCGCAAGTTCGCCATCTTGGGCGATACCGGCATCAACGAGGCGGTGCCCGAGGGCTTCTGGGACGGCGAGGTCGAGGAATTGGCCCGCTTCCTCAAAGCCGGCAGGCCTGTTGACGGCTTGTGCGAGATCATAGCCCACATGGGTGAGCATTTGTCCCAATACTTCCCTGGAGAGCGCGACGACGAGAACGAGTTGAGCAACGAAGTTACCTTTGACGACATTGATGACGATGATGATGACCACAATGACGACTATGGCAACATGGAATAAAGCGATAAGGCGACCACTGACGGTCTTTGTCTTGTGCCTCATGGCCCTTGCGGCAGTGGCACAGGTGCCTGCGCGCCCTTATCCGCCGCGTCTGGTCAATGACTTTGCCGGCATCTTGGGCGATTGCCAGTGGCTCGAGGATTCTCTCGAGAAGATTGCCGTGGAGACCAGCAACCAGATTTGTGTGGTCACGATGGACGACTTCGGTGACTATGACAAGGCCATGATGGCCTACAGCATCGGCGAGCAATGGGGCGTTGGCAAGAAAGGTAAGAATAATGGCGTTGTCATTCTCATCAAGCCCAAGACAGCCGAAAGCAAGGGCGAAGCCTTTATAGCTCCGGGCTATGGCTTGGAAGGCGCCATCACCGACGCCATGAGCAACCGCATCGTCAATCAGAAGATGATTCCCTATTTCAAGGAAAATGACTATCTGGGCGGCGTGTGGGCCGGTGCCAAGGTCGTGCGCGATCTTGCCACAGGTGAGTTTAATGAGGAAGATTATGCCAGTCAGGACGAAGGAGATGCGTTGCTGGCGCTACTGTTGTTCATCTTCATCCTCGCTTTGTTCATCTATCTTGTTTCCGCCAGCAACAATAATAACAATGGTAACCGCAACAACGGCGATACCGGTACCTGGGGCGGACCCATCATTTTCACTAGCGGCAGCGACTGGGGCCGTGGCTCGTCATGGAGTGGCGGCGGCAGTTGGAGCGGCGGTGGCGGCTGGGGAGGCTTCGGCGGCGGCTCCTTCGGCGGCGGTGGTGGCGGCGGCAGCTGGTAGTTGACTTAAAAACTCCGTGATTCCAATATTAGTAGGGTTACGGAACGCTATTTTCACATTTCTGCTCCGTAACTCTTTTGGGAGGTTGCGGAGCAGTCTTTATTGCTATCAAGTGAAATGAAGTGGAACTGACGGTGTGCAATAAGTCCAATTTATTTCACGTCAAGTAGCAGGGCGTTTTGTCGGCATGGCGTGAGTTTTTTCTGTGATTCTCGAAAATAATGCTTATCTTTGCGGTGAACAAGATATCAAACAACCTTTAAACTAAAATACGACTATTATGTTCAGTAAACAGACTTACATCAACCGACGCGACGAGTTGAAAAAAATGGTCGGTGACGGCGTGATCCTGCTTTTTGGCAACAACGAGTCACCGTGCAACTATCCTAACAACGCTTATTATCCCTTCCGCCAGGATTCCTCGTTCCTGTACTACTTTGGTCAGCAGCGTGACGGCCTGGTGGGTGTCATCGACATTGATAACAACATCGAGACCCTCGTTGGTGATGACATCGACATCGAGGACATTGTGTGGTATGGCTCGGTCGATAGTGTGGCCGACATGGCAGCTCAGGTGGGTGTGGCCCACTCAGCGCCTATGAAGCAGTTGCAGGTCATCTGTGACGATGCTAAGGCCAAGGGCCGCCGCATACACTTCCTGCCGCCTTACCGCCACGACACCAAGATACAGATCATGGACCTGCTGGGCATCCACCCCGACAAGCAGGCCGAGGCCGTGTCCCACGACCTGCGCATAGCGGTCATCAACATGCGTTCGGTCAAGACCGCCGAGGAGATTGCCGAACTCGAGCGCGCTGCCGAGGTGGGCTACCTGATGCACACCACCGCTATGCGACTCATCAAGCCGGGTGTGACCGAGAAATACATCGGCGGACAGGTTGACGGCATTGCCGAGAGCTATGGCGCTAAGGTGAGCTTCGCCACCATTTTCTCGCAGCATGGCGAGATTATGCACGGCAACCCCTCGATGGCTCCCCTCGAGGCCGGACGCCTGGCCCTGTGTGACTGCGGCGCCGAGACGATGGAGTTCTACTGCAGCGACAACACGCGCACGATGCCCGTGACCGGCAAGTATGACCAGCGCCAACTTGAGATCTACAGCATTGTCGAGGAGTGCCATGACCTGGCATTGGGTATCTCCAAACCTGGTATGAAATATATGGACGTTCACATGGCCGTGTGCCGCCTGATGACCGAGCGCCTCAAGGAGCTGGGCCTGATGAAGGGCGACGTTGACGAGGCTGTGGCAGCCGGTGCCCACGCCATGTTCCTGCCTCATGGCCTGGGACACATGATGGGTATGGACGTTCACGACATGGAAGGCCTGGGACAGATCTATGTCGGCTTTGACGAGGAGACCCGTCCCAACCTGGAGCAGTTCGGCACCAATGCCCTGCGCATGGGACGCCGCCTGCAGGAAGGCTTCGTCGTGACCGATGAGCCGGGCATCTACTTCATCCCCGCTCTCATCGACGACTGGCGTGCCAGCGGCCACTGCGCCGAGTTCCTCAATTTCGACATGCTCGAGACCTATAAGGACTTTGGCGGTATCCGCATCGAGGACGACATCCTCATCACCGCCGACGGTTGCCGCTTCCTGGGCGAGAAGCGCATCCCCTACCATCCCAAGGATGTCGAGGACTTCATGGCTGCTAACCGATAAGCAAACACAAGGCCCCAAAGTGCGGGCCGTCTAGGAAAATACGAGCTGGCAGCTCGCAATACTGAAAAAACTAAGGCATCCATGCGGATGCCTTAGTTTTTTAGAGATTTCAGTGTAAAGCCGTCAAACGAGTTTGGCGAGTGCGGCAGCGATGCGGCTGGCGGCCTCGCGCAGGTTCTCGTCGCTGGTGGCGTAGCTCAGGCGGATGTAGCCTGGGCAGCAGAAGGCAGTTCCCGCTACTGTGGCAACGTGTGCCTCGTTGAGCAGGTACAGTGCCAGGTCGTTATCATCGTTGATAACCGTGTCGCCGCAGCGCTTGCCGTAGTAGGATTCAACCTTGGGGAACGCATAGAATGCGCCATCGGGCATATTCAACTCAAGACCGGGAATCTGCTGCAGCAGACCCACAATCAGGTTGCGGCGGCGCTCAAAGGCAACGCGCATCTCCTCCACGCAATCTTGCGGACCATTGTAAGCGGCTTCGGCTGCTTTTTGGGCAATCGATGAGACGCCACTGGTGTATTGACCTTGCATCTTGGTCACGGCCTTGGCGACCCACAGCGGGGCAGCGATGTAACCGATGCGGTAACCGGTCATGGCGTAGGCCTTGGAAACACCATTGATGATGACCACCTGCTCCTTGATAGCATCGAACTGGGCCAACGACTCGTGGTGGCCAACATAATTGATGTGCTCATAGATTTCGTCGGCGATGACCATTACCTCGGGGTGACGAGCAAGCATGTCGGCGATCGAACGCAATTCGTCACGCGTGTAGATGGCTCCACTGGGGTTGCTGGGCGAACAGATGACGATCAGGCGGGTCTTGTCGGTGATGGCCGCCTCGAGTTCGGCAGCGGTCACCTTGAAGTTCTTCTCCATGCTTGATGGCATCAGCACGCTCTTGCCACCAGCAAGGTTCACCATCTGCACATAGCTTACCCATGCGGGAGTGGGGATGATCACCTCGTCACCAGGATTGACGAGCGCCATGATGGCGTTGCACAGTTCGTGCTTGGCACCGTTGCCGATGACGATCTGGTCAGGGGTATATTCCAAGCCGTTCTCGCGACGCAGTTTCTCGCACACGGCCTGTCGCAACGACAGATAGCCGGGAACGGGTGAGTAGAATGAGAAGTTGTCTTCAACAGCCTGGCAGGCAGCTGCCTTGATGTGGTCGGGGGTGAAGAAATCGGGCTCGCCCACCGAGAGGTTGATCACGTCCACGCCCTGGGCGCGCAGTTCGCTACTCTTTTGTGACATGGCGAGGGTGGCACTAGGTGCCAGTGCGTTAATGCGGTCCGAAAGTCGGTTCATAGTTGTGTTCTATTAGTTTTTAGTTTCTAGTTAATTAGTCTGATAGTTTGTGCAAAGGTAGACATTTTCCCGAGATCAGCCAAATATTATTGCTGCTCATTTGGGGTTTTCTCGACAACCCTGCCGTCGACGACCTTGAAACGGCGCTCAAATTCCTCGCGCGTCCTCTTCCACCGGTTATGGCTCCACAGCCAGTACTGCGGTGCACGGTTGATGGTCTGCTCCATGAGGCGGAAATAAATGTCGGTTGATTCAAATTCGCCCATCGATGAGGGGTCGCGCGTGATGACCTTGTACTCGCATTCGTAGCATCCACGTCCCACTTGCTTGACATCGACATAGACGACGGCTTGCCCTTGGGAGCGGGTGATGCGCTCAATGCCTGTAAATACTGGGGTTTCCTGGTTCAGAAAGGTCAGCCAGTGGTGGATGTTGTGCCAGGTGGGCACCTGATCGTTGATGTAACCCAGTATCGTGGGGCGTCCCTCACGCTTGTTGCTCAGGATCCATCGCAACGTCTCCTTCATCGACACGCTGTCTGATCCCATGCGGCCACGGGCCTTGAGAACGACGCGGTCAAACACCTCGTTCTCGAGTGGATGATAGATCTGTCCCATCACCACATTGTCGTTCACCAGCGGGCGCAGCCACAGCACCAGTGACGAGACCCATTCCCAGTTGCCGTAGTGACCCAGCAGCAACGCGATGGACTGCCCGCTGTTGAGGATCTCGGCTACCTGCTCACTGCCCTTGAAAGTCATGCGGCGCATGATGTTCTTGTCGCTGATTGTAGCATATTTCACCGTCTCGACCAGGATGTCGCAGAAGTGCCTGTAGAACTGCCGCTGCAACACCTTGAGTTCCTTGTCGCTCTTGTCGGGATAGGCGTTGCGCAGATTCTTGCTGATCACGCGGTGGCGGTAACGCAGCACGTAGGCCACCACGATGTAGAGCACGTCGCTGAACAGGTAATGCACCCACAATGGCAGCAGCGACAGCCCGTACCATGTGCCGTAGATGGCCCAGAATGCTATGTTGTTGAGCACTTTCTTCATTGTGCCAGCGAAAGTACAACAAAATTCCCTCATGGGCAAGTCAATGCTGCAATGAAACAATCATTACTTGCCATTTGCGCCAAAAAAGTTGTAATTTTGCACTCGCTATGAAGACCATAATTAATTTCTTGAAAAATTGGACGTTGCCCAGCGCGATTGTGTCGGGCACGGTCATCTATCTGATATTTTACTGGGTACGGGCACTTGACCCAGTGAGCGTGGTGATGGAACCGATATTCGACACCATCCTGCCGTTGTTCATGAGCCTGATCCTGTTCACGACATTCCTCAGGGTGGATTTCCACAAGATGCGCCCCGCGATGTGGCACCTGTGGGTGTCGGTGTTCCAGGTATTGTTTGTCGTGCTCATCGTTGGGTTGATACTGGGCTTTGAGATGAAGGGCAAAGACCTGATCCTAATGGAGGGCATCCTCACGTGCGTCATCTGTCCCGGTGCGAGCGCAGCTCCCGTGGTTACGGGCAAACTGGGCGGAAACCTGGAGACGATGACAAGCTACGTGTTCCTGTCCAACCTGGTCACGGTGGTCGCCGTTCCCGTGGTCTTTCCTCTTATCGACAAGGGGGTGGATATCAGCTTCTGGACCGCCTTCTGGATGATCATGTACAAGGTGTTCCTCGTGCTGGTGCTGCCACTGATTGCCGCCTATCTGGTCAAGCACTATCTGCCGCGCGTGCAGCAGCGCCTCGTCGCTATCCAGGACCTGTCCTTCTACATGTGGGGCATCTCGCTGACCATCGTTACTGGCTGCACCGTCAAGAACATCATCAACAGCGGTGCTCCCGTGGTGTTCCTCATCACCATCGCCTTGGTGTCACTCATTATCTGTCTGGCGCAATTCGCCGTGGGACGTTACATCGGACACTTCTTTGGCACCGTCATCGAGAGTGGTCAAGGCCTGGGGCAGAAGAACACGGCCTTTGCCGTCTGGATTGCTTATACTTATCTGAGCCCCCTCTCGGTTGCTGGACCCGGTTGCTACATCTTGTGGCAGAATGCCATCAACAGCCTTGAGATATGGCATCATCGCAAGCAACAAGAACGACTCGCTAATCATTCATCGACAATATGAAGAAACTCATCAACCCCTACTTGAAAAAAGAGGGTTATAACTGCTTTGGGTGCAGCCCCACCAATCCCATTGGCTTGCATCTTGAATTTTGGGAAGACGGCGAGGACATCGTCGCCACTTGGTCTCCCAACGTCAACTATGACGGCTGGGTTGAGACACTGCACGGCGGCGTCATCAGCACGCTCATCGATGAGGTCGCCAACTGGGTGCTCTCGCGCCGATTGCAGACCGCCGGTGTTACCTCGCGCCTGGAGGTGAAATTCCGTCGTGCCGTCTCAACTCGCGACCCGCTGATTACCCTGCGTGGCCGATTGACCACCAACGTGCGTAACTACTACACCGTCCATGTCACCCTGCACGACAGCCAGGGCAACCTGTGTGATGAGGGCGACGCCACCTATTGCATGTTCCCAATAGAAAAAGCCCATGAGATGGGCTTCACCGCTTGCTTGACCGAGGAAGAGGCTCAAGGCTAGTCTTTGTCAAGATGATTGCCGCACAGGGCGGCATTGCGTCGCAGTGTCTTGTGTCGCACACGCGAAATGGCACTGTGGGCAAACGTGCGTCGGAAGTCACCTGCGGTCATCGCCTCGATTCGCTCCCACGTCAATGACATGACCGCTTCGGTCATCGAGAAATCTGCCATCCTGGTGGGCTCCGAATGCCTGTTGTGCGGGCAGTGCAACTGACACTCGTCGCATCCCACGACTCGATTTCCCACGACCTCTCGTGTCCACTCGGGCAGTGTCTCGTTGTGGTTCTCGATGAGCAGGCAGGACAGACATCGGTTGCAGTCGGCTGCAGTTCCACCATGCAGTGCTCCCGTGGGGCATGCCTCGACACACTTGCCGCAGTCGCCGCAACTCATCATGCAAGGCTCGTCAGGTGGCAACTGTGCCGTGGTGACGATTTCGCCTAGGAAGAAAAATGATCCCCTGCCGGGAATAATCAGGCAGTTGTTCCTGCCGATGAATCCGATGCCCGCCCGTTGCGCCCAATAGCGCTCGCGGATGGGTGCCGAATCGACGCATGGCCGGGTGGCACAATCGGTGATTTGTTCGATGAAATGGGCCAATTTGCCCAATTTTTCCCTCATGACCTCATGATAGTCGCGCCCGTAGGCATAGTAGGCAACACGTGGAGCGTCGGCGGGCTGAAAATGCTTGGGATAATAGTTCAAAGCGACCGAGATGACGGTTTTGGCACCCTCGAGCAACATCGACGGGTCACAACGCAGGTCACGATGCCCTGCTGCCCATGCCATGCAACCATTATATCCCTGTTCGATCCAGCGGTCATAATGTTCCACTGCCTCATCATCGACGGGCGTGGCGGCAGCGAAGCCACAGGCATCAAATCCCAGGTCAGCGGCCTGGGATTTGATTTGTTCTGCTATATTACAGTTCGGGGATGGCATCAAACTTATAGCCTTGGCTTTGCAGCCACTCGATGGCGCGCGGCAAGGCAAATTTCATGTTCTTCTCGGCCTTGAGCGAGTCATGGAAGACGATAATCGACCCGTTGCGGGCATACCGCTTGACGTTGGCGAGCACCTGTTCACCGGTGAGTTTGCGGCTGTAGTCACGCGTCACCAGGTCATACATGATGATGGCGAACCGCGAACGCAGCACCTTAGACTGCCTCCACCGCAACAGGCCGTGCGGCGGGCGGAACAGCGTGCTGCCGATCAGTTCATTGGCGCGGAAGACGTTGTGCAGGTAGTGCTTGGTGCCTACGTGGGCTCCTTGCAGGTGGCTCATCGTGTGATTGCCCACCGAGTGCCCACGGCGTCGCACTTCCTCAAGCAGTTCGGGATGTCGTTCGACATTCTCGCCCACCATGAAGAAGGTTGCTTTCACGCCATAGTGGTCGAGCGTGTCGAGCACCCATGGTGTGACCTCGGGGATGGGACCGTCGTCAAACGTCAAATAGACCGTGTGGTCGCGCTTGTGGATGCGCCACACGGTCTCGGGGAATATCATTCGGTAAATCAGGGGCGGACGTTCAACTAACACAATGGTCAATCCTGTTTAGTTGTGAACATCAGTTGCCCAAGATCTCATTTAGGTCGGCAGAACCCTCCTCGGACTCAGGTTCAGCCTCACTCATGCGGGCCTGCATCCGCTGGTTCATCGCGCGTTCATAGGCCTGCTGATAGGATTGCAGGCGATCCATGTTCACGCCAGCTTGGACGAGTTTCTGGGCCATTTCCTGATACTTCTGGTCGCCACACTGCTCACCATAGTCAGCAAGCATGTTGAGCATGTACTGCTGATCGACATACTTATCCATACTCGTCAGGCGCTCATACAGCGACGGAGACAGCGACTGGTAGTAGAGCAGGTAGCCGGCATAGCGCATGATTTCGTTCTCCAGAATCTTGTTACCCTTCTCGACGCAGGTGCTGTCACCACTGATCATACCCAGGTTGTAATAAACGCGGGCAACTTGTTCACCCATCTGAACAGTGAACGGGCAGACGTTGATAGGCAGTTTCTCCATCATCAGGTCAAGAATAGTGCGCGCCTTCTTGTAGCGGTCGGTGGCATAGGCCTCCTTGGTCATGCCGGCGGGAATGGGCTGTTCTCCATCCATGGCAAGTGTACCCTCGTTGCTCAGACTGCTGGCCAGGTCGATGAGTGCGCTGCGCATGGTGGTGACCATGCGGCTCACTGTCTCGTCGAGGTAGATCGAGTTGGGCGTTGCCTTGTCAAGACCGCCCCACAGGAACTTGTTCACCACGTTGTCATACATGATATCACTCGAGACGCCCATGTCACCTCGATGTGTGTCGCTGACGATGGGAGTCACTTGATAGGTGAGACCCGTGAGACGCAAGTAGGGATCCAGACCCAGGTAATAATTGCTGGGCACCGTCATGGCGAAGTAGCAGGGACGGTTCCAGCCTTGAGCGATACTGCTGGCAATAATATCCAGTGACATCAACTGGCTTGCGCTCATGCCTGATCCCAGACGTTGCAGGTCAAGGTTGATGGTCTCCTGGATCATGCCACGCTGTTCCTCCTTGACCACACCAGCCTTGATGGCTTGGTCGGCATCGACGGGAATATAGATGTTGGAGTAGCGTATCTCGTTGATGTCGTATGGATTGTTCTTGTTCTCGGGACCGTAGGTGAACGCCAAGGACTTGAGCGCCTCGGTGGGCGTTTGGTCGGGCTGGATGAAGTAGTTGAACTGATGATCATCATAGGCGTATGTCTCCTTGTCGGCCAGCATGGGCAGTGGAGTCGACTCATAGGCTGCACGCTGCATCTGGCTGATGTACCAGTCGGTGGCCAGGTAGCTCAGGTTGACGGCACGCACATCGGTACGGTAGCCCTCAACTTCCTGGAGATACCACAGCGGGAAGGTGTCATTGTCACCGTTGCAGAAGATCACACCGTTGGGGCCCACACTCGACAGGTAGTTGCGGCCAAAGTCGCGCGCTGCCGTGCGGCCACTGCGATCGTGGTCATCCCACGTCTGGCTTACCATCTGCAAGGGGATGATCAGGCCCACAAGTGCAGCGCAGGCAGCTACAGCGGTAGCAACACCATTGTGACGGCTGGTTTCAACGGCAGCTTCGCCCTTGGCTTTCTTCTTGTCACCCCTCTTGAGGAACCACATCACGAGGCTCCACAGTCCGGCAACGCCCATGCCAATCCAGATGCTGTAGGCATAGAATGAACCGGCATAAGCATAGTCACGCTCACGGGGCTGGCTAGGCGTCTGGTTCAGGTACAGCACGATGGCGATGCCTGTCATGAAGAACAGGAAGAAGATGACCCAGAACTGCTCGATGCCGCGACGGCCGCGGTAGGCTTGCCACAGCAATCCGATGATACCCATGAGCAGCGGCAGCATATAGAACACGTTGTGACCCTTATTGCCCTTGCCCAAGTCATCGGGCAGCAGGTTTTGGTCGCCCAGGCGCGGGTTGTCGATGAACGAGTAGCCCGAAATCCAGTTGCCGTGGGTGATTTCGCCCATACCCTGAAGGTCGTTCTGGCGACCGGCAAAGTTCCACATGAAGTAGCGCCAGTACATGTAATTCAACTGGTAGTCCACAAAAAAGCGCAAGTTCTCCATCATGGTGGGTTTCAGCTTGGTCTCAGTACCAGCAGGGTTGCCTTCTTGATCTAGGCGCGTGGTGGCCTGCACTTGGGTTCCCTGCATGCCGAGCCACTCGATATACTCATTGGCGCGCTTCTCATCGTGGATGCGCGGGAAGAGCATATTCTGCTCGGGGCTGTAACGGTAGATCTTCTTATAGCCAAGTTCCTTGTAGCGGTCGGGTTGGTCGGGAGAAATCTTCACTTCAGGGGCATACTGCATCGGGCCGTCCTTGGTAGCGGGTGAAACGGTACCGTTACCGGCTTCCTGATACATGATGTCACTGTACAGTGTGCGGCCATACAGCAGCGGCGTCTCGCCATACTGCTCACGGCTCAGATACTTGGCAAGGGCAAAGGTGTTGTTCGGTGAATTCTCGTCAAGTGGCGTGTTCTGCGAGCTGCGGATAAGGATCAGCGCATAGCAGCTGAAGCCGATGAAAATCACCAGGATGCTTGCCACGATATTGGTGAACACGCGAACGGGAATACGCTTGCAGAAGCGGAACAAATAGACACACAAGGCTATGAGCAGCACCAGGGGAATCAACATGCTTTCGCCCATCAATAACATGCCTGAAAGCAGGATGGAGAGGGCAAACGACAGCTTGATGCGCAGGTCGCTCTTGTTGCTGTACAGCTCCCACAGTGACCATGCCAGCACGGCAATCAGCAGGATGGCATAGGCCAACACGCCCGAGTTGAATGACATGCCCAGTGTGTTGACGAAGAACAGGTCAAACTTCTGTCCCCACTCCACAAAGCCAGGCTCTAGGCCGTACAAAATCAGGCCCACGATGACAAACGACACCGCAAGCGTGAGCAATGAACCCTTCACCGACGAGTTCACACCCTTGAGGCGGCACTGGCGGTAATAGAAAATCAGCGCGATAGCGGGGATGCACAGCAAGTTCAGCAGGTGCACGCCCAGCGAGACGCCTAACACGTAGGCTATCAAGATGATCCATCGGTCGCTACCTTCTTCATTGACACGGTTCTCCCACTTGAGAATGAGCCAGAATACCAGCGCAGTGCAGAACGATGAGAAGGCATATACCTCGGCCTCAACAGCACTGAACCAGAAGGTGTCGCTCCATGTATAGGCCAGTGCTCCACAGATGCCGCTACCCATCACCACCAGGTATTGGGAAAGGCTCATCTTGTCCTCCTCGCCGTCCTTGACGACGAGTTTCTTCACCAGATGGGTGATGGACCAGAAGAGCAACAGGATCGTCAGCGCACTGAAGATCGCCGACATCGCGTTCACACATTTGGCCACGGCCATCACGTCGCCACCAGCAAACTTGCTCGCAAAGTTAGCGGCAAGGATAAAGATCGGGTTGCCGGGCGGGTGGCCGATTTCAGTCTTAAAACCTTGAGCGATAAATTCCGGGCAGTCCCAGAAGCTGGCTGTCGGCTCGATGGTCAGCAGGTAGGTTGCCGCCGCCACCACAAAGATGAGCCATCCCAGCGCATTGTTGATGAGGTTGTACTTCTTCATCGTCTTTTCTTGAAAAAAGTTTTGTTTTATTTGGTTTTTTAGTTGTTTCAATTTTGCAAACGACAAAATTACTCATAATATTTCAAAACAGCCCACTTCATGCCTCGAAATTGACCAAAATTAACCACATTCACTCCTTTATTAACAGTTCCATGCTCCCATCATCACCATTCAGTGAATGTGGCCCTACAGGGAACGGATGATGCAAATGCTACAGATGTCGTGAAGTTTTTGCGGGAATTTGAAAAATTTGATTTAACTTTGTGGCTTATTCCAAGTCTAATGGTTACAATTAAAATCAGGAGGATACGACAATGAAAAAGTTTAGATTATACATCACGGCCCTGGTGCTGGCAATGGCTGGCATGATGGCCACGAGCGTGAGCGCACAGGTGTTGCGCGATGCCGACTTCAACAGCATCGGCCGCATCAATGGCAATGGCGTTGTCAGGGATGCCAGTGGGCGCTCGGCAGGCTCGTTTGACGCCGATGGCACGGTGCGCAATGTCAGTGGCACGGCTGTGGGCTTGATCAAGCAGCTGGAAATCTTTGACACCGAGGGCAACCGTATCGGTTACATCAACACCGATGGCACCGTGCGTGATGGCGAGAGCGTCTTGCTGGGTAACATCAACATCACTGATGGCAAGGTGACTGATGCCGAGAAAAATACCATCGGCTTTGCCCGCGGTGTGCGTGTTGACTGGATTGCATGCTACTATTTCTTCCATTTCTTTGACAAATAACGACAAAATCAACTAAAGGAAAACAATAAATACAATATTTGTTGTATTTGTTGTCTTCTTTTTTGAATGAAGCCGATATCAATGAAAAGGATATTATGGATACTGGCTATTGTGCTGTTGACAGCCGATAGCCTTTATGCGCAATTGCCGCCCGACTCGGTGCTGCGGCGCTATGCCGCAGGAATGCTCATGGTGGGTTTCAAGGGCGACAGCGTGACCGAGGACTGTGACGCTGCCCGTTATGTCCGCGACTTGAAGGTAGGCGCCATTGTGCTGTTCGATATCGACATGACGGGCGAGGCCACACTGGGCTCCCGCAACATCACCAGCAAGGAGCGCTTGACGCGCATGACCTCCCAGCTACAGGCGTGGGCAGACTATCCCTTGCTCATTGCCACCGATCAGGAAGGTGGCAGGGTCGCAAGGCTCAAGCCGCAATACGGCTTTCAGCCGACAGTCACTGCCGAGTACCTGGGCACAGTGGACAACGAGGACACGACCCGTTATTATGCTTCAAGGCTCGCACGCGAGATGCATGAGGCCGGGGTGAACGTCAATCTGGCACCTGTAGTCGATGTGCTCAACCACGATTGTGCCGCAGTGGGCCATTTCAATCGCTGTTTTTCGACTGATGCGGCTGTGATTGCCCGTCATGCCGGCTGGTTCATCGATGAGTGCCGCCGCGAGGGCGTCATGTGCACGCTCAAGCACTTCCCGGGCCATGGCAACGCCATTGACGACTCGCACTATGGCTTTGTTGACGTCACCAATGCCTGGACACCGCGAGAACTGGAACCTTTTAGCCTGCTCATTGATGCCGGTAAGGCCGACCTGGTGATGACTGCCCATCTGTTCAACGGCAACATCGACGACGAGTACCCCGCGACGCTGTCTAGGAAGACCATCGACGGCCTGTTGCGAGGGAAGATGGGATTTGACGGCGTAGTCGTGACCGATGACTTGTACATGCAGGCCATCCTTGACAATTACAGCGTCGAAACTGCGTTAGAGCTCGCTATTAATGCAGGTGCCGACTTGATTTGTGTGGGCAACAACATCAACACGGGGTATGAGCCCGAGCGGCCCTTTGAACTCGTGGAGATGATTGTCAATTTAGTCAAGCAAGGACGCGTCCCTTGGGAGCGCTTGCAGCAATCCAGACAACGAATCATGAAACTATCATTCAACAATAATTTATGAAACGGATATTGTTTATACTATCACTGGCCTTGTGTGTGGCTATGACTGTCATGGGCAGCGACAAGGCACCCAGGGTAATACGTACAACTAAAATGGCAAAACCGCTGATGATGCCCCAAGCGCTCAAGCCGGGCGACAAAATTGCGATCATTTCACCGGCCAGCACGCCAGGCGACGACAATCCCGAGAAGGCTGCTGCCACGTTGCGGGAATGGGGTTTCGAGCCCGTTATCGGTAATCATGTGCTTGCTAAGTGCCATTCCTATGCTGGTACCATCGAGGAGCGTTGCGCCGATTTGCGATGGGCACTTGAAGATCCCAGTATCAAGGCCATCGTGTGCACACGCGGGGGCTATGGCTCATCGATGCTGCTCGACCCGATGACCCATCGTGAGTTCAGGAACAATCCCAAGTGGATTGTGGGTTATAGCGACATCACGGCCTTGCACAGTGCGATGGTGTGCAGCGGCGTGATGAGTCTGCATGCTAACATGGGCGGTGCCCTGGGAAGCCGTGGCGCTAACGATGTCATCAACCAGATGCTGCGTGATGTGCTGATGGGCCATTTGCCCAGCTACACAGTTCCTGCCCATCCGCTCAATAAGCTAGGCATTGCTCATGGCATCGTTATTGGTGGCAATATGGCAGTGTTTACTAACATCGGTGGCAGCCGCCAGTGGGACTTCCTGGACCGTGAGAACATCATTGGACGGGACATCATCCTCTTCTTTGAGGACGTGAGCGAGAGCATGCCCCGCGTCAACAGCATGTTGCAGCAATTGCGCCTCAAGGGTGTCCTCGATAAGGTCAAGGGCATCATTGTGGGCCGTTTCACCGAGTATGAGCCGCAAGATGACTATGACATGAACCAGATGCTGAGCGAAACCCTCAATGGCTATGACATTCCCGTGTGCTATGACTTCCCCGCCAGCCATGACGAGGATTGGAATTACCCGATGATTGAGGGCTGCCCGGCAGTTCTGAATGTGGCCCCCGATGGCGTCACGTTGACATTTGAAAAGCCATGACACGCAAGGATAAACTGTTGCTCTTGGCTATCATCGCCGTTCTGGCCGCGGTGGCAGTGCATGCTTTTTTCTGGGTGGACGTGGTCAAGCGAGGCAGCAAGGTCATTTCGCGCGTGGAACTGAAAAACCTCGATCCCGCCAACAATGGCATCAATATCGAGGTCACTCAGCCCTGGTACAATCCCGACAAGGTGTTGGCCTTCAACGTCGACAAGCCTGACGAGCGCAACTTCGACCGCTTTGATGTCACGCGTTGCCTGCTGCAGTGCGCCCAGGAGTTGGGCGATAGGGACTTCAGCCGCATCTACTTGTGCAACAAGGGTAATCGCTTGTACTATATCAATGCCGACAACTTCAAGCAGTTGGGAGAGCAGTACAAGACAGGCGAGACGTTGAACACGTTGACTCTGTATGTGCGTCTGCCGCAAGTGACTTACACCCTCAACGACAGCCTGGCGTTCCCCGTCCATGAAGGCATGTTGGGTAGCGTGGCCGATGCTCAGGATTGGAACACGATGATGTCCAACCTGTTGCGTTAACACTTGATAATCAGTCAATAACAAGGCCGCTCGACAACACTGTCGGGCGGCCTTTGCCATAGGAGAAGATTCTTAGTGATGTGAAATATCTTTAGAACTTGAAGTCAACACCAGCACCAAATACCTTGTTCGTGCGGCTGTAGGTGTCGCTACCCGGCAACGTGGTGTTGAAGTAGTTCTCCTCACTGCGCTTGTAGTCCTTGTAGGTGGTCCAGAAATAACCCACGTTCAGCTTCACCTTTTCGCTCAGGTTGACAGCGCCACCAAAGCCGATGGAGTAGCTGTCACATGAGAACGAGGTGTGGGTCTGGTAATCGTCGCTCAGGCCGTAGTCGGTGTTCTGGGCACCAGCGCTCACGGTGAACATCTTGTTGATGTCCCATTCAACACCGGCCAGCACCTCATGGGTGCCGTGGCGCAAGTGCTTCTGCTTGTCATGGGCCATCTCAGCATGCTTGTCGTCATAGTAGTGATACTCGACAGTGGCGCGCAGCTTGTTGGGGATGAACTCGTAACCCAATGCGGTATAGAATACGGCAGGCAAGTCGTTGGGCGTGTTCACGCCGTGCTTGTAGTCGTCGAGAGCGGCCTCAAAGGCGGCAGGCTCGGCAATAGCAGTCTTGGTATCGTTCTCGATGTTGAGGTTGGTCTTGAACTCATATTTGGCAGCAAGGGTAAAACCTTTCCACACCAGGTCAACACCGATAATGGGGGTGATGCCCCAACCCGTCTGCGAGCAGTCAAGGTCGATATTGGCCATCTCACCGTTCTGGTTTACCAGCGTGTTCAAAGTGGGAGCCAAAGAGGGATAGGCAATGGCAATCTGCTGAACGGTTGAAGCCAGTTCAGGCTTGGGCATTACCTTAACAAAACCACTGTAGTTACCATCAAAATAGTTCATGCGACCACCGGCGTAAACACTCATCCAGTCCAGCACCTTGTAAGTGGCGCCGAGCTGCAGGCCATAGATGTACTGTCGGCCCTTCATCGCCGAATTGATGTCATATTTGTCGGCAGTCAACGGCAGCATTCCTGCAATGCGGGGATCGGCCATGATGGGAGCAGTAGCGGGATTGGAGGCAAGAGCCTGAGCCAATTGGGCAGTCTGGCCGTAGATGCCGGCCATGATGCTGGCGTCAAACACGGGCAGACCGCTGTCAAAGTTGCACTTGCCGCCACCACCGGTGAAACCGAAGAAACCCGAGAACGTCCAGCGGTCGCGCTTGTAGGCACCGTAGAGTGACGGGATCACAGGAGCTTCGGCCTTGCCCTTGTACAGGCGGGTGTGATCGGCCTCGGGGAACAACGGGAACGTGGTGAGTGCATCACGCGACTGCGATGCGCTCTGGATGTTCAGCGACAGCGTCCAGCCGTCATGGTCCATAAAAGCCAGACCAGCGGGGTTAGTATAGACGGCGTCAATCTCATGGCTGGCACCGCGAGCCATCATACGCATGAAGGCGATGTGCTGATTCGTGTTGTGGAGCAGGCCACCTGCCAATGAGGTCATGCTGACGCTTGCCAGCAAGAGGGCTAAAATTGTAATTCTTTTCATTGCTATACCTATTTAAATTATTAACAAACCTGAAAGTGGAGATTTTGGAACAACAAAATTACTACCATACCCCAAAATACTGTGCAAAAAGTCATAAAAAATGGCGCTATTGCCCCATTTCGTTACATTATTACATTTTTTAACAATCTTAAATTGTTAAAATCGCAGGAAAACATGCCGAATTATTGGTAATTTTGTAGTTTAAGATTTTAACCCGCATACCACTATAGATGATTACTAACACTGGATATGAAGAACTGAAGGATGTGATGGCCTACCTTGACGAGGTGCCATTTGACGTGGCACGCAAGTCGCTATACCATCCCGCTGAGCTATATGAAGGCTACAACCCCGATGATGAGAGCAGCTACTGCAAGTGCTTTGACAGCATCATTTACCAGCGTTACATGTCAGTGGGGCTGCACACCAACAACGTGAATGAATTGTTGGCGCGCACATTGCACGACCACTGCATCCATACGGCGATGGCGCGTTTCTTCAAGGCTCATGACCATCACCGCAGCATTGGCGTCATGGGAGGACATGCCCTGCTCAGGACCGACAAGATTTACCGCGACATCGCTTTGTTGAGCCAGAGGCTCACTCAGGAGGGATTTGTCATGTTGAGCGGCGGAGGGCCAGGTGCAATGGAGGCCACCCATTTAGGGGCATGGATGGCGGGATTCTCCACCCAGGACTTGGATGATGCACTTGAGACGATGATGCCCGCGCCGTCGTTCAGGGATGCTGGATGGTTGCGAACTGCCTTTAGCGTTATTGAAAAGTATCCTCAGCAGGAGTATGTGAGTCTGGGCATTCCCACATGGCGCTACGGACACGAGCCGTCAACGCCGTTTGCTACACACATCGCCAAATTCTTTGAGAACAGCATCCGTGAGGATAATATTCTTACCTTGGCTTTTGGCGGCATAATCTATACACCTGGCAGTGCGGGCACCCTTCAGGAGATTTTCCAGGAAGCGGTGCAGAACCACTACCTCACCTTCGGCTTTGCCAGCCCGATGATTTTCTTGGGCAAGCACTTCTGGACCGAGGAAATCCCTGTCTATCCCCTCATCGAAAACTTGATGGAGACCGGCAAATACAGGAACCTGCTGCTCACTCTCACCGACGACATCGACGAGGTGGTCGCCACCCTGCAACAGTTCTATCAGCGACGACCTTGAAATTACTTGTTTATCTAGGATTTATATTATAATTGTAAACTCATGACCAAATCATTATCTGTTATGAAAAAGAGAATACTTATTATTCTGTTCGCCCTCATTGCCATGAGGGGATTGTTGTGCGCCTGTAGCAGCAACGGAACTCATGTGATTGGTGAGGGTAACATTACCACCCACATCGAGGGCACGCTCAACTCCGACAAGTGGGGCGACGAACTCATCATCTGTGAATCGGGCACCGACTTGCGCGTGAACTGGGACGAAAAGTATGTGGTTAGGGCCAAAGACGGGCACTTCTCTTGTGACATCCTCACCGATCACCCTCGACTCTACGAAGTGTTTTTCTTGAAACAATATAAAGAAGGGAGTTGGTACCAGGGTACTTTCCTTACCGAGGGTGACACTGTGAGAATCACGATTACCGAAGACCGCCTTTCAGATGGAAGGGATTGGCCAAAGATGAAATTCGCCAGCAAGGGTGTGGAAAACCGCATGCATGAGGTGGAAGACAGCATTGTGAGAGCACGTTTTGAAAAACCCCTGCAGTCATTGTATGACCAGTTGTACGACCCTGCACGTGAAAAGGAATACATGAATGCCGAATTCCTTAGCGCGGGAGATGAATGGGAACGCTTGCAAAGTGCTGACCAGTTAACCGAGGCCAAAAAAGATTCCTTGATGAAACTGTTTGACTACTATAACAAGAATTACAGTGAGCGCTTCACGCCCGAGGGACTTAAATTGCATCAACAAATTGAAACCCTAGAGGCCGAACGACTTGATTTCCGCATTAACTATTTAACCGAGCATCCCATGCTGTGGGGGCTCTACGATGTGTATAATGCGGCTCAAATGTACTTGTCGAACAAACGCTCAGCCTATCCCGAGTCGGCAAACAAGGTCTACGAGCCCTATCTGACCCTTTACAGTGACAAACTATCCAAATGCTATCCAGGTCACCCAGTACATGAACAAATTGCCAATACCTTATCGCAGCTGGAAATGGTACCTGGTCAGCCCTACATTGAGTACAACGTGCGCAACACCGATGGTAAGCTCGTTCCCATCTCGTCGCTCATCAAGGGCAAGGTGGCCCTCATCGACTTCTGGGCATCATGGTGTGGCCCCTGCCGCAAGCACAGCATGGCCATGATTCCGATCTATGAGAAATACAAGGATAAAGGCTTTACCGTCATTGCTATAGCAAGGGAAACTGAGAAAAAGGCTATGGAAAAGGCCATGAAGCAGGATGGCTACCCCTGGCCCAGCCTGCTGGAACTGAAAGATGAAAACCAGATATGGGAAAAGAACGGTCTGGGCAATAGCGGAGGCGGAATGATTCTCGTTGACCGCGACGGCAACGTCCTCTCGCTCTCATCCGAGGCCCATGAGATCGAGCCGCTCATCCGCAAGGCCCTGGGTCTCGAGTAATCCCGCAAATAAAAGGAAAACAACAAGTACAATAAATACAAATTATTGATTAACAAGTAATTGTATTTATTGTACTTGTCGTTATATATTCTTCGCGGCTTCGCGCCTTAGCGTGAGTAGTCGGGGATAGCGGTTACAGGGTAACCACGGTGCCGATGGGCTCGCCGCTCATCACCTTCTTGAGGTTGCCCACGACGTCCATGTTGAACACGTGGATGGGTAGCTTGTTGTCACGGGCCATCACGGTAGCGGTCATGTCCATGACCTTGAGGCCGCGGTTATAGATTTCGTCGTAAGTGATGCGGTCAAACTTGGTTGCAGTGGGATCCTTCTCGGGGTCGGCGGTATAGATGCCGTCCACGCGGGTGCCCTTGAGCATCACGTCGGCCTCAACCTCGATGGCGCGCAGCGTGCTGCCCGTGTCGGTGGTGAAGAAGGGGCTGCCGGTGCCGCAGGAGCAGATGGCGACCTTGCCGGCCTGCATAGCCTCGATGGCGCGCCACTTGCTGTAAGGCTCACCGATGGGGAACATGCCGATGGCGGTGAATACCTGGGCGGGTTGGCCGATGCCCTCAAGGGCTGACGACAGTGCCAGCGCATTGATGACCGTGGCGAGCATACCCATCTGGTCGCCCTTGACGCGGTCAAATCCCTGTGCGGCACCTTTCAGGCCGCGGAAGATGTTGCCGCCGCCCACGACGATGGCTACCTGTACGCCAGCGTCCACGATTTCCTTGATTTGGGTGGCATAGTCGGCCACGCGCTGAGCGTCGATGCCGCTACTCTGTTCTGCAGCCAGCGACTCGCCGCTGAGCTTGAGCAATATGCGATGATAAATAGGTTTCATGTCATTAAAGTGGTTTTAAAAAAGGGTTGGTACAAAACGATGTTTTGTCCAACCCTTTATTCAGTGATTCATTTTGTTCGGTAATTATTTGCCGGCAAGAGCATTGGCGCGCTCCAGATACTTATCCACATTGAAGTTGGTTACCTGGCCGAAGTTGGGATATTTGTCCTTGATGGTTTGGTAGATAGCGGCCTCGTCGGCATACTTCTTCTGCTCATGCAGGATAGTGGCCTTCTTGATCATGAATACGGGTACATAGGACTCGTTGTCACCAGCCATGCTGATAGCCTTGTCAAAGGCGCTCAAAGCCTTGTCTAACTTCTTGAGGTTGACATAGCAGTCACCCAGCAGCGACTGTGATGCGGGACCGATGAGGGTTCCGTTGGCACCAAACTCCTCGATGTGCTTGGCAGCCTTCTCATACTCGCCTTTTTGATACAGCAGGATAGCAGCGTTCAAGTGAGCGCGCTCTCCAGTCTTATTGCTGAACTCGTCGGCGACTTTTTCAAAGGCCTTTAATGCCTCATCATCCTGACCTTGCAGCAGAGTGATGTCTGCTTCACCGATCTGATCTCTTGCGTCGGCCAGATTCTTCTTGTGCAGGTAAATGCATCCTCCAGCGATGAGGGCAATCACTGCGATAGCGATAAGAGCCCAGCTGATGTACTTCTTGTTGTCTTCGATGCGTTGTGCCGCCGAGGTGAGTGATTCATTCACCTCTTCAAGGGTTGTGCGGGCACCTTGGTCTTGTTTCTTTGCCATTTTTATTGCGTTATTTTAATGTTGTCTACAGTTTTGCGGCTGCAAAAGTAATAGATATTCTTAACATTAGAAAGCAAAAAGGCAACATTTTTTGTTTTTTGCCCATTTTTTGAGCTCAACATGAGGGTTGGTGTCGCTGTCGGGCAATTTTTTTTTGGAGTTTTGACAGCAATGCATTATCTTTGCACCCCAGTTCAAGTATGACAATCATGGAGCTAAAGTGTCCACAGTGCGGTAAATTGTTGACGGTGTCACAAGAGGAACTTGTGATTCACGGCAGTCAGGTCGTGTGTCCCCAGTGCCTTGCTGTGTGCCGATATGAGGGCAATCAACTTGTCGTGCGCGACGATTCTGATGCTCCTTACCGTCGCAACGCCAATGTTGACACCGTGAGTGAAGTCACCAAGTTCTGTCACCATTGTGGCAAGCAGTTGCCAGGCGGTATCAGCTTTTGCCCTTACTGTGGCGCCGACCTGTCGGCACCGTTTGACAAACCGGTAGCTCCCGTCAAGAAGCCTGAGCCCGCTCCTGCTCCGGCCGACAAACCCAAGCCCGCCGCAACGAGTAAGCCATCGCAACCCGCCAGTGGACAACGCCAGCAGTCTAGCCATGTTGAGGATAAACTGCGGGCCGTGTCACGTCGATACAATGCCGTCCATCCTCAATTGCAACAGCACGGCACGATGCCCAGCCGCAACTTCAAGATAGCCGCCTATGCCATTATCGCATTGCTCCTGATCTTGCTTGTGTTCATCATCATTGCGGGTGTCAATATTGAACCGGAAATCTAGCCTGGTAGACTCCCGTTCCGTTTTTGGAGACCTAAATCAGTATTTTTTGCTTAAAAAGATGATTGTCAGTTGACAAAGTCGACCGATACGCCAACCTGTAATCTTGCGGGATTGAGCGGGTAATGCGGTGTGGCGAAATAGGCATCGCCGCTGTGGATCTTCTGGTTGAAGTGGGTCCAGGCGACAAAGAATCGGGCTTGTTTCATCCTGAAATTGGCATACAGGTTCATGATGGCGAAACCGCCGCATTCCATCTCCTGCTGGCTGTGAAATGTCATTGTCGCGGGATTATAACCAGGTGCGTAATACTTGGTGTAGTAGTTGCCGTCAACGCCTGCCTGCACATGCAGCACGCGGGCGATAGTGAACGTTGCGTACAGGTTGCTGTAGACCGCAAACTTGGGCAACGGCAGCACCTGTTCGTTGCTGCTAGTCTGCAACGTCACGCTATTGTCCCAATTGAATGCCTTGAAGTGCAGACCTTGCTGCCACCTGGCGCTCAAGACGTGAATTGCTCCGCCATGCTGGGCTGGCATGCCTTCACTGTCCCAGTAGATGTAGTCATTCAACGTCTCATAGCCCACATCGACATGCGTCCACGAGAACGGAATATCCAACTCGCCGCCCACACGAACGCGTTTGGTCTTGGAAAAGTCGTTTTTCCATGCGAAGTGGTTAGACACGAAGTTTTTTAGCAGGTAGGGCACAGCCAGGTTCTTGAAATAGCCATAGCCCTTGACGGTTACCATGTCGCCAAGCAGGCGGAAGCGTGTCGTCACATCGCCCGTGATATCAATCTCGCCCGCTGCATCGCCCAGCAAACCGAATTGTGCCGTCGCGTTGTAGCGCAACAACGACCCTTGCTGCTTGGTCAACTGGCCACCCACCCACAGCAGGTTCTGGGTCTCACGGTGCGGCACAGCGACAGGCAGGGCTTCAAGGCCATCGGGTAGGGTAGTCCCTGTCACGCTGTCCGTCACTTGGGTATAACGTCTAATCTCATGTGTGCCATAGATGGCAAACCCGAACTTGGCATACTTATTGAAACCCTCGAGCATTGACACGCCAATCGTGTTGCGCAAGCGCCAGTAACGGGTGTTCTCGTCGGTACCGCCTAATCCCAGATAGGTGTGGTCAAAAAAGGCCGTATCCTGCCTTGCATTTTGATTGAGGAACTGGTGGCGCGACTGCTTGAAATCGAGTGTCCAAATGAAACTCGTCACGGGAACATAGGTGCGGTCAATCACCGTATCGGTCACACTGTCGCGGCGGTAGCGGTAAAAGCCCACCTTGTAGCGTTGATTCAAGTACAATTGGCTGCCCTCGAGATGATTGTGGGTATCACTCAGCAGGGTGGGGATACTCTTGTTGTCGACACGGGTTACGCCGCCTTGCACCTCGGCGGGATCGGTAATGTAGCGGTCGTCGGTAATGCCGCCGCTCTCCTTGGTGGTGTAATTGTAGTGGTTAAAGAACGCCTGCATCTCATAGCGGTCGCCCATGTGTGAGCCGAACAGCCGCCATGTGAAGTCCTTGTCGGCCTGCACGTCATAGGAACCCTTGCTGTAGATGTAGTCAATGCCTCCACCCACTTGTGTCCGTCGGTTCACGTTACCTGAGAATTCCAGCTGCGTGCGGTCCAGATTGCTGTACTTGTCGCCACCAGTCGAGTGGCTCAGCAGTGTCATGGGGATGCGAGTGTTGTAGAAACGCATCGTGCCCGTATCATGCAGCCAGGCCTGAATGGCATCCTCCATGAAGAATTCGCTTGTCAATGGCCGGTCCATGAAAATCATGTCTTGGCCAGGCGCACCATAGTTGCCTGTCGTCAACCATGCGTCACTCACCAACGAGGGCACCATTGTGCGATGGTAATCCAGATGGATCGTGTCGATGGTCGAGGGGTAATGAAGTCCTAACGGCTCACTAATGCTCCAGGCAAAAGACGGTTCCACCCGCTGCTTTTTGGTCTTGCTGGGCTTGGCGCGCTCCTGCGTGAACTCCTGAGCCACCGCAACACTCATGGTTGCGGTGACTAGCAGTAGTGTCACTATGACAAGTATCCTCTTCATGGCCGATGTCGTGTCAGATAGTGCGCTCGACAGGCAACACAAAGGCTCGCAAGCCTAGCTTGGGGGTTGCCAGGTCCATCTGGTGCAATTCGTCAAGGACAATGTCAACGCGGCGGTCATCGACCACTGTCAGGATGGCCGAGGCGATTGAGGGCCACGCGTGGGTTGCATAGTGTGGCTCGCCAGTCTTGCTGCCACGACCCTGCACCTCGCGCCACCCCGTGAAGCCACGGCAGTTGAGCAATTGCAGCTTCTCGACAATTCGGTCATAGTAGGCCTCGTCAAAGGCTATAAATATTGCTTTCATATTCTTTTTTAGTTTTAAGTTTTTAGCTTTTAGTCTGATTGCAGAGCCAATACAAACCCCTAAAAACCATTAACTGTTAACTATTAACTATTTAGTGTGTTCCTTGCTCATTTGTTTGCGTTTGCGCCTGATACCGTTGTAGGCAAAGATGGTGTACATCGTTGGAACAAACAGCAGCGTCATCACGGTTGACATTGCCAGACCACCAATCACGGCAGTACCCATCGGGCGCCACATCTCGCTACCCACACCAGTACCGATGGCCATGGGCACCATACCCAGGATGGTTGTCATCGAGGTCATCAACACAGGACGTAGACGCGAGTGGCCACCGTTGATGACGGCACGACGCACACTCATGCCTCGCTCACGGTTCAGGTTGATGTAGTCGATGAGCACGATACCGTTTTTCACCACAATACCAATCAACATGATACCACCGATCATCGACATCACGTTCAAGCTGGTGCCGGTGAGCAAGAGAATCAGCACGATACCCGAGAAGGCAAACATGATTGACGTCATGATAATACCAGGATAGGTGAACGACTCGAACTGGCCCGCCATAACCATGTAAACAAGCAAGATAATCAACAGACCCAAGGTTCCCAGGTCACCGAACGAATCCTGCTGGTCCTCAAAACTACCACTCAGCTCAATAATCACGTCGCTGGGCTTCTCCATCTTGTCGATGAGAGGTTGGGCCTCGGCGATAATTTCACTCATGGGACGTTCCTGTACAACGGTCGAGACGGTGATGACACGCTCGCGGTCCTTACGCTCAATGTTGGGCGGATAGAACTGCTCGACAACGGTGGCGACCTCCTTGAGGTGGACGCCGGCACCCATGCTGTTGTAGAGCATGATATTCTCGATGTCGGTGATGCTGCGGCGGTGTTCGGGATCATACATCACCTTGATGTCATACTCCATACCGTCCTCGCGGAAGTAGCTCGCCGTCGTTCCGTTGATGCGGTTGCGGACAGCGGTTGCGGCTGTGCTCAAGTTCAAGCCGTACATCGCCAGTTTCTCGCGGTCAAAGTCCACATGGTACTCGGGCTGGTAGTCACTGCGGCTGATGTTGATGTCGGCCGCGCCAGGAATGGTCTCGAGGATGCGCTTCAATCGTTGCGCCACACTGTCGGTCTTGGTGAAGTCATAGCCGTAAATCTCATAGTCCAGTGTGGACTGGCCATTCATGCCGCCACCACGTTGACCACCCACATTGACGAGGGCTTTCTTCAACTCGGGGTAGTTCTTTAAGTCCTCACGCATCATGCCGGCAATTTCGGTGATGCCGCGCTTGCGCTTGTCGGCGTCAATCAGGGTGATGTTCATCGAAATGATATGCGAACCGTTGTCCTGCATCGATGCGAACATGTTGTCGCTGCTCGCTTGACCCACTCGGTAGTTGAACACCTTGATTTCGGGATATTTCTCGGTCCACTCCTTATAGAGCCGCTCACTGACGTCCTTTGCCATATCCACGCGGGAACCGATGGGCAGCTCCAGTTCCACACTCAGACGGCTATTGTCATTGGTGGGGAAGAACTCGGAGCCGATGAACCTCATCAGGAACATGGATGCGATAAAGATACCCAGGGCCGTTGCCGTGGTAATCCAGCGGTGGGCCACACACTTGTCGAGCACCTTGGCATAGAAATCGTCAATCTTGTCGAGCACCTTGAGAATGGGGCCATAGACCTTTTGGAATATCTTAGTATCGGTAACATTCAGTCGCAGCAGTCGGCTACACAGCATGGGCGTCAACATCAATGCACAGATGAGCGACAGCACCATCATGATGGTCACCATCCATCCCAACTGTTTGAACAGCACACCGGTCATTCCCTTGACCAGCGTCAGCGGGAAGAACACAGCAATCAGCGTCAACGTCGAGGCCATTACCGACAGTGCCACCTCGTTGGTGCCATTGACAGCGGCCTGCATGGGCGCCGAACCGCGCTCGATGTGGGTCGTGACGTTTTCAAGCACCACAATGGCGTCATCGACCACCATACCGATGGCGATAGACAATGCCGACAGTGACACGATGTTCAGTGAGTTGCCCGTGGCATACAAGTAGATGAACGAGGCAATCAGCGAAATAGGGATGGTCACGAGCACGATGACAGTGGCACGCCAACGGCCCAGGAACACAAACACCACAATACCCACAAACAACAGCGCGAACAGCACGGTCTCGATCAACGAACCGATGGTGTTGCGGATGTTGTCGCTAGTGTCAACGATGTAACCCAACTTGACGTCACTGGGCAGGTTTTTCTGAATCTTGGGCAACTCCTTGGCGATTTTCTCTGAAATCTGCACCGAGTTGGCTCCCGATTGCTTCTGGACGATAATCATGGCGCCCTTTTGGCCGTTGCTATAGCTCTCTTGAGCGCGCTCCTCCAGCGAGTCGTCGATGCGGGCCACATCCTTCAGGTGTACCACACCGCCTGTGGGCGACATTCCCACCACGATGTTACCCATCTGTTGCGGGTCACTGAATTCGCCCTGAACACGCAGTGGGTAGGTCTCATTACCGATGTCAAACGTACCGCCAGGGATGTTGCGGTTCTCGGCACCGATGAGGGCGGCAACAGTCTCGACACTCAACTTGTAGGCCTCCATGCGCAGCGGGTCCAGATAGACGTGGACTTCACGCTTGGGGGCACCGATGATAGACACTGAACCAACGCCATCGACACGTGCCAACGGGTTGGAGACGTTCTCGTCAAGGATCTTGTACAAACCAGGCATACTCTGGCTGGCCTGTACCGACAGCAGCACGATGGGAATCATGTCGCTGCTGAACTTGAAGATGACGGGTGTGTTGGCATCATCGGGCAACATGCTCGACACCATGTCGAGTTTGTCACGCACGTCGTTGGTTAGCGACTCAATATCATAGCCGTATTCAAACTCGAGGGTCACGACTGACACATTTTCACGACTGTTGGAGGTGATGTGCTTGAGGTGCTCCACCGAGTTGAGCGTATTTTCAAGGGGGCGGGTCACGTTCTGCTCAATGTCCGACGCACTGGTTCCCGCGTAGGAAGTCATCACCATGATGGTGTTGGTCTCCACATCGGGGAACAAGTCGATGGGCAGGTTGCGCAGTGAGAACAGACCCAGTACAATCAGAGCCAGGAACACAAGGATTGTGGTCACTGGTCGTTTTACTGAACTGGAATATAAACTCATAGCCGTGGGATGTGTTATTTCTTGAGTTGGACTTTAGCTCCATCGGTCAGGCGGGATGCACCGGCGATGACCACTTGGCTACCTGCTGCCAGACCGCCCTTAACCTCGTAGCGGTCCTCCAGTCGCTGGCCCAGCTCGACCTCGCGGAACTCAACCTCTCCACCCTGGTAAACCCAAACGTAGCGCACGCCTGAGCCGACCTGCTTCTGCACGGCACGGTCAGGAACAACGACACCATGTGTAGTGCCATAGTTGAAGTTCACGCGGGCAAACATGCCGGTGCGCACCTTGTCGTTGCGGTTGGTGATGGTCACCTCTACAGCAAACGTGCGGCTACTGACGTCAACAGTGGGATGAATCAGGTAAACCTGACCTTGGAAGACCTCGTCGCCGTAGGTGTCAAACTTAACCGTCACGGGCATGCCGCGTTTCACGTGGGGATACTCGGTCTCGTTGACGTTGACAATCACCTTCAAGGGCTGTTGTTGCTCGATGGTCAGCACGGGCAGTCCTGCGGGCAGGTCGCCGGCATCATAGTTCTTGGCAGTTACCACGCCGCTCACGGGCGATGTCAGCACGGTGTTCTCCTGCATGGTGCGGATAGCACGTGCCGTGGCATCATATTGTGCCTGCAGCTGGTCAACTGCCTGCTGGGTGCCGCCACCGATTTTCACCAGTTCACGGGCGCGGTCCAGTTCACGCTTCATGTTAGCCAGGGAAATCTGTTGCTGGGCGATGTTCACGTCGTCCAGGATGACCAGACGTTGGCCCTTGGCCACACGTGAGCCCACATCAACGAGGATGCGCTTGATGCGTGCACCACTGTTCGACGAGATGTTGTTGGTCTTGAACGCTTCGACGGTACCGGTGTACTCACTGGTTTGCTTCACGGCTTCCTCGCCGATGGTCACTACCTCCACGATGGGCAGTTCTTCCTTCACGTTGGTCACCTTTTTCTCATCTTTGCTTGAACAAGATGCCAGTGCTAGGACGAGCATCACAATCGGTAAAAGTCTCTTTGTCTTCATTTTGATTGATTTATTGTTGTTTTTTCTTGTTCTTTGATTTGTTTATAAGTTCCTCAAGACCTTATCTCACGTAGTGCGTGTTACCCAGCACAAACTCCAGGTCGCTCTCGGCCACCAAGTAGTTGTAGATGGCTTGATAATAGGCCAGGCGGGCCGCCATCAGAGCATCCTCGGTGTCGCGCAACTCGATGAATGTGGCTGCACCGATCTTGAAACTCTTCTGCACGATGTCGTTGGCTTTCTCGGCCATGAGGACACCATTCTCGTTGCTTTCGATTTGTTTCAGGTTCTTGGCGATGACGTCGTTTTGGGTGGCAACCTGCAAGTGGAGGTTGCGCTCCAGGTTCTCGCGCTGCCACTTCATCTCATCGACGGCGATCTCGGCCTGTTTCTGCTTGTAGTAACGCTGGCCGCCCTGGAAGATGGGGAAGGCGAGCGTCAAGCCAACGTTCGAGGCGCGGCTCCAGCGCAGCCCTCTAAAGGGACTGCCGTTGTTCATCGAGTGCCACATCAGGCTGGCGCTTCCCGTCAGGGTGGGGTACCAGGCCATCTTCTGCACATCGAGGGCCTTCTTCAGGTAGTCGGTCTGCAGGTCCAGCGCCTTGAGTGAGGTGTTGTTGGCAAGCGTGGTGTCCGAGCCTAAGGCGTGGCTCAACATGCGCTCATACATCTCGCCTCTGAAGTCAGTCAGCTTCTGGCTGGGGGCAATCTCGGTCCTTACATCCATACCCATAAGCACCTTCAGCTGGAGCTCAAGGGCAGTGATGGTGTTCTCGGCCTCAAGAATCGAGGGCTCGAGGTTGGTCACGGCAACGTTGGCGCGCAGCACGTCATACTCTGACGCGGCGCCGAGTTCATATTTCTTCTGGAAGATGTCGGCGT
The DNA here is from genome assembly GCA_900317835.1 of uncultured Prevotellaceae bacterium. GTDB lineage: Bacteria > Bacteroidota > Bacteroidia > Bacteroidales > Muribaculaceae > Sodaliphilus. Next base: position 3,298 of record ONIL01000017.1, on the reverse strand, counting down.
TTAGTTTTGCAGTGGCGTGGTTCTCCTCGATCACGCGCTTGCTGTCCTGGGCCAGGAGCAGGGCGTAGTAGGCCTTCTCTATCTGATTGACCAGCGACAGTTTGTTGGCGCGGGCCTTCTCCACGTTCTGCAGAATCTGATTCTCGCTCAGCTTGATGGACTTCCACAGCTGGGGCACTACCAGGGGAATTGACGCCTGTAAACCTGCGGCATGCGTGTTGTCGCTACCCATCTTGATGGCCATCGTACCGGCTTCGGTGTCCATGTACATCGTCTGCAACGACAGGTTGCGCTGGTACTGTCCTGCCAGGTTAATGGAAGGGAACAACTGTCCTAATGCCTCCTTGTGGCTATAGTCCACACGGGTGATTTCCATCTCCTGCACCTTGATGGTGGGATTGTCGTTAAGGGCGATGCGGATGCACTCGTCGAGCGAAAGCGACACTTGGGCATGACCGCTCACGGCACCGCCAATTAACAATAATAGAATAATGTAAAAATACTTCTTGTTGAACATTGTATCGGTCGTTTTATTGATTGTCGGGTTGATGCTTCTCAAGGTACTCAATCATCTCGATTCCCTTGATTGTTGCCACGCCACGCAGGAAGCTGATGAAAACGTGGTCAAACATGTCGTCACTCTTGAAACCATACTGAGCGAAATGGTTATTCTCATGCAACTCCCTCATTGATGCCACAAACAGGTAGGCCGCAATCTCAGGGTTGATGCGCTTGATGACCAGCCCCTCGTCCTGGGCCTTGCGCAACACGCTTGAAAGGCCGTCAACGGTCAATTTTTCATTTCCCATGTGCTGGCTGAAGATGTCGGGGTAGAGCCGCTTGATGTCGTTGATGAAAGCCACCGAGGTGTTAGCATACATCTTGCGGACGCGTTGATAGACGCGGTACATCGCTTCAAAGCAGTTGCCGGATGTCTCGAAGATCTCCTTGACCTCGGCGTTCTTGGCTTTGTGCTGACGGTTGACACACTCTTCAATCAGTGTCCTCTTGTCAGGGAAAGTCTCATAGAGTGTGCGCTTGGAGATTCCACATGCACGCGCCACGTCGTCCATCGTCATCGATGATGGACCCGCGCTCATGAGCATCTGGCTGCATTCCGTCAAAATGCGTTCCTTTATATCCATGATATGTGCTTAGTTGATTTCTTTCTCTCTTTTGAGGGTGCAAAATTAGAGAAAACTTTTAAAACCCCAAAAGTTTTCTTGGTTTTTTCTGCGTGTGCTGTCAGTTTTTATGTTTCTGTAACAATCGTGAGGGTGGCGCCACTGTCGACGCCACCCTCACGATTAGTGAAGTATTTCAGTCTGTGCTAATGCTTTAACGGAGCACCTTGCTGCTCTTCACAGCGCCGCTCTTGTAACGGGTTACCACGATGTTGATACCGTCCCAAGGTTGCTTGCTCTGAACACCCGACATGTTGACATAGGTTACCGACTCAATCTCGTCATTGTCATCAATAATCGAGTTGATGGCGGTGTTGTTGCCCATGTTCACGGTAACGAGGGTTACCTCCTGGGTGTTGCTGGTTGCGGTGGTGCCGTCAACATAGTTGGCAACAAGATAGAGGCTGTAGGTGCCGCCCTCAACCAGGTTGCTCAAAGTGATACCGGTGCTGCCTGCGTCAATGTCGGTGATGACAAAGTCGGTGTTGTCACCGGTTGCTGTCGCATTGAGGTTCATCGTGCCGGCATATACACAGATCAACGTCATATCAGGTGAGTAGCTGCTGTCGGTCGAGTAGATGGTGATCTTGTCACCAGCGCTACCGGTTACGGTCCAGGTATAGGTCTCGCCCTGAGAGAAGGTGTGGCCCACTGCCGAGGTCTTAGCCGACTTCACCGTGATGTTGCCAGTGCCATAGCTGGAGTTGGCAGAGGTGATCCGGATCGTGAAGGTAGCATTGCTGTAACCCGACGGGATGGTGAATGTAATGTTGCCATAGGTCGTTGACCACCACGAGGACGAGTTCTTGGTGTAGATAGCGCCATTACCTGCCTTCACATTGCTGCCGCCCCACGGCGAGGTCAGCGTGATGCTGGCATAGCTGCCGGTGTAGTTGCTGCCGTCGAGGCTGCCCAGCAGGGTCGATGAGGGCTCATCACCACCACTGGGTTGTGCGGTCAGCGTGCCATACAGTGAGTAGCTCGATACGCTCGAGGCATCTACATCGTGAGTCCAGTTGGCGGTCAAGCTGGTGCTGGAAACGACAGTAGGTGCATTCAGCACGGGATTAGCCTTGTCGAGGGTGGCATTACCGGTGATGGAAACAGTCTTGCTGGTTGCTCCCGAGCTGGTTACGGTGACAGTAGCGGTCTGGGTGCCATAAGCTGTGGGCTTGTAGGTTACTGTCACGTTCACACCATTAGCAGCATTGGCAGCCGTAATGGTTGTCGGTGAAATGCTGAAGACACTTGCTCCGCTCAGGCTGAGCGTTACATTGCCAGTGAGGTCGGCACCTGTTACCTTGAAGGTGGCGGTAGCCGTTCCGTTAACCTTGGCGCTCATGTTCAGGCTGGTGGGAGTTACCGTCAGGGTAGGAGTAGCGGCGGGCGACTCCTCGTTGAGGGTAACGCTCTGGGTGTTACTCCAAGCGCTCGAGGTGCCATCAGTATAGAGGGCTTTCACCTTATAAGTATAGGTGGCGCCGGCAGTCAGGTTGCTGACGGTGTAATACTTGTTGGTGATGCCGGTGATGGTGCGTGAGTTAGCATCTCCTGTCTCGCTGGCATTGAGCGTCGTGTTGCCGGCATAAACCTGGATCAGCGACATGTCAGGTGAGTAGCTGGCGTCGGTCGTGGTCAGGGTGATCTTTTCACCAGCACTGCCGGTTACTAACCAGGTATAGGTCTCACCCTTGCTGAAGGTGTGGCCCACAGCCGAGGTCTTGGCCGACTTCACGGTGACATTACCCGTGCCATAGGTGCCGCTAACGGTGGTGATCTTCACGCTGAAGGTAGCATTGCTGTAGCCCGTGGGGATAGTGAAGGTGATATTACCGCTCTTGGTGAAGTAAACGGCATTGTTGCCACCCTTCACGTTGGTACCACCCCAGGGAGCGCTCAGCGTGATGCTCTTGTAGCTGCCGGTGTAGCTGCTGCCGTTGATGGTGCCCAGCAGGGTCGTCGTGGACGGGGTTGAGCCGCCCTCGCCATCCACCTGCAGGGTGTAGCTGGCCACGTTGGCGCTGGACGTCTGGTCGGTCCAGTCGGCACGGAAGCTCGAGCTGGTGATGTAATTGCTGTTAGCAGCGCTCATCACGGGAGTGTAGGTCGTGAGG
>ONIL01000061.1 GCA_900317835.1 uncultured Prevotellaceae bacterium | reverse complement strand
CCAATTCACTACAGCCAATTATACCGATTTTGGCGCCAAGGTGCGTGCCGATTACGCCATGAATCAGTCCCGCTATGGCCTCTTTGCCGAGGCTGGGGGCGGCATGACCCTGTGCTCGGCCAGCGAGCACCAGACGGCACTGCACTGCTCAATAGGAATCACATTTTAATAACAAATAATTAACAATCAACTCATTAAAACAAAAAGAAAAGAATGAAAAAGTTTATCTTGAACGGCATCATCGTGATGCTCACCGCAGCCATGTGTTTAACATCTTGCAGCAGTGATGACCCCATTCCCGTCATCCCCACTTCGATGGTAACTCTGGAGATTCCTGCCAACTTGGAGAACGCTGTACTCAGCAATGCAGTCGCCAAGCTGACCAACGTCCAGACCAATCAGGTCACCACCGTTGAAGGAGCCGCATTCTTAAAGGACGGCAACGGTTATAAAATCATGTGCAACGACCTAGAGGCCGGTACCTATAACATTGTTGTAACAGGTCATCTCGACTTTACACTCAACGGCGTTGCTGGTCAAAAAGACTTTGAGGTAACGTCAGACAATGTTGTTCTCAGCGAGACTTCACACGACCTGAAGATGGTTGTCTCCACGTTTACGGCCCAGGGCGGTTTCGTCATCAGCGAAATCTTCTTTACTGGCACAATGTCACCCGAGGGAAGGACCTACAGCGGTGACCAGTACATCATCATCACCAACAACTCTGACGTCACCCTGTATGCCGACAGCATCGCCGTGCTTGAGTCAGCCTTCCTGACCACAACCAAGGAGGATTATACCCCCGACATCATGTCTACCCATTTCTCGGTACAGGCCTGCTACATGATTCCCGGCAACGGCAAGAGCGTTCCTGTTGAGCCTGGTCAGAGCCTCAAGTTGGCAGTCAACGCCATCAACCACACAACCGAGCAGCCCAACTCCATTGACCTGAGTAACGCTGACTTTGAGTTCTATGACGAGACATCCAACCCCAATTTCACCGATCCCGACGGTGAGGCCCCCAACCTCGACAAATGGTATTGCTACACTGCCACTATCTACCAGTTCCACAGCCGTGGCTTCAACTCGATGGCCATCGCCAAGATGAAGACCAGCAAAGAAGACTGGCTCGAAAACTACGTCTATGATGCTACCTATCTGTTCGTATTCGGTGACTTCTCCAAGGAGATGACCAAGAGCGGTATCTACAAAGTGCCCAACGAGTGGATTCTCGATGGTGTGAACTTGAGCGTGGAGTCGGTGCGTGAGTGGAACGTGCTCGATGCCTCGATTGATGCCGGTTGGACCTACTGCGGCAAGGTGGATCGTGATGAAACACGCTTCAACAAGTCGGTAATCCGCAAGCAGGACGCCAATGGCAAGTACATCGACACCAACAACTCGACCAACGACTTCATCCCCGAAGCTCCCGCTTCTCTGCTCAACAAGTAAGACCGATGAAACGCTACGTCCTATCAATAATTGCACTGGTGCTGCTGTCTCTGTGGGCAGCAGCCCAGTTGCCTCAAGACCCCGATGTGCGCAAGGGTACCCTCAAGAACGGGATGACCTATTACATCCGCCACAATGCCAAGGAGGCCGGCCTTGCCGACTTCTATATCGCGCAACGTGTCGGTTCCATCCTTGAGGAGCCCCGCCAGCGTGGACTGGCACACTTCCTGGAGCATATGGCCTTCAACGGCACCAAGAACTTCCCTGGCAAGAACGGCAAGCCCGGCATCGTGCCCTGGTGCGAGAGCATCGGTGTGAAGTTTGGTGCTAACCTCAATGCCTATACCTCGATAGACCAGACAGTCTACCACATCGGCTCAGCACCGCTCACACGCGAGGGCATCATCGACTCTTGCCTGCTGGTGCTCCACGACTGGAGCCATTACCTGCTGCTCGAGGACGAGGAGATTGACAAGGAACGCGGCGTCATCCACGAAGAGTGGCGCACCCGCCGGGCAGGAATGGCCGTGCAACGCATGCAGGAGGATGTCATGCCCATCATCTATCAAGGCACAAAATATGAGGACTGCATGCCCATCGGCTCAATGGACATCGTTGACCATTTCCCCTATCAGGACCTGCGTGATTATTACCAAAAGTGGTATCGCCCCGACCTGCAGGCCATCGTTGTCGTGGGTGACATCGATGTGGACAAGATGGAAAAGAAAATCAAGAAGGTTTTCTCGTCCATTCCCATGCCCAAGAAACCCGCCGAGCGCATTTATTATCCCGTGGGAGACAACGACAAGATGATTGTCGCCATTGAGAAGGATGCCGAGCAGCCCATCGTGCTGTGCCACCTGTACCAGAAACGTGAGTCCACGCCCGACAGCGAGAAAGACAGCGAAGCCTACCTGCGCGACAGCTACATTGACGACCTCATCAGCACCATGCTCAATGACCGTTTTGCCGAACTGCGTCAGCAACCCAACTCACCCGTCCAGAGCGCGACGGGACGCGCTTCCACGTTCTTCATCAGCCGCACCAAGGAGGCCTTAGCCTTGAGCATCAGTTGCAAGCAGGACAACATCCTGGGCGGCATCATCGCCGCCGTGGGCGTTGCCGAGCAGGCCCGCCAGCATGGCTTCACCCAGGGCGAACTGGAGCGTGCCAAGAGCCTCTACCTCAATGCCGCCGAGCGTCGTGTCAAGATGCGCGATGACTACCGCAACTCGCACTATGTCAACGCCTGCGTGAGCAACTTCTTGACAGGAGAGCCGCTGGTATCGGTCGAGTATGAGTTGGAAAACACCCGCAAACTGGACCGCGAAGTCACCCTTGAAGAGGTCAATGCCGCTACACGTGACCTGATTACCGACCAGAATCAAGTCGTGGTGATGTACGCCCCCGACAAGCAGGAGGTGATACTTCCCAGCGAGGCACAGATTGAGCAAGTCATCCTAGCCACCCAGCGTCTAAACTACGCTCCTTACACCGAGCAGCAGTTGGCCGACAGGCTGATTGACCAATTACCTCAGCCTGGAACGATTGTCAGCGAGAAGCCCTATAAGCATGATTTCACCGAGTTCACGCTGTCCAACGGCATGAAGGTGTATGTCCGCAAGACCGATTTCAACGCTGATGCCGTCTCTCTGGAAATGGAGGGCGAAGGTGGCACCTCGCTCTACGGCGATGAGGACATCCCTAACTTCAGCCTCATTTCCAGTTGCGTGAGCGAGGCTGGTGTTGGTGACTTCGACATCATCACGTTGCGCAAGATGCTCATGGGCAAGTCGGTACGCGTCAGTCCATCCGTCGGTTCCAAGAGCCAGAGTATCAATGGTTCCTCCTCAGTGAAAGACATGAAGACCATGTTTGAACTGGCACACCTGTACTTCACCTCCCCACGACGTGACACCACGGCGTTCAACGAATTCATCAGCCGCAACCGCTCGTTCCTCACCAACAGGAATGCCTCGCCCAAGGTGGACTATAACGATTCCATCCGTGCCATCCTTTACGGCCATCATCCGCGCATGGAGCCTGTCGTGCAATCTACACTCGACCACGTGAGCTATGACCGAATCCTAGAGATTTACAAGGAGCGATTCAGCGATGCATCCAATTTTAAGACGGTCATCATCGGCAACTATGATGATCAGGAACTGCGTCAACTGTTGTGCCAATACCTGGCAACGCTACCCTCAACAGGCAAGCACGAGCAGACCAATTATAGCAACATTCCGCAGGTTGTTGGTGGTCAGTCGGTCCACAAGTTTTCCAAGAAGATGGCTACGCCGCTGGCTAATGTCAGCATCTTTTACACAACCGATGTGCCGTTTACAGCACAAAGCGACTTGGAACTGGACTTCCTGAAGCGATGCCTCTCCATTGCCTACACCGACTCGGTGCGTGAGGAGAAAGGCG
>ONIL01000006.1 GCA_900317835.1 uncultured Prevotellaceae bacterium | reverse complement strand
GCCATCGCGCTTGTTCTTGGGGTCAACGGCAAAGCCGCCCACGTCATGCGACATATAGCCCAGTCCGCTCAGGCCCGTGTTGAGCATGATGGTCACCTGGGGCTGCATGCCGCCCCACGAGCGGGAAACGTCGGTGGACCACGGGAAGACCGAGTAGCGCTGCAGGCCAGCTGTGCCGGCACGCATCATCACCATCGGACGGCGGTCGGGGTAATCCTCCTTGAACATGTCATAGATGATGCTGCTCCACTCGTTGCCGTAGTAGTTGTGGTACTGTTCGGCGGTCAGGCCGTTCCAGTGGCGTATCTCCAGCGGGTGCTTCTCGGGCTCGCCAAGGTCGCCCCACCAGCCGGTCACGCCCTCCTCGGTGAGCGATTTGTAGCGGTTGCGCAGCCACTGGCGTGTGGCGGGATTGGACACGTCAAACATGCCGCCCTGGCCCACCCAGATGGTCACCGTGTGGGTCGTGTCGGTGCCGTCGGTCTTGCAGAACAGGCCCTGCGGGTCCAGCAGGCGGTAGTTGTCGATGGCGCGGCCGTTGGTCAGTACATAGGGCTGTGAAATGGTCACCACGTTCACGCCTTTCTCCTTGAAGTCACGCATCATTTGGCGGTGGTCAGGCCACTGCTGCTTGTCCCATTCCAGGCGGCCCATGTCTTCCTCCTTGCCATACCAATACAGGTCAAACACGATGCCGTCCAGCGGATAGCCCTCGCGCTTGAGTGTATCGACCACGCCCTCGCTCTCACGACGTTCTCGACCTTGCCGTTGCCGTTGATGACGTAGTAGGATAGGGGCTGCGGCGAGGTAGTGGTGTACTCGATGCCCTGCTCGCCCAGATAGAGGGTGGATTTGCAGAAGTCGTCAAAGAAGATGCCGTAGCCTTTGGATGAAATCACCATCGGCATGGTGATGCCCATCTGCTTGGTGCGCTTTTCGCCCATCTGGTAGCCGTAGTTCTGTGCGTTATAATTGATGAGGGTGTCACCAGCAAGGTTGAACGAGTAACCGCGCTCACCGGCACCGTAGAATGACTCGCCGCCCTGATGCAGCAGTCGCAGGGTGCTGGAACTGCGGTCGCACACGTCGGTCATGTAGAAATGATTTCCACATCCCACCGAAATGCTGCCGTTGACATTCACTACCTTCATGCCGCTTGCTGTGCGCAACACACTGATGTCGTCACCCAATTTCTCCACCTTAGCCTCGGTCTTTACGTTCCTGTCAAGCGCGAGCGAGGGCAAGCGTTGTCCACTCCAGCCCTCGGGGATTACATCCACACGCACGATGTCATCGCCAATTGCTGTAACCGTGATAGTCTGGTGGCGCTCCACGTCATTGACCGTCATACTCGTTTGCTGTGCCATGGCAACCAGTGCCAACGCCGCAACAGCAACCATCATTATTATCCTATATCGTCTCATCGTTATGATTATTGGTTAAACAATTATTACTATTAAACCAAGTATTTATCTCCTTTAATTCTTAGATATCCTCATTTCTAGAGTCTCTTAGAAACACTATTTTTCTTCCAGCGATGTCAACAAACATCGTGTGCAAAGATAAGAGAAATCTTCTACAAAGCAATGACATCCCTTCTAAAAAAGCGACATGAGGTGATAATTCACACTGCAATAATCAAGTTATTGCATTTTCCAGAAAGAGGGCGAGAAAATGACCAGGATGGTGAATATCTCGAGACGGCCCATGAGCATGAGACCCGACAGAATCCATTTGATACCCGCAGGCAGGATGCTCCATGACATGGTCGGGCCAATTTCGAGTCCAAGGGTAGGTCCGACGTTACTGCCGCAACTCAGGGCGATCGTGAAGGAATTAGTGCTGTCCACACCTGCTAGAATCATGATGAAATAGGCCGTGAAGCACAGGGTGATGTAGGCGAGAAAGAAGGCCATCAGGGTAATTTGGACTGGGGTGTGCACTGTCGAGTCGTTCACCTTGACGGGGAACAGGGCATTGGGATGCAGCATGTGGCGGATCTCGTTGCGCAGTACCTTCAATGCGATGACACCACGGGCGCACTTGAAACCGCCCGCGGTGCTGCCCGAACATGCTCCGAAGAACATGCACAGGCTCAGGATGACCCATGTGATGTGGTGCCACTGGGCCGCATCCTCGTTAAACATGCCCGTCGTCGTGATGAACGACACCGTCTGGAACAAGGCTACCCGGATGGCATCGCCCACCGTATAGTCGTTATACCGCAACAGGAAATAGACGATCATCGAGGTAGCGGCAAGCGTCAGTAAAGCATAAAAGCGGAACTCGGCGTTCTTGAATAACTGACGGGCCTTGCCCTTGAACATCGCTGAGTAGAGCAATGCAAAGCTCACGCCCGACAGGAACATGAAGACAATGGCAGTGTAGTCGATGGCAGGGTTGTGGAAATAGCCTGTGCTGGCATCGTGTGTGGCAAATCCTCCCGTGGCTGTAATGGTCATCGAATAATTGATGGCATCGAACGGGCCCATGCCGAAGATGAAGAACATGATGGCACACCCCGCGGTCAACAGCAGGTAAATGCCCCACAGGGCCTTGGCGGTTGTGGTCAGACGAGGATGCATCTTGCTCTTGACAGGGCCTGTCGCCTCGGCTGCAAATACCTTGACTGAGCCGCCCACAAACGACGGTATAACGGCAATCGTGAAAAAGACAATCCCCAAGCCGCCGATCCATTGTGTCATCGACCGCCAGAAGAGCAGTCCGTGCGGCAGGCCTTCCACTTGGTCGATGCAGGTTGCTCCGGTGGTCGTCAGGCCTGACATCGTCTCAAAGAAAGCGTCTGTCACGTTATCGATATAGCCCCCGATGAGGAAGGGTAGGGAACCGAAGACGGCGAACGCAATCCACACCACAGTGACCAACAGATAGGCATCGCGGCGGTTCAGTGTCGTGGAAGCATGGCGCCCCGACAGCCTCAATCCAGTGCCTGCTATCAAAGTGATGAATATCGTGATGGCAAAGGGCAGGATATCGCTCTCGCCATAGCACAAAGCCATGATGAGACACAGCGTCATGAATGCGCCCTCTATCCAAAGCAGAGTGCCTAAAATTTTGAATATCAGTCGCTTGTTTAACATGGTGCTTAGAGGAAAAATTTCTCGATTTTACTAATCTCGGTCCCGTGGCAGAAGACTACCACGATGTCGCCGGCCTGGATGAGCGTTTCACCATTGACCAACAGTCCCTTGCCGCCACGCACGATGCCACCCAACTCCGCTTCACGGGGAAATGCCAAGTCCCGCACCCGTTTCGACGTGATGCGTGACCCGGGACGTGCGACAAACTCGGCGACATCAGCATTGACGGTCAACAGGTTGCGCATGTTGCGCACATCACCTCCCAGCATGAGTTGATAGATGTGGCTGGCTGTCAACGCCTGCTTGTTGATGATGGTGCCGATGTCAACATTGCCGGCTATGTCCACATAGTCCATATTCTCGATCATGGCTATGGTCTTGGGAACACCCAGATTCTTGGCTGTGAGGCACGACAGGATGTTGGCTTCGGCATTTCCCGTGAGTGCGATAAAAGCCTCGGCTCTCTTGATGTTCTCTTCCATCAGGTTGGCCACCGAGCGTCCGTCTGCATTAATGATCATGACTTGGCTGGAGTCAACCAGTTCGATCAGTTCCTCGCAACGGCGGGGGTCTGATTCAAATATCTTGACCTTTACCCCATGGGGCAACTTGTTGACAACACTGACCGCGGTCTTGCCGCCACCCACGATAATGGCATTGTTCACCTCGGGGTAGTGGTCCTTGCCGACAATGCGTCTCAAACTTGACACAAACTCACGGGTGGTCATGAAGTAAACATAGTCGTCATTGAGGAGCATGTCGTTGCCGGTGGGGATGATGGTCTCATTACCGCGCTTGATAGCTGCGATGTGATAGGGCGAATCGGGTTTGAAAATATCCTTGAATGGTTTTCCCAGAATCTCACACCCATCTTTGACCTTGATACCGAGCATCGTGAGGGCCCCATCGTGCACTTCCCATCGTTGGCGGGCCCATGTCAATTCGAGTCCGTTGACGATGTCCTGTGCAGCGAGATTGTCGGGGTTGATGATGGTCGAGACACCGGCTGCATTGAAGGCACTGACGGTCTGCGGCTCGGTCAATTCGGAATTCTCTACCTTGGCGACAGTGCGTTGCGCTCCCATCGATTTGGCGAGTACACACAGGCTCAAGTTCAAGTGCTCATCACGTGTGACGGCAATGAAAAGGTCGGTGTTTTTCACTCCTGCGTCCTTGAGTGACTGGATGGGAGTGGATAACGATGAATGTATGGTCATCAGGTCGCAGTCGGCCTGTATCCGTTCCAGCTTTTGCTCATCGTCATCGATAATGACGATGTCTTGATTGATTTTGGAGAAGAGGTCGGCCAGATGGGCTCCAATTGCACTTGCACCAACAATAATCACCTTCATAGCTTTATCTGTTTGGATTTGATGAAGTTATATATACTTGAGGGATCGGCAAAGGTATGTATATTTTTTTAATGAGCAAGACTTCACCTCGTCGTTTAGTCATTATTAACGTTTTGGGGTTTTATCAATGCCATCGGCATTGTCAACATCATGTCAATAGAATGTAGATAACCCCTAGGGCAAATATCAAGGTTTTATTGTAATTTTGTCCTCACAAACTTTAATAGAAGAGATGGAAGAATTTGAAACCGGCAAACAGGCGCGTCGGCGCACGCGCCCGACCCATGAGCCCGAAATAGTCAATGAATTCGGCAAGTTGCCCCCTCAGGAGACCTCGATGGAGGACGCTGTGCTGGGCGCTTTGATGCTTGAGAAGGATGCGTACAACGAAGTGTGTGAAATCCTCAAGCCCGAGTCGTTCTATAACCCGGCGAACCAGAAGATATATGAGGCTATCCAGTCGTTGGCAGCCAACGGCAAGCCCATCGACATGCTCACCGTCACCGAGCAACTGCGCGCCAACAAGGTGCTGGATGAGGTGGGGGGCGCCCTCCGCATCTCGGAACTCACTGGCATGGTATCCAGTGCCGCCAATGCTGAGTTCCATGCCCGCATCGTGGCCCAGAAGTACCTCGCCCGCGAGCTCATCAGCTACAGCAGCCAGGTGCAGGCGTTGGCGTTTGACGAGTCGATCGACGTGTATGACTTGATGCAGGAAGCCGAGGGTAAGTTGTTTGAAATCAGCAAGAACACCCTCAAGCGAGACGTCATTCCCATCGAGAACGCCGTGCAGGACGCCATCAAGAAAATCGAGGAGGCTGCCAACCGTGAGAACGGCCTCAGCGGCCTCGAGTCGGGTTACCACAAGCTTGACCGCTTGACCAGCGGCTGGCAGAACAGCGACCTCATCATCATCGCAGCCCGTCCTGCGATGGGTAAAACCGCATTTGTCCTGTCGATGGCCAAGAACATGGCAGTGGACTACAACTATCCTGTCGCCGTGTTCTCACTTGAGATGTCGAGTCTGCAGTTGGTCAACCGCCTCATCAGCAACGTGTGCTCGCTTGAGGGTGAAAAAATCAAGAGCGGACAGTTGACGCAGCCCGAGTGGGAGAATCTGATGACCCGCACACGCAGCCTGAGCACAGCCCCGCTGTACATTGATGACACGCCCTCGCTCTCCATCTTTGAGTTGAGGACCAAGGCCCGCCGCCTCGTGCGCGAGCATGGAGTAAAGATCATCATCATCGACTACTTGCAGTTGATGAACGCCACGGGCATGAAGTTCGGCAGTCGCGAGCAAGAGGTGAGTACCATCTCCCGTAATCTCAAGCAGTTGGCCAAGGAACTAGACATTCCCATCATCGCCTTGTCGCAGCTTAACCGAAGCGTCGAGACTCGTGCAGCCGATGACAAGATGGGCAAGCGCCCGCAATTGAGCGACTTGCGTGAGTCGGGTGCCATTGAGCAGGATGCCGACATCGTGTGCTTTATCCACCGCCCCGAGTACTATACCCGTTCGAGCGAGGATGCTGAGGGCAACAACATCCGCGGCCTGGCCGAGTTCATCGTTGCCAAGCACCGCAGTGGTGCCACCGATACCATCAACCTGCACTTTGTCAGCAAGTATGCGCGATTCGAGAATCAAGGCGAGCAGGACCTCACTTCCAGCGAGACCACCTACGAGTCCAAGATGAACAGCGCATCTGCTCCAGCCGCTCCCATCAACGATGGTTTCACGCCACCCCCGCCCAATGTGGACTTCCTCCAGGGTCCCGAAGACAAGCCCATGCCTTTCTAGAAAAACAAGATTATCCACATAAAATAATCGTCAAGTGGCTCTAGTCAAGTATTTTTATTATTTTTGCGGGGTTAAAACAATCGATGGAACCGATTAACCTTAATTATAATTAAGCAATAATGAAGAAAATGTTATTAGCAATGGCCATAATGATGGCTGCTGTGCCTGGCGTACAGGCACAAGTGACGCATGGTGTGAACCGTGCCGACATGGATCTGAATGTCAAGCCTGGAGAGGATTTCTATGAGTATGCCGGTGGTGGCTGGATGAAAGCCAACCCGCTGAGCAAGCATCCCGAGTATTCCAGCTATGGCGTGTTCAACGTGCTCGCTGAGGAGAACGAGAACCGTCTGCGCGACATGTTCCTGGAGTTGGGCAAGACCCAGCACAAGCCCGGAACCGTCAACCAGAAGGTTGCCGACCTCTACAAGATGGCGATGGACAGTGACCGCCTCAATAGTGAGGGTGCGCAGCCTCTTGCTGCTGACTTGGCTAACATCAAGGCCTTCAAAAAGAAGGACTTGACCCGTTTCATCGCCGACCAGCACTTGAAGATTGGTAATCCGTTCTTCGGCATCGGCGTGGAGACCGACTTGAAGAATAGTGACATGAACGTGATGTGGCTCGAGGCCGGTACCAGCGGTCTGCCCGACAGGGATTATTACCTGAACACCGACGCTGACAGCAAGAAGATCCAGCAGGCCTATAAAAATTACCTGCTGAAGATGTTCCAGCTCGCCGGTTACAACAAGAAAGATGCTAACCGCGCCAGCAAGACCATCTATGACATTGAGTACAAGTTCGCTCAGGCCAAGATGGACCGTGCTGAGGCCCGCGACTACAACAAGCTTTACAACATCCGCACCCTGGAGCAGCTCCAGCAGGATTATCCAGCCATCAACTGGAAGGAGTATTTCAACCTGATGGGCACCCCGCAGGTGGAGTGGGTTATCCTGACCGAGCCCAAGGTGATGGCCGTTGCCAACGACCTGATGACCAAGCTCACCGAACAGCAGATGCGTGATTACATGGCCGGCATTCTCATCAGGGGCGCCAGCAACTACTTGAGCGATGACTTCGGCGAGACTGCGTTTGACTTCTATGGCCGTATGCTCAGTGGCCAGAAGGAGCGCAAGCCGCGCTGGAAACGTGCCCTGGGCTTCCCCAACAGCCTGCTCGGCGAAGCAGTTGGCGAGATTTACGTCAATAAGTATTTTGCCCACGGCAGCAAGGAGAAGATGTTAAAGCTCATCAGCGAGTTGCGCAAATCGTTGGCCGCACACATCGCTGGCCTGACCTGGATGAGCGAGCAGACCAAGATCAACGCCCTCGTGAAGCTCAATGCTTTCACCGTCAAGATCGGTTATCCCGACAAGTGGCGTGACTACAGCGGCTTGCAGGTGGATCCCAGCAAGAGCCTGTATGACAACATCAAGGCTGCAAGCCTCTATGAGACCCGCCGCAACCTTGACAAGATGGGCAAGCCCGTTGACCGCGACGAGTGGGGCATGACACCGCAGACGGTGAATGCTTACTACAACCCCACGACCAACGAGATCTGCTTCCCTGCTGCTATCCTGCAACCTCCCTTCTTTGATGTGGAAGCCGACGATGCAACCAACTTCGGTGCCATCGGCGTAGTCATTGGCCATGAGATGACCCACGGCTTTGACGATCAGGGCCGCATGTTCGACCAGTACGGCAACATGACCGACTGGTGGACTGAGGAGGATAGCGAGAAGTTCCAAGCTGCTGCCGAGAAGCTTGCTGCACAGTTCGACCAGATTATCGTCGTTAAGGACCAGCACGCTAACGGTCACTTGACCCTGGGTGAGAACATCGCCGACCAGGGTGGCTTGCGCATCGCCTATGACGCTTTCAAGACCACTCAGCAGTACCGCGAAGGCAAACTGATTGACGGCTTCACCCCCACTCAGCGCTTCTACTTGAGCTATGGCCGCATCTGGGCTGATAACATGACCGACGAGGCCATCTTCCAGCAGACCAAGAGCGATCCCCACAGCATCGGCCGCTATCGCGTGAACGCAACCCTGAGGAACATCGACACCTTCTTTGATGCCTTTGACATCAAGGCTGGTGACAAGATGTGGCTCGATCCCGCCGACCGTGCCATCATCTGGTAATCAGGATAATAAAGTCGATATGAAAAGCCCGCAATCCCAAAAGATTGCGGGCTTTTCTTGTTTTGACTTATCGTGGTTTTATTCCTTGTCTTCTTGCTTCTCGTGATGGTCGAGACGGCCGCCGTACAGGTAGTGTCGCGTCTCACGTGCGATGACGCCGCTGAGCAGCAGCAGGGAAATAAGGTTGGGAATGGCCATGAGCGCGTTCATGCAATCGGCGGCATTCCACACGACATCAAGGCTGATGATGCTACCGACAAACACCATCGCGACGAACACGATGCGGTAGCCCAGCATCCAGCGCTTGCCCTTGAGGTACTCGACGGCACGCTCGCCGTAGTAGCACCAGCCAAGAATGGTGGTGAACGCAAATGTCAACAGTCCAAACGTCAATAGCGGGGTGCCCACATAAGGGATCTTGGCAAAAGCCGCCTTGGTGAGCGCGGCGCCGTCGGTGCTGCTGATGTCAGGGTAGGCGATGACGCTGCTGACAATGACCAGTCCCGTGAAGGCACAGATGACCACCGTGTCCCAGAAGGTGCCTGTCGAGGATACCAATGCCTGACGAACAGGATTGCGCGTTTGAGCGGCTGCGGCCACAATCGGGGCGGAACCAAGACCGGATTCATTGCTGAACAATCCGCGGGCGATACCCATGCGCGCAGCGATGATGACAGTGGAGCCTACAAAGCCACCACCGGCAGCCTGGGGCGAGAAGGCCGATTCACAAATGAGCTTGATGGCGGGCCATACGTACTGCCCGTTGACAATCAGGATATAGATGCACCCCAGCACGTAGAGGAATGCCATAAAGGGCACCAAAGCGCTGCACACACGGGCGATGCTCTTGATGCCGCCCAGCAGAACCAAGCCGGTAAACAAGCAGACGATGCCACCAGACAGCCATGTGGGGATGCTATAGGAGTTGTGTGCGATGGTTGAGATGGCGTTGGCCTGTACGGTGTTGCCGATACCGAATGATGCCAGAGCAGTAAACACGGCGAAAAGCACAGCAAGCCATTTCCATCCCAGGCCGCGTTCCAGAGCATACATGGGTCCACCCAGCATTCGGCCGTCTTCAGACTTGACGCGGTACTTGATGGCCAACAGGCCTTCGCTATACTTAGTAGCGATGCCGAAAACACCTGACAGCCAGCACCACAGCACTGCGCCAGGACCGCCCAAGGCAACTGCAGTGGCCACACCCACGATGTTGCCTGTGCCGATGGTTGCCGCCAGTGCGGTCGCCAGTGCGCCGAATTGGGACACGTCACCTTTCGAACCCTTGTCCTTACTTAATGACAACTTGATGCCAGTCAACAGTTTGCGTTGAGGCACTCCAAGGCGGAACGTGAGAAAAATGTGCGTTCCCAGCAGCAGTATAATCATCGGCCACCCCCACAGGTAGTCGCTCAATATCTTGAAAAAGTCGTTTAAGGTCTCCATCATAGCTAAAAATTCGGTTTTAAGGTTGAAAGTGCAAATTTAGCGAAAAGTTTAGAGTCTCGCGTTTGGTCTTGAAAGTTTTTTAGTCATCGGGCTTCGTTTTTATCCGTTTTTTGATTATATTTGCGGTCTCGACAAGAAATAATTCATAAATCATCATTATAAATCCATAAATTATTAGCATTATGAAGAAATCATTACTTTTTATCATGTGTGTGGCTGTTGCCGTCAGTGCAACGGCAGAGATCAAATCCGTAGGGAACGCTTTGCGCCCGAAGGAAAAGGCAGTTAGCGCCTCGGTTCTCAAGGCTCCAGCAAAGGTGGATATCATCACTGAGCAACCCGAGGGTACTGTCGTGGACTATACCCGCACCGGCGAGTTCATGTATGTGAGTCTCTATGGCTATGACACAGAGGCCCAGGTAGGCCGTGTCAAGGTGGTTTACGCCGATGACGGCAAGACCGTTTACATCAAGGATCCATTGTGCTACGGTGAGGGCGTTGGCGCATGGGCCAAGGGTGAATTGAGTGACGACGGCTTGACCATTGCTGTTCCGCTTGGACAGTATGTGTCCTATAACGAGGAATACGACTACGGTTTGGTCCTGGCATGGGGCTCAACCGACGTTATCGACTTGGGTGATGACTTCTACTGGCTTGATTTTTATCCTGATGAGCAGGTGACCGAGGCAATTTATGCCATCGACCCCGAAACCGGAACAATCACGCTGCAGGGTACCCAGGGCGATTTGAGTGCGCCTTTTCCTTACAATTGCGTGGCAACAGGTTTGGCGGGCGTTTGGAGCGATGATGGTTCGGTGGCAACCATTGAGTGGGGCTCGACATGGACCGTGCGCGGTGAAGCCGTTCCCGTTGTTCCCGCCAACCCCGAGGTGCTGGAATTCTTTGACTGTGGAACCGAGGAAGGCTACACGCGCTTAGACTTCAACATTAACCTGGTCGACGTCGATAACAATCCGATTGATGCTGATGCTTTGACCTACAGCATCTTCACCGACCAAGACCAGTTGTTTACCTTCGATTATGACACCTATGGCGTCAATAATGGTTTCGATACTGATATGACCGAGATTCCTTACGGTTATAGTGGTTTTGACTTCTATCTGCGTCGTGTTTATTTCTACCGGACCAATATGGGTGAGAATCCCTTCTTCACTTGGCGCATCGGTATCCAGGTCAATTATACCATTGACGGAATCACCAACAAGTCGGATATCGTTTACCTTGAGGTCTATCCCCAGAGCTCGGTTAGTGAGTTCAGCACCGATAAGACGGTTGCTAGCGTGCGCTACTACAATGTGGCAGGCCAGCAGATGACTCAGCCCAGTGGCCTGACCATCCAAGTGACTACCTACAGCGACGGTACTACCAGCACCTGCAAGGTCATCAAGTAAACCATTGGTTTTTATCATATAGCCGAGGCGCAGCCACACGATGGCCGCGCCTCGGTTGTTTCTGTCCCCTAGCATCGAAAAGAGGGCTACTAAAAAATCCCGCCTGGCCCAGTCGCGGGTGAGGCGGGATCATAGTGATTGATAGAATAATAATTAATTCTATTGAATAACCTGTTGATGGTAATTAGATGATTATTATTGATTATTATTCAGTGATCAATGATGGTTCCCCTTTTTTTAGAAGGTGAACTGAACGCGGGCTTGAGCCACATGGATGTTCTTGTCGTTGGGCAGGAAGGGCTTGTCAAGCTTGTGCCAAGTGTAGTCAAACATGCACAGCACGTAGCGGTTGAACGCGTAGTTCAAACCCAAGGTCACGCTGTGAACGTCACCACCACCGACGCTGGTAGCGCCAGTACCGGGCCAATCCTCCATGTAGCCGTTGGCATAGTAGTGGCCACGGCCGGCGTTGTAGTATTCACCATCGGTAAGGTTGTTCAGGCCGGTGTAGTTGTAGCGTGCCACGAGTTCGAGTGACTTGCCGTCCATACCGCCCAGTACACCTTCCTGGGAGTTGTACTTGTAGCCATTGCCCAGAAGCTGGAGGCCGGCCTCAACATAGCCACCAAAGAAGTTGTTGTTCTTCAGCTTGTTGGCAGTCTCCCACCAATCGATGTCGCCCCAACCGTCGATGTTGTTCTGGGCATCGATGTAGAGCGAGTAGCTGTCGCGCTTCTTGGTCACATTCTTGTAGAAGAACTCACCACGGGCAAAGAACTTGTCGTTGCGATAGAGGGCCTCGGCACCCAGATTGAACACGTTGTTGGCCCAATCGAGGTCGGCGTTAACGAACTGCTCGTCCTCATCGACGAGAGTCTCGAGCGACTGTCCCAGGTGGAGGCTCTTCTTGAGCACGTTGTTATAGACTTCGCCACCGCCCAGGTGTGCCCATCGTGCGCTCACGCCCACATGCAGGGTCTGGTAGTCATCAGCGATGGGGCGGAACAGGTAACGGCCTGCAACGGTAACACCGTTAAAGCCAGCGTCGATCTTGTTGTACTGGTTCTCGGTGAACACACCCTGATAGGCCATGAAGCGGTCGTTGTTGAACTTGTAGGTAATACCCAGCTCACGGCCTTCGCCCAATGCGTAGGACGAACCGGGACGGCTGATGAAGTGGTAGCTACCCAGCGACGTGTTGCGGGCCATCGAGCCGGCGGGGTCGTTGTAGTAACCCACCTTCACGGCATGGGTGTTGTCGTTGTTGTCCAGTGTGCTGTACTGCAAGAAGATGTTCTTCTGGGCGAACTTGCCGCCGCCAAAGCCGAAGTCGGCGTAGAAGTACCAGTCCTTGTAGGTCATCGAGGTGCGGATGCGGGCGTCGGTTATCGAAGCACCACTCTGCAGTGGGGTGAAGTCAGAGTGATAGTAGGCGGCATCGGCCATCATGCGGGCCCCGACGGTGAACTTCACTTCCTTCTCGGCGTTCTCGAGTTCCAGGGTGGGATCGGTGTCAAAGTCCTGGGCGGCTGCTGTCAAAGCGAAGATTGCCAAAAGAGGCATCAAAATATATTTTTTCATACTGAATTGTTTCAATTAAATGTTGTTAATGTTATTACACCAGTAGCGGATTAGTAACCCAGACGATCCAGGGTAGCAGCGGCATCGGGAACGACGACGTTGGCCTGTGAGTTGTCATACTTCTGTCCGGCATGGAACGGGTTGGGCAGCTGGGAGTTGCCACGGAAACCGTTCTCAATCATGTAGCGCAACGACATCTCGGTGCGGTTGGTGAAGAAGCCGTCCATATAGACGGGTACACTGTTGGGATAGCTGGTGGTGCAGTAAGGTGTGGCAGGAATCTCGAGACGCAGCAAGTCGTCAAACTCGGTTTCCCAACCATAGTTGTAGTAGCCCATATACTTGCACATTTGAGCCCAGCTGTCAAAGCTGTAGGGATGGTTGATCATCTGGGCACGGCGAATCATGTAAGCCTGCCAGGGAGCGTTCATCTCAGGATAGTTGTTGGGTGCACCACTGATGGCCGGACCGATGATGTGAGCGCCATTGTCCTGTGCCCACTTGATGAAGGCAGCATAGCCGGTGGGGGTGTCATAGGCAATGTCGGTAGCATAGGCCGGCTCGCTGATCCACAGCAGGTAGCACATGGGGATGCGGCCCTGGAAGACGTCATTGGCACGACGCAGTGCATCAAACGAGAAGGTTTGAAGGATGACGCGGCCACGGGTGTTACCCACGTTCACCTTGCCATTGATGTAGAAGGGTTGCTCGCCAGGATCGTTGGTGATGATGTTCCAACCCTGCTCGGCCAGCACGTCATACACGCGCTGCTCCATGTTACCAGGGTTGAGCCAACTCTCCTTGAACTCGACATAGATGCCGGGGCGGTTGCCGGTGTCCTCGGGGTCAGCCTCGTAGGCGTTAGCGAAGTCGTACTCGATGAAGTCCATGTACTTGGCATTGTACTGGCCTTTCTCCTTGATCTTGTTGTAAATCTGCTCCAGCGTCATACCACGGTACTCGTCCTTGACCTTGTAGGTCAGCACGCGGCGGCCATTGGCGTCACGGATCAGGCGCTTGCCCTGTGCATAGGCGATCTGGTCCTGGATGGCGCTGATGTAGAGACCGTTGCTGTAAACGATGTGACCGTTCTCAAAGCGGCCGTTCTCGGTAGCCTTGAAGGTGGGGCGGGCCTGCTCCAGCGAGCTCTCGTTGAACCAGCTGCCGGCATCGAGCATGAGCAGCTCGGCATAGTAGTAGCTCAAGGTGTAGAACGGGCGGAAGGCGGCCATGTCGCGGCCATACTGTGCCTCGGCATCGGCACGAGAGAAGCCCAGGCTCATGTAGAAGTCAACACGGCTGGCAGGGACGTTCTCGCTGAAGACGTTCTCGATGTTGGTGGTGCGCTTCAGGTTCTCATCGTGGTTGGCGAGCACGATACCGTCCTTGGTACACTGCACGTCACTCTCCAGATAGTCAGCACCCATCTCACGGGCCCAACGCCATGATGCTTCGGTCTCCTCGGGAGCCCAGAAGGTGGAGCCACGGTGTGCAATGACTGCATACAGGGGCACATAGTCACGAACCTTGGCCAAGTCATTGTTCAGCACCTGAACTTCAACACGCTTGGCATCAAGTTTCTCATTGGTGAACTGCTGTTCTTCCTCACATGAGGTGAAGGTCGCAAGCACAACTGCGCTCAACAGACCTACTCTAACGAGATGTTTAAACATAAGTGTTAAGTGATTTTTTGATGAATAATTATTGTGAAAATTGTTTATTTCTTCTCTTCGAGGTGTTCGCCCTTGCGGTCGGCCACGAGGTACTGCTCCTCCTTGAAGGTCAAGGCCATGAAGAAGATGGCAAGCACACAGGCACCGATGAGCAACAGGAAATAATTGGTGAAGTTATAGCCGGCGGCACTCTTGGCCATCTTGAGCACATAGCCCAGAACGGTGTTGGCCAGGATACTGGTACCCAGCACATAGCCCATGAAACCCGTGAGGCCGGCAGCGGTACCGGCTGCATTCTTTGGAGCCAGGTCGAGGGCCTGCACACCGATGAGCATGACGGGACCGTAAATCAGGAAACCGATGGCAATCAGACAGCCGACAACGACCCAGAAATTGTTGATGTACTGCCAGTAGACGACAATCACGGCGATGATGATGGCCATGAACAGCATCGTGGGCATCGCGCGACGGCCCTTGAAGACCTTGTCACTCAACCAACCGCAGAAGATGGTGCCGGGGATGGCAGCGAACTCAAACGCGAAATAGGCCCAACCGGCGCTCTTGAGGTCGGCACCCTGGGTGTCGAGAATCTTGGGAGCCCAGTCAAGGCAGCCGTAGCGCACCATGTAGATAAAGGAATTGGCCAGGGCGATGTACCACAAGAACTTGTTGGAAAGCACGGTGCGGAAGATTTCCTTCACGCTGAGCGACTGCTCGCTCTTCTTTTCGTCATAGTTCTTGGAAGCACTGCCGCTCCACTTCTCAATCGAGGGAAGACCGCAGGACTGAGGGGTGTCACGGATGAGCACATAGGCGATGATGGCAATCAGGATGGCCACAGCGGCGGGGAAGGCATAAGTACCGATCAGGAAGTAGAGTTTCTCGTTCTGACCGAAGAACCAGTGGCCGAACCATATTGCACCATAACCGGCCATGGGGCCTACGAGGGCGCCACCCACGTTGTGGGCGCAGTTCCACACACTCATCCAAGTGCCGCGTTCCTTGATGGAGAACCAGCGGGTCATCACGCGTCCGCACGGAGGCCAGCCCATTCCCTGGAACCAACCCACGAGGAAGTTGAAGGCGCCCATCAGGGTGATGGCCAATCCCTTGTTCTCGGGGCCGATAGCCACAACGGGCACAATCATGAATAACATGGCGATGGACGACAGAATCAAGCCCAAAGGCAAGAAACGGCGCGCATTGCTGCGGTCGCTCACGCTGGCCATGACAAACTTGGAGATACCGTAGGCCAGGGCATTCATTGCCATGGCACCACCGAGTTCAGCTTCGTTAAATCCGAGTTTGCCCAGTGGCGCAACCGCCATTGAGAGGTTCTTTCTCACCAGATAGAAGCCGGCATAACCGATGAAGATGCCGATGAAGACTTGCCAACGCAGTCTCTTGTAGCGGGCATCGGCCTCGGGACCGGTCTGTTCCGGCTTATAGGCCGGGGGTGCTAAAAAACTTGCCATAAATAGTTTTGTGTTTAATGTTTATAGTTTATATTAATTAATTATTAGTCAGGTTGTTGGCTAGACGTGTCGCTTCCACGTCGAGCGCATCGGCAAGGATGCTGATGGGATTCTCAACAGGCAGGCCGGTTGACATCTCGATTTGCCACTTGCAGGTCTCGCAGTCGGTGGCAACAGCCTCGACTTGAGCATCCTCGATGTGCTTGAACAGGATGGAGCCGATGGCTTGGGAACGCTCGTAGTTTTCCTTCTTGAAACCATAGGTGCCCGAAATGCCGCAGCATTCTTGTTCCAATAACTGGAGGTCAAGACCCGGAATCATCCGCAGGAGTTCAATACTATAGAGCTGCCAACCCATGCGTTCCATGTGGCAAGCGGTGTGATAGGCAATGCGGCGCTTGTAGTCTTTCTTGAAGACCAGTTTGATTCTCTCCTCATCTACAAGATTATAGATGAATCTCGTTGCCAGCATGATGCTGTTGCGTACGTCGCTGGTGTCCACGTCAAGGATGGCAGGATATTCATCGCGCAAGTTAAAGGTGCAACTGGAGCTGGTGGTGAGAACGGTGCGTCCATCACCATTGACTGCCTGACGAATCGACGTTGCGTTGACGCGAGCCTGCCGCTTGGCCTGCTTGAAGAGGCCGTTGGCGATAAGGGCGACGCCGCAGCATTGCTCCTTGTCCAGCAGGTGCACCCCGTAGCCGATGGAATTCATGAGTTTGACAAGATCTTGACCCAGTTTGGGGAAGTTATAGTTGACATAGCAGCCGTGGAAATAGCTCACATGGTTGCTGAACGCGTCCTGTTGTGAAGCGGCGTGACGTTTGAACCACGTTTCGAACTTCGTGCGGCTATATGCGGGGAAAGTGCGGTGCTTATCGATGGCCATCACGCTGTGCATCACCAGTTTAGTGGGCTTTAGGCCTAGAGTGGCATTGGCAACGGGGGCGACCAGGTTGGCTACTGTGCCAAGCAGGTCGGTGTTGGCAAGCAAGGTGTCGCGCAGGCTGGCACGGCGTCCCTCGCTGGCCGACATGCGTGCGCGCTGAATGATATCGGCAATGTGTACGTCGCTGGGACATGCCACTTCACATCGCTTGCAATTCAAGCAAAGCTTGAGCATCTTGTCATAATAGGCTTTGTCTTTCAGTCGATAACGTGCACCGTCAGGTCCGGCCTGCTTGGGCCCTGGATAGTCGGTGGTCACTGCGGCAACGGGGCACACTGTTGTGCAGATGGAGCACTTGGTGCATTGCTCGAAGTTGTTCTCGCTGATATTGCAAAGTTGCATTTTTTCAGCCATAATATCCCTTTAAAAAATCATCAATCAAATCGTTATCTACTGTTCTTTAAATCTTTTGTTGAAGCACAGTTCCGTCTTGGTGTCAAGTGCTTTTATCGCTTGCCCTGCAGGGTGCTTTGGGCTGCTGCAAGTGCCGTCAGCAGCGACACTCCAGTACCGTCACCCATTTTGATGGCATCATGACCGCTCAATACCGAGCCGATGGCGCGCAGATTTTGAATGGGC
Source organism: uncultured Prevotellaceae bacterium (assembly GCA_900317835.1). Classification (GTDB taxonomy): domain Bacteria; phylum Bacteroidota; class Bacteroidia; order Bacteroidales; family Muribaculaceae; genus Sodaliphilus. The sequence goes on along the minus strand of ONIL01000006.1, from coordinate 53,386 downwards.
TTGCCCTGCTTGAGGCAACGCAGCTCATTGTCGGTGGCGACACCATAACGAGAATAGGCCTGCGGTTCCAGGATGCCGAAGCGTGTCCATAGCTCGCGGTCACTGTCAGCGTCCACGTCAAGGTTGAAGATGGGTTCATAGACGCGCTCATAGTCTGCAATGAGGCCACGGCTGACAAATGAGCCGGTGGCAAGCACGAAGTTGTCGGCGCGCAGAGGCATGTCACCCAATTTGGCGGTAGTGACTGACAGCAGTTTGCCGTCCTCAAAGTTACCGCTCACTGCAGTGTCGCCCATCAGGTAGTTGCCTCCCAGCATCTGGAAATAGTGACGCAGCAACGTCTGCATCCTGCTGCCAGCGACTGCCGGTGGCAATGTCGCGATGAGGCGTAAGGGCTTGTTAACCATGCTCTCAAGCGCTTTGAAGTAGCTCTCGTCATTCTGGCCGAGCACACTGGGGAGCAGTACCATCTCGGCATCTCCGGCCAGTGTGTTGATTTGGTCGGCTACTCGCTGCAGGGCGTTATTGCTCACGAGGTGCTTGGCGAGGCTTGCTGCGCGCATCTCGCTGGGACTGCGGCGCAAGGCCGTGATGTCGTCGGTGGTGAATTCAATCCTCTTGACGTCAAATCCCAGCTTTTGCAGTCCTTGTGCCAGCATGCCGTTGGGCTGATCAAAGAAGCCGCGGATGCACATAAGTGCTACGTGCTTGGCTGGCAATTTTGCAAGGTCATCAATACGCAGGTTCTCGCTCAAAGTGAGCCATGCGGGCTTGGCGACACCCATCGGTGTGACACGCCAGTGGTTGACCTCAGCATTGCCTTCCATGCTGATGTTGGCGTCGGCAAGAAGTTCCTTGGCTTCATTGGCAAGGGCAGCGATGCGACTGGCGCCGATTTTTGAGTAGGGATGATCCTGAGGCAGGGTGGGAATGGCTTCAAGTGGAGCCATGACGGCTTGTCCGTCGATGCTTCCCAGCAACTCCATCGAGCCGCCGTTGAAGAGCAGCGTGCTCTGTCCGCTGGCAATAATCGTTACACGTTGTCCACGCTTGGCAAGTGCGATTCCGCAGGTGAGACCACTAAGTCCTCCTCCCATGATAACGGTGTCCATTCTCATTGCACGTCCTCCTTTCCTTGCCTGTTAACAGCCGTGTCCAGTCCGCAAAGTCCCTGATAGATGTTGGCGGTCAACTGGGCCTCGCGCAGGGTGTCGCCCCATGCCACGGGTCTCATGCCTTTCCATCGTTCATCCAGGAAGTCGGCCAGGTCCTCTTGTGCTCGTTTCACATCATGGCTAAATTCGCCCAGCAGAGACGCTGCACGGCAGGAACATAGTTTGCCTTGGCAGGTGCCCATGCCCACCCGCGTGCGTCGGCGAAGGTTCACCAGGTTGTGTACATGCAATTGGTGCACGGCATATTTGATTTCGCCCACAGTAACGCCTTCACACTCGCACACCAGGGCGTTGTCGATATCGTTTTCTTTCTCGATGCGCGCTGCAAGTGAGCCGTGGCGGCCGATAGCAGCGCGCTGGCCGAAACTGTAGCGCTTGGTAAGATCGCTCTGCCTGGGAGCATCCTCTTCTGAGCCTGGCAGTGGCAACTTGGCGGTAAGGCAGGGCGCGGTGTTGCCCAACTTGGCGCACACGGCGTCGGCGGCAATCTCGCCCATCAGGCGGTAGGTCATCATTTTGCCGCCGATGATGGTGATGAATCCCTCGATGCCGTCGCGCTTGGCGTGATCCAGACACACGATGCCGCGGCTGATGCTGCGTCCGCTGGGGTCATCGTCGCTGGCGACGAGTGGTCGCACACCTGCATAGGCTCGGATGACACGCGTTGTTGCAAGTGATGGAGCGAGCTTAATGCCCTCCTTGAGCAACACGTCCACCTCCTCGCGGGTGACGCGCATGTCATCCACGGCCTCGATGGGGATGCGGTCGCTGGTGGTGCCGATGACGCAAACTGTGTCGTCGGGGACAAGAATGTCGGCGTTAGCTGGCTTGCGGCAGCGGTTGATAACCATGTGATTGACGCGATGACCGAAGATGAGCAGAGCGCCCCTGGCGGGGAACATCGATATGTTGGCGCCAGCCATTTGGATGATGCGCTGGCCCCAAATGCCTGCGGCGTTGACAACAACACGGCCACGCACCTCGACGTGCTCACCGTTCTGCTTGTTGATGAGTTTCACTCCCTCAACACGGTTCTGGTTGATGATGAGTCCATCCACCTCGTGATAATTCAGTGTCTCGGCCCCGTGCAGGCGGGCGTCGAGCAGGTTGGCGACTGTTAGGCGGAATGGGTCGATGGAAGCGTCGGGAATGCGCACGGCTCCAATGAGGTCAGGGTTGACGGCAGGCTCGATTTGACGGGCTTCGTCGGGGGCGATAACGTCGGCGCGGATGCCGGCGCGCTGGCATGCCTCCACAAAGGTTTTTTGGTATTCCAGGTCGTCCTCGGGCAAGGTGATGAACAGGCCGTCGGTTTCCTCGACGCAATGGCGGGCAATGCGTCGCAGTGTCATGTTCTCGCTGATACACTCCTTGGCGCTCTCGCCATCGGTGACGGCGTAGCGCGCACCGCTGTGCATCAGGCCGTGGTTGCGGCCTGTGGCACCGGTGCTGTAATCGAATCGCTCCACGAGCAGGACGCTCAGGCCGCGCAGGGCGCAATCTCTGGCGGTTCCGGCGCCCGTCGCGCCGCCACCGATAATGATCACGTCAAATTCTTTTTTATATACTTCACTTGTCACCATAAATGCGGTTTTAAGTTAGCAAAACTAAACTAAGTTAGTTTCGGTGCAAAGATATAAAGTGTTTTTTGAATGACAAAATATTTTCTTGCTTATTTTGTATTAATTTTGAAATTAAATATTTAAAACATTCAACAACAGATAAATAATAATATTATTGCACTTGATTTGCGCCAAAATTTATATTTCGTTTATCTGTTGATTAAGTTTCGTTTTTATCTATAATTGAGCATTGTTTTGGGTAAAATTATAGGAAATCATGTTTTGTTTTGATGAAATTTCGAAAGATTTTTGTTAAAATATTTGGTGAATTTGATGCTTTGACCTATTTTTGCGGCATCGAAACATAACATTTTAGACTTCGTTATTGTTATGACTAAGGAAGAACGACATGAAATGATCATGGAACTGCTCATCAAGCACGGGTCGGTACAGGTATCCGATCTGGTGGACATGCTTGAAGTGTCGGCAGTGACCGTGCGCAAGGACTTGACTGACTTGGAAAAAAGTGACAAGCTGTATCGCAACCATGGCAAGGCTGTGCTCATCAATCCCTATATCAACAACCGTTCGGTTAACGAGAAAGAGAAGCTTGCCACCGACGAGAAGCATGCTATTGGTCGGGAAGCAGCGCGCTTAATCACACGTGACGACAGCATCTGCATTGCTTCAGGGACAACAGTCCATGCACTGGCTCGCAATATCCAGCCGATTCACAAGTTGACCGTCGTGTCGGCATCGCTGGCGGTGAGCAACATCCTGTCACAGCATGAGAACATCGACATTATCCAGCTGGGAGGCATGCTGCGTCACAGCAGTCTCTCGGTGGTGGGAGAGTACAGTGCACGCATCCTGAAAGACTGTTCGTTCAGCAAACTTTATATGGGAGTGGATGGTATTGATTTCGAGTACGGCATCACGACCACCGAGATGCGTGAAGCCTCATTGAACCAGAAGATGATAGCAGCAGCACAGAAAACGATAGTCTTGGCCGACAGCAGCAAGTTCGGCCGACGCGGTTTCGCAAAGATTGCCGATATCGACGCTGTGGACATCATCATCACCGATGCCGGTGTGTCGCCCAAAGTCATCAAGAAGGTGGAAGACCTGGGCATTGAACTGATTATCGCACAATAACATCCTTGTAACACAAGACAAGCCTCACGCTGAGTCGCGATGGCGCTAATGGTATTAGCAGCCTGTCCTCTCGGCGTGAGGCTTGTCTTTTTTGTCTTAAGAACCGGATGTCAATGTGTGGTGGGCGTCAAGACATGGTCGGCGAAGGAAGCGTTGCTCCACACGATGAGGTTGCCTGTGACTGTATCGGCGCTGATAGTCATCACTCCCAAGTCCCGCCGCGGTTGCATCAAGCGTTTTACGGCGCTGTCGCCCAGCACCATGCAGGCCGTGGCCCATGCGTCGGCAGTCATGCAGTCTTTGGCGATGACCGAGACGCTCAGCAGAGTGCCCACACGGCTGTCGCCCGTGTGCGGGTCGATGATGTGTGACAATTTGCTGTCGCCCTCGTTGCGCCACTTGCGGTAATTGCCACTGGTGGCGACGGCTCCACTATCGAGGTTGAGAACTAACGCGCTTTCGTGGCTCACATTGTCTTGTTCCTCGGTGGGCATATCGACCGACACATGCCACGACGTTCCGTGCTGATTAACACCGCTTGCCATCACCTCGCCGCCGATCTCGACAAGCCAGTTGACGGCACCATTGCGGGTGAGCATCCGTCCGATTTCATCGCAGGCCATCCCCTTGGCTATAGAACTGAAGTCAAGCATCACGCGTGGGTCACTCTTGGAAAGCGAGTCGCCGTGCACCTTGATTTTGTCCATTCCCACGAAGGCCAGGATGCTGTCTATCTGGGCGTGAGAGGGTAGGGCTCCATTCTTGTAGCCGAATCCCCACGCGTTGACCAGCGGCATGACCGTTGGATCGAAAGCGCCATCGCTGTCATGATGAATCTGCATCGATGACATGAGCAGGCGCTTGATGTACTGGTCGAGGTGGGTGGTGGTGTTCTCGTTGAGTGCTGTGATCAGGGAAGCCTTGTTGTAGGGAGATACGCTGTTATCCAGGGTGTTGAATATCAGTTGGATGCTGTCATTCAGGTCGCGCGAGGCCTCGTAGGTGATGTGGTATTCAGTGGTCCACACAACGCCCTCGTGTGAGAAGAAGCGCTTGCGGTCGCGTGAGCACATCAGCATCACGACGGCGACCACAATGGCAACAAGCACTATAGCATAACGTCTATTCATGGGTTCACACTAATCAATAGCGTGAGGTGGATGTCCTGCGTTATTTCAGGAACCAGGTGACATTGACGTACCAGGTGCGGTTCTTGGCGACGTTCTCGTCAAGCAACTTGGTGTGGAAGGACTGGCCAACCGAGAAGTTGTAACCGGCCTTGAGCTGGAGGCGCTCAAACAATTCGATGCCCGCACCCATGTCGAGATAGACATTAACGGGCGGGTAGGAGTTCAGCGACTTGTGGCTAGCGTAAGGCAGGAACGAGAATTGTGGTCCCACATAGACCAGAGGCATAATGGTGCTCTCAAGGCCTCCCAAGCGGTGCCACTTGAGCTTGAGATGCAGTGGCACGTCGATGTAGTGCATCGCAACGGTCTCCTTGCCGTAGCCCAGTGAAGCCCATGCCACGCGCTCGCCATAGTTCAACTTGCCTTGCTTGAGTGTATAGAGCACTGCTCCATCGACACCGAAGCCGATGCCGCTGAAGTTCATCTCGCCGGTCAGGCCGACCTGCGGGCCCCACATGCGCTCACTGGGCATGATGTCGTTCTGCTTGAAGTGGACTTCGTTGATGTTGGCGCCGGCGGTGATGCCCCAGCGCGAGGTGGTCTGTGCCATAACGGAAGCGGTGCCAATGACCAGCACCGCTATCCATAAACTGATTTTCTTCATTATTCTGTTGTTGTCTGGTTCAGGTTGCAAAATTATATCAAATAATTGTATCCTGCAACAATTGGTGAGAGAGGTTAGAACATCCAGGCTGCACTGATGGTCCAGTGGTTGTCCTTGCCCTGGACCTTTCCACCCGTGTACTCACGATCAATGTACTCCATCGCCTTGGACATGCCGATGCTGTAGCTTGCCGTTATGCGCAAGTGCTTGAACAGGTCGGCACCGGCGCCCACGTCCCATGACAAGTAGGTCTTGGTGTTCTCGAGTTTGGTGGGAGCGTCGTCTTTAAACAAAACCGAGATGGAGGGGCCAGTGAAGATGATGGGGGCGATAATCTTTCTGGCGGCAGGTATTGACATGCGGTAGCGGGCATGGATGGGCACGTCGATGTAATGGCGCTTGAAGTACTCGTTGTCGTCAAACATCTTGTCCTCGCGATAGGAGTACATTGCCGAGGCTTCCACGCCGAGGCCCACGACGGGGATGTTCAAGTCGATCACGACTCCTGCCGAGTAGCCGAGGCGATTCTGGCTGCTGATGATCTCGCGGTCGAATTTCATCTTGTTCAGAGTCAAGCCGCCCCTGATGCCCATTTTCACTTGGGCGGTTGCCGGTATCACGGCCACGAGGGTCAGTGTTGCGGCGAGTAACATGCGCTGGAGCGCGGTCAACATTGAGCTGTTGTTGCTGCTCTTGTTCTCACTGTTGTGGTTGAGGGCGTTGCCCTGACGGTTGGTTGAAAAGTAATTCATAATCTTTTATTTTTTAGTGGTTAGTTCTTTTTGTTGATGCAAAATTAGAACGCTAAAACCACTGCCGCCAAATGTTTTTGGCCCTATTGGATGAAATGGTGGGATTACTGTATGAAATGTTGTCAACCGCATTCCCGCACCATTTTATTCGGCTGCAAAACTATATCTTTTTCCCCGATCGGCCATTATTTTTTTGATTTATTAAATAATGTGCAGTTTGATGCTCTGCTTGATTGTCACACGCTCTCCTGGTAGAATAGTGGGTCATGGTATGGGAAATAAAAGAGAAACGGCCTCGCACCGTAGTGCGGGACCGTCATCGGGTGGGCAGTGAGGGATTCGAACCCCCGACCCTCTGCTTGTAAGGCAGATGCTCTGAACCAACTGCGCTAACTGCCCGAGTTGCTGTCAAAAGCGATGCAAAGGTACTGCTTTTTTTGATACTGCCAAAAAAAATCGCACTTTTTTTTCAAAAAAAGACTTTTTTTTCTGGAAATAGCTGTTTTTTCACCGAGAAAAGGGTAATTTAGTGGGCTGAAAGTGCTGACTGGCCTGGGTGGCGCTGCACTTGTGAGAGGAATTAATCATTAATGAAATAATTAAAAAAGATGAAGACGACTTATGTTTTCCTGGCTGACGGCTTTGAAGAGGTCGAGGCCATGACGAGTATTGATGTAATGCGCCGTGCAGGAATGCCCGTTGTGACGGTATCGATTAATGAAGACCTGATGGTTACTGGCGCTCATGGTGTGATGGTTATTGCTGATAGCCTCTACGGTGACAATGACTACAGTGATGCTGAGTGGCTGGTGCTGCCCGGTGGAATGCCTGGCGCTACCAATCTGGCGTCGCACGAGCCGCTGTGCCGTGAGCTGGTGGCTCAGGTCGAGCGTGATGGCAAGGTGGCGGCGATCTGTGCTTCGCCATCGGTGGTGCTGGCATCGTTGGGCATCCTTAATGGACGTGACGCGGTGTGCTATCCCGGAATGGAAGCCGACGTTGAAGGCGTGAGATGGGGTAATCGACCCGTGGCCGTCGATGGAAACGTCGTGACCGGTAACGGACCCGCAGCAGCAGCGCCTTTTGCGCTGCAATTAGTGGCCATCTCCTTGGGTAATGAAGCCGCCCATCAAGTGGCCGCCGGAATGCTCCTAGAGTGATTTGATTACAGGATAAATGAGGCCTCTATCTAGTCGCTGATCTCTTGCTGACCAGATGGGTATAACTCATTTATTTACAAGTAAATGGGTTATCTTGAATATGCCAGATACCGATTTTGGTGTATTTAAGGTAACTCATTGTTATATATGTAATTACGCTGATTTTGTGATTAATTGGGCTTTGTAGCCCGCGAGAAACGTGAATATTTATTAAAATTAGTAAAAATCGTGAACATTTATAAACTTTTCTCCCAAAAATGTTGTGGGCTAGAAATTTTGACTGTAAATTTGTGGCAACTTATGTAAAAAATTGGTTGCGTTTCATGATACCACATGAGAACCTTCTGAAATGATACTTAATTAGATAGCACTTTTTATTAACATTTTTTAAAACTTTAAATTAGTGGATTTATGAAAAAATTTTTAGCACTTGCTTTTGTGTGCGCCGGCTTGACCGCAATGGCCGCCATGCCGCACGTGAACCACAACGTTACGGTTACTCAGGGCAAAGCCCAAAAGACCATGTTGTTGAAGAGCAACACGTTGTCTAACCAGCTGACCACTCCGGTGATGAAAGCTACCAAGGCCAACAAGATGAGCCTGCCCAATTTCTTTACTGACAAGGGTGTGACGCCCAATGACAACAAGTTGGTTAAGAAGGCTCCCCGTCGCGTTTCGGCTGATGACGTAATGGCAACCAAGATTGCTTTCATGCTGGGTTATTCTTACAACGAAGACAGTGGTAAGGTTGTGATGGACAATGACTACCTGTGGGGTGGTTGGGATGTAGATATGCAACAGCAGGGCGACAACCAGTTCAATGCCTTTATCTACTTCACCGAGATTCCCTTCGTGATCAATGTGGATTACAGCGCCAAGACTGCTGAAATGGAGATGGGTGGCCTTGCTGGCTGGCAATGGCAGGACACTACCGTATCAGGCTCTGGCAACCGCAAAACCTATACCGTAAACGACACCATTCAGGAGTTGTATCTCGTTGACGAGGCAACCATGCAGTTCACCAACATCACTGGTACTCTGTACAATGACGGTACCATCTACTTCCCTGATGGCTATGGCGTGTATATGTTCGAGAAGACTACCCAGACCGTGTACAACAATACTTGGGAACAGCAGTCCCAGGCTGTTGACAGTGTAGAGGGCATGTATACCCCGTTCTTCCACGGCACCTATCTGATGACTGCCAACGCTAAGCACGAGTATGTAGGCCAGAGCACTGGTAAGACCTATGACAATCCTGTTTACATGTTCCAATATGACGACACCACTGCCGTTTCTTGGAACCTGTGGGGTATGGCTAACCGCGGTATGGAAATGTACATCCACGAGAATGGCACGATGGAGTTCCCCTCATACCAGGTAGTTCACACCGAGGATATCTCTGATTATGCTGCAACTTACACTCAGTATGACTGGAGTGAGGCTTATGAGTTCTTCAACTTCGCAATCGACCTTGATGCTGCTGCTGACACAGCCATTGACAACACCTTGAGCGAGGGCAGCAAGTTTGGTACCGTTGATGCTAATGGCATCTACTGGGATGCATCTGTCATCTATGACCTCATCGGTGCAAATGGTGGCTATTACTTCGGTCTTGGTTTCTATCCCTTCCTGCACAACAAGCTGACCTTCACCAGTGATGAGAAGTTCTTGCTCGGCCAGGCTGAGACTCCGACTATCGAAGTTGCTGAGGGCGTTGACGCTTATACCTTCACTGGTGTTACCACCGAGGAGGGTGCCGTGGTATATCTGATGACCTTCGACTATGATGGTCAGAACGTATCCAACGTTGTTGAGGTAAGCAACCCCTACGTTGTAGAGCGCACTGATGTAGACCAGACGATCTATCTGGCAGCTATCGCTGATGGCTATGAGATTGGCAAGAACTACAGCGAGGCTTACATGGCTCAGTATGTAATTCCTGCAAAGGAGACTGTTAATGTTCTGCGTGGTGACGTGAACGATGATGGCGTTGTTAACATCAACGACGTTACCGCTCTGATTGACGCTGTTCTGGGCAACAATTGGGATGGTCTGAACTATGACAACGCTGACTGCAACCTCGATGAGGGCGTTAACATCAACGATGTTACTACTCTGATCGACTATGTTCTGGGTGGCGTTTGGGGTGACTAATTCCATAGAGAATTATTAGACATTCAATCATGAAAAGGGCAGGGCTCACAAGTTGAGTCCTGTCTTTTTTTGTGCCGTCGGCATATCAGCATGAGATTTGTCTCGATATACTGAAAATGATGAGGTTGAAAAAAGTTGAAGGGAAACTTGTTGTAATATCAGGTTATTTTGTATCTTTGCGGTTTGTAAGTTAAGCGTTAAATCCAATTTATCAAATGTATATGAAAAAGATATTTGCATTGTTGAGTGTGTGCGTTGTCATGACAGCGACAGCGGCGCCGTTGAGTGATAGCCAGATGCTGGGTAGCCGCATCTGTCTATTGCATCCCTACGAGTGGACCGAGAGCGCCACAGGCGTTGTAACGGTAGCTCCCGCTGATCCCTTTAACGTGGGTGGCTGGACGACCATCATCAGCCAGGATGGTTCTGGCCAATTGGTGATTAACGGTGGCCTGGCGATGTATGATGTCGCCTTGCCGTTCACGGCCAACTACACGTCGGGCACAGTGACCATCACTGTGGGTGAAGAACCATTCGGCACCATGAGTGGAACGGTGACCACGACTTCAGGCTCAACGACAACGACTGTTGACAGCACCTTATATTTTTATGTCGTGAACGAGGACTGGTTAGTCAATTACGGAGAGCTTCGTGACGTGACCGGCAGGATTGAGGCTGATGGCAGTATAGTCATCGATGAGGGCTTTTGCTACTATATCGAGAAAGAAAAGAAGACGACCGTGACTGCAAATAACGGCTCGAGCCAGACTTTCACCGACATGACGACGTCCTACACTCCACTGTACCGCAACACCCGCCTGGTGAAGCCTAATGGCATCCACGAGTATGTCAGCGAGGCCGACGGTTTGATGCATACGAATGAAGTGTATATCTCCCAGGATGAAGAGACGGTTCATGTGGTGAACTTATACGGCTTGGGCTGGCCTGACAACACGATGACCCTTCACTCGGACGGTACCATGACATTCCCCGGCCAGGCCTTCTGTGACATTAACGATGCTGAGTATCCCAGTGGTTCCGGTGAATGGTACAATGCTAGCTTGAGCGGATCAAGCTTGACGCTCGGTAACGAGGGCACTGTGACCACCAATGCCATCACATGGGGCCTGTTGCGTCCTACCGACGACAGCGACATGTCGTGGCCCGGCTGGAATAACAATAAGCTGTACTACACCGACGGCTCAACATTTGTCATTCCTGGCGAAGTTACTGTCATTCGTGGTGACGTGAATGACGATGGCTATGTTAACATCAATGACGTTACAGCACTGATTGACGCTGTTTTGAACGGTAATTGGGATGGCTTGAACTATGCTAATGCCGACTGCAACCTCGACGAGAGTGTTAACATTAATGATGTTACCACGCTGATTGACTACGTTCTGGGTGGTGTTTGGTAAAGATACACATTCTAAGACTTGAACCACAAGCCCCGCGGATGCATCTGCGGGGCTTGTTTTTGCCTTTTGTGCTGGCGCAGGACAATGACGACAGTGTAAATTTGCCGCGACATCAGTTTTCCACATTATTATAATAATAAATAGCGATACCATGAAAAAGAAACACAACTTGAAAGAAACCCTGATCATCCCCAGGGCAAGCGTGCCGCACGTCAATGGCGAAGCGGCGCGACGGGGTGAGGCGCAATCGGCACTTAACGTGCGTGAACAGGAATCCTCGCTGCAAGTGGCAGGAAAACCAACTGCCCTTGGGGCCATCTCACCAGGTGAACGATTGCTGCTATTGATTGACGGACATCGTGTGACCGTCGGTGACAGTACTGTGAAAATTGACGGGAATCCGGTCGTGACGGTTGAAGGCAATGTGCTGGCGGCCCATGCCGTTGGCGAGTTGGTCGTGATTGTTTCAGACAGCGGCATGACCTACCTGTCGGCCATCAATAGCTCGTGGAGTGTGTTGAATCGAGACGATGCTGTTCCCTCTCTGGAATTCACTAGTGAGATGGCGACATCGAGCATTGATATTGCCGCCTATTCCTTTGCCACGCCATATAGCCGCTGGGAGGCGCCCTTGGCCAGTAGTGACGTGTTTGCGCTCGAACGGATGCTGCGGGCAGCGTGGGACTCGTTGAATGCTGATATCACTGCTGAAGGGCGTCACGCATCGCCAATGCTGGTCAGATGGGCGGTGCGCCTGATGGATGACACTTATCTGTGGGTGAGTGACCCGGTGAGGGTGGGAGATGCGACGCTGATCAACGCTAACCGCATCACGGCGCTTGTAGATAGTGGCAGCAATGGATTTACGGGCACTCAAGCGACAGCATTGCCCCTAATGCACTACCGCCTGGGCTTGAATGTGACGACCAATATCTCGACTGAATGGTTGCCGTTGGTCAAGAGCATAGACGTCTTTGCTACTGACGACGCTCAATTGCTTACAGCGAGCCGCACACTGGATTACCGTTGCTTGACACGTATTAGCAGTGAACGTGAGTATGTGCTGGAAATGGGCCTCTCCCGACGCAGTGCCGATGCCGTCAACATGCAGCTGAACAGTTCGCCCTGGCACTTGATTGCAACAGCGGCTGCGGGTGATCACTTGTCCGGGACAGATTTTGTTGCCCCAGTGGAATCGATGACCCTCACCAACGCCCAGTGCGCTGCAATCGGGTCCATGGCCAATGTGCGACAGATTACAGGCTCGACAACAGCCGGCGGACGCCTGTATTGCAGTACTGCCAATGGCGACATCATAGTCTCGGCACCAGGCAATGCGCTTGTCGATGCTCATCGATGCAGTGTCCACGGCTCCGGCCCGTTGGCGTTAGCGGTTGTGACCAAACCGCTGTATTCGGGTGGATTTGGGCGATATCCTGTGTATGTGTTCACCCGTGAGGGTATTTATGCGATTCCACAGAGTGCGATGGGTGCTCTTGGTGAAGCCCGATTGGTTGATCGGACGGTCATTGCTGCCGACGTGTCACCCGTAGAGGCAGGCGGTAACATCTGGTTCGTGTCACGCCATCGCCATCTGTGCCGCCTTGATGGCTATCGGGTGACCGTATGCCAGCGCGATGTGACCTACACTGCACTTGCGTGGTGCAATGCTTACCATGAGTTGTGGCTCTTGCCGTCGAGGGGTTATCCGCTTGCGATGATGCCGAGTGGCGCCATGAGTGAGCGCACTGTTGATGCTGTCGCCTTGTACAGCGACACCATGCATGCCGTTGCAGTGACCGATGCGGGGACCTTGCTCGACCTGGAACATGAGGAAGCCGCCGAGGTGCCCGTGAAGTGGCACAGCCATCCCTTTGCGCTCGATCTGCTCATGGCAAGGGCTGTGCGTCGAGTCGTGTGGCATGTGGTGAGTGATGGCGCTGAGTTGTCTCTGCAAGTCATCGGGCAACGAGGGATTATGGCTCAAGACGAGTCCGTGGGGCTTGTGACTGTGAGCGGCGCCATCAATCAACCGTTGGCCTTTGCACCGATGGCCGTCAGGGCCCGCACATTGCGCCTTGAGGTGAGCGGAACAGCAACGACTGGAACCCTGTTGCAGCCCACCTTGATTTACAGTGGACATGCGGGATTGAGCAAATCATGAAACAAAGCATGACCATGAAAAACGACATCACTTCATTCGACAAGATTCTGGCTGAAAACGAGCGTCGCAAAGCCGCCCTCGGTGCAGACCTCTATGACCCTATTGCTGGAGTTGGGTGCTGTGGTGAAAGGGTGGATGCGAATGGCAACAGGGTGCCTCGCAGGGTGCTCACTGATTGCCCTGATTACTTGTTGCTGCCGCCGCTGGAGCAAGACCGACGGCGCATCGTGGAGGATTTTGAGTTCTGGTGCGCGAGGTGTGTGACTATCAAGGATAAGATAAGTGGCCTGAACGTGCCGCTAATCCTCAACCGTCCGCAACGCCGACTGCTTGGCGTGATGGAGAGGCAACGTGAACAGGGATTGCCCATACGCATCATTCTGTTGAAGGCGCGTCAGTGGGGCGGTTCAACACTGGTGCAGATGTACCTGGCCTGGATGCAACTGGTCAGGCACAAGGGTTGGAATAGCCTCATCTGCGGACACTTGCATGCCACGAGCAAGAGCATCAAGCGGATGTATAATCTGCTGTTGAGACACTATCCCCGTGAATTGCTTGGCGATGGAGCCGACAAACCCCGGTTTTCCAAATTGGAGGGCCAGCCCAATGTGCAACAAATCGAAGGACGGGACTGCCTGGTGCTCACTGGAAGTTCCCGCAGCGAGGATGCCGTGCGTGGCTATGACATCGCGATGGCGCACTTGAGTGAAGTGGCCTTCTGGCCGACCAGCACGATGCATTCGCCCGACGAGGTGGTGCGCAGCGTGTGTGGCAGTATTGTCCTCAAAGCCGAGACGGTGATCGTGCTCGAGTCCACGGCAAATGGGGTGGGTGACTACTTCCATGACGAGTGGTTGCGTGCCCAGCAGGGCCGCAGCGATAAGGAACCTGTTTTCGTCGCGTGGAACGAAATAGGCATCTACTCGCTGGCAGTAGATGATCCCATGGCGCTGTGGCAACAGATGGACGCGTATGAGAGACAGTTGTGGGATAGGGGTTGCACACTGGAACAGGTGAACTGGTACCATCACAAGCGGCGCGAGTACCGTGGTCATGAGATGATGATGGCCGAGTATCCCAGTACTCCAAGTGAGGCCTTTACCACGACAGGCAACAATCCTTTTGCTCCTGAGCATCTCGACGCGTTGGAGCAGGGTTGTCGCATGGCGCCGGTGCTGGTGGGCGATATTCAGGCCGATGGTCAGCGGGATGAGGAAGCCAAGAGGAATATCCATCTGGTCAAGGCCTCGAACGGCTTGCTCAAGGTGTGGGAATTTCCTGATCGGTCATCTCCTGTCAAGATCAAGTATCTTGTAGTCGTGGATGTGGGTGGCCGTGCGGCCAGTAGTGACTACTCGGTGATTGCCGTGTGGCGGATGAGCGCACCTGATCGCAAGGCAGCCATCGTGGCGCAGTGGCGTGGTCACATCGATCATGACCAACTGGCGTGGAAATCGATGCAACTGGCCAAATATTATCTTGATGCCCTGCTGGTTGTGGAGAGCAACACTCTTACCAATGAAGCTGCACGGGCCGGTGAGAGTGACTATATCCTAGAGAACGTGCGACGCGTGTACGGCAATGTGTATGAGCGAGCCCCTCACAAATTGGGCTTCCACACCAACAGCAAGACCAAGTCCAAGGCCGTGTCGTCACTCATCGCCGCATTAAGGGACGGCAGTTACATTGAGCGCGACATTGATGCTGTGAATGAGATGCGCGACTATCAGGATTGTAACGGTCACTATGCGGCGCGTCCAGGCAAGCATGACGATATCCTGATGACACGAGCCATCGGTCTGAGTGTGATGGAAGACAAGCGTGTCAACCCAAGCACACCGTCTCCCGACAAGACCCTGGCGGCAGACGGCTGGATCCAGATGGCTGTATAGTGCTGGACACTGGACACAAAAAAACCGCGGGCAGTAGCGCTCGCGGTTTTTAGTTAAACGTAACTAGTTATTTCTTACTTCATCACCTTGCTGGTGCTGGTGGTACCGTCATTGTAGGTAATGACCTTGATGTTCACACCGTCGAAGGGCTCGTTGCTCTCCATACCAGCGATGTTGTAATACTTCACGTTGTTGATGGTCTTCTGGGCCAGGTTCTCTACAACGCTTGCGCTGCCAAAGGTAGCAACGCGGTTGTACTTCATGAAGCGCTGGGTCTGGTCGTTACCACCCTCGCCATAGAAGAAGGTACCTTCGTTAGAATCCCACTCAGCGATAAAGGCCTCACGGAAGTTCATGATCATGTTACCAATGATGACGTCATCGATTTGACCCTCAACGGTAGCCTGGTTGTTGTTCTTCATATAGAGAGCCATCAGGGTAGCGTCCTTCTTGAGGGCACCGTTGTTGCGATACTTGCCGGCGGTCTGTGCTGACAGGTGGGTACCATACTCGTTGGCATTGTAGCAAACAATGGTATAAACGTCGTAGGTCTTGCCATCAACAACCTTGGTCTCATCTTTCTTGCTCCAGGTCACGTTGGTGGTAGTCGGCATACGGTCACCACGGGTGAAGTTCTCATCGTCATCATTTACAGTGAGAATGAGACTCTGCGGCAGGTAGAGGTCAAACTGGAATGAATTATAGGTGATCTCATTATAGAGGTCGCCAGCCGAGTTGTAAGCAATAGGAGTCAGAGCCTGAACAGCCTCATTCTCGTAGATTGCATCATCATCAAGGTGGAACCAAACGGTCTGGACAGCACCACTCTTGAAGCTCAGTGTGTTATCATAGGTCATGGCACCTCCCATGTCATCATAATCACCACGAACAAAGAAGTGGTCGTTGGTTGCTTGGCCACTCAGGGCGGGATCGCCGTTGGTCAGCCATGCCAATTCACCAGTTGCAAGGTCATCAGCAAAAGCCGAGAGGCTCAACGAAGCTGCAGCAGCAACAAGAAGTAAATTTTTAATCTTCATAGTCAATTAAGTTAAATTGTCAGTAATAATGTTAATTAATATTTTTTGTTTTTGTTTGCTGTTAGTTCATTACCCAAACACCTCGCCATCCTAAAGGATGGGGGAGGCTACGGGTAGGGTTATTTAATTGTAAATGAGAAGAATACTTGTTTAAAACAGGCGTTCTTTCACATTTCAGAGTACAATATTACGAACTTTTTTTGAACTGGCAAAATTTTTTTGAAAAAACGATGAAAATTAACAGTTACAATCCAATCCCGTTCTTTAAGGCAGAATTGTGCACAGTAGTGAGGCCGCGGCACTACCGTAATTTGCCATTACCGAGAATGATATGCCGGTCGGCGCCAGGTTGTTGATGACATATTGCATGCACCAGCCGTTGCTTGCAACTGGTGCGGCGGTGCTGGCGAACAGCGCTGCTGCATCGACCTCACGGGAAGTGGCTGACCACTGGCAGGCGGCCGCGTTGAAACCATCGTCATCCACGGGTTTGAAACTGCTGTCAACGATAGTGAGCGTCAAGGTGTCACCTGGATGCAACTTGCTCACATCAGGCACTTTCCATGTGCCCTTGTCGAGCATGGCGACACGCCATGAGCGGTTAAAGAGTGTCAGCGTGTCAGACACCTCACGGGCCGTGGCGATGATTTGGGTTTGACAATCGGCAGTTACGTTATTCATCTGCACGAGTCCGTCCTGGTTAACGATGGCTGCGAGGGTATTGGTCGATCTCCATTTTACCGCGGTCGGCTCGCTGGTGATGGCCATGAGCTGCAGGTTCTGACCCATGTAGGCATCAGGGCGATCAGCAGTCAATGTCAACGTGAAAGGAACTGTTGTAGAATCGGACGGTATAGTGTCGCGCGAGGTGGTGTCGGATGGGTTGGGAGAGTGGTGAGTCGTGTCATTGCCGTTGATCGTGTCTGTAATGTCATCTCTATGGCGTCTGTCTAGAGGACTGTCGCCGTCGCATGAAGCGATGCACAGCATTGCGGCTGTGAGCATCAGCAGAGGAATATGCCGCAGCAATGAGCTCACAGCTTGACACGGAATTGCTTGTTGGCAAGGGCTGCCAACTGTCTAAAACGCTTGTACCAGTCCTGATTGACCGGTGGATTGAGTTTGGGCGCCCGTGCGCCAGGTCGATTGATTCGGAATGGTTTCATCATGCTGAACTATTGGTTATGCTGTAGCGGTTGAGGGGCTGAATCGGTTGTGGTTTTACGCTTCCAGGGTAGGGTATAGCAGACGCTCAGGGAAATACCGAGCGACCCGTTGCGCGGCCCATAACCAGGGATGAACCATGGTTTGGAGTTCTTGTTCTTGCCTTCACTAAAGATTCCGTGGTAACGGATCATCCACCCTACTGATATGGGTTCCATGATTTTTACCTTAAGGCCGACACCAGCCTCGCCCCACAAGGCATGTGACCGTTGCCCCTTGATGTCGTAGTCGATGCCCTCCCTCCAGTAACTGTTGTAGTAGTGCACATCAGTCACATCATAGCCAAAGGTGCTGTAACCCAGCCTAATGCCAACAAATGCCTGATAATCAGGGCTGTTCTTGAACATGAAGTTATAATTCGCACCCAACTTGAAGTAAGGAGACGGTTTGCCCTTATAGGTGAAATTCATGTCGTCAGGAGTCGATTTTGCCCATCCAACTCCCAACTCGACCGTGGGTTGAACGCGGTTCCACATGTTGAGCACGGCATTCACATCTACACTGGCGTAGCTTTGGCCGAACGCCTTGAAAATCAGGTCAGCAACGTTTACTCCAACCGACAGGTCGGTTATGCGTGGATAGCGCTTGTAGACACGGCGCAACGAGTCCTTGCGCGCCTCGGCGACGGCAGCAGCACTGTCACCGCTGATGTATTGCTGGATGATCTTTTCATCGGTGCCCTTGGGCGGTGGTTGCACCCGGTTGGTCTCGGGCTTAACGGGCGTCACGTGGCGCTTGCCGGGCTGCTGGGCCATCACGTGCAGCGACATCGTTAGCAGCAGGACCATCAGTGAGGCCGCTCGAATGAGACTGATATGTCGTAGGATGACGTTCATTAATGGAAATCAGTGAAATGGATGCGCATTACAGGTGTCTTGGAGTTGGTGACGAGACGGTTGAGCAAGACCACCGAATCGATGCCGTTAGTCGTGTGAGTGATGCTCTTGATGTCAAAATTATACATGGTCCCACACTCAATCGAGTGAAAGAACTCGATGGCATCATAATTCAGACTGATGGTATCGCATAACCTGGTGTTGACCGTGTTGACCGTGACCCAGCGCCGCAGGGCATAGGTCGTTGAGCCCACACTGGCCCGTAAGGGCAGATACACCTCATTGACCGTGCTGGAATCGACAAGCAGGCTGTCGCCCGGTGCGCCGATGCCCATGATGGTCAGTCCGGCGATGGATTGCTGGGCGTTTCCCAAATACAGCGTGGCCAGCGGCAGGCTGCTGACATTATCGTAGCAACTGTCGTCATTGCAAGCCACGATGCCTGTCACCAGTGCCAGCACGGCCAAGATATGGACCAGGGATTGTCTCATTGGGCATGGAGGGCTTCGGCAGGCTGCTTGATCGACTCAAGGTTGGCCGTCAGGTCATCCACCCGATGGTTTGCGGGAATAGCGCTATCGGCATCGGTGATGACTTCGTTGATTTCGTAGTGGTTGCGGTCGTTGCTGTGGCGAATGATGAGCTCGCCCAGGAATCCCGTCAAGAACAGCTGTGTACCCAACAGCATGCTGGTGAGTGCCAGATAGAAATAGGGTGAATCGGTGACCAATCGGTAGCTGTGCCCGCTATACATATTGTAAAGCTTGAGTGCGCCGACAAGAATGACGGCGATGAAGCCCAACAGGAACATCAGGCTGCCTAAAAGACCGAAAAAGTGCATCGGCTTGACTCCGAACTTTGCCTGGAACCAAAGCGTGAGCAGGTCCAGATAGCCGTTGACAAAACGGTCGAGACCGAATTTGGTGGTGCCATACTTGCGGGGGCGGTGTTTCACCTCTTTCT
Source organism: uncultured Prevotellaceae bacterium (assembly GCA_900317835.1). Classification (GTDB taxonomy): domain Bacteria; phylum Bacteroidota; class Bacteroidia; order Bacteroidales; family Muribaculaceae; genus Sodaliphilus. Next base: position 34,094 of record ONIL01000006.1, on the reverse strand, counting down.
CACCAATGCGGGTGAAGCCGGCACTCTTGGCCAGATAGGGGACATAGCGGTGCATGTCACCATAGACCTCGATGTGCTTGACTACCTCCCTGCGATAAGCCTTGAGCCCGCAGTTGAAGTCATGCAGGTTGTGGATGCCGCTGACGCGCCGTGCTGTGGCGTTGAACAGCTTGGTGGGGATGGTCTTGCTCAATGGGTCGTAGCGTTTCTTTTTCCAGCCGCTCACCAGGTCATAGCCCTCCTGGGAAATCATGCGGTAAAGCTCGGGAATCTCGTCGGGGCTGTCCTGCAAGTCGGCATCCATGGTAATGATGACATTGCCTTGGGCCTGCTCAAATCCCGTGTTCAATGCCGGAGACTTGCCGTAGTTGCGGCGGAAGGAGATGCCTTTCAAACGCGGATTATTCTTGTGAAGGTCTTTGATGACCTCCCACGAGTTGTCGGTGCTGCCGTCGTTGATGAACAGTACCTCATAGGAGAATCCATTCTCATCCATCACGCGTTCAATCCACTGTGCGAGCTCAGGCAGAGATTCAGCTTCATTATAAAGCGGTATTACTACTGAAATATCCATAGAACAAAGAAATCCTTGATAAATATCGTTAAGTTAATGATTCTTTTTAAGGGTTCGCCGTGCCACAATGGCTGTGATGGCACTGAGCAACGATCCCCCGAAAGTGATGAACCAATAGGCATTGAACACAACCTCGATGGGGGCGGGCATCAGATGCTCGTCAACCATGCGCTTGATGACCCGCAGCATTTCGCTGTCCTTCATCTGTGGTATCTTGTCATAGGCTTCGATGACCGCCTGGGCCTGTTCATACATGAACGATGGTCTCATGTACTGCAGCACGAGATAGGCGATGAGGCTGGCCAGCATTCCGCCCAGGATAAAGAGCATGATGCCCATCATCCACAAGCCGGCATGCTCGGTGAATCCGTCGTCCTCGATGAACTTGCGACGCTGGAAATAATAAACCAGAAACGGCACTCCCAGGAGCATCACCCAGAAGACTAAACTCAACACCGGCATCTTGTCGGCGAAAATCGAAGCCAAGGCAGCGACGCCAAGATACAGCCCGAATGGGACTCCCCACTCGCTGGCGCGTTGAAATATGCTCTTTTTCGGCTCTGTCATACAAACTGCAAAGGTACGCATATTTTATCGATATCGGTATCAGGCGGATGTTAAAAAATGCGGTTTTTTATTGACAATTACTTGTGAAGTATAAAAAAAAGTTGTTTATTTGCAGCAGTAAACCTGACATGTTTTATTGCTTGTGTTATGATTTCAGGCGATTCCCGCTTTATTAGAGCTGGAAGGATATTGGTATTATTTCTTGTGGTGGCGTCATTGATGCTGCTACAACAGTCGTGTCGTCACACCCCAGTGGGAACGCATGCCGGTGATCCACATTACTGTCAGGTGGACAGCCAGTTGAGAGCCATTCGCGATATCGACTCGCTATCGATGCTGGTTCGCAGTTATCATGAAGAACAAGACGAAACAGGCGAGATGTTGGCCTGTAAATATCAAGGGAACAGACTGCGCAATCAGTCGCGCTTAGATGAAGCGATTAAGGCTCACACGCGTGGCCTGAACCTTTCATCAAGCCTTGCCGATACCCTTGAGATGATTTCAGCGCTCAATTGTATCGGGACCGATTACCGCCGTTTGGGAGACCTGAGTGAGGCCAACGGATATCACTATCGTGCCTTGAAAATGAGTGACACCTATAGTGATCATGACAGCCCTGAGGCTGTGAAGTGTCGTGTTGCTGCTCTCAATGGCATTGGCAACATCGAGATTGACATGTGCAACTACACCACTGCGGACAGCGTGTTGCGTGAGGCCCTTGAGGGCGAGCGTCAGTTAGGCAGTGAAGTGGGCATGGCCATCAATTATGCCAACCTGGGTGCCATCATGATGGCAATGGGAGCTGTTGATTCGGCTTGGGTCTATTATCGTGAGTCAATGAACCATAATAGGCAAGCGAACAACGAGCTCGGGGAGGCCTTGTGTCATCATCACTTCGGCCGGCTTTATGAATTGGAACGCAATTATTCTCATGCCCAGCAGGAGTATCAAATGGCCTATGATGCCTTGAAGTCGCTCAACGAGAAATGGCATTGGCTGGAGTCATGCCTCTCTCTGGCCAGTGTGTGCATCAAGTTGGGCGAAAAGGACGAAGCCTGTCGCTATCTTGCCGAGGCTGACCAGGAAACGAGTCGCATCAACAGCAAAGAGAGTAAGGCCCAGGTATTGAGGGTCCACTACGAACTGGCCGTGATGGAAGGCGACTATCGTCAGGCGTTGTCATATTTCAAACAGAGCGATGAACTCTTTGACAGCATTTATGGCCTGGAGAAGAACGACATGCTGCACAAGCAACGCAATGACTACCAGATCGGTATCAAGAACGGTGAGATGACCGCGCTGAATAACGACATCGCTCGCTTGAAACGCATGCGCAATATGGTCATGATTTTCTCGGTGCTGTTGTTCTTGATGGCCACAGCCATCATCTTCACGCTAGTTTATGCCATGAGGATACGCAACCGCACGCAACGCATGCTGAGCCAGATCGAGGAGACGCGATCACTGTTCTTTACCAATGTTGTGCACATGTTGCGAACGCCCTTGACGGCCATCATGGGCGCTATCGACGTCATTATCGCCGAGGATAAAGGAAATGGATCGACTGCGGCTGTTTATTCACCGGTACAGCGCAAGAATATGGACATCATCGAGCGTCAAGGCCGCAACCTCTTGAATCTGGTGGACCGCATTCTGGAGGTGGGCAGCGTTCGCAGCGAGATTAAGGAACTTGACTGGCGACGTGGCGATGCCTCAACGTTCATGCGAATGGTGCTGGAGAGCTACCGTGAGCGATGCGTGGCACGTCACATCGAGTTGACCTATGCGTCGCGTGAGGATAGCGTGGAAATCGACACTGTTCCCCGTTACTTGAGTACCATCGTGGGCAGTCTGATCGAGAACGCCATTAATTATTGTCACGACTTCTGTAAAATCACCGTGACAACCCACGTTGAGGATGGTATGTTTATCATTCGCGTGGCCGACGATGGCATGGGCATCAGCAAGGCGGATTTGCCTCATGTGTTCGAGCCCTTCTACCGGGGAGCCAGTGCCGAACAGATGGTCGAGGGTGTGGGCATTGGGCTGACCGTTGTCCGTGACATGACCATGGCTATGGGCGGTTCAGTATCAGCCGACAGTATGAAAGACCATGGATCGGTATTCACCGTGAAACTTCCGTGCAAGAAGACCGACATGAATGTGCGAGACGGTTTTGATAAACTGTTGAACCCGATACGCAATGCTGCGAATCGCACTGTCTTGAAGAATGCTCCTGACTTGAAGGATGAATCGGTATCGACTAATGATTTGCCTCTCGTGCTTGTTGTTGAAGATCATGTGGATGTCGCTCATCTCGTGGGGACAGTGCTCAAGAATGAATACGCCGTCTGCTATGCTACTGATGGCGAGCAGGGTTTGGCAAAAGCCGCTGAACTCATGCCCGACTTGATTATCACCGATGTGAAAATGCCACTCATGGATGGCTGTGAACTGTGTCGCCAGTTGAGGGCATCAAGCCAGTTGTGTCACATTCCTGTGATCATGCTCAGTGCACGAACGGCCACTGATGACCGCGTGAATGGCATCAAGGCTGGAGCCGACGTGTATATGATCAAGCCTTTTGTGCCTGAGGAACTGCGCGCCTGGGCAACGCATCTGATAAACCGCAACCGCTTGTGGCGGGAGCGAGATGACAATGAGAAACCCGTATCTCCCCAGTTGGTGGCCGCCGAGACTGAAGAAGATGCCAACTGCAGCAACGAGGCGTTCCTGCAGCACTTTGCGACACTGCTGGGTGAACATGACGCGTTGCACAAGGACAAGCTGAACCTCGACAAGCTGGCGTTGGAGTTCAAGATGGGTGAAAGCCAATTGAAGGGCAAAATCCGCGAGTTAACGGGAAAGAGTATCACGGCCTATGTCAACCAGTTGCGCATGGAGAAGGCCCTGCATCTGTTGCAGGAGAATTCTGATTTGCTCATCGGCGATATCGCGGCACAGTGCGGCTTCACCGACGTGGCCTATTTCTCCAAGGTGTTCCGTCGTCACTTCAAGATGACGCCGACAGGTGCCCGCAAGACTGTCGCCAAGGACTAGCGGATGGTGCGTAGCGGTGGCTGGAAAGCGTTGGGGATGTAATGGATGTCAAAGTCTGAGCCCTTACCCACAAGAATCATCACGTCATATTGTACTGCCATGGGAAGGCGGTGCAGTTGGATATAGCCGTTAGCGGCATTGACAAGGTTGCGTATTTTGGAGGGTGTAATGGATTCCATGGGGTCGAAGTGTGTGGCATCGCTACGGGTCTTGACCTCGATGATGTGTATCAGGTTGGCACCCGTCTCTTGAGCGATGATGTCGATTTCCATTCGTCCCATGCGCCAGTTGGCCTCGCGCACTGTGTAGCCCTTGCTGATGAGAAATTCACAGGCAGCGTGCTCGCCCTCTTTTCCTAGTTTATTATGCTGGGCCATAAGTCTCTAAACAATGTGTTTTAAAGTGATTATTTAGCTGTTTTTCTTGGGGCCGTGGCCTGCGTTGTCGCCCCAGCGGCTCTGCTGCCTTGCTGTCATCTGGTTCTCGGCGGGATTGTCTTGGGGGTGCCACAGCTGGGGATGATTCAGCTCCTCGGGCATGTATTGTTGTAAGATGAAGTGTCCCGGATAATCGTGGGCATACATGTAATCCTTGCCATATCCCAGTTGTTTCATCAGCCCGGTCGGTGCGTTGCGCAGGTGTAACGGAACTGGAGCATTACCCGTCTCGCTCACGAGTGCCAGCGCGTCGTCGATTGCGAGGTAGGCACTGTTGCTCTTGGCGCTGGTAGCCAAGTAGATGGCACATTCGCTCAGCGGGATGCGCCCCTCGGGCCATCCGATCTTGTTGATGATGTCAAACGTGGCGTTGGCCAGCAGCAAGGCGTTTGGGTTGGCCAGACCGATGTCCTCGGCAGCCAGGATGCACAGGCGGCGCGCGATAAACTTGGGATCCTCGCCGCCGGCGATGAGGCGAGCCAGCCAATAGACGGCCGCGTCAGGGTCACTGCCGCGGATGCTCTTGATAAAGGCCGAGATGATGTCGTAGTGCATCTCGCCACCCTTGTCAAAGGCGAGAGGATTCTGTTGCAGGCGGCTTGTGACGATGTCGTCGTTGACGACGAACGTTTCACCCTCGTTGAGCGATTGCAGGATGAGGTCAAGGATGTTGAGCAGCTTGCGGGCATCGCCTGCGGCAAAGCGCAGCAGTGCCTCGGTCTGCTCGATGCGCACTTCGCGTCCTTGGAAAGCCTTATCGGTCTTGACAGCATGGTCGAGCAACTGCAGCAGGTCGTCACGGTCGAGCGGGTTGAGCACATATACCTGTGCGCGGGAAAGTAAAGGACGGATGACTTCGAACGAGGGATTCTCGGTTGTCGCTCCAATGAGGGTGACGGTGCCTCGCTCCACGGCACCCAGCAATGAGTCCTGCTGGGACTTGTTGAAGCGGTGGATTTCGTCGATAAACAGGATGGGACGGCCTTTAGAGAACACGCTGCGGGCATCGGCCTGGCAGCGGTCAATCACCTCGCGGACATCCTTGACGCCCGATGTCACTGCCGACAAGGTATAGAACGGCACTTGAGTCTGCTCGGCGATGATGCGTGCCAGCGTGGTTTTGCCCACGCCTGGAGGTCCCCACAGGATGAATGAGGAGATATTGCCGCTCTCGATCATGCGGCGGATAACGGCACCCTCACCAACGAGATGCCGCTGCCCGATGTAGTCGTCGAGGGTGCGAGGGCGAAGGCGTTCAGCTAGTGGTTCGTAGGTCATGCTGGATGGCTGGATTAACTTGGATGGACTGTGTTAATAGGGGAGGGTGACGTGATGCTCGATGATGCGGCAGATTTGTTCCAGCCAGCGGGCATCAACGTCATCGAATGTGGACAAATCCTTGCTGTCGATGTCAAGGACGCCGATGACCGTCCCCTGTGGATCGTGCAGGGGAACTACAATCTCGCTGCGCGACAGGCTGCTGCATGCGATGTGTCCCGGAAATTGCTCGACATCCGGGACAACCAAGGTGCTGTCCTGGTCCCATGCCGTGCCACACACGCCGCGCCCACGCTTGATGCGGTAGCAGGCTAGGGGACCCTGGAATGGCCCCAGCTGCAACTCTCCATCCTTAACCATGTAGAAACCAGTCCACCACCATCCCATTGTCTCGTGCAGGATGGCGGCGGCATTGGCCAACTGGCCAACAGTGTTGTTCTCGCCCTCGATGAGGCTCTCGACCTGCTTCGAGAGCAATTCATAAGTCTTATTCTTGTCCATACCACAAAATTACAGCTACACCGCCATATATGCAAGTAGAGACGCAAAAAATTGCGTCTCTACTTTAGTTAATCAGTAATGTCGTGACGAATTACTTCACAACCTTGCTGGTGCTGGTGGTGCCATCGGTGTAGGTGGTCACCTTGATGGTCATGCCGCTGGGCTGTGCCATCTCCTGACCGGCAACGTTGAAGTAGCGTACGTTAGCAACAGTCTTGCCAGTGTTGATCTCGTTAACATTGCTGCCGTCGAATACCTCGAGGTAAACAATGTCGCTTGAGTTCTTCACGCCATCAATGGTGTAGTGTACCTGGATACCAATCTGGTGGTTGAAGAAAGGCTCCTCACCATTCATGCCCTCATTGGTGCGATAGAAGTAAACGGCGCCTCTGTAGAAGTCCCAAGCGCTATTCCAGATGCTGTAAGGAATCTCGGTCATGTCCTCAGTGAGGTCGGTGGAGTAAGTCTCGGCATCAAATACGAAGAGCAGATCATCGTCAGTGTAGATGCTGTAGCTCAGGCACATCTGATCGATGGGGTTGCCATCAACATCCACGGTGGGCAGGGTGAAGCCGAAGCGGCTCATGCCACTCTCGTCACCGCAGTCACTCCAGGTGAGGTCGGTCGGGTTAGCAGGTACTGCGGGCTCGTAAACAGGAGCAACGTAGTAAACGATGTTAGAAGAATTCTTCACACCATTAACAGTGTAGTGAACCTGGATACCGATGCGATCCTGGAACAAGGGCTCGTAACCCTCAGCGTTGGTGCGGTAGAAGTAAACATAGGTAGAACCGAAGTCGTAACCACCGTTGAATACCGAATAAGGAATCTCGGTCATGTCCTCAGTGAGGTCATAGGAGTAGGTCATAGCGTCGAAGGTGAAGATCTGGTCATCATCAAGATAGATGCTGTAGCTCAGATTCTCGCGATCGATGGGGTTGCCGTCAACATCCTCGGTGGGCAGGGTGAAGTAGAAGCGGGTGTAACCGTTCTCAGCACCGCTGTCATACCAATCATCGGCAGTGGGATCGGCGGGAACTGCGGGAACCAGGTTAACCAAGCGGCCGAAGGGCAGCATTTCACCATTCTCGTCGTAGTTTGTGAACTCCAATGCGGTCATGCTCAGGTCGTCACTGTACATGGTGTACAGACCCATAGAATTGTAGTTTTCGGGGAATTCGGCGTTCATGTCACCCTCGCAGCCGAGCAGATAGAGGTTGTCACCGTCCTTCTGGAACATGATCTCGGTGGTGCGCTCGTCAAGTGCGTTGCCCAGGTATAATTCGCCATCTTCCTCATAAACGTAGGTGTAACCCCACATCAGCTGGATGCCATAACCATACATATCATCCCATGACAAGTACTGGCCGGTGGGGATGGTGATGTAGCCGGTCTCAGCATCATAGGTACCCTTTACCCAAGTGCCGTTGCCGTCATGCCACCAGCTGGGATTCTGGATGTAAGCCTCGCCGTTCTCGTAGTCAATAGCGACACTCATCTTGCCATCAGTTACAGTCTGGCCAATGCCAAAGAGGCTGATGTAGGTGCAAGCGCTGTTGCGGTAGTAGGTGTAAACCTCGCAATTCTCAGGAATCTGAGTGATCAGCGTGGGAGTCTCGGGCTCGGGCTCGGGAATAACCTCCTCGTCACTGATGGTCACGTCATCAACGTTCAGGAAGAACATGTCAGTAACGTTGTAGTGGCGGATAGCAATGCAGCCCTCCTGACCCTCGTACTCGCTCAAGTCATAAGCGTACTGAGTCATGGTACCAGTGGCTGTCCTGTCAAAACCAACCTGTACAAAGTCATTGATGCTGGTGGGCTGGCCAATGCAAACGAATACACCAAACTTCTCAGCAGCATAGCTGGCATCCTGGCCGCATGCCCAGAAGGACAGGCTCTTGCCAAGGACAACAACAGGCGAAATCAGCCAGTTGTCGGGAGTGAGAGCGGTGAAAGTGTCATTGTCATAGCTTGCTGAAGCTACGAGGCCATCTCCACTGTGGGCTGTCATGCGGCCACTCTCCAAGCCAGCGTTGTTGAAGTACTGCCAGCAGTAGCCGTCGCCATCATTATCAAGGATTGTCCAGTCAACCAACTGGTCGGCATCCTCAAAGTCCCAAACGATGTCGTTTGCACCTTTCACCATGTGAGAAGCAGGACGTACCTGCCAATCCGTAGCCTTGAGCGGAGTGCCCATGATAGCCTCAGCACCGCGAGTGTATTTCGCAGTCTGGTGCTGGCCAGCCTTGGCCTTCAGCTCCTTAACGCTCACCTTCGTGTTGGTGTTGGTGATTTTTTGATTTACGCCTGCCGATGCGCCTAAGGCAACGGCAATTGCAATCAAGAGTACTGATAATTTCTTCATAATGCAGAAAATTTTTGGTTAATTAAAACGAATAAAGATTACTAATAAAGTTATTATAGTTTATAAATATTCATAAAATTAAAAATTTTGCATAAACGCAGTTGTCGAAACTGCATTTTTGCAGGTTTTTTCATTGCAAAGATAATATTATATTATTAATTTCAATAAAAATTTTTAAAAAATATAGCCCATTCTACCATTTTCGGTAGGGTAGATAATATAGATCACGGGAAAAATTAACGATATAAGTAGGATGAACAAGATGGAAAAGATCGTTTAAGATCTCCTTACGGACAGGGGTGGGCAACCCCTCATACGCTTATAGAACTTGTCGAACGATGGTGACGATGCAAAGTGGAGGCGGTCGGCAATCTGAGCGACGGTCAAGTGTGTACTCTTGAGGAGCCAGCTGGCCTCAATAGCGAGCATCTCGTCGATGCAGCTAACAACCGTCTTGCCGGTAATGCGCTTGACGATGCGTGACAGGTAGTTGTTGGAGATGTTCAGCCTGTCGGCATAAAAGGCTATGCCATGCTGCTCGATGAAATGTTGCTGCAACAACTGATAAAACGAGACAAAGATTTCCTCGGTCTGGTGCGAGATGTCCAATCTTGCTTTGTCAAATGCCTGGATACTGATGAGGTCGTTGATGAAGACGGTGTAAAGCATCTCCAGGATCTCGGTCTTGAGCGAGATGGGCTGGTGGATGTACTCATAGATAAGTTCCAACAGTTTGCGTCGGTGTGGTCGCTGCTCATCCCCAGCATGGAGATGGCGGGCGGTGATGGTATCGCCTCAGTTATGCCCGCTGCACTTGGGTTGTTGACGGGCATGGGTTTCCTGCTGCTGATCGACATGCTGATTCCTCACCTCCATCCAGGTGAGGATAAACCCGAAGGTCCGCGCAGCCATCTGTCCCGCACGTCAATGTTGGCGCTTGCCGTCACCATCCACAACATCCCTGAAGGAATGGCGGTTGGCGTTGTCATTGCCTCGATGCTGCAGGACGGCGCGGGCATCGGCATCACTGCTGCCAGCGTCCTTGCCTTGTCGCTGTGTATTGCCATCCAGAACATCCCCGAAGGCGCTATCATCTCGATGCCGCTCAGGGCCGAAGGCAATAGTCGCATGAAGTCCTTTGGCATTGGTGCCCTCAGCGGACTTGTCGAGCCCATCGGCAGCATCTCGATTATTCTGCTTGCTTCCACCCTCGAGCCTGTCCTGCCGTTCCTGCTGGCGTTTGCAGCCGGTTCGATGCTCTATGTCGTGGTCGAGGAACTCATTCCCGAGGCATCGCTGGGCGAGCACAGCAACCTCGGTACCATCAGCTTTGCCGTGGGCTTCGTCCTGATGATGGTCCTTGACGTTGTGCTGGGATAGAAAAATCTGTCAAGCCCGCTGAATCCTGCAGGTCAGTCTAATTTGATATAATGGAGGATGATGTCCTCGTAGTGGCCATCCTTCATGAGGAACCCTTGTGGAATGCGTCCTAGCTGAGTGAATCCTATGCGTTCGTAGAGGTGCAGGGCGTGAATGTTTGAGGCCACAACAGCATTGAACTGCAGGATGCGAAAACCGAGACGGGCCCCCACCTGTAGAGAATCCTTGACCAGCAGCTCTCCAATATGCAGTCCGCGCATTCCCTCCTTGACGGCGTAGCTCGTGTTGCAGATGTGGCCGCATCGCCCCACGTTGTTAGGATGGAGGATGTAGAGCCCCAGCACGTCGTTCGTTTTATCATCGACGGCAACCCCAGTATAGGACTGGCTGCTGAAAAAGGCATCGGCCTCCTCGATCGTCAACTCATCGACTTGTGGAAAGGCGATTCCCTCACGCACCACACTGTTCCATATCTCCATCACTGGCTGACAGTCGGCCTTATCGTATGGTCTGATGATTATCATCTCTCTTAAACCTCATTAGGCTACAAAGTTAAGCATTATTTCTCATTGTGCAATAATTGCCGTTCTTTTCTCACCTGATCAGTGACATGACATCTGGATAATCACCAGTGCCTAACTGGATAATGCAGATGATGGAATCAGCTGGTGTACATGTCATGCATGAATTACACTTCTCTTTTTGGTAAAATGCTCTTGTGTTATTGTGAATTGTATTAATTTTGCACTCGAAATAGCGATAAATAATTATTTATTATTATGAAAATCAAGTGTTTATTGGCCACAGTGGCCATCATTTCTTTTATGTGCATCCCTGCTCAGGCACAGGATGAAACCCGTCATGAAGTAAGCATCAGCTATGGTGCCGTTCCCAATAGCCTTTGGATAGATATCGTTGGTGATTTCATTCCTGCTATGGCCGGAGCCACCTATGAACATAGTAAAGTAGTTGGACCCATTGGCCTGGAATACCATTACCGGATCAGTCGCGTGGTTGGTGTGGGTGCCATTGCCACTTTCTCGAAACACAACGAGGATGAAATCATGGGTGACCTGCTCACTACAAGTAGCAAGAATTCTTACTTTACGCTGATGCCGTCGATGAAATTCAACTGGCTGCGTCGTGGCAGCTGGGGCCTGTATTCTAAAATTGCTGCTGGCGCGTCGTTGCGTCATTGTAGTATGGATAAGACCAGTTTGTCCGAGAAGACCAAATCGAGCGAGAATGAAGTGTTCTTCAATTTCCAAGTTTCGGCTATCGGCATCGAGGCTGGCAACCAGAATGTGCTTGGCTTTGCCGAATTGGGTGTCGGCGAGCAGGGTGTTGCCCTGGCCGGTGTGCGCTTCAAGTTCTAAAGAACTATTCCGTTTCAAGATAAACAGGCTGTGTTATCATGTCTCGCCCGAAAAAGACCGCTCTAGCGAGCGGTTAATTTTTGCGACGTGGAATGATGAAGAGGGTCATTATTCATCTGTTGGAATTATAACCGCCCTTTGGGCGGGAAATTAAACAAATTATGTAGTAAAATATTTTGTATAAATTTCCCGTGCGTAGCACGATTAATCATTGCGACGTTGAATTATGACACAGTCTCTTTAATTATCTGTCTCTTCTTTTCGCTGTAGTATCAGATCTTCTTAATGACTTTTGCAGGAACGCCGCCGACGATGGTTCTTGGGGCGACATCCCTGGTGACCACGGCTCCTGCGGCCACGATGGCACCCTCGCCGATGGAGACGCCGGGCAGGATGGTGACATTGGCTCCGAGCCAAACCTTATTCCCGATGCGGATAGGTCGGAACTCCATGTCGCCCCGGCGGTCAGGATCCTGGTCATGATTGATGGTGCATAGCGTGGCATTGTGGCCGATCAGGCAGTCGTCGCCAATGACGATGCCGCCCTGGTCCTGAAACTTGCACCCGGCATTGATGAAGGTGCGCTCGCCAACCACCGTGTTCTTGCCAAAGTCGGTGTTGAACGGCGGGAACATGCCCACGCTGTCGGGCACCTCATAGCCCCAAAGCTGTGATAGCAAACTGCGAATTTCCTCTGGTTCATGAAACTCATTGTTCAGCCTGACGGTTATCTTCTGTGCCTCGCGGCTGGCCTGATGCATGAGTTGATGGGCCTCGGAACCGGCCTTGACCGATTGGCCCGAAGCGATGTATTCTTTATATTCCTGGATAGTCATGGTTCAAACTGATTTAGCATTGATAACGCAACCACACACTCTCATCATCCATTTGGCGCACCGACTTGAGCTGGAGCTTAAATGGGTGCTCGTGACTGGCCTCGATGCCATCAAAAGCGGAAGCGAAGCCCTCGCGACCATCGATGGCCGGACCGAAGACCATGCTCACCTCGTCAATCAGTCCCATGGCAAGGAAACTGCCGTTGATGTGGCCGCCGCCCACCACGCCGATGCGCTCGGCGCCAAACTCACTGTACATTAAAGTCGTGGCATGGGCCAGATCCACGTGATCACGGCCCGTCACGATATAAGAGATACCGCGGTCGCGCAGGTAATCCAGATAGGCACGGCTGGTCAGCTGGCTGACGATACACAGGCGGTCGGGCGTGTCACCCTCGGGCCACAGCAGGCTTCCTCGCGTTTCTACCACAGCCTCCCAGTGGTTGCTGTCGTGTGACTTGAAAAACTCGTCGGCCCCCACGGCAGGGCTGTCGCCATTATCGAAAAGACCTTTTTCGGCATAGTGCATCAAGGCCGTTATCTTCCCCTCGATTGTAGCATCAATATTCAAGGCTTCCAGCGCTTCATAATAGCTGTTACCCTCTATCTGTTCGGTCATGGCGCAGTCGATGCGCCCGTCAATCGATGCCATCATGTGGCAAATCACATATGGTTTCTTCATTTTGTTCTGAATTGGTTGAATACGGCTGCAAAGGTCCGTATTATAGGCAAAAGAACGGCTATCCAGAACGTCGGAAAACCTACCTCGATTATTGTTTTCGCATCGAGGCGACATATTTCGAGGGTGTCATGCCCTCGTGTTTCTTGAAGTAGCGGGTGAAGTGCTGGGGGTATTCAAAGCCCAGTTCGTCGGCCACCTGCGACACCGACATGCCACCAATCATCAGGCTCTTGGCCCGGTCAATGAGGAAATGCTGGATGATGCGTGTGGGGCTGTCGCCCGTGGCGTTGCGCACCAGGTCGCCGAAGTAGCTTGGCGAGAGACACAACTCTGAAGCGCAATATTTCACGCTGGGCAGCCCATGGCGAAGCTGTAACTGACGCTTGTAGTAGTCATTAAGCACCTTTTGGAAGCGTGCCAGCAGATTGCTTTGCTGTGCCGAGGACGTCTGGAATTGCCGCTGGTAGAAAAGTTGGCAGTAGTCACACACGAGCACGATGTAGTCCTGCACGATGCGGTCGGTCAAAACTGTTTGCTCCCTGTGACGAATGAACGTGCGTATGCGTTCCATCAACTGCCACAGCACCTGTTTCTCGCCTTCGGTGGTATGAAGTGCTTCGTTCACATTATATGAAAAGAAGTGATAGTCGGCAAGCCGCTGTTCAAACACCGTGCCTCGCATGAATTCAGGGTCGAACAGCAATGCCCAACCGTGATACACCTCGCGGTGCCCGTCATCAGCCTTGCCGATGATTTGCCCTGGCGAGGCTGCCGTGAGCGACCCTTTAGACGTGTCGTAGCCGCCCATGCCGTAGGTCGGCTTAGTGGGAAAATTATCCTGAACGAAGATAGCGTACACTCCCATTTTGTTCAGGGAATGCCGTATCTCGCCCAACTCGTCGAAGTGGACCACGCTCACCATGGGGTGCCACACCTCGGCACCCACGTCGTGGGCATAGTCGTTGGCCTTGTTGATGTACAATAGGTTCTTCATAACTGAAGGACAAAGATAATCATTTTTACCTTAATTGATAGTGTGATGTTGCAAAAATATAAAATGGGTAGGTTTTCAGTCATTTCAGATAAGAGTACCTGTCAATGTGCGATATAATTTTGCACCCGAAAACAAATACATTGAAACAAAAATGAAGACGATGATTAGAAACATGCTGATGCTTGCTCTCCTGATCCTGAGCGGTTGCTCCAGCGACGACAATGATGTGATGGCACAGCCAATGACCCAGAAAATGAACGTCACGATCGATGGAGTGACAAAGTCGGTTACACTGGTTGATAATGGAGCCACCCAGGCGCTTGTGGCAAGGCTGCAGGAGTCGCCTGTCACGATGACCCTCAACTCCAGCGGCGGCTTTGAGATATGGGGAGCACTTGGTTTCTCGCTGCCCACAAGCAATGAGCAAATCACCGCTCAGCCTGGCGATGTCATTCTTTATAATGGTAGTAACATCTGCCTGTTCTACGGCTCAAATTCATGGAGCTATACCCGTTTGGGCCACATCGACGGCCTTACTGAGAGTGAGTTGCGCACGTTCCTGCATGCGGGCGAGAGCAATATCACAGTCATGCTGTGGCTTCCTGCAGCCACGACGGCCCGCCTTGGTGACGTGAACGAGGATGGGGAAGTCAACATCAGCGATGTGTCAACTTTAATAGATTTAATTTTGGGAGCTAAAAATAAGGCTTGATCGATATTTGGTTAATAACAGGAATCATGAAACGAGGTTTAATCACAGTGGTGCTCATGAGTTTGTTACTCGTGGCCTGCAATCAAAACGAAGAGAATATGAACAGTAACTTGAAATTGACTCAGGAGTGGGACAAGGTGTTCCCGCTTAGCGAGAAGGTGAACCACCGCAAGGTGACGTTTGAAACGCAGTATGGCTTGACACTGGCGGCTGATTTATATGAGCCTAAGGGAGCCCAGGGCAAATTGCCTGCCATTGCTGTCAGCGGTCCTTTCGGTGCCACTAAGGAGCAGTCGAGCGGCCTCTATGCCATGAGGATGGCCGAGCGCGGCTATGTGGCGCTGGCCTTCGACCCGTCATACACAGGTGAGAGCAGCGGTGAACCTCGCCGCACGGCCTCGCCCGACATCAATACCGAGGATTTCATGGCTGCCGTCGATTTCCTCTCCAAGCAGGAGAATGTTGATGCTGGGAAGATAGGCATCATCGGCATCTGCGGTTGGGGTGGCATTGCCCTCAACGCTGCCGCTGCCGACACACGCATCAAGGCTACAGTGGCAAGCACGATGTATGACATGACCCGCGTGAGCGGCAATGGTTACAATGACAGCGAGGACAAGGAGGAATCGCGCCACGCGGCTCGAGAGGCCATCGCCAAGCAGCGTCTTGCTGATCCCGCAGCGATGGCTGGTGGCGTTGTTGATCCTCTGCCCGAGGATGCACCCCAATTCGTGAAAGACTACTTTGACTACTACAAGACCCCGCGCGGCTATCATGCACGTTCGGGCAACAGTAATGACGGCTGGCGCATCATCGGTACCCAGGCTTATGCCAACTCCCGCTTCCTCTACTACATCAACGAGATCCGCTCTGCCGTCCTCGTGATGCATGGCGAGAAGGCCCACTCCCGCTACTTTGGCGAGGCTGCCTATAAATACATGGTGGAGGGTAAGGCCGAGGGCTATAACACCGTTGGCAAACCCAATCCCAATCCTGGAAATAAGGAATTGCTGATCATCCCTGGAGCCTCGCACTGTGACCTCTATGACGGGGGATATACCGAACTTGTCGGCAAGGGAGAACCCAAAAATCTCATTCCCTGGGACAAGTTGGAAGAATTCTTTAAGACCAATCTGAAGTGATCAATCGAAGAAACATCCGCGTCAATCAGGCGCGGATGTTTCTTTTTACAGCGTTGTTGCCCCTTCACCGCTTGTCAAAAATAATTGTTAGATGGATTTGATTATTATTGGAGAAATGATACTATATTTGTCCCCGAAATGAAGCGCAAGGAGCAAATATCCGCCTGGATTCTGCTGTCGGTATTCGTGCCGATGCTGTTGCTCTCGTGTCTTCATGTCCACACTTTAACGCCGAATTCCATTGACTGTGAGCAGTGCGTGGAGCATGTGCATCATGCCGGTCACATCAAGCAATATACCGCCCAAGTGGACGATTGCGTGCTGTGCCGCTTCATGGGCCAGCGCTACGTGACCGCACACCAGATGCAGGAGCTAAAGGCTGATGCGGTTGTCGTAGCCGTCATTGTCGAACCCGTGACCGATGCGGTAATCGACGTTCAGTGTGGAGAGCCGTCGTTGCGTGCACCACCCGCCATTCTGTAACATTTACCCGGTTTTATTTCAATCATTGCATTCATGTGCCGTGCGGCGGTTCAGGGATGTGGTGTAATGTCACATGGATTATTAATTATTTTACGTTACAGAATGAAAAAGTATATTTTTATAGTCGCGGCTGTATTGGGCCTCAATGCATGGAGCCAGGAAATAGCCGACACGACCGACGTGTTTTACCGTCATCTAGACCTGAAAGAAGTGGTGGTGACCGGAGCTACTGGAGCCACCAAGTTGAAAGAATCCTCGGCCCCGGTGTCGTTGTTCACCACGCGTCAACTGGAAGCTACCTCGTCGACCAACATTATTGATGCCGTGGCCACTGTGCCCGGTGTGTCGCAAATTACCACAGGTAGCGGAATCTCCAAACCCGTCATCCGCGGCATGGGTTATAACCGCATCGTGGTGGTGAGTGACGGCATTCGTCAGGAAGGCCAGCAGTGGGGTGACGAGCATGGTATCGAGGTGGATGCCGCCAGTGTGAGCTCGGTGGAAGTGCTCAAAGGACCGGGTAGCCTGGTATATGGCAGCGATGCGTTAGCCGGTGTGTTGCGGTTCAACTCGTCGCCCATTGTACCCATGGGCAAGATGCGGGCAGGCCTATCGACCGAGTATCAGACCAACAACGGCCTTTTTGACTACTCGCTTTACTTCTCGGGCAACAAGGACGGCAATGTGTGGAACGCGCGCTACAGCGAGAAGATGGCTCATGCCTACAAGAACCGCTACGACGGCTATGTGCCCAACAGTCAGTTCCATGAACGTGCCGCACAACTCATGGGTGGCATCAACCGTGCATGGGGACACTCACGCCTCACTTTGAGTTACTACAACATCACGCCCAGTATCGTGGAAGGCGAACGTGACGAGAAAACGGGCGAACTGGAGTGTGAATATGGCCGCCTGAAGCAGTATGGACACGGCATGCCCTACCAGCAGGTCTACCACTACAAGGCTGCGTGGGACAATACGTTGAATGTGGGCCGTGGCAAGTTAAACGCCTTACTGGGATACCAGCTCAATCGACGCCAGGAGTTTGAAGACGCGGATCATCCCAATGAGTATGAACTCTATTTCAAGTTGCACACGCTGAGCTACAATGTGCACTATGTGACAGGCGAGATGAACGGTTGGCGAGTCACCGGAGGCGTGGGCGGTATGTATCAGCGGTCGCTCAATGCTGGTGAAGAATATCTCATCCCCGACTATAACCTGCTGGATGTGGGTGTTTTTGCCACGACCAGTAAGGAGTTTGAATATTGGACCCTGAACGGGGGATTGCGTTACGACCATCGCCACATGCACAGCGAGGCGCTGGAAGATGAAGGTGAGATGCGCTTCGGCGACATCACCCGCAACTTCGGCGGCTTGACGGGTAGCGTGGGTGCCGTGCTTCATGCTGGACCGCATTGGGACATCCGTGCGAATGTGTCGCGAGGATTCCGTGCTCCCAACATCAGCGAGTTGACCTCCAATGGCGTTCATGAGGGCTCGGTGCGCTATGAGTTGGGCGATGAGCACCTCAAGCCGGAATACAGTTTCCAGTTCGACTTAGGAGCCGATTATACTGCCCGCGTTGTGTCGATGCAGCTCAATCTGTTTGCCAGCCACATTGACCACTACATTTTCCTGCACCGTGTTGATGAGGAGGTGGAAGAAGGTTACGACACTTATCGCTTTGACAGTGGCGACAGTCGCTTGTGGGGTGGGGAAGTGTCCATTGACGTGCATCCCATGCACAACCTGCATCTGGGCACCTCATTTGACTTCGTGCGTGCCGTGCTGCTGCACCAGCCCCGTGAGACGCGCTATCTGCCCTTCATGCCCGCTCCGCGCTGGCGCACCGACGTGAAATATGAGCTGACCCACGACGGGCATCTGTTCAACAATGCCTATGTGTCGGTCGGCGTGGATTACAACTTCAAGCAGGATCACTATTATGAAGCCTACGACACCGAGACCGCCACGCCCGACTATGCCCTGCTCAACGCTTCGGCGGGCACCGATATTATGAACCATGGCAAACGGGTGGCCACGTTCGCCATCATCGCCAATAACTTGACCGACAAGGCTTATCAAAACCACCTGAGCCGCTTGAAAATGACCGACGTGAATCTCGTAACAGGCAGGCGCGGTGTGTACAATATGGGAAGGAATATCACCTTCAAACTAACGATTCCGCTGGAATGGTGATACCTTTAGGCACAATGGCGGTTATTGTACCAAATCAGTACGATAATCGCCATTTTTTTGCAACAAAACTAACGAATCCCAACTGTCAATCCAGAAGATATCGTTAGAGTGTTGATTGGCCGCATTGGGCTGTGGAAAAAAAGTAGGGGGATAGTGAACCGCCTATGTCGTTTTTTGATTACTTTTGGAGCAGGTAATTTAAACCAATGTGATTATGAAAAGATTTTTGACCTGGATGCTGGCGCTTGCCGTGGTGACAGGTGTTGGCGCTAAGACTAAGGCGGTGAAAACACAGCCGCAACTAACGTTTGACCCGTCAATAGGCGAAACAAGGACCTTGACGATGCCCGATGGCCAGGAAGTGAACTACACGGCCTATGAGGGCATGCTGTTCGTGACCAACGTGGAAGACTCCGCCTATCAGACCATCAACGTGTATGTGCCCGATGGAGCGACGCAGCAGACGCCAATTCTGCTGCGTACCTACGTGGGTGGATATATGGCAGCGCCCGCCCAGCAGCCCAAAGCTAGCGATGCCACGGGCAGGGCTTTGAAGGAGGGTTATGTGGTCGCTATCCCTGGCAGCCGTGGCCGCAACTCAACGGTGACTGCTGCCAAAACCGACAAGAAGGCCGGCATCAAGAAGGGACAGACCATCTACACGGGCCGTGCCCCTGCCGCCATCCTGGACTTGAAGGCCGCCATTCGCTACCTGCGCCAGTTTGATGACGTGATGCTTGGCGATACCGAGAAGATCATCACCGACGGCACCAGTGCCGGTGGTGCGATGTCGAGTCTGATGGGCGCCACGGGCAACAATCCCGCCTATGAGCCGTTGTTGCGCGCCATGGGTGCCGCCCAGCAGCGCGACGACGTGTTTGCATCGGTCTGCTATTGCCCGATTATCGATCTTGACCATGCCGATATGGCCTACGAGTGGCTCTATAACGGCACCGACAGCCGTCAGCAGGGCGATGCTGCCGTACTCGCCGTGAGCGACGAGCTTAAAGCGCAGTTCCCGGCCTATCTCGCTAGCCTGAACCTGCACACGCCCGACGGCACATTGCTCACCGCCGAAAACTACCTGGATTATATCAAGCATGAACTCATCCGCGCGGCCCAAATCGCCAAGAATGCCGGTGCCGATATCCCCGACAGCCTCGGCTTCAAGTTCAGCAAAGAGGACATGGGCGGAATGCCTCCCATCAACGGCGGCGTGCGTCAAGGCGGCGGACAGATGCCCCCGATGGAGCGACGTGGAGGCCGTGGCGGTGGCAAACCGGGCGATTACATTATTGATCTGGACATGGCCAAGTATCTCAACTATGTCGTTTCCACCCAACCCCTGAAGACAGCCCCGTCCTTTGACACGCAAGGCGTTGCAGGCGGTCGAGCCTCGGGCGAAAACGAGGAGTTTGGCGACAAGAGCGGCAGCAAAGTCAATTTTACTGATTACAGCGCTGCCAAGACCGGCTCAGAACTGACCGATGAAATCCGCGAAAACGTGCGCCTGATGAATCCGATGAACTTCATCGGTGACGCTGTGACCGACGTGGCGCCCCACTGGTACATCCGCCACGGCGCCCGTGATCGCGACACTTCGTTCCCTATTCCCATCAACCTCGCTCTCAAACTCCAGAATGCGGGTAAGGACGTGAACTTCCTGCTGGCCTGGAACCGCCCCCACAGCGGTGACTATGCCCTCGACGAACTCTTCGAGTGGATTAATGGCATCGTGAACGTCAAATAGCCTATCTGGACAATTGCTTCAGATAGGCACTGGGCGAAACGCCATAGAATTTCTTGAACACACGGGTAAAGTGTTGCGGATAGTCGAATCCAAGCTGCTCGGCTGTTTGTGTGATGCTCGTTCCGCTGATGAGCAGTTTCTGTGCCCGCTGCATGATGAAGCGACGGATGACATTGCTGGCCGTGTCATCGGTCATCTGATGGATCAAGTCGCCGAAATAATTGGGTGACAGGAATAGTTCCTGGGCGCAGTATTTCACCGTGGGGAGCCCGTGTTTGCGATAGATGCCGTCGGTATAATACCGATTCAACAGATTTTCGAACCTTGTCAGGAGGTCATTGGTTTTTGTCGTCTGCAACGAGAGTTGCTTGGCATAGAAACGGGCTACATGTTCAAGCACCAGTTCGATATAAGAAACGATGATATGTTGTTGGTGCTCGTCATCAGTGCCACTCAGTTCCTCCCTTAAGGCTTCCAACAGGGTGACGATGATTTGTCGCTGACCTTCATCCATGAGCAGGGCCTCGTTGGTGTTATAAGAGAAATAACTGTAGGTATGCATCCGTTTTTCAAGGTCAGTGCCATTGATCAGTACGGGATCAAACAACAGGGCTCAACCCTTAGTCTGTATTTCCTCTCCGATGTCTGCTTTGCCGCCTATTTGCCCGGGTGAGACACACATCAGGGCATGGCGGTGCAGGTCATACTGTGTGAGGCCATAGGTCAGTTGCTCCAGCGTTTCGTCGGCAATGAAGAGCCCATAGACATCATAGTTGTTCAACGAATGCCGGCAATGTTCCAGCTCGTCATAGTGGATGACCGAGACGAACTCATGCAACACAGGCGCACCGATGTATCGTGCATAATCATTGACGTTATGGACTTTAAGGATTTTACTCATAATATGTGCATAAGTCATGCAAAATTACATATTCTTTAACCATATTCCAAGTATTTGGTTGATTTATCCGTAATTTGATTAATTGGAAGGATGCAAAGTCTTTGTACCTTTGCATGCAAAATAGAAACATTCATTTTATAAAAGATAACACTATGATGAAGGAGACAAAGATTGCATTGGGTACCTGGGCATGGGGTGCAGGTGCATTTGGCGGAGATGCCGTGTTCGGTTCCAATACCGATGTTGAGAATCTGAAACCCGTGTTCGAGGCGGCGATGAAGTCCGGACTGAACCTGTGGGACACCGCCACGGTTTACGGTATGGGCGAATCAGAACGCATTCTGGGCACACTTGCCAAGGGCGTAAGTCGTGACAATGTGGCGATTTCAACCAAGTTTACTCCTCAGATTGCTGAACTTTTCGAGAACAGCGTCGAGGAGATGGCCGATGCCTCCATCGAGCGGATGGACTGCGGTTACATCGACATCTACTGGATTCACAACCCGATGGATGTGGAGCGCTGGACACCAGGACTTATCCCCTTGTTGCAGAGCGGTAAGGTGAAACGTGTGGGCGTATCCAACCATAACATCCAAGAGATTGAACGCGCCAACGAAATTCTGGGCGAAGCAGGCTTTAAAGTATCGGCCGTCCAGAATCATTTCTCGTTGCTGTATCGCTCCAGCGAGAAAGGCGGAGTGCTGGACTACTGCAAGAAGAACGGCATCGAGTTCTGGGCCTATATGGTGCTGGAGCAAGGCGCCCTCAGTGGCAAGTACAACAAGTCAAATCCGCTGCCCGAGGAGAGTGACCGTGGCAAGAAGTATAACCCCGTGCTGCCCCAGTTGGAGGCTCTGACCAACGAGATGGCCGCCATCGGCCAGAAGTATGGCGCATCGTGTTCACAGATTGGCATCGCTTGGGCCATCGCCAAGGGGGCGCTGCCTCTCATCGGAGCGACCAAGGAGCGCCACGTCGTTGAGGCCGCCGAAGCCGCAAAGATTCAGCTGACCGATGAAGAAGTGGCAAGATTAGAGAAACTGGCCGATGCCACAGGCATCGATACCCGCGGCGGCTGGGAACACAGTATGGAGTGAGATGAGAATCAGAGTCACGTTTCTATACATGGCTATGGCCTTAAGTATGTTGGCCCAGGGAGTGATGGATGTGCACAGCCACATCATCACTCCTGGCTTCGTCTCTGCCCTGGAAGCTGAAGGCCGACTCATGGAGGAAGGTTTCCCGCTGCCCAAATATGACGTGGAGAGCCATCTCAGGTGGATGGACGAGGCCGGTATTGAGACCTCGGTGCTGACGCTGGCGGCTCCACAGCCGTCATCGGCTAGGGTGGTGAGAGAGACCAACGAGGAGGCAGCCCGCATCAAGCGCGAGCTCCCGGGCCGTTTCCTGTTTTGCGCTGCACTGCCGTTGCCCGATGTCAATGCTGCCATCCATGAGGCCATTTATGCCCTCGACACATTGAAGGCTGATGGCATCAAGTTGGCGACCAATGTCCAGGGACAATACTTGGGCGCGCCTGAACTCGACACGCTGTTTGCCGTGCTCAACGAGCGGCGGTCGGTCGTCATCTTGCATCCGCATTGCCCTAATCCCGTCAATCATGAGGTGATGGCTCAGACGCCGCTGGCCATGCAGGAATACCTGTCCGAGACCACCCGCGCCGTGACCAACATGATCAGCCGCAATGTGCTGGCCCGCTATCCCAACGTGAAGGTTGTGGTGCCCCATTGCGGAGCCTATCTGCCGCTGGCAGTGCCGCGCATGAAGTCGCTCACGCCCGTCATGCAGGCCAACAAGATGGTAGGCGACATCGATTGGGAGGCCAACCTCGCCACGCTCTATTATGACCTGGCTGGGGCCCATTCACCCGCGGTTATCCGCATGATGCTCACCATCACCACGCCCGACCATCTGCTGTATGGCTCGGACTATCCTTACGTCGCCCCGCAGGTGCTCACCCAGGGCCTCGCGAGGATGAAGCAGTACCTCACCGACGAGCCCGATCTGGCGCCCTTCAAGGAGATGATACTGTGGAAGAATGCCCATCAATTATTTAAATGACCATACGACGATGAAGAAGATATCATATCTATTGTTTGTAGCTTTGCTGAGCCTGTCTGCCAATGTTCAGGCCCAGACGATTTTTCCTGCCGAGTTCACTGCTCCCGCCGAGTTTAACACGGGTACTGTCCACATTTCGGTACTCAGTCGCAGTGAGCGGCAGATGACCACCAATTTCCTCTTTGAGCAGGGTAGTCGCAATTCATGGCACTACCATCCAAGTGCCACTCAAGTGCTGATGGTGCTCAACGGTGAGGCCTATTATCAAGAGGAAGGCCAACCCAAGCAGTTGCTGCGCAAGGGCGACGTGGTCACCACCGCCCCCAATGTCCGCCATTGGAATGGAGCCACACCCTGGAGCGCAGCCGAGTGCATGACCGTTACCGAGATTGTCGAGGGTCAAGAGCATGCCGTGCAGTTGCGCAAGGTGACTGATGAGGAATTTTCAAGTCCCATTTCAAGTGTGACGATGCTCGTTCGCCTTGCCGAAATCGAGGTATATCCGCAATACCTTACAGAGTATCTGGCCGCTGCAAGTGAAATTCAACAGGAGAGCTTGAAGACCGAGCCGGGCGTCCTGTGCCTCTTCCCCACGCAGATGAAGGAGGACTCGACACAAATCCGCATCCTCGAAATCTATGCATCGCAGGAAGCCTACCAGCATCACATCCAGACGGCTCATTTCCTGAAGTACAAGCAGGGCACGCTCCACATGGTCAAGTCGCTCAAACTGCAAGACCTCTCACCTCTCAACCAGGAAACAATGAACATCATTTTTAAGAGAAAAAACTGATATGGAATACGTTAAACTAGGCAATTCAGATCTCTTGGTATCGCGCATCTGCCTGGGCTGTATGGGCTTCGGCGATGCCAGCATCGGGCAGCACTCGTGGACGATCGACGAGCCCCATACCCGCGACATCATCCGCCGCTCGCTCGACCTGGGCGTGAATTTCTTTGACACGGCCATTGCCTACCAGTTGGGCACGTCAGAGCAGTATGTGGGACGGGCATTGCGCGACATGGCTAGCCGCGACGACGTTGTGGTGGCCACAAAGTTCCTGCCCCGCACCGATGAGGAAATCCAGCAGGGCATCGACGGCCGTCAGCACGTACTTAACAACATTGACAGTAGCCTTGAGCACCTCGGCATGGATCATGTGGACCTCTATATTTACCACATCTGGGACTACAAGACGCCCGCCGAGGAGATCTTGCAGGGCATGAACGATGCCGTCAACGCTGGTAAGGCGCGCTACATCGGAATTGCCAATGCCTACGCCTATCAGGTGGCGAAGATGAACGCGCTGGCCGAGAAAAACGGCTGGGCAAAGTTCATCTCGGTGCAGAACCATTACAATCTCATCATGCGTGAGGAGGAACGCGAGATGTTCCCCTATTGCCGTGAGGAGAATATCGCGATGACACCTTACAGTGCGCTGGCGTCAGGGAAATTGGCCAAACGCCCAGGGGAGACGTCAAAGCGGCAGCAGGAGGACTCGTTCATGCACTTCAAGTATGACGCCACAGCCGAGCAGGACAACCTCATCGTGGAGCGCGTCGTTGACCTGGCCGACCGCTACGGGGTGGACATGACGCAGATATCCCTCGCCTGGCTGCTGACCAAGGTGGAATCGCCTATCGTCGGAGCCACCAAGTTGCATCACATCGAGGGCGCTGTCCGCTCGCTCGATGTCAGGCTCACCGCCGATGACATCCGTTATCTGGAGGAGCCCTACGTGCCGCATAACCTGTCGGGAGTAATGGCAGTCAACAAACCCGCGATGAGCGAGGAACCGGTGTGGGTACAGGCTGCAAAAAATAAATAAAAAAGAATCAAAATGAGAAGAACCGTAACATTATTAATTGTTGTATTGATGACTATGGTAACAATGCAAGGACAAACTTTGACAGAGCGTCAAAAAGGCTTGGCAGCATGCGCCTGCCTGATGGCGCAGGGTGATTTGGAGCGCTTGGAGCCTGCTGTGCGCACGGCGCTCGACAATGGCGTGACCATCAACGAGTTGAAAGAGGCTTTCTCGCAGCTTTATGCTTACACAGGATTCCCGCGCTCGCTCAATGCGCTGGGTGTGCTCAGCAAGGTGCTGGAGAACAAACAGGCCAATTGGCAGGAAGGCAAGCCCTGGACGCGCCCCGCCGAGTGGGACGATGCAAAGGCAGCTTATGAACTGGGCAAGAAGAACCAGACCCAACTCTCGGGCCGCCCGTTCGACTACAATTTCTGTCCCCAGGACGACTACTACCTCAAGGCCCACCTCTTTGGCGACATCTTCGCTGGTGACCAGCTCAATGCCGCCGATCGCGAGATTGTGACTGTGGCTGCCTTGAGCGGCCTCAACGGCGTGGCTCCGCAGCTGGCCGCCCACAAGCAGGGCGCAGTGAACATGGGCAACTCCCAGCAACTCGTCGATGAGCTCTGTGCATGGCTCGACCAGCAGGGCTACACCCTGAACAGCCAGTGGCCTAAAGGTGAACTCAACCCCTATGGGCAATTCTTCATTGGCAACAGCTACTTGGCCGATATGGGTGACGGAATGTTTAATGTCACTTTCGAGCCTCGCTGCCGCAACAACTGGCACGTCCACCACAAGCAGGTGCAGGTGCTGATCTGCGTCGCTGGCCGCGGCTGGTACCAGGAGTGGGGCAAAAAGGCCGTAGAGATGACTCCCGGCACCGTCATCGCCATCCCCGCCGAGGTCAAGCACTGGCACGGAGCCGCAAAGGATAGCTGGTTCCAACACCTCACTTATCACAAGGATGTGCAGGAAGGCGCCAGCAACGAGTGGCTGGAGCCCGTTGATGACGAGACCTATAACGCATTATAGCCATCGCCTCGGCAGAGTCAAGTTTGCTTGAACTCTGCCGAGACGTTTTATTGCACGTCACTTCTTCCCATTGAGCCGTTTAACTGGCCTAATGCGATAGACGTGCGTTTTTTATCCCATAATACCGTTCCTGCTTTTCTTAACTCAAATACCTGCACGCACAAGCCACCAATTTTCAAGAATAGAAGGAATAGCCTGAGCATATAGCCAAGTACGTTAACAAGATTTGACGATAATCCCTTGCATACGTCAAGAATATTGACGAAATTTGCATTTTTATATTAATCCTGCCTACGGATATATCGTAGTAGCATACACTTGTCTATTATGAACGTGCATCAACAGCAACAATTAGAGATGACTCGCGATTACCTCGAGCGCCTCAGGCGAGAGCACCCTTTGCGGGATCTGTTTTGGGAATGCACCTTGCGATGTAACATGGCCTGCCGGCATTGCGGCAGTGACTGCCTCAAGGAATCCACGGTGCCCGATATGCCCTTTGCCGATTTCCTGCCCGTGCTTGACGAGGTGGCGGCCCATTGCGACCCTAGGCAGGTGATGGTACAGACCGTGGGTGGAGAACCGCTGGTCAGGCCCGACTTGATGGACTGCGGGCGTGCCATTCGTGAGCGGGGTTTTATGTGGGGACTTGTCACTAATGGCCTCATCCTTGACCACTCTGTTGCTCGCGAGATGGCTCAAGCCGGAATCACCTCGCTATCTATCGATGTGGACGGCATGCGAGAGGAGCACAATTGGCTTCGCAATTCCACAGCCAGTTTTGACGCCGCCATGCGGGCTATCGAGGCTGTGCAGACCATCCCGGGCCTCACCTGGGACGTGATTACCTGTGTAAACGGCCGCAATCTGCCGCGGCTGAATGAGATCAAGCAACTGTTCATCGAGGCTGGTGTCACCCACTGGCGCTGCTTCACCATCGACCCGATGGGACGCGCCGCACAGGACAAGAGCCTGCTGCTCACCGATGAACAATTCCGCGAGTTGCTCAACTTCATTGTCACTACCCGCATCGAGGGAAAAATCAACATGAGCTATGCATGTGACGGATTCTTGGGTGCGTATGAAGGGCTTGTCCGCGACTATTTCTTCTATTGCCAAGCTGGACTCACGGTGGCCAGCATTCGTGCCGATGGCGCCATCTCGGGCTGCCTGAGCATCCGCAGCGATTACAGTCAGGGCAACATATACCAGGACAGCTTCTGGGACGTGTGGGAGAACTGCTTTGAGCAGTACCGCAACCACGATTGGATGAAACGTGGTGCCTGCAAGGATTGTGAGGCCTTCCGCTATTGTCAAGGCGACGGTTTCCACCTGCGCGACGGCAATGGCGACTTGATGATGACATGCCACTACAAGCAACTGAAGAATGTTAAACTCTAACATATAGCATGATGAAGAACAAAAATAAAGGGAAAAAGACGCTCGCCGCGGTGAGTGCCGTGGTTGCTGCAGGACTTACGCCGGGTTTTGTTGTAGCCAGCGCTGCAGGATCACCCATCCAGGGCTCCAATGCTGCAATCACCGCAGCCGACGTGGTCGCTATCGACGGCACAACTTACAGTTTTGACGAGTTATATGCCATGCAACGAGGAGACACTATAGAGCTACCCGATATCATACTTGAAGAGTCGCAAGAAGACTTGTCCGATATCGTGGTATCTGCACAACCTGCTACAAAGTATGGTGCGCCGTGGGGTGTTCGTTTTAATGCTATTGGAAATGGAAATGACGAAACTATTTTTCGTAGCGTTGAACAGATGCCTCAATTCCCGGGTGGTGAGGCTGCTCTGATGAAATACATTGAATCTCATATCAAATATCCGCCCTTGGCTGCCCAAAATAATGTTCAGGGCATAGTCGTTGTGCAGTTTGTTGTGAATAAGGACGGAAGTATAGGTGAAGTGAAGGTTGTCCGCTCGGTGGATAAGGATCTCGATAAGGAGGCCATCCGAGTTATCAAGACGTTGCCTAAGTTCACCCCCGGCCGCCAAAATGGTAAAGCGGTGAGTGTATGGTACACGCTGCCAGTTTCATTCAAGCTGCCAGCAAAGAACAATAATTAAAAAACAGATAGCATGATGAAAGAAAAGAAAAATAAAGGTAAAAAGTCACTCGCCGCGATGGGTGCCGTGGTTGCTGCCGGGCTCACGCCTGGCATCATGGCCGCCTCGCCCAGTCAAGGCTCCAATGCTGCAGTCACCGCAGCCGACGTAGTCGCCATCGACGGCACTACTTACAGTTTTGACGAGTTATATGCCATGCAACGAGGAGACACTATAGTGCTACCTGATATCATACTTGAAGATAATCATGCAACCTTGTATGGAGCAATAGAGGTTGTACCCTATAGACGCAAGATTGAAAAGGATCGCGGAAATGACAACACTATTTATCGTGCTGTTGAGCAGATGCCTCAGTTCCCAGGTGGTGAGGCGGCCCTGATAAAATACATCCAGGAAAACCTCAAATATCCACAGGGACAAGAGGATGTTGAAGGTAAGGTCCTCTTTCAGTTCGTTGTGAAAAAGAATGGTAAAATTGGAGAAGTGAAGGTTTTGAGTGTGTTGGGCAAAGACTTTGATCAAGAGGCCATCCGTGTTGTCAAGTCGCTTCCCAAGTTCACCCCTGGCCGCCAAAATGGTAAAGCGGTCGATGTATGGTACACGCTTCATGTGCCTTATAAACAGAAACAGCAATGATGTATGATGTAGGCCCAACCCTGTGGGGCTAATGCTAATTTCACGAATTTATCTAATTTAATGCTAATTTTATATTTTTTTCGTGTAATTCGCCTAATTAGCGAAATTAGCATTGAAAAGCAATATCGTTCCCAAAGAAATAGGAAACAGGTACGGCTAAAGAGCGTTAAACCCTAAAAGCGTTTTTTTGTCTAAATATTATAAAACGCTACCTCATCATGAAGAAAGATAAAAATAAAGGGAAAAAGACGCTCACCGCTGTGGGTGCCGTTGTTGTCGGGCTCACACCGGGCATCCTTGCCGCTACTCCGCAATGCGCACCTGGTCTGAACCCCAATGCCGCAATCACCGCAGCCGATGTGGTCTCTATCGGCGGCAACACTTATGACTATGACGAATTATATGACATGCAAGTATGGGCCGACGGGCCGAAGCAAGCAAAGAAGAAGAAAGAACAACGTCAACACGCCACAAGGTATGGTGCACCATCCGGCCCAAGTTTACCGTACCGTCCAAATCCAAACGCAGATAATTCTAGTGTGCCACACCCTCAACGCCCGGTAGATGTAGTTCCAGTAGTTGTGATGACACCATCGGGCCCTGAAACGGTTTATGTGAGCAGCTTGGCATACCTCATGAATTATTGTGCCCGACTGGCCGATTCCGATCCTTACACCAGAGGAGCCGTCATCACACCCGACAGCGACCTGTCCACTGAAATAGGATTAAATGATCGCCAGCTCAAGGCGCTTAAAACTGAAATCGAGGAACGCTTTGGCGTGGAAGTGTCCTACAACCGATTCTACCTCAAAGGCCAGCTCAACACGCTGCGTCTCATTTCAGAGTATATTTACAAGCTAAAAACCCTTTGGGATTAGGCAAAACTGATATAGGAAAATAGAAACTGTTCTATCCAGGGCTTTTCCACCATCCGTTTCATGCGTGTGTTCATGAAGGGATTCAAGTGGACTCTCAAACCATACAATAAAACAGGGTGCAGAGCTGTGGCTGTCTGCACCCCTTGTTTGTTATTAATGATTTCTTCATGATTTGAATAAATTGACTTGAATGAATGTGATTATAATCCAACGAAATCGCGGCAAGGGTAGTAACGCATTGCGAGCTACAACAAAACAGCCGCTTTGATTACTGCTACAAAATTAGGAATTTTAATTCAATCAATATGGAAATTGGCATTATTTGTTAAGAAATTAGCTGCTTGGCGAAAAAAACGCTACCTTTGCCCTGCGAGAAAGATATAATCCAAATGATGAAATATATTGTCACTACATTCGCATTGATGGCCTTGCTGTTTTGTTCATGTCATAGGAACAAGACGGATTTGGCAAAACACGCTGACATCACGGCCGAAATGGCCTTCGAAGGAGTCAACAACTATTGCCACAGCAAATATGATTGGAATGTAGCCAAAGAATATTCCTCCATGATGTATGTCGCGATTGAGGAAGAGACGGAATCTGATTACAAGGTGGTATTCCGCAGCTATACAGGCACATTTGTTTATTTTTATGTTGACAAATCAAGTGGCGTGGCCCGAATGGTAGAGTATGTCCCTGCTCTTGATATCGAAAGCGAAGCAGGCACCATCAATCTGTTCGATTATTTAGGCAAGGACCGACCAGAATAATACAAGGAAGGAGCAACAGGTATCCCTGGTGCCTCACCCCTTGTCGTTGAATTGTGAAGTATTAAATAATGACTTTAAATTGAATATTATGGAAACAGGAATCAGGCTTATCCGTCTCACCGAAGAGCGTATTATCGGATTCAAGGAAGAAATGCAGGAGGCATTTGATAGCGGTTTTAAGGGACATATAAAAGATGACAGTGAAAACCAATGGCAGGTGCTGCCCGACAAGGACTTCTATCAGGCTTTGCAGTCAGATAGCGCCGAGGCCTACGAGGCAACGGATGCCGATGGTCAGCGTGTGGGCGGCGCCATCATCACCGTCGATAACGCGAAAGGCGAATTGGCGTTCCTCTACGTGAAATCGGGCGTACAGAGCAAGGGCATTGGACAATCCATCTGGAGAACCATTGAGGCGATGCACCCCGAGGTCGAGGTGTGGGAGACCTGCACCCCCTATTTTGACCGCCGCAACATCCACTTCTACATTAATTGCTGCGGCTTCCACGCCATCGAGTTCTTCAACGCGCATCATCGTGACCCGAACATGCCCGAGCAGTTCGATCCCAGCGACGGCCTGTTCGTGTTCGAGAAACGAATGAAATAACTGCTATCCAGTTAGCACTCTCATGACGTTGTAGAGACGCAAATTTTGCGTATCCCAGCGTCATCCCGTCCGTTCAATTGGGAACGATATAGCCGTTGGCCTATTGTTTTTTTCAATGCCAATTAGTGTCCAAAAACTCACTTTTGGATGTCGGTGTGGCTGGGTCGCTCCCGTCTCAGGAAGCCAGTCATCAGAGTTCAATCACATGAGGCTTGATGTCGGTGTCGTGGGTGGCAAGGCTCTCAATGCAGTTGGGGTCGAGTGACTGCTCACGAATCCATGCTAGCGATTGTCGTTGCAGTTTCTTGTCGAGCGTGATGCCCGAGGTGATCATGTCGCGCCACGACTTGGTCGCATAGCCGCCGTCGGCAAAGAGCAGGACAAACCGGCCCTCGGCATTCTTGATTTTCAAGGCACAAAGCCCCTCGCTGTGACCTGGAATGTTCACCATCGTCAGACTGCTGTCACCCAGCACGTCGTAGGATTTCCCCACGGGGCCTTCAGTGCCGTTCCAGTCAAAGGTCTGGAGGTTAACCCCTTTCCACCAGCGCTGTTGGAAACGAATCTTGATTTGGAAACTCAGCCGTTTGGTGCCCTCCAATTCGGCCTTGGAGACGAGGATATGCTTAGCCTGGGCCACCTGGTTCAGGCCGTTGGCATGGTCGCAGTCGAGATGTGACAGCAGCACATAGTCAATATCCCCAGTGCTGATGCCCATTGCCGCAAGATGCTCGTTGATGGCTTCACCCTTGGCTATACGTCCTTGATTGATGTGGTAGAGGAACCAAGAGCCCAGAGACTTGATTTGGGCCCGCTTGTCATAAGTTCCGTCGGGCGACATGTCACGATGCCAGCCGGTGTCAAACAGGATTTTTCCTTTAGGGTGTTCAATCAGATAGGAAAAGACGGGCAGCCAGATCCAATCTTTCTTGGGCGTGGTCATCCCCGATGCTTTCAACATACTGCAATCATCGCCACCAAAGGGTAGATAGGGAGATACTCTTACCTCTCCAGTCCTCAAAACGTGAATCTTAATCTTATCCATATCAGTTACATTATTTTGTTTATTCTTCGTCACACGATGTCAACTCTATGATGGCCGCGACCTCGGTTCCCACTGTGAGCGCCACTGTAATGCTGCCGTCATTGCGGTAGATGGTTGGAATGAGCATATCGCCCAGCTTGGCGGCAATGCGATACTCAACCCTCAGTCCCTTGACTACAAAATTCTCGGGCAGCAGTTCCATCGCCATACGGACATAGTTGGCGTTATTCATGTGCTTATTGTAGTCGATGTCGGCACGCAGCACCTTGATGGGTTCAAGCATTTCGCCATTTTCTTTAGGAAGAATGATTCGGCGGTCACGGTAGTTCATCTCCAACTGGGGCTCCAGCGTCATCGAGGCTATGGTGGCATCATCCACGCGCTTCAGTTTGCCGTTGGACAAATCTACAAACGCCCCCATGCTCCATGTCTTGTAGCATGGCTTGCCCTCGGCGTCGCGGATAAACGTATTGCGGAAACCGAACATGGGTTTCATGCCATAGACTGAGGTCGTCACCGTCAGTTCTTCTTTGTACTGTGGCACCCGGATGATTTCCACCTGACGGAAAGCCAGCAACTGGGCCATGTTTTGCTCAGTGAAATACTGTTTCACGCCAGGCTCAGAGTCAATCCACATTTCAGAGCAGTCCTGCATCATCTGGAGGGCCGAATATAGCTTCAGCCGTCCCTCGCTGTCACAGGTGCTTGTGGTAACCTTATAGTTCAGACTGTACATCTCGCTTATTGAAGTTTTGTGTGTGCAAAGATACGCATTTTTTGCTATAACTTGACAATATTCGGTAGGCCTTTTTCTTCGACAGGACGGCAGGTATTGCAAGAATTGTTGTACTTTTGCATTAGTCTAATTAGGAGACGACGTTAACGTTCTTAGATTCATTTCATCATGACTGAATTCAGACCCATGCGCCGCAATCGGCAGCAATTATCCAGAGAAGAATGTGAGGGTATCCTCGGCCGTTGCACTTCAGGAGTGCTTGCACTGACGGGCGACAGCGGTTATCCTTATGCCGTGCCGCTCAGCTATGTCTATGCCGGTGGGGCGATTGTTTTCCATTCGGCAGTGCAGGGGCACAAAGTTGATGCCATCAAGCGAGATAGCCGTTGCTCGTTTTGCGTCATCGAGCAGGATGAAATAAAGCCAGCCGAGTTCACGACCTACTTCAGGAGTGTCATCGTGTTTGGCCGCATCCAGATAGTGGAGGATGCCGTTGAGAAAGTGCGGTTGTTGCGCCTCTTGGGACGCCGATACTCGCCAAATGATGAGCAAGGATTACAACATGAGATTGACAAATCGCTGGACCATGTCATGCTCCTGCGCCTCGACGTGGAGCACATGTCAGGCAAAGAAGCCATTGAGTTGGCTCGAGCAAGAAAGTGAACGTACCTGTAACTGGTTTAAAGTGGCGATAATGAAGAATTATTTAATCATAATTGCATTTGCTCTGTGCCTGTTTTTAATCGCTTGTGGCAATGAGAACCATCAACAAACGGCTCATCAGTCCAGCTCAACACTGCCGACGTCTAAAGCTAAGCCACGAGAACTCCCAAAGATACGCATCTATCGTTATGGAGCCTTTCCTGAGGCCAAAGCGAAACAATTAAAGGCAGAGTTGGAGAAGGCATATTCATCAGTATCCTTGGCAGACAAAGCTATTGAGCTTCCCAAGGAGTACTATTACAAGCCCCGAGACAGATATCGGGGCACAGGCCTGCTTGATGATTTAATGAAGTTGCGAAATGGCGGATATGCACTCGGCTTGACCAACAAGATCATTTATGATGAAAATGAGATTTCGCCCACCTTTGGTATTTTTGGCATCAGCTATGAGGGCGATAGTGTCTCGGTCATCTCATCATTGAGGCCCAAAACGCTCAAGCCGCT
>ONIL01000005.1 GCA_900317835.1 uncultured Prevotellaceae bacterium | reverse complement strand
ATCGGTACTGAAACAGTATCCCGACGAGGCAGCCGAGCTGTTCGCAGCCGCTAAGGAGAATGCCCAGTGGCGTTACAACAACTACCGCCGTCTGGCTCGTCAGCAGTGGGGTGTTGACCCTGAGGCATAATCAGTCCGTCAAAACTTAACCATTCACTTGGGGCAGGAAACGTAAGTTTTCTGCCCCAAGTTTCTTTCCCCACTGTTATTCATAGGCAATAGCGGGGCTAAGCAAGTCAAGGCCTACAGCCTTGTGCTGGTCTTCAGTCTGTTTCCTTTCAGGTATCAATGCATTTTTATATGAAAAAATTTGGAAATTCACACAATATACCATATCTTTGCTTCGACTTTAACGCGATAATGGCTTGATTGCTTTCAATTCTGAATCAAGTTATGCATGTGTTAGAGTTATGCTGGACAATTGTTTTGCCCAGCATGGATGATGATAACAGTATGGATGAACTATTTATTTAAAATTTTTATGGAAAAAAGATTTTACACTTTCAGTAGAGCAAGCTGGCTACTGCTTTGCTTTATTCTTGTGGTGTTTGCAGCACGGGCCCAGAATGAAGAGACGTATCAGAATGGCGACGTGAACTGCGACAATGAGGTGAATATAGCTGATGTGAACACAGTCATCGACTTCATTTTTGACGGTAACACCTACAATGCCGCAGCCGACGTGAACCATGACGGCGAAATTAACATCGCCGACGTGAATGCTATCATAGGCCTCATCTTTGACGAGTATGCCCGCCACATCGAGAGGTTCACCGTGGGAGGCGTGTCGTTCAGTATGGTCGAGGTCGAGGGAGGCACGTTCATGTCGAAGCATAGCCCCCAAGTGACCTTGTCGCCGTTTGCCATCGGTCGGACCGAGGTGACACAAGCCTTGTGGGTGGCCGTGATGGGCAGCAATCCGAGCTATCACGACGGCGTCAGCCGCCCCGGCGGCCCCGACTACCCTGTCGAGATGGTGTCATGGGATGACTGCCAGGAGTTTATCGCCAAGCTCAACGAGATGACAGGCAGGACATTCCGCCTGCCCAGCGAGGCTGAATGGGAATTTGCCGCACGTGGCGGCAACTATAGCCACGGTTACATGTACGCGGGCAGCGATGATAAAGATGAGGTGGCATGGCATAGGAACAATTCCGGCCACACAACTCATCCCGTTGCCGAGTTGATCCCCAACGAATTGGGGTTGTATGACATGTGCGGCAATGTGGACGAGTTTTGTCTGGATGGATATAGCGGCGACTACTACTGCAACAACCCGCTGACCAACCCGATTATGCAATCAACCGATGGTGAGCATGTGAGTTGTGGTGGCCATTATATGACCATCGCTGTCTCGATAGGTCGATATGGCTCGAGTTCTACCGCTATACCCGCTAAAGGCCTGCGCCTTGCCATGGGCGAACCGGTCTATGACACGACGTTGTCGTTGTCGAAATATGAAGTTGAGACTAATGACGGCTTGTGTGACGAGGTAACCATTGCGGGTGGTAGCGGCCTCTATCAGGTGGACTGCAACAACGACGAGGCCCTGACCATTACACATCAAGACACCATCGTGCGGCTGGATGCCATCGATGTGGGACAGGCCACAATCACCGTCAGTGATCTCACCACCGGCGAACAGGCAACCATCGCCGTGACAGTCAACCCGAGCGAGTTTGTTATGGAGCATTTCACTGTGGGCAAGGAGACATTTGCCATGATCAAGGTCGACGGCGGCACGTTCATGATGGGTGCGACACCCGAGCAGGAAGACGATGCCACCGATGATGAGCGACCCGTTCACGAGGTGACGGTCTCGTCGTTCTTCATCGGGCAGACCGAGGTGACAGTGGGAATGTGGAGAGCCGTACTGGGCTACAATCCCATACCGTACTATATCCCGGAGTATTCCCCCCCCTCCAATGCCGCTGTGAGTTGCGTTTCTTGGGACGATTGCCAGAACTTTATCGCTAAACTTAACGAGATGACCGGCAGGACATTCCGCTTGCCCACCGAGGCCGAGTGGGAGTTTGCCGCACGCGGCGGAAACCGTGGTCACGGCTACAAGTACGCCGGCAGCGACGTCCTTGACGAGGTCGCCGTGTTTACCGGCTATCGCTACCCTCTCGTCAGGACGAAGGCCCCCAACGAATTGGGGTTGTATAACATGAGCGGCAACGTGCTTGAGTGGTGTCAGGACTGGTTCGGCCCCTATGGCAACGAGCCTCTTGTCAATCCTGTTGGACCTGAGTCAGGCACTCTCCGCGTCATTCGTGGCGGCAGCTACTATTGGAAGGAGTCCACCTACTGTCGCGTGTCCTGGCGTATGGGTTCTGACCCAGCACCCGAGGACTTCATCGATAATTACCCAATCGGCTTGCGCCTAGTCATGGAGGAAGACACGAGTGCGAAATAACCTGGTTAGGCTTTAGATGATAGTAAACGCCAAATAAAAACTAAGGACTAAACAGGACTGGAACACGTTTCCGGTCCTGTGTTTTCTTTTCATCGGCAGATTGTTGTATATTTGCAGTGATTTCCCTCGGCAACGATGGTCCAACCAATTAATCACTTGATAATGAAACATACGATATTATTCCTGCTGGCTCTACTCGCCCTGCTCACCTCCTCATGTGGTGGTAACAAGGGCACACAGTCACTACAATCCACCGACACGGCGACTGTCCAGGACACCGCTCGGCGGCAAATCATCACTCACCCCGACACGACCTTTAACAAGGACTCGGCTTTTATTGTTGTGTCCAAGAGAGATCTGACGCTCACCGTCTATGCTCCAGTCGGGGGCGATACCCTGGCCATCGAGGCCTTCCCAGTGTGCATGGGCAAGAACAAGGGCGACAAGCAGTCAAGCGGT
This sequence comes from uncultured Prevotellaceae bacterium, assembly GCA_900317835.1. Lineage (GTDB taxonomy): Bacteria > Bacteroidota > Bacteroidia > Bacteroidales > Muribaculaceae > Sodaliphilus. The sequence continues at coordinate 71,767 of ONIL01000005.1, read as the reverse complement.
GACATGCGTACGCCCGAGTCGCCTTCTGGGCAGCCGTTCACCATCACGATGATACAGGATGCGTCGGCATGGAAACACGACTTCGGTGACGGGCGCGGCAGCATCTTGGCCTACGGTCACTGGTTCCTGCGCCTGAAAACGCCGTTTAACGGCATCGGCATCCATGGCAGCACCAACAACGAGAACAGCGTGCCCGGTCGCGCCAGCGAGGGTTGCATCCGCCTGCTGGACAAGGACATCATCACCCTGAAGGAACATTATGCCCGCGTTGGCATGCTTGTCATCGTCAAGGGTGAGAAACAAGGCCTGTTACCGTTCGAGGAGAAATGCATGGAACGTTGACGTGTGCCTTCTCTCCGATTGAAAAAAAAGATTAAACAATGTTACAGGACTTGACAGATTAGGTATTATTGTCTATTTTTGTGCTCTACAACCAGTGTTTAGATTAATTGGTAGAATCTGAAAATACTATTTATTAAACTTTTAAATATAAACATTATGGGATTACTTGACGAACTTCAGAGAAAACTAGAAGAGGCTGCCCGCCAGGCCCAGCAGCAAAGCGGTGGTGGACAAACCACAAGTGCTAACGAGATTCCCAATCCTTGGGATCAAACCCCGCAGCAGCCACAGCAGGTGCCTAACTATCCTCCCGGGTACCAGCAACCGCAGCAGACTGCTCCCAATCAGCAGCAGTATCAGCAGCAATACCAGGCCATCATGCAGCAGATGCAACAACTCGTGCAGCAAGCCTATCAGCTGGGTTATCAGTATGGTGTGCAGGTAGTTCAATCAGGTGGCTACCGCGCTGGTCTGATGGATGACCAGAAAGAGGAGAAGTAAGCTGCAGGATTAACGGTTAAGACATTACAGAAGGTCGTGTGACACAAATGCTAGCGTCACACGACCTTCTGTAATGTGTTTATGCGTCAACTGAATGTTTTAACCGCACTGGAAGTATTCGTTAACGAGCTGGGCGGTGCGCTTGGGATCATGCTCAATGTCGTGGCGCAGGGTGCGGTCGTTGAACGAGCGCAGCTCGGCGATGATACCGTCGATCATGTGGGCGCTGAAGACGTTTTTCTCCTCAAAGGCAGCACGCAATTTCTCCAGGCAGTCGGCACTGGCGACACAGCTGTCGGGCAAGCAGTCGAGCTCATTGAGGCGTTCAGCGTTGGCTGCATCGTGGATGTTCACGTCAACATAGGTCTTAGCGGCCAGTTCGAGCGCATTCTCCATCTCGAAGCCGTGGCGGCATGCTACGCACAGGCCGGCGAGCAGCTGATAGATGTCGGCTGAGCCGTCCGGCGAGCGCATCTCGACGGTCTGCTTCTGCGTCGTGTCGAAGGTGCTGGCGGGTTCCAGCGGGTTGGCCGTGCGGCACATGTCGGCACCAGCGGTCCAGCCCAGAGGCACGCGAACGAGCACGGAACGGTTGCGGTCACCCCAGCACACGTTGGTGGGAGCCTCCTGGTGGGGAACCAGGCGGAAGTAGGACATCGGGTTCTTGTTTCCGAAGGCAGTGATGGCGGGAGCCAGGTCCATCATACCGGCAATAGCCTTGCGGGCCTCGTCGCTGAGGACACCCTTATCGTTGAGCATCATGTTGCGGCCATCCTTCATCATGCGCATGTGGATGTGCAGACCTGAGCCGGCCTTGCCCGTGGTGATCTTGGGGGCGAAGGTGACGTTCAGGTTGGCACGGAAGGCCAGGTTGCGGATTACCCACTTGGCAACCATCAGCTGGTCGGCGGCATCGAGAACCGGCACGGGCAGGAACTCGATTTCGTTCTGCTCATAGACCACACCATCCTGCTCAAAGTTACCTACCTCGCTGTGGCCGTACTTGATCTGGCCACCTGCCTTGGCAATGTAATCCATGCAGCGCTGGCGGAAGTCGTTGGTCTTGGCATAGGGCATCGACTCATGGTAGCCGTGCTGGTCACGAGCAGGATAGTAGTCTACCGACGGACGGATGACATAGTACTCCAACTCACCCATGGCATGGTAGTCCATGCCTGTGGTCTCGCGGAATGCCTGAGCGGCCTTGCGCAGCGTCTGCTCGGGAGAGCTCTCCAGCGGGTTGCCATCCTTGTCAAAGAACGAGCAGAGCAGGCATAGCGTCGGAATCTCGGCAAACGGGTCGAGGAAGGCTGTGCTGAACCTGGGCAGCACATACAGGTCACTTGAGCTGGCCTGGATGAAGCTGAACAGGCTGGAACCGTCCACGCGCTCACCACACGAGAGGATGGTGCGCAGGTAATCCTTGCTGCTGATGACAAAATTCAGGGTTTTCAACTTGCCGTCACCGCCAGGGTACATGAAATTAACCATGCGGATGTTGTTCTCCTCAATGAAGCGGATGATGTCGGCCTTGGTAAACTCTTGAGGTTCTTTCTTCAGGTAAGCAACTACCTGATTGGCATTAAGTGCCAGGATTTCGTTTTCCAATTTAAGTAAGATGTTTTAATAGAAGCCAGCTCCTTTATTCTTGGCTGTTTATCAATGCGTTAAAATCCAAAAAATCCAAAACGGCTTCAACGGTTAATTAATGGTTTTTTTCTTTGGGGCAAAGTTACTCATTTTTTATTATCCCATCCACATTTCTTGGAAAATTCTTGTGCCAGACAACATTTTTTAGTGCACATGCTGTATGAGATAGCGGTAGAAAGGTAAAACGGGATTTGTACGGGTCAAGAAATAATCCTAACTTTGGGGGTCGTATTCTAAAATCACTGTAAATCATGAAAAAGGTATTGACCACATTGATTGCCGCTTTGACAGTTCTGATGGCAATGTCACAGGAATTGCCGCAATTCACGAGCGATGACTTTGATGGCTGGAGCTATAATAATCCCGGCATCGGTTTGACCTCGGTCAACATTGGCGGTGGAAAGATCGTTCTATACGTCAATAGCCAGGGCCTTGCGTTAACCCTGTGTTCACCATTGTTCTCATGCCAGGGGATGGATAGTATCGAGGCTAATGTTGTCTGGTTTACTAAAGAGTTCAGTGCGAGCAACTTTGATATCTCACGCACAGCTCTGACCATGGTACTGGAAGATGACCAGGGCAATCCTCTCGACTCGGTGACCCAAGTGCCCACCGTTGTGAGGAGTACCCACACGCTGATCTTGCGGTTACCAGTGCCTCCCGGCTTGCAAACAGCGGGCCTGCGTTTTGTCTCGTGGACAGGTAACGTGGTGAGCAGTGGCGCCATCAAGAGGGCTCTCCTGTATGCGATCAACTCATCCACGCCAGGCGGTGACACGCCAACATCTGTCGTGGGTGACGTGGATAGTGACGGGGCGTGCACGATTGGTGATGTCACAGCACTGGTTGATGCGTTGTTGAATGGGTCCTACGATGGCATTAACCGCGAGGGTGCGGATGTTGACAAGGACGGCAACATCACGATAGGCGACGTCACTGCCTTGATTGACAGACTCCTGGGAGGCAATTAATAATGGTTACTGGGCACTGGCTAAGGCTGCTGCCGAAGCGCTCAAGTACTGGTCGAGTGTCCGGGATTTGCGGATAGCCTTGAACAGTTTGCGGTCGATGTCGGGCATGAAGGTTTGCCAGATATCTTGCAAGTGACGAACCAGTTGGGCCTCGCCACCATTGAGCTGGTTGCTGTAGCCCTCTACCAGCAGGTCGTGGAAACGACGATAGTCCTCAGGCTTTGCATCGGGGGCAAACATGCCAGGGTCGGCGGCTAGTCCGCTGCCCACCATCACAGCGGGGAGGGTGGGGTAGCGATGGGTGACTTGGTCAATGTCTTCGACTGTGCGAAGGCCGCCGTTATAGATTACCGGCCATGTCGAGGCGGCAAGTATCGCCTCAAATTGCTCAATATCCAGTTCTCCTTTATACTGTTGCTTGCCTGTGCGGGGATGCACGGTAATGTGGCAGGGGCTGATAAGGTCCATCATGGGCAGAATGTCGCGCCACTGGTCATTACGGTCCCATCCGATGCGCATTTTGACACTGAATTTCACTCCCTCAACATTGCCGAGAGCCTTGAATAATTCCTCGATGAGTTCGGGGTAAGCCAGCATGCCTGATCCCTTGCGGTGCATGGCAATGGGCGGGAACGGGCAACCTAGGTTGATGTCGATGCGGTTGTAGCCCATCTCCTTCAAAGCCGTGACCATCATCAAGGAGTGGTCGGGCGAGCAAGCGAGAATCTGGGGAATCAGGGTGATGCCTGCATTGCGCTCGGGCTCCACATCTCGCAGGTCTTTGCGCCTGATATCGCCATGCTCAACCCGCATGAAAGGGGCATAATAGGCATCCACGCCGCCAAAAACCTCGTGTTGGGCCATGCGCCACACGTTATCGGTGACTCCTTGCAGCGGTGCCGCAAGCATTAGTATCTTCTTGTTGTCGTCCATATTCATTGTTTAATTGAGGTGTATCTCCCGTTAGTGATTTGTTCAATGGATAGCTGTTGGAACAGCAGGTCATAGGCGGTCGTGCCAGGGTTATCGTTGCAATCCTCATGCAGGAAAGCGATGTTGCCACTGGCTGTGGCAATCATCGTCGAGTAGGCCGAGTAATTCTCAGTCACTTGGTAGCAATTCCATCCCCAAGAGAAGTCAGTTGGCTCATCATAGTCACTTTCAGTCATCAACGGCTTGTAATAGATGCTCACGCGTTGGCGGCCGGGTCCGCGTGGCACTGACTGCAAAACCATGTGCATTTGCCTGTGGTCGCTGGTACGGATGACAGGGATGATGAGCAGCTCACCATTGCAGGAACAATCCTCGCTGTAGGTGCCAGACTCGCTGTCGTTGCTTACTGCCATTTCTCCCCAAGATGCAGTTGAGTAGTCATAGATGTTGAACAATCGGCCGCTGGTTTTGGTTTGCTTTGGGCGACAACTGAGCAACACATTGCCATTAGGCAATTCTTCTACTTTGGCTTCGTCACCCCAGGGAGTGACTGTCGGCCTAGCCGACGGGCCACCCAGGGCTTGCCAGGTCATACCGAAGTCATCACTGTATAGCACCAGGCAACCGACTCCCAATGGTGCGTCGATGGCCGAGTAGATGCGGTAATACCGGCCCATCTTGATGCGGCTGCTTTGACAGATGCGCCCGCTGGAGAAGAACAGAGCGTTGACTTCGGGCTGGCCGGCAAAGATGCCGTAAATGCTATCAGTGACGTTTTCCTCACTCCATGTCCTGCCGTCATCATCGCTGGTGTAGCGTCCCACTCGCAGCGGTTCCTGAAGAGTCGAACTGAAAAATCCCTGCTTCCCCGAGGCGCACATGATGAGCACGTTGCCCGTCTCTCGGTCAACCACAGCCGCCGCATCACCGTGGCTGTTGTGGAAGCCCTCACGCCTCTCGTCACCGTCGGCGATCATGAAGGCCGCGCTCCACGTCTTACCGCCGTCCTCGCTGATGCGCCCCACGATGTCTATGCCCCAATTGCCGCCAATGTCGTAATCGCTGCTATGCCGGTCATCACCGATAGCCAACAGCCTCCCGTCCCGCAACTCAGCGATAGCGGGAATGCGGTAATACTGCTCCCTGGTCACATCAGTGTCGAATACAGTAATGGCCTGCTTCTGTCCATGGACCATCATGCCTGTGGACAAGAGCAGCAATATTGCTATAACCCTTATGTTCCAGCTTGTCATCTTCATCGCTTGACCACAAAATTACATCATTTTTTTAATTAGTGCTCCATGACAGGAGATATTATTAATGGTGCAATAGCCGCTATTGAAAAAGGTCTCGTATAAAAAGAACCGTCGATGTTCACTTTTTAAGTAGTTTGAAACTTTTTTTGAAAAAAATTTGCGGGGTAACGAAAATGGTTGTACCTTTGCAGTCGCTTTGAGGAAAATGGCGGGATAGCTCAGTCGGTTAGAGCGTCGGATTCATAACCCGGAGGTCCTGAGTTCAATTCTCAGTCCCGCTACCAAAAAGAAGCGCCTTTCAAGGGCGCTTCTTTTTGTTTTTAGGGGTTTCCTCAGAGGTCTCCGATAAAATCACATGTAAAGTTTCTGGTTTTCAAAGTCCACCTCACGATCGAGCAAGGTCACGAAGTCGTCGAGCACCTCGCGGTCGATGTCGCCCAGGGTGTACTCGTTCTCGGCATCCTCACGGATAAGGGCTATCCACTCGCGGCGCGCCGTGACATAGTCTTGATGGATGCGTTCAACAGCTTCCTCGGTCAACTCGTTGATGCCGTAGTAGTCCAGGATGATGCGGTAACTCCATGACCAGCGCAATTCATTGTAATTGTTGCCGATTTCCTTAAAGCGGTTGTTGATATCCTCAATGGAGTTGAGACGTCCGGCAATGATGTCCTCAACCATCTGGTCCTCTGCACTTTGTGGCATGAGCAGTCCGGCCAAGTCAATCCAATTACCCTCGCCTGCATCTGTGATGGGAGGAATGGGCTTGTGGCGCTTGAGCACGGCTCCCATGTAGATGCGCAATGCCATGTCATAATACTTGATGCCCTTGTGCAGTAATGGCGCCTTGATCACATACTCGTGGTAGTTATAGGTGCTCACGTTGTCACCGCTGGCAGCACGCAGCCGCTCAAGGATTTTCTTCCCTCGCAACACTTCGCTGATGGTGAAGGGGCTGAGCCAGTCAAAGTTGACAACGCTGCGGTGCTCACCCTTGTAGCGCTTGTCACGTTTAGGCCACTTGCGGATGTCGCGATACAGGCCTACAGTGGCAAAGTTGCGGCCGGGCTTCAGGTACATGGTGTCGCCATAGGCGATGAGGTAGGAGAAGGGCAGGTCGCGTGTGTCGGGATGATACATCAGTTTGCCGAACAGCACGCTGAACGAGCCGATATTGGCCGGCAGCAGCAGGTAGGCTCCGCTGGCGGTCTTGCAGCCGCGTTCGAGTGCTCCATAGTGCATGGGGCCCATCTTATAGGCGTGGTTGCTGAAATTGGTCGCTGAACCCGCATTGTAGAACGAGAACATTGCGCCGATGAGCAATGAACTCTTGTGATGGCTCACAGTGAATGGGCCACAGAAGGCTGCGCACGCCTCGCCATTGGACATGTAACTGTTGGCGAAGAAAACGCTGCTGGCTGCTGTAAAGCCGTTTTCCAGGTGACATGACTCACCCACGAAACAGTCTGTCAACTTGACGCTTCCATACAGGTGTGAGCCTCCACTGATGATGGAGTTCTCGCAGATCACACCCGTGCGGATGATGATGGGATTCTCAATAGTGCTGCTGATGGTGCAGTTGCTCAACCGTGAAACACCGCACACCTGGCACCCGTCATCGATGATGGTGTTGACGATGACACCTGTGTTGACCACGCTCACATGATTGCCGATGGTGCTGCATTCGGGCCTTGATGCGGCGACCGATTGGGCCACCATTCGCTCGACGGCTTCCATTAACTGTTTGTTGTCGCCGTGCTTGACCATGAAGGCGGCGAGTTGGCTGTTCAGCTCATTGAGGAGCATTAGGTTGCCGTCGCCCACCTCGTTGAGTACGGCGATGGTGTGCCCCTGTCCGTAGTTGGGAGTGCCCTTGGTATCGATGGTGCTCACGTTAGAGATATAGCAGCTATCGCCGATAGTCACATTATTCAGGTAGTTGCCGATGTTTTCGATAAGACAGCCGTCACCGATGGTCACGTTGCGCAGGGTGGCATTGTAAATGCCGCAGTTCTTAACGAAGCCTTCGGTGATTTCTATTGTACCGTCACCGCTTCCCAGCTTTGCCCAACCATAAAATTGTACCCGATGGCATCGCTTGACGTCAAAGTCAGCGGTTACTTGAATGTTATTCCAGTCTTGTGCCCAACAGTCGTTTTTCTTTAGAGATTCGATTTGCTGATTTGTTAGGTTCCTATATTCTTTCATGTTATAATGTTGGATGTTCTTTAAAATTTTTGGCCGCAAAGGTAACTCATTTCGAATGTTCGATGCAACAAAGCCTACTGTTTTAATATTTGATAGGGATTGTAAATGTTTTTTATGAATTTTTGTGATTCATCATGGTTTTTCGGATAAACAGATATCACACTAAACGCTGGGTTGACGATAAAAACTCAGCGTTTAGTGTGATTGAAATGTAAGGGCTGGTCAGTCTAGACAATGGACGAGCAGGTCAGTTTTGCCATTCTCAACCAGGTGGATGACCAGTTCACCAAACAGGGTGTTCTGCCATGCGAACCAGGCACGGGTGTACTTCTCGGGGTTATCCTTGTTGAATGACTCGTGCATGAATCCAGTGCCGGCATCGGTAGTGAGCAATTGGCGCATGCACCAGGCAATTTCCTCATCATTATCGGCCGTGAAGGCTTTCATCATGATGCTCATGGGCCATATCAGGTTATAGGCTGTGTGGGCACCGCCGATGCCTTCGCTGGCTTTGCCCTTGAAGAAACAGGGATTGTCCTCGCTCCACACAAAGCGGCGTGTGTTGCGATAGATGGGGTCGTCCATGGGCACATCGCCAAGGTATCCCATCGCCAGCAGACTCGGCACATTGGCATCGTCGGCGAGCACGCGGCCGCCCCAGCCATCCACCTCATAGGCATAGATTTGGCCATACTTGGGATGTTCGACGATAGCATACTTGTGCAGGGCATCCTCAACCTCATGTGCCAAGTCTAGGCATTGGGCAGCAAGAGCTGTGTTGTGATTGACCTTGTTGAGCACATCGGCTGCCTTGCGCAGCGAGGAAACAGCCATGAAGTTGCTGGGCACCAGGAACGGCAGCACCGTGGCGTCGTCGCTGGGACGGAAACACGACACAATCAGGCCCACAGGGTTGACGGGTGGTCCCCAGCCGTACCAGGTGAGCGATGACTTGGCGTCGATGTCGCGGCGCATGAACTTATATGGGCCCTTGTCGCCGTTCTTGCGCTGTTGCTCCTTGAAAGTGCGCAATACGGCCTGCATCGCCTCTATCCACAGGTCACCGAAGATGCTGTCGTCGCCCGTCACTTGCCAATACTCATAGGCCAGGCGGATAGGGTAGCACAACGAGTCAATTTCATATTTGCGCTCGTGAAGTTCGGGCTTCATATCGGTGAGGTCGCTTTCCCACTGGCTGCCCGTGGGCCCGTCGTTGAATGCGTTGGCATACGGGTCCAGGATAATGCACTTGAGTTGGCGCAGGATCACTCCACGCAGCATGTGGCGCAGCTTCTCGTCTTGGCGCGCATATTTGACGTAGGGCCAAACCTGGGCACCACTGTCACGCAGCCACATCGCGTGGATGTCGCCCGTATAGACAAATGTGTCGTCTTCACCGTCTTCGGCCAGGCGATAGTGGACCGTACTGTCGAGTGTGTTGGGAAAACAGTTCTCAAACATCCATGCCAGTCGCGGGTTCCCCTTGATTTTCTTCAGTACTTCCTTGATGCGCTTCTCGATGATGGCGCTTGTAAACAGGCGCTCCTCGGCGGGCGGCCTCTTGGTGACGTAGGTCGTAGTTGCATCACTCACCACTTCGATGTAACGAGGATGCACATCTGCCGCAGCAGGCAGGACTGCCACCAGGGCCACAATGGTCAATATCAGTTGTCTTGTCTTCATATTCAGTTGACGATGATTGTGGTTAACGGGTGCAAATTTAATGAAAATATAGCCAGGAACAAAAGAATCAGATCTTTTTATTAGGCAGTGTTGATTGTCCTGTCAGGCAAGAAATCATTTTTGAGACATTGACTATTTCCACTCTGTCCTGCTCATCCCCATCGTCCACTCGAGAATAAACTTGCACCTGGCCTGGAATTTTAATTGCTGTCAGTAATTACGATATGTGACGTGAAACCACCATTATTTTAATGTTTGTTAACATGTAAAATGCACAAAAATGGCCCGTAACTTGCTTTTATAAGCAAGAATCATTAACTTTGCCGATTAATACTGAAAGAAAGCGTTGAAACGAGAGAGACATGATAAATCGTTTTAGATATATATTATTTGGCCTGATGGCGTGCCTTGCGATGGCGGTATTATCACAACCTGTCCAGCAAGAGCAGGAAGAATGTGAATGGTACCTGGGCGAGGTCATCAGTGACGTTTTTGTAGGACGCAACTATTTCGAGTACTATTATACGCCCAGCGCCTCCGAGATGGAGCAACAGCTCAGCAAGGGCGAAGTGACCTATTTCCTTAATACTCCTGAGGGCTTGAACAACAAGAAGGTGCGTGACATGATCGACAGGCTCATGGCGAGCTATGACGATATTAAACCAGTAGGCTCATGGCAGATGACCACAACCACCTACTGGAAGGAGTTCCGCTTTGAGAAGAACAAATTCCATTTCAATGTCAAGCGCAAGGCACTGGACGACGGCACCTACTATGTGAGCATTACCGAGACGGCCAATTACTATAAATCACTGGGTAAGAAAGATAAAGCCGATGCCAAGTCCCAAGAAAAACCCGTCAAGAAGGACAAGACCACGCGCCGCAGCACCCGTGATCGCCGTGCCGTCACTCAGGACGAGGCCGAAGTTGCAAAAGAGGCCGATAATCTCATCCTTAATGAGGAAAATGAGGAACCCGTTGCCACCGCTCCCGTGATAAGCGAGAAACAGCGGCGCCAAGCTGCTCGTGACCAAGAGAAGGCATTGAAACAGGAGGAACGTTTGGCCAAACGTCGTGCTCAAGAGGAACGTCGTGCCCAGGAAAAAGCCAATAAAGAGGCTGAAAAGCAACGTAAAGCCGAGGAAAAGAAACAGAAAGCCGAAGAAAAACTCCTCAAGAAGGAAGAACAGCGGCAACGTCGTGAGCAGGAACGTTTGAACCGTGAGCAGAGCCGCCGAGACCAGGAGGCTGCGGCAAGGGCTGCTGCCAGCAAGTACCACTATGATGATGTCGCCTTATGGCTGAGTGAGAAATACGATTTCACTCAGACCGCTGCCGGTGATGCCTCGTGCACGATGTTCTCCACAGCTGTTAAGGATACCGAGATGGCCAAATTGGCAATTAAGAATGCACTAAAGGGCAGCAATGCCCGCATGGCGGTTCCCTGGCGATTGAATAGTGAGACTCAGGCCATAGAGACCGGTTATACGGTTGATGAACATGTGCTGGTGTTCACTATCGTAAAGAATGATGAAGGAAACATCCTTCTCACCATTAATGAGATTTCCAACGAACAGTTTGAACTCTTCAAACAGTCGATGAATAAATAGATAATATATGAACTATTAACCAAAATATGAAAGAAATGAAAAAACTGCTCTTAATTTTGTCGTTTGCACTGGTGGTCGTTCTCACCGGATGCAAACCAGGTAGTAGCCACAATGCTATTCCTGTTTCGGACAGTTACATGGTGCCTGACGTAGCCGATGTGGTGCTCTATCAGGTGAATCCCCGCGTGTTTGCTCCTTCCAACTCCTTGCAGGCTGTCATGGAACATCTTGACACCATTCAGGACCTGGGCGTGAACATGCTGTGGATCATGCCCATTTATCCTATTGGCTTAGAAAAGACCAAGAACTCCCCCTATTCGGTGCGCGACTACAAGGCCGTTGCGCCTGAGTTTGGAACTGTCGATGATCTGCGTGCTCTTGTGAACGCATGCCATGAGCGTGGAATGGGCCTCATCCTGGACTGGGTGGCCAACCACACTGCATGGGATAATGTGTGGGTCAAGCAGCATCCCGAATGGTACACCAAGGATTCGACAGGAAATATCATCTATCCTCCTGGCACCGACTGGACCGACGTGGCTGACCTCAATTATGATAATAAGGACATGAGAGCCGCAATGATTGATGCGATGCGCTTTTGGGTTGACAGTGTCGGCGTTGATGGTTTCCGTTGCGATGTGGCCGACCAGGTACCCGTTGATTTCTGGACCGAGTGCATCAGCAATCTGCGTGCCGCTGCCAAACCCCGCAAACTTGTCATGCTTGCCGAAGGCGCTAATCCCGATAATTTCACTGCTGGATTTGACTTGAACTATGCATGGGATTTCATGAGGGCAATTGCTGATGTGATGAAGGACGGTGTAAAGGTAAAAAAACTCATCGATGTTGACGTAGAAGAGTATAAAGACCTGGAGCGCGGCAAATTCAAATTGCGCTTCACTACCAACCATGATGAGTCTTTCAAGGCTTCGCCTGTCAAGTTATATGGAGGTGTAAGGGCTTCAATGGCTGCATTCGTGGCAACCACGATGTTGCATGGCGGAATGCTGGTATATGGCTCTCAGGAAGTGGGTTATCCTGAACCTATCAATTTCTTCAAGTATGTACCCGTGGACTGGAAAGCCAACCCCGCCCTGCGCGACGAGTACAAGAAGCTCATCTCAGTTTATAATGAGCATCCTGCACTGCGATCCAGCGGTAGGGTAGAGCCCTTTGACGATGACGATAACAGTATCTTATGTGTGGACCGCGTGCTCAATAACGACAATGTACTGGTATTGGTTAACGTCAGGGACGCCGCTCACCAGATTAATGTGCCGCCCATGTGGACTGGAACTGTTGTCACCAACCTGATGACGGGTGAACAGGTGGAGCTGGGCAAGAATATCTCGCTTTCTCCCTATCAGTACCTGTTGCTTGGCAAATGATGAGTAACTGACGTGTTCTAGTCAGCACGATGTTTGGTGCTATGGGCCCTTAGAGTCGATTTTTCGGCTATGAGGGCCCATAGCTTTTTGCTGCTTCTGTTACAGATGAGGGCTTTCTAGGATCAATTACACGTCAAAATTGCCACTCTGGGCTAAAAATATTTCAAAAAAAATCGATAAAATATTAATTAATGTTAATAACAAAAACTTTCTTGCTCAAAAATTATGTTTAATAACATATTTGGCCTTACCTTTGCGGTCGATTTTTCATCAAGACATAAAATTGTTGCCGTGAGGCATGGGATTTTTTTGTTAAGAAGGTTAAGATTTAGTTTTAAGGTTTATGTTAATGGTATTAGAGGTTAATTAGATTTTTTTCAATGATCCGCGGCGAGAGTCGGGGATTTTTTGTTTTACATTTTGAGATAAGCGGGCTTTTCATTAATTTTGCCGAAAAAAGTTTCAGCTATGAAGAGAATCCTGTTATTATTGATTATCGTTGCTGCGCTAATGCCTCTTGTCAATGCGCAACAAGGTATGTTCGCTCCTTCTGTGCAATCACCATTGATTGGTAAGGACGGCTCAGTCATCTTCAAGGTAAAGGCGCCAGATGCCGATACTGTGCGTCTGATTATCGACTCGCGCCTCGACACGCTCATGCAGCGTCAGAACGACGGCAATTGGAGTCTAACCCTGCGTGACTTGAAGCCTGACCTGTACATGTACCATTATAGTATTGATGGCGTCAAGGTGTTGGATGACAACAATGCTCAGGTGTGTCATGATGTCAAAAATGTGATGAATAAGTTCATTCTCGACCCTTACGGGGATTGTCCCATGGCTGTGCATGATGTGCCGCATGGCGACGTGAGCGCCGTCTGGTATGATTCGCCGTCACTGGGTATGAAACGTCGCATGATGGTCTATACTCCCGCCGGATACGAAGAGAGCCGTCAGCGTTATCCTGTGCTCTATCTGTTGCATGGTACGGGTGGCGACGAGACCGTTTGGACTGAGCAGGGTCGCACCGCCCAAATTCTTGACAATCTGATTGCCAGCGGAAAGGCTGAACCCATGATTGTTGTCATGCCCAACGGCAATGTCGATGAGCCCGCTGCTGCGGGTTCGGGGCCTGACAACAACGTGCAACCCACGTTTGCCCACAAGAATTGGATGGATGGTACATTCGAGCAGAGTTTTAATGATATCAAGACATGGGTGGACAGCCATTACCGCACCCGCGATGCCAAGCGCTATCGTGCCATTGCCGGCCTGTCGATGGGTGGTTACCACTCGCTTTATATCAGTGCCAACCAGCCTGATGACTTTGGTTATGTGGGGCTGTTCTCTCCGGCCATCGGCCGCATGGATAAAGGCAAGAGCAAAATCTATGATGACATCGAAACAAAACTCGTCAACCAATTCAAGCAGCGACCCAAATTGTATTGGATGGGTATAGGCAAGGACGATTTCCTCTACAAGGACAATGCCGAGTTCAGGAAGATGCTCGACCAGCACCGCCTACGCTACACCTACTACGAGAGCACGCGTGGCCACGAATGGACCAACTGGCGCGATTATCTCGTCATTTTTACCCAGTTGCTTTTCAAGTAGATCATTTTTTTCGGCTGAGGAATGCTCGATACACTCATACATTTCTTTACCCAATGGGGCTACTTGGGACTGTTTCTAGGGTCGTTCCTGGCAGGTAGCATCATCCCGTTCAGCAGCGAGGCCTTGGTCATCGCCTGCGTGGGAGCGTTGCACATGAATCCTGTCACCAGTCTGATTGTGGCGCTGGTGGGCAATGTGAGTGGTGGAATGACCTGCTACTATCTAGGGCATTTAGGAAAAATCGAGTGGATCGAAAAATATGCCCATGTCAGTGAGGAGAAACTCAACCGTGCGCTGGCCTTCATGAAGAATCGTGGCGCGTGGATGGGTTTCTTTGCCTTCATTCCTATGTTGGGTACAGCCATCAGTGTAGCGCTAGGCTATGTGCGCTCCAATCCGTGGATTGTGCTCATTACTATGACCATCGGCAAGATGTTGCGCTATGCCGCCATCATTTGGGGCTCCCTTAAACTCATTGATGTCCTGCAATTCCTGCCAACATAAATAACATAAGTGACCCAAAACATTTAACTTAATCGATATGACACCAACTGACATTCATAACGAACTCTTGGCTGGACGCATCATCAAGCACCTGGAGCGCCGCCACTTCAACGCACATTATTGCGCTACCGCCGCCGAGGCCATCGCCCTTGTCAAGTCACTCATCCCCACTGGCAGCAGCATCACTTGGGGCGGTTCACAGACCATCCGTGAGATGGGTCTGACGCAAGAACTGATGGGTAGCGGCGACTACAAGGTCATTGACCGTGACAAGGCTGAGACACCCGAGCAAAAGCGTCAGTGCTACCTCGACGCTATGAACGTTGACTACTTCCTGACCAGTGCCAACGCCATCACCCAGGATGGCGTCATCGTCAACATAGACGGCCGCGGCAACCGCGTCGCCGCCATCACCTGGGGACCGCACAACGTGATCCACGTGATTGGTATGAATAAAGTAGCTCCCACCATCGAGGCCGCGCTCGCTCGTGCCCGCAACACTGCCGCACCCATCAACACTGCACGTTTGGGCTGCGACACGCCTTGCCGACTTGACGGCGTGTGCCACAACTGCAATAGCCCGCAGTGCATCTGTAACTACGTCCATTTCACCCGAAACAGTTTCCCGGCTCATCGCCACACCGTCATTCTCATCGGCGAAAACTGGGGCTACTGATTGAGTTAACAGTTAATTCTGCTATTATGGAACAGGAATTGACATTTATTGGGATTATCCCGGCGAGGTATGCCTCGACGAGGTTTCCCGGCAAGCCGCTGGCCATGCTGGGCGGCATGACGATGATAGAGCGGGTTTATCGTCAGGTGAGCCTGGTATTGGACCGTGTCATCGTCGCTACCGACGACGACCGCATCATGCAGGCAGTGGAGGCTTTCGGTGGCAAGGCGATCATGACGAGCACCGAGCACCGCAGCGGCACTGAC
The DNA here is from genome assembly GCA_900317835.1 of uncultured Prevotellaceae bacterium. GTDB lineage: Bacteria > Bacteroidota > Bacteroidia > Bacteroidales > Muribaculaceae > Sodaliphilus. The sequence continues at coordinate 56,165 of ONIL01000005.1, read as the reverse complement.
CGCTGCCAGGAGGCCTACCTGAAGAACGGTGGTCACGAGGATGTCATCATCAACATCCAGGGCGATGAGCCGTTTATCCAGCCTGATCAGCTGCGCGCCATCATGGCCTGCTTTAACGACAAGACTACCGACATTGCCACGCTGGTGCGCCCGTTTGCCTCCAATCGCCCCTACAGCGAGCTAGAGAATCCCAACAGCCCTAAGGTGGTGTTGGACAGCCAGATGCGCGCCCGATATTTCTCTCGCTCGGTGATTCCCTATGTTAGGGGAAAGGAGCGTGCCGAGTGGCCAGCCATGACCCAATACTATACCCATGTGGGCATGTATGCCTACCGCGCCGCAGTGCTCGAAGCCATCACGCGGTTGCCACAATCACCCCTTGAACTTGCCGAGTCGCTGGAGCAGCTGCGCTGGCTCGAGAACGGCTACACCATCAAGGCGGGCATCACCACCACGGCGACCATCGGCATCGACACACCAGAGGATCTAGCTCGCGCCGAGGAATACCTGCGCAACTCACATTAACCCGGCCACGCCAAGGCGAGGCCCTACAAATCAAAAACTATGAAGACTTCAATTCTCACTATAATTTGCCTGATGATGGCGTTGTGCATGAACGCCCAACCCGTCGGGGAACCGTGGATGGATCTGCAAGTGAACGAAATCAACCGCTTGCCGGTACACACGTCATTCATTGCCCACGATGTGAATGCATCAGCAATGAGCCGCTTCTTGTCGCTCGACGGCAACTGGAAATTCCAATGGGTCGCCAACCTCGACGAGCGCCCCACGGATTTTTGGCGTATTGACCTGGACGACAGCACTTGGGGCACGATGCCCGTGCCTGGCATGTGGGAATTGAACGGCTATGGCGACCCGGTGTATGTCAACATCGGCTTCCCGTGGCGCGACAATTGGAAGAACGACCCGCCCCGAGTGCCTGTGCAGGGCAACCACGTGGGTACCTACCGCCGCCACATCATCCTGCCCGCCGACTGGAAAGGCAAGCAGGTCATTGCCCATTTCGGCAGCGTGACCAGCAACATCAACCTGTGGGTCAATGGCCAGTTTGTGGGCTATGCCGAGGACAGCAAGACGGCTGCCGAGTTTGATATCACGCCATACCTGAAAGAAGGTGATAATCTGTTGGCGTTCCAGGTGATGCGCTGGTGTGACGGCACCTATAGCGAGGACCAGGATTTCTGGCGCCTGTCGGGTGTGGCACGGTCGAGTTACCTCTACTATCGTGACAAGAACTACCACATCGATGACTTGCGCGTGACGGCAGGACTCACCGATGACATGAAAGACGGCACATTAAAGACTGCCCCCATCATTACTGGCAAGGGCACGCTGACCTATCAACTGCTGGATGCACAAGGTAATGAGGTAACAATGACTCCCGCTGGCGAAAACCGCTGGATTATCCCCAATGTCAATCTGTGGACGGCCGAAACGCCAAACCTCTACAAACTTGTCACCACGTTTACCCCCGCAGATAAAAAAGCGAAAAGCGAGGTTGTTACTATCAAGGTGGGTTTCCGCCGCGTTGAGATCAAGGACGGCCAGCTGCTCGTCAACGGCAAGGCCATCTATATCAAGGGCGCCAACCGCCACGAGATGGACCCCGACGGCGGCTATGTCGTGTCGCGCGAGCGCATGATTGCCGACATCAAGGAGATGAAGCGCATGAACATCAACGCCGTGCGCACCTGCCACTATCCCGACGACCCCATGTGGTATGACTTGTGCGACGAGTACGGCTTGTATGTCTTTGCCGAGGCCAATCAGGAGGGGCACGGTTTCCATTATGACCCCAACACGGCTCCGACCTACAAACCCATGTTCGCCAAGCCCATCCTGGAACGCAACCAACACAACGTGAGCGTGCAGTTCAATCACCCCAGCGTCATCGTGTGGTCGCTAGGCAACGAGACCTGCGACGGCCCCAACTTCACTGCTGCACGTGACTGGATACGCTCCGTTGACCCCTCGCGCCCCATCCACTGGGAGCGTGCCCAGGGCGGCGAGAACACCGACCTGATGTGCCCGATGTATGCCTCGCCCGAGTGGTGCGAGCGCTATGCCAGCAAGCCCGAGAGCACCAAGCCGCTCATCCTGTGCGAGTACAACCACGCGATGGGCAACTCGGGTGGCGGATTGATGGAATACTGGGATGTCGTGCGCCGCTTGCCTAAGTTTCAGGGCGGATTCGTATGGGACTTCGTCGATCAGGGCCTCCGTGTCAAGACTGCCGATGGCAAGGAGTATTTCTCCTATGGTGGAGACTATAACACCCACGACCCCAGCGACAATAACTTTAACTGCAACGGACTCGTGAGTCCCGACCGCGTGTGGAATCCGCACGCCTATGAGACGGCCTATTACTACCAGAACGTCTGGGCCGAAGGCGTGAACGTGCAACAAGGTGACATCACCGTGAGGAACGAATTCTTCTTCCGCGACCTGAGCAACGTGAAAATGCGGTGGCAACTGCTCGCTGACGGCCAGCCCGTGCTCAACGGCGAGGAAAACAACCTCAATGTCGCTCCGCAAGGCCGCCAGGTGCTGCACTTGCCCATTGCAAACACCCTCGACGCGCTTGACCCGAACAGCGAAGTCATGCTCAACGTCGATTTCTTGCTCAAAGAGAAAGAACCGTTGATGGAAGCAGGCCAGCGCGTCGCCTACGGCCAATTGCCCGTCCGTGAGGTGGCGCCCCAAGCGGCTGCCTTGCCTAACGTGAAAACCAATTTCAAGATCACGAAAACGGCCTCTGGCCTAACCGTTTCTTGCGAGGACGCAAGGATAAGTTTCAGCGATTTGTCGGGAATGATAACCGACTATTACGTCCATGGTGTTACGCTGTTGGGCGGCACGTTGCGGCCCAACTTCTGGCGCGCGGTCACCGACAACGACATGGGCGCATGGCTGCAGCAGAAGTTGAAAGTGTGGCGCAACCCCGTGATGAACTTGACCTCGTTTGGCGTGGACAAGAAAGCGTCCAACAAGTCGCAGGTGACCGTCGTGGCCCGTTACGACATGCCCGAGGTACACGCAAGGCTCACGCTCACCTACGAGATACACCGTGGCGGTGCCATGTGCGTCACCCAAAGCATCGCCTTTGATGACAGCTTCACCGAACTGCCCGAGATGTTGCGTTTCGGCTTGGTGATGGAGTTGCCTTACACGATGGACAACAGCCACTTCTATGGCCGCGGCCCCATCGAGAACTATGCCGACCGCCGCTACAGCCAGCGCCTGGGTATCTACCGCCAGACTGCCGACGAGCAGTTCTATCCTTACATCCGCCCGCAGGAGACGGGCACCAAGGGCGACATGCGCTGGTGGCGCCAGACCGACAATCAGGGCAACGGCTTCCAGGTAACGGCCGACAAGCCGTTCTATGCCAGCGCATTGCGTTTCTCGGTCAACACGCTTGACGAGGGCGACGAGAAGCACCAGCGCCACCCGTCAGACCTAACTGAAGTCGATCCCTATCTCTATCTCACGCTCGACGGCGATCACTGCGGTGTGGGCGGCATCGACAGCTGGGGCGCCCGTCCGCTGGAACAATACCGCCTTCCTGCCCATGACCGCACCTGCTCATTCACCATCATCCCGTGCCTCACGGCATTGCCGTGATGTGTCAAGGCTGGCGTTAGTTAACCTGCTTATCGACAAGGGGTTGCTCGCACCACTTTGCTCGAAATTCAGCAAGTGGATTGATTTCCCGCTCATGAGGCGGTTAAATTGCTGTTGTCCCTGCTTTTTTGCCCTTTTTCATCTTGATGATACTCATTTTTAGCCAATTATTGTGGCAATCCCTCTCTTTAAGGTAAAAATTTATTATTTTTATACTTGCCGATTCAAAAAAACGTTGTAACTTTGCCCGTTGAACCACATGGAATGAAGCTATCATGAATTTAGGATGCTGATGGATGCAATAATTGCAAAGAGTTGCTAAGCCAAGATTCTGACAAGCCAACATGTTATTGCTCCAACACATAACTTTAAGTGATTTAGTCCTTGAAGCTTACAGTCTCCTAATTTGACGATAAAATGTGGATAATAACTTGATATAGAATATTACAATTTTTAAATATTTAAAATTCTGTATGATATGAAAAAGAAACTAACAACTTTGTTGTTCGGCCTGCTGCTAGCGGTGGGCTGGACGAGTAGTGCGCAGGCACAATTGTTGCCGAATGTGGAAACACGACACATGAATATGCGCACCATGCCTAAAAAGGTTATTGCATCCAAGCATGCCAATGATCTTGTTCAGGCTACGGCCAACAGGCACCATGGAAGCCTGAGATCCGAAGCCCCGAAACGCTCCCAGAACTTCGATTTGAACGCTACAGCCGTTCATAAAAAATCATGGTATGAACAGGAACTTCCCAATCCTTACGTTACTTGGAATGGTGGTAGCCAATTGATTACCAAGCCTTTTACCGATGTTGATGGAATGATCGCTTTGGTAAAACGCGTGTACACAGATGAGAATATCCCTGGTACTAAGTTCTCTGCTCCCCAGAATTGCGACATTCCATACCAGACCATCCAGTATGGTTGGGACATTATCGGAACCAATTACGAGGAAGGCGTAACCATTTATGTAAGTTCTAACCAAGTGCATGTAGTCAAGATTTACATACTTGATGGAAATGGACAGCAGTTACTTGAGCCTCTCACACCCAACAACGTCACTTTCCCTAGCTCATGGTCTACAGGCGGCAGCGGCGACAACGCCTATTGGTATACGACTTCAAGCAGTGGAGGTGGTGTTAGATTACCTGGAGAATTTCTCGAGAATGAGACTGGATCTGTCGAGGTTATCGTTATAGCTGAACCCTCATCTCCTGCTTACAATGGGGAGGTTTTGGCTCTTGGTACTCCTACATTTGATTATGTTGAACAGGAGCTGACTTATTCTGATACGGAATACTCGACAATCGGCTATATAATCCCTGGCACCATCACGCCACCCAAAGAGAATGGCTACACCGTATTGCTGGTTAAGCTCTATGACGGTCTCAACAATAATCCGTTAGAGCGCATACAGGACACCACTGTGAATGCTGCTGATTTGAAGAATTATTTCCAGACCTATATCAAGGAGGTTCAACTCTTGACCGACGGCCTGCGCGTCAACACCGAAACGAGCGATGCCGGTACGCTGTTTGCCTACACTGGCGACTTGAACCGTTTCTACTTTATCAGTAAAGGCAAAATGGCATTCTTGAGTTCGTTGGACGCTCTGCCCCATTATGATAGAGCTCCTTTCTATAGCATGTATGAGGAGTTCAGCCCGGCCGCTGACTCCGACACCCTGGATTATGTCGACTTCTATGAAAAGATGAGGTCAGGTGTGACTTATAACATTGTCCATGACTGTAATAGTGTCAACTTTTTCCAGCATTACTTCTCGATGTCTGGAAAGCAGGGAACCTCCGAGAACCGCGTGAGCAGCTTGGTGCTCTATATTCCTGACTTCCGCGGTGGTACGAGCAGTGACTGGCGTACCTATGTATTAGGCCATCAGCCCACCGTGGGCATGTACATGGTTGACCTCTTTGCCGATATTGCGCCTTCGTCCACAGAGGGCTTCTACACGACGACGGTAACTTGGGAGGACAACCTCGATGCAATTGCCCATAGCGAGGGCATCCCCCAGACCTATTATCTGTATCAGGTCATCGGCAATGACACCATCTGCGTGACCCCCAATGGCACCGATCAGACCACTTGGTACAGTGCCGACAATGGTTATGAATATGAAGCCGGTGCTACGGCCTATGAAATCCACTACTTTGTGGTCGCCACACCCCGCGATGCTACCAATCCCGAGATCTTCTTTGCCCAGAGCGCCCCTGACAACGTGACCGTTCCGGGCACCTCCGACTTCATTGGTCTGCAGTGGTGGCGCTACGAGAGCGACTACGTGACCAAGGACACAAAGAACACCGAGGTGAACTACTATCGCAACTGGCTGGCTCCACACAAGCTGAGTCTTCCTGGCCAGGCAGGCATCAGCGCCGGCAATGTGGGCACCACTGGCCGCACGCTGACCCTGTATCGCAACGAAACTCCTGTTATTGATCTTGAGCTGGTAATGGACGGCAACAAGGCCTACTACCGCATCAAGTACAGGGATGCTAACAACCAGGAAATCGAGCCTGGCTATGGCTCCGATGGTGAAGTTGATCCTAATTATAATCCTAATAACAACTAAACACGATATAAGCGATGAAAAAGATATATATTTTTGCTGCAGTCCTCGCACTGCTCACCCTGTCGCTTAACGCGCAAACCAAGAAAGCGTATCGTCATAACACGACTGCACAGCTTTCAACTGCACCTGCCAAGGGTCCGTCAAGGGCTTCCACGACTCCGGTGACCCCGCCTTACACCAATAACTTCGGTTCATCTACCCTTTTCAATTGGTGGGAGGTCATCAATGCTAATAATGATACCAAAACTTGGACGAGAAACTCCAGTGGTTACGCACAATATTCGTATCACTCCACCAATTCTGCTGATGACTGGCTGGTGACTGCACCTCTCACACTCGAAGTCGGAAAGGCTTACACCTTTTCTATCGAGACTTGGTGTAGTAGTGCAAATTACCCTGAGGGAATTGAAGTATTACTATCCGATGGACATACAGCTACAGCACTTGAAAATGGTGTCGTTTTGATTCAACCTACTCAAGTTTCTGCTACCTCCTCCTCACACGCGACGCTCACCAAATCATTCGGAGTAGAACAATCAGGCAATTACTACATCGGTATTCATGCCATTTCGGATCCCGATATGTATAATTTGTTTGTTGACAACTTCTCTATTACAGTCATGGACAATCCTCCTCATGACTTGTCAGTAGAACTTGCTGCCCCCACATCGGTATATGCTGGTGAGACCGCCACTGTTACCGCAAGAGTCTTTAACTCAGAAATCCTTCCTGAGAAAAACTACACGGTAAACATCACTGCAAACGGGAACGTGATTCACACTGAGACTGTAACCAATTCACTGGCCGCTGGTGCTTTTGCTACATACACCACTCAATATGCCACGACACAGGCTCAAGGTGGTCAGACAGTCAACTTTGGTGTTCAACTTGTCTTTAATGATGATGACGCTACCAACAACACTGCCAGTGCACAGACTGCAATCAACATTTTGCCTGCACCCCAGAATGTAGCAGCCACATCTGTGGATAATAGCGGAACCATGACCTGGAATGCTCCCACTATCACAGCATCTGATGTTACCGAGAGTTTTGAAAACTTCGGTGTGTTCCCTGCATTCCAAACTGGTGGCATCACTGCCAGCGCCCACACAGGTGCTTATGGCGAGTGGTCGCTCTATGATTCCAGTGGTGGTTATAACTACGGTCTTAGTGGACACTCTTGGCCTAATTCAAGTGGTCCTGCATCCTTCTATCCCATGGCTTATAACTTGACAGATCCCGCATGGACTGATGGTGCGGCACTCACTGGCGCCCAGTATATGTTATCGACTGTCCCCACGTCAGGAAATGCTACAGACCACTGGCTGATCTCGCCCGAGTTGAGCGGTGAGGCTCAGACCATCACTTTCTGGGTAAGGGAAATCACAACGCAATATGGTAATGAGACCTATGAGGTTCTCACTTCATCAACCAATAATAGCTACTCAAGTTTCTCCATCGTGGGGTCAACAAGACAATGCTCAAGCACCACTTGGACTCAAGTTTCTGTGACTCTGCCTGCTGGTAGCAAGTATTTTGCCATCCGCCACACTTCAGTAGACATTTTCGGCTTGATGATCGATGACATCACTTATACACCTGCACCTGTGATGCCCGTATCCTATAATATTTACTTGGAAGGCGAGCTCGTGGGTAATGTGGATGCCAACACCTTCACCTACACCTTCAATAACCTGGAAGACGGCACCTATAATTGTGCTGTCAGCGCAGTTTATGATCTTGGTGAATCGGCAGCTGTGCCCACAAGTTTCACCATCGACACTACGAATCCCACGATTGAGATTTCTCCCGCTACTCAGACGATCAACGATGCCGCAGCTGGTGCCTTGACCGTCACCGGTACTGACATCGATGGCAACATCAACGTCAGCGCAGCCAATAACGACTGGACTGTGAATCCCACCTCGCTCGGCAACACGGGTGGCAACGTGAGCGTGACCTACACGGGCCGCGACCTGAGCGCCACCACCACCGTGACCGCAAGCGCCACCGGTGCTACTGACGCCACGGCCACCGTGAACTATGTTGCAGACTTGTACATTGTGGGTGACTTTGGTAATGGTTGGAACTTCAGCGATAATACCCACCCAATGAGCTACGCCAATGGCACCTATACCGCTACTATCACGGTAAACGCCAACAACTATATCCTGTTTGCCCGCTTGTTGGGTAACAACAATCCGTGGAACAGCCGAGATGTCTTCGGTCCCAGCAGCAACGGCAACTGGGTGATGCAAGGCAATAGTTCTGGAGGTAACATTGACCTGTATGACGATGACCCCATCCATTTCCCGGAGGGCGGTACTTACAGAATCACCATCAACGCCAACGACGGTACCTTCACCATCACTAAGTTGAACGGGGAACAGACCGCACCTCCCGTGATTACCTCCTCTAGCGACGGCGAGTATGTGACCATCACCGCTACTGGTAACGGAACCGTGACCCTGAATGTGCCCGGCTGCGATCCCGTGAGCGGCGAGGGCGAGGTAAGCATCACCGTGCCTTGCGGCTATGTGAGCAACACCATCACCGTTAGCGCCACCGCCCAGGAAAGCGGTAAGGACGAGAGCGATCCCACAACCGCACAGATCACTATTCCTGCCGGCTCAGGTTGGGTTGATATGGATGGTACCTATGACGATCCCAATACCCTGCTCAGCTTCCTGAAAGACGGTGAAGACATCATGATGCTTGACCAGTTCACGGAATCAACCCTCAACAATAGGCACCCTGATGGTTATATCTATACTTTGAGGGAAGACCAACCTGGTGGCGAGCCTAAGAAGAGTACTCCCGTGCCCATCCCTGTGTATAAGACGAGCTCGACCATGCAAGGCTTCTACACCTATAATCAGATTATCACTGATACTGACATGCATCTGAAGCCTCAGGTGATCAATTCCAAGATGACGTATGACGTCGCACCCGACGGTAATGTGCTGTACTATAACCTGTACCGTGGCAATGTGGGTGAAGACTATCCCGTGATTGACGATACCCACCGCGTGTCTAAGCTCCAGCAGTTTGAGGAACAGGTCGGCTCCTATAGCCAGTTCTTCCTGTTTGAGAGCGAGACCTCGGGTGTAACTCCCAGGTATGACCGCGTCGGTAACGAGACCGTTGAGCGTCTTGACACCAACTATGTGCAAGGTGTGGAAGGCAACGAGATCTCCTATGTGCCTGTGATCTGGACTTTGGGTATTAACTCAGCCCGCGGTGACGGCAAGAACAACTCCTACGGCTCGGACATCAAGCGCGAGACCCTGGGTGCCGTTGAGCCCTATAACATCGAGATTGAGAGGAGCAATGGCAGTGCTTGGGGTAAATGGAAAGTTCCCGGAACCAATCAGGAGTATTGCGTATATATTCCCACGATCACCATCAATGGTACAGTTCCTGCGATGACGATAGCGAACGACAAAGATAAGAGCACCTACGTGCCGTTCATGTATCGTGCATGGTGTACCTATCCTGCCGCTCGTGCCTTCTCGACCGATTCCGAGACCGGTTCACTCATCGACCTTGGCCCGCTGCCGCTGCCGCACCTGCTGGGTACTGAATACAGTGAATCGACCCAGGCTGTGATCACCGATAAGTGGGATCCCGGTGACGGCGTTCTCCAGTGCTCGTTCGGTGGCCCCGCTGATGAATATGTGAATTATGATGATGTAACCTTCGTGGTTCGCTTGTACTACAAGAAGGTGGTTACTGAAGGCGATAACACTGGATCAAGGCTGGGTGACGATCCCGACGATGCTGAGGAATACTACATCGTTCAGGGTGAGGGTTCGGCTGATGACATTGAAACCGCCCTCAGGGAAATGTTCGGCGCTGGTGCAGTTCCTGTAAGCGTAACCTATGTGAACGCTCAGGGTATGCAGTCAAGCCAGCCGTTCGATGGTCTTAACATCGTGATTACCCGCTACAGCGATGGTTCGACCACCACGAGCAAGATCATCCGTTAATCAGTTAATAAATCATCTTGAAAGAAACATTAGTAATTTTTTCATAGATACGCATTTTATTAACCACAGTAATTAAATGCAAAGTCAGGGACCCGTTGTTGAAAACGCGCCCCTGACTTTTTTATTCCCTGTCGTAGATGTTGAAGCGAGAAGCGCCCGAAAAGGCCCCAATAAGAGGAGCGTGCCATCATGCAGCGTTGCAGGATTTGACCGTGCTAACGCACGGGAAATCATTCAAATTTCCAATCAACAATTCTAATTTGTTCAATTTCCCGCTCGCTAGAGCGGTCCTTCTACGTGCGAGGCAATGATGGCACAACATGGCTCCACGATTTCATCAAGAAATCCCGTCCATTTTTATGGAGTCGCTCAACTTGGGCGAAAACATGTCATCCTGTGCAAATATTGGGAAAAAACGCGTCAGCTTGTTTGTTTAGCCGCCAATTTACATTATCTTTGCAGATTGTAACTAATCAGCGGCATTGCCGTGAACTTGATGGCTGCAATGATAGATCACTGAACACTTGGATTTATGGACAGATCGTACCTGCACTCTATAAAACAATATATACTGAATCGTTCAGTCTGCAACGAGTTGAAGCGGTTCAAGGGCCAGCACAAGGGGGAGCGGTGCTTCATCATCGGCACGGGACCCAGCTTGACGGTCGAGGATTTGGAGAAGCTGAAGGGAGAAATCACCTTTGGCTCGAACCGCATCTTCGAGATATTCCCTAAAACCACTTGGCGCCCGACCTATTACGTCAATCAGGACTTCAAGCTGATTGATAAATTCCAGGAGGAAATCAAGACGGTGCAGTGCCGTCACGTGTTCCTGCCCCTGGAGGCCATGGCCACATTCGGCCGGCGCGACGACTTCTCTTATTTTGTCCTGCGCCACAAGGATTTTTATCCCGGCGACGCCGACTTCAGCACCCGTCTCAACCGTTTCCTGGGCCAGGGCTTCACGGTGACCTATGGCGCGATGCAGTTGGCCCATTACATGGGCTTCAGCGAGGTCTATCTGTTGGGCATCGACCACAATTATTCCATCAGTTTGAATGAGAAGGGCGTGCCCGTCATCAAGGATGACGTGAAAGACTACTTTGAAGGCTCCAAGGCCACCAACAAGGGCATGAACCTGCCGCGCATCGTCGAGAGCACCATGGCCTATATGACCGCGAGGAAGTTTGCCGACGCCCATCCCGGCTTCACCATCTATAATGCTACCCGCGGCGGCAAACTCGAGGCCTATGAGCGCGTTGACCTGGACGCCGTTCTCAACCATTAACCATGTTAATCAACCCTCACAATTATGGCAAACAAATATAAGATAATGGACTGTACCCTGCGCGACGGCGGGTACTATACCGACTGGGATTTCTCGCCCAACATCGTCGGCACCTATATCGAGGCCGTGAACAGCCTGCCCATCGACTACATCGAGGTGGGCTACCGCAACAACCCCGACAAGACCTATATGGGCGAATATGGCTACTGCCCGGTTTCGTCGTTGAAGCGCATCCATGACAGGTGTACCAAGAAGGTGGCTGTCATGCTCAACGAGAAGAGCACCCGGGTCGAGGACCTCGTTAACTTGACCGAGCCGCTGCACGGCATCGTCGACATGATCAGGATTGCCGTGGACCCCAAGAACCTGGACCGCGCCATCAACCTGGCCAGGCACATCCGCGAGGATGGCTTTGAGGTGGGTTTCAACCTCATGTACATGTCAAAGTGGTCCGAGTACGAGAACCTGATTCCGCGGTTGGCCCAGCTCAAGGGTGTCGTCACCATCTTCAACATGGTGGACTCTTTCGGCAGCATGATGCCCGACGAGGTGGCTGCGACCATCGCCGCCATTCGTGAGGTGACCGATTGCCCCCTGGGATTCCATGGCCACAACAACCTGCAGATGGCCCTGATCAACACGCTCACCGCCATCAAGTGCGGCGTCGTGTCGGTCGATGGCACCATCCTGGGAATGGGACGCGGCGCGGGTAACCTGAATACCGAGCTCTTGCTCACGTGCCTCAACCGCCAGGGGCTGGAGGTGGACTTCAACGTGCTGGGCGACGTCATCACGGCCTTCATGCCGCTGTGGCGCCAGTACAACTGGGGCACTTCCTTGCCCTACATGATTTCAGGAGCCAATTCCATCCCGCAGAAGGAAGTCATGGCCTGGTCGATGAACAGGGCCTACAGTTTCAACAGTATCGTCCGTGCCGTTGACAACAAGCGCAATCATCTTGCCGATAATGCCCATTTCGGTACCTTGGACGTGAACCACTACAAGGAGGTCCTCATCATCGGCGGTGGCGAGACGGTTGCTGACCATATTGAGGCGATTACCGAATTTGTGAATACACATCCTGAGATGGCTATCGTCTTTGCCACGGCACGTCATGCGTCGCTGTTCAAGCATGTCAAGAACGACAAGTTCTATGTGCTTGTGGGCAATGAGGCAAAACGAATGGAGAAGACGGTTCCTGTAGCTGAATTTAACGGAACGTGTGTGTTGCCGCCATATCCCCGCACGATGGGTACCGACGTTCCACACTATGCCGGCAAGAGGACCTTTGAGTTGCCTAAGATCAGCTTTACGGGCGACTTTGAGGACTCCTGCACCACTGTGGCCCTGCAAACGGCTATCGAGATGTCCCCGTCGAGCATCTACATTGTGGGTTATGACGGGTATCGCGGTCAAGTGCTGTCCGACAAGGAGATGGAACTGAGCAACGAGAACCGCTTGCTGTTCAGTCAGTTCGAGGACTATACTTCGATGCGGTTGATTTCGCTCACCCCTAGCTTGTACCGCAGTTTGCACGTTGAGTCAATTTACCAATTCCTCTAAGATATATTATCATGAAGATAGTTGCTGTCATACCAGCCCGATATCAGTCCTCGCGCTTTGAGGGCAAGCCCTTGGCCGAAATCTGCGGAAAGCTCATGATTGAACGCGTTTATCTTCAGGCCATGAAGGTGAAAGAATTCAGTGAGGTTTATGTCGCTACCGACGACGATCGCATCTTCAATGCGTGTCAAGAGCGTGGCATCAAGGTGATCATGACATCCACGTCGCACCGCACTGGAACCGACCGCATCGGTGAGGTGGCCGAGAAAGTGCCAGCCGACCTGTATGTGAACATCCAGGGCGATGAGCCGTTGATCGAGCCCGAGACCATCAAGGCTGCCATCGTGCCTTATCTGGAGAATCCCGACACGGGCATTATGGTCACTAACCTGATGACCGAGATTCATGACCCTGTGGATTTGATTAACTTCACGGTACCGAAGGTCATCGCTGCCGCCGACGGGCGTGGCGTGTTCCTGACCCGTTCGGCTGCTCCCTTCCCCAAGGGAAACATCAATGTGAAGTACTATAAGCAGGTTTGCGTCTATGGCTTCAAGCCCGAGGCACTGAAATTCTATTGCGACTACGGCAAGAAGTACGGCAAGGCAAAGGTTGAGGCGGTTGAGGACATCGAGATCCTGCGCTTTATCGAGAATGGCTATCACGTGCACTACATCGAGGTGCAGAGCGAGACCATCGCTGTGGACACTCCTAACGACCTGCAACGTGTCATCGAGTACATGCAGGCCAACCATATCGATTGACAGCTAAGTCAATCGAGTCAAGGATTGTTTTAAACGATACGCTTTTTTGTTTTAACTCCGGGTAAACTGCGGTAGCGGTTTACTCGCTGTAGTTGTGGTCGATGACGATAGACACCGTGTCATCGGGGACGAGTGGCTGTAACTCGTTGACTAATTCCTTGATGAAGGCAGCATCGTCGTGGATGGTGATGTCGGGCACTACGTCGATGGAAACGCGACGCTCGTCCTCGAAGTAGTAGAATCCATGGACCTGTTCGACATGCTCGTGTGCGGCAGCGGCCTGCATGATGGTGTGCTGCAACTCGGCGCGCTTGTTATCGCCTGTGGCGACGGCATATACCCCGACAGTCATGATGATGCCGTGGCGGTCAAACATCTCCTCGGTAATACGGCGTGTGAGGCCGTGAATCTGGTGGGCATCCATCGTGTCCTTGACATTGATGTGCAGGGAGCCAATTTGCACGTCGGGGCCGTAGTTGTGGACGATGATGTCAAACACGCCATGCACATCCTCAAAATTGTTGACCTCTTTCTTGATCTGCGAGAGCAGTTCGGGCGAGATCTTGGCTCCAAGCAGTTCGTTGATAGGAGAAGCGAGCATCTCGATACCGGCCTTGATGATGACCAGCGAGATGAGTGCACCCAGGATGCCGTCGAGCGAAACATGCCACAGTAGCATCACACCTGCCGAGATGAGTGTTGCCAGCGTGATAATGGCATCGAACAGGGCATCTGATCCCGAGGCAATGAGCGCGTCACTCTTCAGTTTCTCGCCTTGTCGCTTCACGTATTGTCCAAGCACCAGTTTCACAACTATCGCCACGATGATGACGATGAGCGTGACGGTGGAGTAGGACGGAGTAGTGGGCTCGATGATTTTCTTGACCGACTCAATAAGCGACGTCACACCCGCCGATAGCACAATCACTGCGATGATGATGGCGCTGAAATACTCGATGCGTCCAAACCCGAAGGGGTGTTTTCTGTCAGCCGGGCGCTGTGATAGTTTGGTGCCCACAATGGTGATGGCACTTGAGAGTGCATCGCTCAGGTTGTTCACCGCATCCATGACGATGGCCACCGAACTGGCCAATACACCTACAGCGGCCTTGAATGCAGCCAGCAACACGTTGGCGATAATGCCAATCCAACTGGTCCTGATAATCTGTGAAGAACGATCCATTATTTCTCCTTGTTTATAGTTTTATTGTTATTGCAAAACTTTTCGCAATGAAAAACTTCGCAATAAATAATTTATTGATTTATAGTGTTTTGTATTTGATTCGGATAATTCATAACTCTCTATTAAGATGGTGCAAAGTTACTGCTATTTTGTGGTTTAGAATCAATAAATTCAGGAAAACAGTTGATTTCAATCCACAGTTTGTAGGAATAGTTAACATACTCATATGTGGATTGCTATATGAGAAGTATGTCGGCAGTGACTTTTTGTTGGATAAGGTGCAGCAGGTCAGTCGCCTGAGATAAATCAAATAGAGTTCGCTCAGGTAATTCTCAGCAAAAAACTGACGTGTAAGTTTGTTTTGCCACCGAAAAACACTACCTTTGCAAATTGTAACCATTCATTAGAAAAACCGTGAGCAAGAACAACAACAATAAGAGCGGATTTGACCGCTTTCGTGATCGCCATCCCATCCTGTTGAACTCGACTTTGATGGTGTTGGCATTGGTGGCATTGGGCTATATCGCCTTGCTGTTCATCGACGTGTTTACCTCCCATGGCCAACAGGTGCAGGTGCCTGATGTGCGCAACCTGCCCTTGGAAAAGGCCATCGAGATCCTGGATGACGCAGGATTGCGTTGGGAGATCAGTGACTCGACAACTTTCTATGAAAACTACAAGCCAGGAACGGTGATTGACCAGGATCCCAAGGCCAAGTCTTATATCAAAAAAATCCGTATCATCTACTTGAATGTGAATGCCATGCATGCGCCCATCATCGCATTGCCCAAACTCGTTGACTTGCCTGGACGACAAGGTATGGCGACATTGCGTGCTATGGGTTTCAAGCACGTCACGATGGATAGCGTACCCAGCGAGATGGACGGCCTGATCCTGCAAGTGACTGTTGATGGTCATCATGTGGAGCCTGGCAAGCCTGTCAGTGTCAATAGCCAGATCAAGATTACCGTTGGAGACGGCTCGATTGTGGACCTCAACCCCGAACAGATCATTGATCCCGCCCTGATGGACTCAATCGACGAGGAAAACTATCAGGAAGCTCAAAAGAATTATGAAGAGGAGATGAAGGCTGCACAGGCTCGTGCCGAGCAGGAACGCAAGCAACAAGCAGCTGAGGAGAAAAAAGACAAGGACAAAGAAAAGAAAAAGGAACCTGAAAAGGCTAAAAAGAACTGATTCGGATGTTCTTTTATAGATAAAAAGAGTGACAAAGTATTGAAGTAACCAAAAACATATTATTATGGCAAATACAAGTTTTTACTCTAAATGCAAGAATGCCAATCTTATCGGAATTTTGAAAGAGAAAGGTTATGCAGTATTTGAAAATGGTATTTATGACCTCAATATCATTGGCATTAGATCCGACCAAGCTAATCAGGTAACTAATCTGTTTGATGATTATCTGGTGGTCCTTTATAAAGCTACCGATACTGGTGATAAAAATAAAGACTGGACGAAGAAAATCTATCGCATCACGACAGAACCGGGTTTATACTATATGACTAAAGGTATGATGAATAGCAAAGGTACGGCTATTCTTGCTCCGGGACAATATAGAGGTTGTTGGGAGATAGGGTTGCATAGAAATAAATATTCAGCGCTGGTGCAAAAGGATAAAGTCTTTGTTTATCGAGATGATAACAAGGATAAAACGTATGATTTAGTACCCCAAAAGCTTGATGCTGGTATTTTTGGCATTAATATACACAGAGCAAACAAAGATAAAGTACAGCTTTATGTGAATGATTACTCGGCAGGATGTCAAGTGTTTGCTGACCCTGATGAGTTCCGGTCCTTTATGAGGCTTTGCGGTTTGCAAACAAAAAATGGTAAACCTAACAGTTTCACCTACACCCTTTTGAACGAAAGCGACCTGATCTATTCATTAACGGACAAAAACACGAAGAGAACTCTGAGCAAGAAATCGATCAAGAAACCGGTTAAAGCCAAAAAGAAAAAATAACCTGCCATGGCGCTTGACGACGAGTTGCTCGATGCCGAACTGGAAACAGGCGGCAAGGACGAGATACAGTTTGACTACAGTGAGCCCGACTTCATCGAGGACGGGCGAGACTACTGGGAGCACTACCACTATGTCGTAGAGCCGGGTCAGGTGTTGTTGCGCATCGACAAGTATCTCGTGGAGCGTATCAAGGGCACCAGCCGCAACCGTGTCCAGAACGCCGCCGAGGCGCAATGTGTCCGCGTCAACGGCCGTCCCGTCAAGAGCAACTACCGCGTCCACCCCGGCGACGAGATCAGCGTGGTCATGGACCGTCCACGCTACGAGTGCGAAATCGTCGCCCAGGATATCCCGCTGGACATCGTCTATGAGGACGCGAGCCTGATGGTCGTCAACAAGCCCGCTGGTATGGTCGTCCATCCCGGGCACGGCAACTTTGACGGCACACTGGTCAACGCCCTTGCTTGGCACTTCAAGGACAACCCCGACTATGACGTCACCGACCCGCGCCTTGGCCTCGTGCACCGCATTGACAAGGACACCAGCGGCCTGCTCGTCATCGCCAAGACCCCTAACGCTAAGACTTCGCTTGGGGCGCAATTCTTCAAAAAATCGACTAAGCGACAGTATATCGCCGTGGTGTGGGGTGAGATGAAGGAACTTGACGGAACGGTCACGGGCAACATCGGGCGTGACCCGCGCGACCGCGTGTTGATGAAAGTATTCCCCGACGGCGACCAGGGCAAACACGCCGTCACCCACTGGCATACCCTCGAGAACCTCGCCCACGTGGCCGTCGTGCAGTGCCAACTCGAAACCGGCCGCACCCATCAGATACGCGTACACATGAAGCACATCGGTCACCCGCTGTTCAACGACGCCCGCTACGGCGGCGACCAAATCCTGCGCGGCAACCGTTCATCCAGCTACGCCCAATTCATCCACAACTGCTTCGCCCTGTGCCCCCGCCAGGCCCTGCACGCCAAGACCCTCGGCTTTGTCCACCCCGAGACCGGCCAACAAATGGACTTCGACAGCGAACTGCCCCCTGACATGGCCGCCCTCATCACCAAGTGGCAAGACTACGCCCAAGCATTAGTTGGGAAATAAATTCATTTCCTATGCCTCACAGGGGGGGAATATACAATAATTCCTCTTCTTTTTGTTATTCTTAAGTTTACAGATTCTTAATCATTCATATCGTCATCCTTATCCTTGATTCGTTTTTACAGTTCTTTTGCTAACTTTTTTAATTCATCTTTATGCTCTTTTTTCTTTTTCTCTAAGCATTTTGATAATTCTTCTTCCAACTTCTCTAAAGACTTTTGCAATTTTTATTTCCCTAGTCAACTGTTTGTATGCCCGGTTATTCGTCAGGACGGAATTCCAGGAGATCACCAGGCTGGCACTCAAGGGCGCGGCAGATAGCATCAAGGGTCGTCAGGCGGACTGCCTTTGCTTTGCCGGTTTTCAATATCGAGAGGTTAGCTATAGTAATGCCCACATGTTCACTCAACTCGTTCAGCGACATCTTGCGACGCGCCATCATTACATCAAGATTTACGACAATCATAGCGCACAAGGATTTTATATGGTTAATTTTTGTTCCATCGCCGCGTCATAGGCTAACTTGTAGAGGGTGGCGACAATCACAGCTACAATTGCATAGACAAACGGGGTGTCGGTGAGCATCCATTCAAACTGGTCGGTATCAGAGCAGGCAAAACCCATATTGTCGTTGATAAAGGAGTGGATGGGAAGCACTATCGCCATGATCCATAGCAAGACTACATTGGCATGATTGAAAATCATTCCACCACGCAGATACTTGAGGATGTTGAACACGAATGCAGCCATCAGTCCTGCTAACGTGAGAATTGTGATACGGTTGATCACAAACACAGTCAATTTGCGGCCGATGTGTGGTGAGCCCCAGTTGATCACACCATTACCGCTGCCAGTGGTCAAGACGAAATAGGTCTGGATAGCATAAAAGACCACCCACAAGAGGGCGAAGACGAGCGCGAAAATGCACACGATTGTCAATGTTCTGTTAGATTTCTTTTCCATTTCTTTATCTTTTATTGATTGGTATTGTGAATTGTTTACGCTGCAAAGATATAATTAATTTATCGAAAAACGATAAATATTTTCTGATATTTAAGAAAATTTAATTGTTTTGATGCCTTAGTATTGCTAATTTCGGCCTAAATGGGTATTTTGGGCCAAAATTTTACGGGGAAATTGATTTTATTTGTATTTTTGTGCTGAGAATCTTCAAGTTAACTTATTGAACAGATCAATGATGAAACGACTGATTGCATATATCTTGTTACTGGTTATCTCGATGACGGCCCTGGGGCAGGTGTCCTATCGGCAATATAACAAATACATGGACAGGGATGAGTTCTTTGACCGCAGCGGGGCGCGAATCGGGTATGCCAAGTATGACAAATACATGGATCGTACGGTGTATTATGACAAGGGTGGTAACATCGTGAAGTATGAGAAAGAAGACCGGTACATGAACCGCATTGACATCATTGACAAGAATTACAACCGGATTGGTTATAAAAAATGGGACAAATTCTTGGATCGGTGGGAAGTATATGACAAAAACGGGAAAATGACCATGTACTATAAATGGAACAAGTATATGGACCGTTGGGAATACACGAGTTATTGAATGATTTCCACAAGCATGCATTTCCTTAAAAATGAAAAAAGGAAGCGCATTTTTCAAGAAAAATGTCTAATTTTGTGGTTTGAGAATAATTGAACATAAACTGAGAGGGCTTATCATGCTCCTCCCCAATACTTAACCATTATGATAGAGAACGAGAACATACCCATTCCAGTAGAATATCAGGATATCTGCCCGATTCCTGACAAGGATTTCCAGACAGCGATGACCATCCTGGTGCAGGAGCCCGGTTTCCAGAACATCGTTGCGATGGCTTTGCCCAATTACAAATACTCTCAGTTGAAGAATGTGCTGCTGGGCATCAATTCCAAGCATGAGTTCCAGGTCAAGGTCATGAAACCCTTTATGGAGGGTCTGATGGCCAAGACTGGCACCACGCTCACTACCAGTGGCAAGGAAAACCTGAACAAGGAGGTGCCCTACACCTTTGTCACCAATCATCGTGACATCGTGCTCGACTCGGCCCAACTGAGCTACCTGCTCATCAAGGGTGGGCGAGATGCCTGCGAGATTGCCATCGGTAATAACCTGCTCATTTATGATTGGATTACCAAGCTGGTGCGACTCAACAAGAGTTTTATCGTTAAGCGCAACTTGGGCCGCATCCAAACGCTGACGGCCGCCGTTCAATTGTCCGGTTACATGCACTTTGCCGTTGAGCAAAAGCATGCCTCGCTGTGGATCGCCCAGCGCGAGGGCCGCTGCAAGGACAGCAACGACCGCACCCAGGAGAGCCTGATCAAGATGTTGGCCTACGGCAACCGCGACAAATCGTTCATCGAGAGCCTCAAGGAGTTGAATATCGCTCCCATTGCTATCAGCTATGAGTATGATCCCAACGACTATCTCAAGGCCAAGGAGTTCCTGTGCAAGAGCAAGAATCCCAACTGGCGCAAGGCCCCGGAGGATGACCTCATCAGCATGAAGACGGGAATCATCGGTCACAAGGGTGAGGTGCACTATGCCTTCACGCCATGCATCAACGAGGAACTCGACAAGATCCCCGAGGGCCTTGACAAATTCCTCGAGGTTGACCGCGTGTGCGCCATCATCGACCACGCCATCCATCAGAATTACAAGATCTACAAGACCAACTATATTGCCCACGACATCCTGTTCGATGACAAGCACTTCGCCGACAAATATACCCAGGAGGAACGTGAGGCATTCGAGCAATACCTCTCGGGCCAGATAGACAAGACCGAGGGCCTGAAGTTGAGCGAGGCGGACCGCTTCTACATGTACAACAAGATGTTGCAGATGTACAGCAACCCGCTGAGTAACTATCTTGAAGCCACCAAGTAATGAAGATTCATTGGGTCGGACTCATCATCATGGCGGTGCTCTGCATCGCCATGGATGTTTACATTTGCCGTCGATTGTCCCGTAACGGCTATCGCTGGATGATGCGTTTCAATGCATTGCTGGCGACGTTGACGGCTGTACTCGTCATTGCTATTGGCGTGCTGCCCCTATCTAGTGCGTCAACCACCAACAGCACTTTTGTCGCCAGCCAATACATGCTCTACACCTTCTTTGCCATTTTGGTGCCCAAAGCGTTGGGCTTGTTAGTGTATGGCATCGGGCGCGCGATCAAGAGTCGCTGGGCGTCCGTTTGCGCCTTTGTCGTGGCGGCACTGGTGTTTGGTGTGATGTGGTGGGGGGTGATTGTCACGCCTGGCAAGATTGACGTGCAGGAGGTGGAACTGGAGTTTGACCGATTGCCTGATGCCTTCGACGGCTATCGCATCGTGCAGTGGAGCGATGCCCATCTGGGCACCTATAACGGCCGCACCGCCATTGTCGAGAAGCAGATCAAAACGATTAACGATTTGCATCCCGACATGATTTGCTTCACAGGCGACCTCGTTAGCCGTGAGACCAACGAGGCATTGCCCTACCGTGATATTTTGTCAACCCTTCACGCTCCCGATGGCGTTTTCTCGGTCCTGGGCAACCATGATTATGACAACTATGTGCAATGGGATGACGAAATGTCGAAAATGGCTGACCGCAAGGCTTTGTGCGACTTGCAGACGGGCATGGGATGGCGTTTGCTCAACGACGACTACACCCTCATCAAGCGCGGCGATGACCAGGTTGTGCTCATTGGCACCGAGAACTTCGGTGATCGCCCCGGCGAGAAGCGTGGTAGCCTTGTCAAGGCCTACAATGGCTTGCGTGACAACAAATTCAAGATCCAATTGCAGCACAACCCCTACGCATGGCGGGCCAATACCCTTACCAACAGCAACATAGACCTCATGCTGGCTGGCCACACCCACGCTTGGCAACTGATGATTGACTTGGGCTTCTGGCGTTGGTCACCAGCTAGCCTGCGTTATCCCGAGTGGGGTGGGGCTTACAACGAGGGCGACCGTTGGCTCTATGTCAACATAGGCACGGGTATGGTGGGACCACCCATGCGCATCGGAGCCACCCCTGAGATTACCGTTATCACCCTCAAGAAAAAGAAATAATCTCTTTCCAGTCAATCCAGTATAGTATAATATGGCAACTCAACTCTCGACCCTCATCTCTCAGGAACTAAATATTCCCGTCAACCAGGTGGCAGGAACCGTCAATCTGCTTGACGACGGCGCGACCATCCCCTTCATCAGCCGTTACCGAAAGGAAGCGACCGGCAATCTCGATGAACTCTCCATCCAGTCCATTGACCAGCGCTTGCGCTATTACCGTGAACTGGAAAAACGTCGTGCTACCATCCTCAAGACCATCGAGGCGCAGGACAAACTCACGCCCGAACTGGCCGACCGCATCAACAACTGCTGGGATGCCACAACGCTCGAGGATATCTACCTGCCCTACAAGCCCAAGCGCAAAACCCGTGCCGAGGCTGCCCGTCAACTGGGACTGGAGCCGTTGGCCAAGATTATCATGGCACAACGTGGCGGCAATATCGAGGAGCGGGCTCGTCAATTTGTTGACGGCGACAAGGTGCCTGATGTGGATGCTGCAATTACAGGAGCCCAGGATATCATTGCCGAGTGGGTGAGCGAGAACGAGGCCGTGCGTGGCGCCGTCAGGCGTGGCTTCAAGTATGATGCGCGCCTTGTGTCCCATTTCGTCAAGGGCAAGGAGATCGAGGGCCGCAACTATGAGAACTATTATGAGTACTCGATGCCGTTGAAGCGCGTATCCAGCCACCAATTGCTGGCCATTCGCCGTGGTGAAAAGGAAGGTTTCCTCAAGGTGGGCATTGAGATCAATGATGACCGCACGCTCGACAATATCGCCCGCATTGTCGTGAAAGGCAATGGCGAGGCTTCACAACTGGTCGAGGAGGCCGCCGAGGACAGTTTCAAGAGACTGGTCAAGCCGTCAATCGAGACTGAATTTGCTGCTGCCGCCAAGGAGAAAGCCGATGACGAGGCCATCGAGACCTTCGCCCAAAACGTGCGCCAGCTGTTGTTTGCACCGCCATTGGGCCACAAGCGTGTGCTGGCTGTTGACCCGGGTTTCCGCACGGGCTGCAAGGTCGTCTGCCTTGATGAGCAGGGCAATTTGCTGCATCACGATGTGATTTATCCCACCGCACCCCACAACGACATCGCTGGTGCAACGAAGAAGATACAGACGCTCACCGAGGCCTACAAGATTGACGCTATTGCCCTTGGCAACGGCACGGCGAGCCGTGAGACCGAACGCTTCTTGAAGAAGATACGTTACCGCCGCAACATCGACGTGTTTGTCGTGAGTGAAAATGGCGCATCAATCTACAGTGCCAGCAAGATTGCCCGTGACGAGTTCCCCGACAAGGACGTGACCGTCCGCGGTGCTGTTTCGATCGGTCGTCGCCTGCTTGATCCGCTTGCTGAGTTGGTGAAAATTGATCCCAAATCCATTGGTGTCGGCCAGTACCAGCACGATGTGGACCAGACGCGCCTCAAGGAGGCACTCGACTTCACGGTGCAGAGTTGCGTGAATAGTGTGGGCGTGAACGTGAATACGGCTTCCAAGGAGTTACTTACCTATATCGCTGGCCTAGGACCCACCCTGGCCCAGAATATAGTGGACTATCGTGCCACCAACGGCCACTTCACTTCGCGCCAGCAGTTATTGAAGGTGCCCAAGTTGGGACCCAAAACGTTTGAGCAGGCAGCAGGCTTCCTGCGTGTGCCCGAGAGTGATAATCCGCTGGACAACAGCGCAGTCCACCCCGAGCGGTATTCACTGGTCGAGCGCATGGCCCGTGATTGTGGTTGCACCATTACCGACCTGATAAAGGACAAGTCGCAACGCGACAAGATTGACCTGACTCGCTACCTGTCGCAGGACGTCGGTGAGCCCACACTGCGCGACATCATGAGCGAACTGGAAAAGCCCGGGCGTGACCCGCGCTCGACGGTGCAGGTTTGGGAATTTGACGAGAACGTCAACGACATCAAGGACCTGCGCGAAGGCATGGAATTGAACGGCATCGTCACCAACGTGACACAGTTTGGCGCCTTCGTTGATTTGGGTATCCACAAGGATGGCCTTGTCCATGTGTCGCAGATGCCGCAACGAGGCCTCCCTCCCGCTCGCCAGGTCCATGTTCACCAGCATGTGCGCGTCGTCGTCACAGGCATCGACATGGAGCGTGGCCGCATCGCCCTCTCGATGCGCGGCATCGACCAACCCAAATGAAACCGGTTGTGTACGTCCACTCTAGTCAGAGGGCGAGTCATCATTCAACGTCGCAAGATTTACCCATGCTACGCACGGGGAATAATTCAAATTTCAAATCAAACCAGAATATTCAATAGAATATGGAACTTAAAGAGAAAGGACAAGTTGAGGTGAGTATAGGCATGAAGGTGTGCCGCGTGATTGGCATCATCCTCATCATTGGAGCAATAGCCTACCTGGTGTGGCAAGGTGACTTTGACCGTAGGGGTATTGTGGGCTATGTGGACGACTGCTTCATTTTTATGGCCGCATATACTTTTCTGCGGGGTAGTTTTGTTCGTCCTGAGCGCCGTTACATCCGCCGGCAACTCTACATGCTGTCGTCGTTGTTTGCGCTGCTCGCCCTGTGCTGGATTATCCTGCTCGCCATGCTGCCTATGAAGTAGGGCAGTGTCACACGGGCACGACAAGCATTGGCGTGTCGGTCTGGAAAAGGACGCGATGGGCGATGCTTGGATTGAACAGGCGAGAGAAAATGCTCGATTTCTTGTTGGGAACGGCTATGAGCTGGATCCCCTCGTCCTGGGCGTACTGCCCGAAGCTCTCGACAAACGACTTGGCGGCGATGCGCTTGGTCTTGAAGGTGCATTCAGGATAATGCTCACGGCAATATTGCACCAATTGTTGCAAAGACTGATCGACGAGGCGACGGTCCTTTTTATCGACCACGGGAATAATGGTGACTTCCACACCACGCATATTAAACAGTCGCGCAAAACGGTCAAACGAAATCATGTCCTGCTGAATGAGGTTGGAGAAGAACACCACCCGCGTGATGTCGGCTAGGCCGATATCGGGCATGCCGATGGGTACCGTGAAAATGGGGAACTTGCAGGCATCCATCACCTCGCCGGCCACGCTTCCTATCAGATTTTGACGGCGACGGTTGGTGCCGCTGGTGCCCATAACGATGAGTGAAACGTCATACTTCTGGGCATAGTGCAGGATTTGTTCCTCGGGAATGCCCTCGGTCACTTTAGTCTCTATCTTTACTTTGGGCAACTCGCCAGCGGCGATTTTGTCCATGATCATCTTCTTGAACTCGTCCATGTGCTGACGAGCATTTTTCTTGATGGTCTTGAAATCATCCTCGGGACTCTCATAGCGGTCGCTACCAAAGGGCAACGACATCGTATGGCGCTCGTTGATATAACTGTGCAACAACACCACGCGGCCACGGCTGCGACGGGCGTATTCCATGCCGATTTTCACTGATTTGAGCGAGTACTTGCCGAAATCGACGGGCAACAGCACGCACCGTTGGTCGCTGGTCGTGGTCTCAGGCGACTCAATGATTTGCAGCGCTTGAGGCAGGTCACGCTCACGAATTCGAACCCTGACTCCTGAGCCAAGGACTTTCTCATCAAGGTTGACGTTGTGCAGCTTCACCTCGATGCCTTCTTCTTCAAGGGTGTTCTTGAGCTCCACCGCACGGTCAAATGTGTGGATGGCGACAGTAATCAGCCTGTTAGGGTCGTTGTTGGTCTTGTTGCAGTCCATAGTGGAGAAATGATGGGATTTATGACTTCTGTTCTAGTATCTCAAGTGCCATGTCAAGAATCTGAGAGTCGTCAAGCACGACCAGTCCGCCATCAGGACCCGGTTCCAGATGGAATCCCATGTTGGTCCCGATATCATAGTTTGACCCGCCAAAGTAATTTCTCACCGACTGAACCGGCAGGTTGAGTTTGTCGGCGATGATGTGTATGGAGCCTTCGGGCAGACGATTCTTGATACGTCGCAGCTCGTTGAATGTGATAGTTCTTGACATAGAGATATAGGTATTTAATGTGTTGAATTCCTTAATTTTCCCCAAAGATACGGCATTTCGGCCGAATTACAAAATAAATTATTCAAAATTAACGTAATAATAAGCCCCTACAGCAGCGTTTGACACAAGGCCGCCGTGACAATGGCGACGATAGTGACAACGACCGATGTGCTCATTGTGATTTCATCGGCGCGAGTGTAATGGCCCCCAGAAATGCGCCAGCGGCGCTCGATCCATCTCATCAGCAGCCACACCAGCCAGCCGGACAGCAGGCCAACGATAATGCCACCCAAAATGTCGCCAGGGTAGTGCACACCCAGATAGACTCGACTATAGCATTGCAGCAACGCCCAAGTGAATATAGAAATGGCCACCCACCTGCGGCGGAACACCAGCGAAATCAGCATTGATGCGGCAAAGGCATTGGCCGCATGGCTGGATACAAAACCGTACATGCCACCACGATAACCGTTAACGACGTGGACCGACGACTCAAGCGACGGGTCATGGGTGGGACGTAGCCGTTCCACCATGTCCTTGATGATGCCCGATGAAATCTGGTCGGCCACAACAAAGGCTAACGCTAGCATGACAACTACCAGCATAGCATGGCGCCTATTTTGGTGCAGCAGCACCCACAGCAGGGCCAATAATATCAACAGCGATGACCACTTGGCCGACACCATCCACCACAACGCGTCCTGGAACAAGTTGTGGAACCCGTTCACGGCCAGCAAAGCGGTTGTGTCAAAATTAGTCAGGTACTCCAGCATCTCTGAACTTAAATTACTTCCACTTCCTTAGCGTTGATCCATGCCTTGTGGCCACCAGCGGTTGAAACCTGCAGCCACTTGCCATGGGTCTTGTCGGCAATGGAATCGACAATCTCGACGCGTGTCCCCTGTTGGAGTTGGAAGGCTTCTTCCTCCTTGTCGCGGGGTTCACGGGGTGCGGTACTCAAAGTCACACTTTCGGGCATCACGATGGCGCCGTTGCCCCCTGTGGCCTTGTGATAAACGTGGAAAGCCGCCAGATTGGCCAGGATGCTGGCAACAATCAGTAAGGCACCGCCAAAGAAGCCAATTTTGCGCATCAGCACGTTGTCAAGGAACAGATAGGCCGCAACGCCTGCAAGGAACAGCAGGAAGGTGATGATGGCAATGATGGCCCATGTGTTGCTCGACAGGCGGCTCACCGTCTGGTCCACCCAGTTGCTGAACCAGGAATCGCCTGCGTCGTCGGGCAGCTGCATCTTGCCGCGCACAAACTCAAGATTGAACCTAGCGTCGCTATTCGACGGGTCAAGCAGCAATGCGCGCTCATAATAAAGCACGGCATGGACGTTGTCCTTGAGGCGGTAATAGGTGTCGCCGATGTTGCAATACAATGCCGATGACACACCAGTATCCTTTGCCTCTTGCAAGTAGAGTTTCAAAGCCTCGTTATACAATTCCTGCTTGTAGTCCTGATTGGCCTTGTCGATGTTGGCATTATTGGCAGCTAGGGGCAATGCCAGCACAGCTAATATGATGGTGATGATAATCTGCTTCATGACTCCACAGTGGTTGATTTTTTGCGTTTCACACTTTCCAGTCGGTCGATAACGCCTGCGGCCTCGTCAAGCACCGCATTCATGTTGTCCGACGCCAATTCGGGTGCATATTGGGCAAACTCGCACTTGTCGATGAGTTCAATCGCCTCGTGGCGCAACTGCTCGTCGATGCCGTACTGCTCGAGCTCGGCATTGATGTTATCTTTGCTCAGTTCGCTCACCGGAATCGACAACTTATCGCTCATGTAGCCCCACAGGGCGTTCAGCATCTCGGCGTAGAAACCGCTGCGGTCGTTACGGGCAGCAAAGCCGCGAGCGGCCTTCAAGCGACGTTGAGCCACCTTGCTGGCCCGCTTGGAGCGCATGCGGCGCACGTCGGCGCGTTCTTTGAGTTGCTTGCGGTAATACAGTAACAATGCCACCAGTGCCAGCAGCGGCAACAGGAACCACAACCAGTAGGACCAGTTGTCCACGATGTAGCCGTGCGCCTTCTTCAGGCTCAGGTCACCGCTCTTGATGGGGCGGATGTCCATGTTCTTCATGCGGTAGTGGTTGCTGGGTTGGCCCTCACCCTTGGCCACGCTCAGGTGGCGGGCAGGAATTGTGATGGTCTCATATTTTCCTGCCTCGGGGTCAAAGTAAGAAAACTCGCTGGCGGGGATATCAAATTCGCCGGCATACTGCGGGATGAAGGTGTAGTCCATCACCACCTTGCCGCTCATGTCGCCACTGCCATCATTGACTTGGACATCGGTTTTGGGATCATAGACGTCAAACTGGTCAGGGAACTGCACCTCAGGAGCCTTGATGTACTTGATATTGCCGGTGCCGCTGATGATGTAACGGTAGGTCGCAGCGCTGAAGGTCTTCAGGCCCGTGGCGGGCTTGAGGTCGGTAGTAACGTTAAAACGGCCCACAGCACCCGTGAACGAGGCGGGTTTGGGTTCAGGTAACGGCAGGATGTTGATGGTAGCCTTGTTGCTGGTCACCTTGAGGTCTTTCTCGATGGGCTTGGAGATGGTGCCGAAGATGCTGCGGAAGGTGTCGAACTGCACCACACTGACATCATAATTACCCGATGAAATGGTCAACTTTCCGCTCTGCTGCGGATAGAGGATGCATTTTTTGAGGATGGCCGTCATGTAGCGCTCGCCGTTGAGTGTCTCCACCTTGTTGAGGCTAGGCTGAACAGGAATTTCCTCGATGAGGAAGCCGTCAAACGAGGGCTGTATAGTCGGGATGAACTGTGAGATCTGGTACTTAGTGTACAGTTTGATGGTGCACACGACCGCCTGTTGCTCATATACGTGCGGTTTTGACATCTCGATGCGCACAAACAAGTCCTTTCCGCTCACCGTCTTGTCGGCACTCTGCGTCATCGGGTCGCTGTAGGGAGTGGGCGCTCCAGGTGTGATCTGTTGCTGTGAATGCTGGCTGGGTTGGCTTCCCGATGCCACCACGTCGATGGTAAATGCTTTGGTCGCCATCCGCTTGCCGCCAACAACAATCGATGCTGCCCCGATGTGGCACTTGCCGGTTGATGTGGCCTTGTAGATCATTGTGTACTCTTCGCTCGAACTGCTGCTCGACTTGCCGTTAACCCAAGATGAGCTGTAGCTGTGCGACACGCTGGGGCCGTAAATCAGTTTGGCTCCTGTCACCTCGGGCGGCGTGAAACTGCTGCCCTCGCCGTTGTTGAGCACAAACGTGACGTTGAACTTGTTGCCCTCGATGACCTGTCGTGGTGCCTCGACGGTAAAAGACGCCGCCTGGGCAACCATCACGGTCAGGAGCAATATAGCTATGTTGATGATGCGTTTCATTGCCTCATTGTTTTTACCACTTCTTGTTGGTGCGTTGGCGCTCGTGGCGCTGTTGCTGGGCTTGCTGGGCGTTGATGCGTTGCTGTGTGGCACGTTCACGGTCCTGCATGGCCTTGAGCACCTGTTCGGCGTTCTGCTGGCTCATGCCGCCCTGCTGTTGTTGCTGCTTTTGCTGGTCTTGCTTCTGCTGGTCCTGATTATCTTGATTCTGTTGATCCTGCTTCTGCTTGTCCTTGTCTTGATCTTGCTTGTCCTGGTTTTGGTCTTTATTTTGGTCTTTATTTTGATCTTTGTTCTGATCTTGGTTTTTATCCTTATTATCTTGATTCTTGTCCTGGTTCTTGTCCTTGTTTTGATCCTGTTGCTGCTTCTTGAGCTGGGCCAGGCGCAGGTTGTGACGGGCTTGCTCATCATTGGGGTCGCAGCGCAGGGCATGCTTGTAGAACTCTATCGCCTTACCATAGTCTTGCCGACTGTAGGAGATGTTGCCCAGGTCATAGCAGGCCTTGCCGCGCAGTTGCTTGTCCTGAGCGCCCTTGGCCAGGTTGGTCAGGATGCCCTCGGCCTGGTTCATCGGGTTTTTCTCGTCATCCTGCTGCGCTGTGGCATTGCCTTGGCGCATGAGTGCAGTGGCGAGGTTGAACTGCGCCTTCTCGCTGGCGGGGTTGGCCTGCAGGGCCTTGCGGTACTCGACCTCGGCTTCGGCATAGCGCTTTTTTTCATACAGCTTGTTGCCGTTGCGCAGGCACACGCGTTCCTGCTTGGTCATCTTGGGCTTCTTGTCAGCGGCATGTGCTGGATTGACCCCTCCCAAAGCAAGTACTGCAATCAGTAAAACTTTGAGCATGTTACTGGTGGTCTTTTTTATCTTGTTGCTTGTCAGTCTCATTGCTAACGGTGTTTTCTTTCTTGTCTTTAGTGAAGAAATTATACTTCTTGAGCCACGGGTTCTTGCGTTCGAGCAGCAACAACAGGCCTATCAACAGCAGCAGGGCGATGGTGGCAAACACGGGGAATTGCTCGTCGTGCTGGGTGTAGGTCACAGTGGCCAGATCACTCTTGGCGAGTTTGTCGAGCGTCTCCTGCAGGGTTGAGACAGCATCGGCTGCCGTACCCGAGATATAGACGCCGTCACCGGCATCGGCAATCTCCTGGGCCATCTTCTCGTTGAGATAGGTGGTCACAGGGTTGCCGCTGTCATCGGTCAGGTAGCCGCCATCCATGGGAATGGGAGCTCCTGAGGTCGAACCCACGCCAATGACATAAACGTGAACCCCCATTTTGGCTGCATTCTTGGCTGCTTCGACGGCATCATCTTCAAAGTTCTCGCCGTCGGTGATGATGATGATTGCCTTTTGTGACTTCTTGCTCTGCGAGAAACAGTTGAGTGCCAAGTTGATGGCTGCGCCAATGGCGGTTCCCTGAGTGGGAGCCATGCTGGTGTTGATGGCGTTCAGGAACAACTTGGCCGACGCGGCATCGCTGGTCATGGGCATCTGCATATAGGCATTGCCGGCAAAGACGATGAGTCCTACCTTGTTGTTGTCAAGGCGGTCAATGAGCTTCTGAAGAATCATCTTTGCACGTTGCAGGCGGCTCACGTCCTGCGGGTTGTCGGTACTTGACGCATTCATCGAGTTGGATACATCGACGGCAACCATAACCTCGATGCCGTGCACGTTGGTGGTCGTCTTGCTGGAACCGGCCCGTGGGCGGGCAAGCACCACGATGACCATCGTGAGCAACAACAGTTCCAGGGTGAGCCTGATCCATGGCTTGTAGCGCGACACCTCGGGCATGAGCGGCTCGATGGTCGCACGTTTGCCATAGCGCTCCAGACGGTGACGACGGTCGCGGCGGTTCCACAGGAATAGCAGCACCAACGCAGGCAGCAGGAGCAACAGGTAGAAATATTGCGGATGAGCAAAATTGATCATAGTTTCTTCAAGTTAAGGAATGTGCCTCAATACAGTATAATCCATCAGCAGACTCAGCAACAACAGGCCCAACAGCAGCAACGCCCACGGTTCGTAGTGGTCCTCGGTGTGGGTGAAGCGCTGCACGTCCATGTGCGTCTTTTCCAGTTCATCAATCTCCTTGAAAATGCTGCTCAGCACGTTGCCCGATGTGGCACGGAAGTACTTGCCGCCTGTGGTCGCGGCAATGTTCTTCAACGTCGTCTCATCAATAACTACGGGCATGCGCTGGTACTGGATGTTACCGGCATAATCGATGGCGACGGGATACTCGGCAGTGCCGTTACTGCCCACGCCGATGGTGTAGATCTTGATGCCATATTTGCGGGCAATGTCGGCAGCGGTATTGGGTGCAACGACACCGGTGTTGTTGGAGCCGTCGGTGAGCAGGATGATGCTCTTGCTCTTGGCCTTGCCGTCACGTATGCGGTTGATGGCGGTGGCAATGCCGTCGCCGATAGCGGTACCGTCCTCAAGGGCGCCCATTTCGGTCTGTCCGATTGCGTTGACCAGCGTCGCGTTGTCCATAGTCATGGGTACCTGGGTGAAACTCTCGCCAGCAAACAGCACCAGGCCGATGTTGTCGTGGTCACGGCCGCTGACAAACTGTGTGGCCACCCGCTTGGCGCTCTCGAAACGGTTGGGCTTGAAATCCTTGGCGAGCATACTGGTGGATACGTCAAGGGCAAGAACGATGTCGGTTCCCTCAACGTCGCTAGTTGACCAGCTGTCCTTGGTCTGTGGGCGGCACAGGATAATGATGAGGCATGCCAGCGCACCCAATTTCAAGGCAAAGGACAGATGCTTGGCCCAAACTTTCCAACTCGTACCCATTCCGTCAAATGCACGTGTTGATGACACGTTCATCTCGGGTTCGTTCTTGTCCTGGCTGTAGATATACCATGCGATGAGCGGTATCAACAGCACGGGCAGTAGCCACAGCCAGCCTGGATGAGCAAGGTTCATCATTTCTTCACCTCCTCCTTCTTTTCGGGTTGCTCGACGGGGCGTGTGGCCTCGACGAAGTTCACGGCACGCTGATAAGCGACCTCATTGTCGTCGGCCAGCGGTCGGGCGTTGGCAAACTTGACGATGTCGGCCACCTCGAGAATCATCTCCAACTGCTCATTCACGGCCTTGGTCTCCTCGTTGCGTTTGAGCGTGTCGATGATTTGCGATGAGGTCATCTCGACGGCATTGATGTCGAAGCGGCGGTCGATATACACGCGCAGGATGTCGGTTAATCCCGTGAAATAGTCTTTCTCCCGTCCCTGCTGCCATAGCTGGGCAGCTTTGAGGTTCTTCAGGTTGATCATCGCCTCCTCATAGGGCGGTAATCGCTTCCTGCTGGGTTTCAACGGGTTGATGCCCTTCTTGTAATACTTGCGGTAGGCCCAGATGCCACCTGCGATGAGCAAAAGCGCCAATAACCATGCCCACCAGTAGTCAGGTAGCCAGTCAAACAGGTTGAACGGCACAGCCTCAACGGGCTTGATGTCATGGATGTCCTTCATTTGGCTCACATCAACGGGTAGCACCTTGAGTGTCAGCTGGTTGCTGTAAGCGGTGTCTCCATTCACCACATAGGGGATGGGCTTGATGATCCACATGCCCGAGTCAAAACTCTGGATGATGAGGTCGCGGTTGATTTGGATGCGGTTGTTGTCCAGATCGATGGTGTCGGCAGCAGGACGCTCGGCAATCTCAACCATCGCACTCAGCGTGTCGGCTTGCTCGCCAGGGAAAAAACCGCGTGCGTCCTTGTCCTGTGTGATCTCGAGGTGCAGCGTCGTGGTCTTGCCCATGAGCAGTGTGGCACTATCCAGTTTGGCCTTGAACGTGATGTTCCCGCCCCATGCTCCTGACGCTGTTGCCATGAGCACGACTGCGGTCATGATGATATGTCTCACATTCTGTGACATTATTCTTCTATCTTTAAACTCTAAATTTAAAATGTCAAGACGCTCCACGCGACTTGAACAGTCCCATCAGGGCGGTCACATAGTCCTCGTCGGTCGCTACGCTCGCCACATCGACGTTGCAGCGTTGCAGTGTGCCGTTGACCGCTTGTTGTTGCTGGTACCACCAGCGACTATAGGTGTCGCGCACGCGTTTACTGCTCGTGTTGACCCACTTCATTGTGCCCCGTTCAGCGTCACGCAGCCGCATCAGTCCCACATCGGGCAGTTGCGCCTCGCGCTTGTCATAGACCTGCACGGCGATGACATCATGCTTGTGGTTGGCGATGGAGAGCGACTTGCTGTAGTCATGCTCGTCGATGAAGTCGCTTACCAGGAAGGTGGTGCAGCGCTTTTTCAGGGCGCTGGTCATGTACTCCAGCACCATGTTGATGTCAGTACCCGTCCCAGTGGGCTGGAAGTCCAGCAACTCGCGGATGACCAGCAGGATGTGCTTGCGTCCCTTCTTGGGCGGGATGAATTTCTCCACCTTGTCGCTGAAGAAGATGACACCCACCTTGTCGTTGTTCTGAATGGCCGAGAAGGCGATAGTGGCTCCGATTTCGGCCATCATCTCGCGCTTGGCAACACCCACGGCACCAAAGTCCTTGCTGCCGCTCACGTCAACGAGCAGCATCACGGTGAGCTCGCGTTCCTCCTCATAGACCTTGACATAAGGGCGATTGTAGCGGGCTGTGACGTTCCAGTCGATGTCGCGCACGTCGTCGCCATACTGGTACTCGCGCACCTCACTGAAGGTCATACCCCTGCCCTTGAAGGCCGAGTGGTATTCGCCGGCAAATATGTTCTGCGACAGGCCCTTGGTCTTGATCTCAATCTTGCGGACCTTGCGCAACAGTTCATTGGTATCCATTTCTTCTCAAGTTAATAGTTAACAGTGAATAGTTAATCCATTCTCGATTGCATGATGTAACCATCAGCCGAAAAAACTGTTATCTGTTAACTATCAAGGAACAGCAATCTTGTCGAGGATGTTGCTGATGATCTCGTCGCTAGTGATGTTGTTGGCCTCGGCCTCGTAGGTCAGACCCAACCTGTGGCGCATCACGTCGTGGCACACGGCGCGCACGTCCTCGGGGATGACATAGCCGCGGTTGCGCAGGAAGGCATATGCCCTTGATGCCAGTGCCATGTTGATCGAAGCACGAGGTGACGCACCGAACGAGATCATGCTCTTGAGGTCGTTCATGCCGTAGTCGGCAGGGAAACGAGTGGCGAACACGATGTCAACAATATACTTTTGGATCTTCTCGTCGATATAAATCTGTTGTACGACTTTGCGGGTGTCCACAATGTCGGCGGGGGTTACCATCGGGCGCACCTGCACAGGGTCGGGCGCAATGTTCATTTTGATGATCTCGCTCTCCTCGCTCTTGCTGGGATAGCCGATGATGACCTTCATCAGGAAACGGTCCACTTGAGCCTCGGGCAGGGGGTAAGTGCCTTCCTGCTCGATGGGATTCTGGGTAGCGAGCACCAGGAAGGGGTCATCGAGTTTGAACGATTGCTCGCCGATGGTGACTTGGCGTTCCTGCATGGCTTCGAGCAGAGCGCTCTGCACCTTGGCGGGAGCGCGGTTGATCTCGTCGGCGAGGACAAAGTTGGCAAATACCGGGCCCTTCTTGACCTCGAACTGCTCTTTCTTGATGCTGTAAATCATGGTTCCCACCACATCGGCGGGCAGCAAGTCGGGAGTGAACTGGATGCGCGAGAAGCGGGCATCAATCAGCGATGCCAGTGTGCTGATAGCTTTGGTCTTGGCCAGGCCCGGCACACCCTCGAGCAGCACGTGCCCATTGGCGAGCAACGCGATAAGCAACGAGTCAACGAGGTGCTTCTGCCCCACGATGGTCTGGTCCATACCTTGACGAATCAAGTTCACAAAGTCACTTTTACTTGCAATCAGGTCATTTAATTCCCTGATATTGACTGTTTCTGCCATAACACTATTGTTTTTCTTTTTGGTTATCTGTTTAATCTCATTTACGAGTTGCAAAAATACATCTTTACCTAACACCCACGCGTGAAAATCACGTTAATTTAACAAATATATTGTTAAAAGATTAACACGCCCCAGTCCATTAATACTAAAAGCAATGCCCATGCGAGTGCACGGGCATTGTCTTTAATATGTGGATGTTCATAATCGATATTAAATCCAACCCATCGAGTGGTACAGGAAGGCGATGAGGTAACCGGCGACGCAGGCGACGAAGGTGTGGACCAAACCAGGCATCATGAACGAGTGGTTCAGCAGGTATTTGCCGATGACTGTTGTGCCCGTGCGGTCGAAGTTCACCGTGGCAATATCCGACGGGTAGTTGGGGATGAAGAAGTAGCCATATACCGAGGGCAACACACCCAACAGAATCCATCCGTCAATGCCGAGTCCATAAGCCAGTGGCAACATGGATACGACCACGGCACCCTGTGAGTTGACGAGCACCGACACAAGGAAGAAAGCGAATGCAATCGACCATGGATAGCGTTCAACCAAGCCCGCCAGCATGTTTTGGATTTCGCCCAGGTAGTTGGCGAAATAGGTGTCGGCAAGCCATGCGATGCCATAGATAGCGACAACAGCCACCATACCGCTCTGCCAAACGGGGCCAGCGATAGCCTTCTTGGGCGACGCCTTGCAGAAGATGATCATCAGCGCAGCAGCGGTGATCATCACAATCTGGATGACGAGATTCATCTTCAGCGGGGTGAGGTGCATTTTGGTCACGCCATCAACGGCGATACCAAGCTTGGCCAGCTGATCGGCGGTAATGGTCACACGCGAACCGATGAGTTCGACGGTCGCATCACTGTCGATGGCCTTGATCGTACTATAGGAGGGAAGCAGTTCCTGGAAGATAGCGAAGAACACAATCACCAGCAAGGCACCAAAGAAGATGTAAACCGCGCGCTTGCTCTCGGGGGCAATTTTCTTATCGAGCGTCGTAGCGTTGCTGCCGTAGATATACTCGCGCTGAGCGGGGTCGGCGATCTTCTTCTGGAACTCGGGATCCTTGTCAAGGTCCTTTCCGCGCTTGTAAGAGGCGATGGATGCCACGATGATACCCAGCAGACAGGCGGGAATGGTTACCATGAGCACCTGAGGGATGGAAATGTTGTAGCCATTGGTTCCCGAGATGGTGATAAAGGCTACCACAGCCGCCGCGATGGGCGAGCAGGTGATACCAATCTGGGAAGCGATACTGGCGATACCGCAAGGACGCTCGGGGCGGATGCCCTTCTTGATCGCGATGTCGCAGATGATGGGCATGAGCGTGTAAACCACGTGACCTGTGCCGACGAGCACCGTCAGGAAGAAAGTGCACAACGGGGCGAGGAAGGTGATGCGGTCGGGGTGCTTGCGCAACATCTTCTCGGCCAACTGGATCAGCCAGTCCATACCGCCCGAGGCCTGCATGATGCCGGCGCAGGTGACAGCGGCGATGATGATGTAAATCACGTCGGTGGGAGGGGAGCCGGGTTTCATACCGAAGCCGAACACGAGAATTGCCAGGCCGATGCCCGAGATGGCACCCAGAGCCAAGCTTCCGTATCGCGAGCCGAGCCACAATGCGCCCAGCACGATACACAGTTGAAGGATCATGAGTAGTGACATGTTGTTATTAAGTTTTTAAGTTTTAGTTCTATTAAAACTACAAATTACGCTAATTTAACGGCACAGAGCCAATTAGTTGAACTTGTGAAACTCGTAGTTTGAAAATCAGTATCTAATGGAGACTTGGAAGAACAGTGTGCTGTAGTTGTGCTTGGCCAGCGAGCGGTCGTTGGTCAGGCAATACTCACTCTGGAATTCCAGATACTTGCATAAGCGGTAGTTCAAGCCCACCTCGTAGTTGGTCTTTTGGGCCACTGACGTGGCTGTGGGACGGTAGAGGTCGTAGCGGGCTTTAGCCATCAGTTTGTCCTTGACAACGGGGACAATGGCGAGAGCATACACACCGTCGGACTTGTTGTTGGCGACCTGATTGCCGTCCTTGTCGGTATAGGTCTTGATGGTGGCGTCCTTGGCGTCATCGGCTTTCTGATAGGTGGTAGTGAAGCCGAGGCCAGTCGAGTGGATGTACTCGGCACGCAGTTGCAGATCACCTTTCTTGTATTCAGCACTCAAGGCATAGCGGTGCTGGCGCAGGCTCACGGTTTGGCCCCCGCTCTTGCGTGCATAGGAACCTTCCCATCCAAAGGCGCCGAGGCGCATACCCTTGATGGGCATCACCCACGCGCCGCCGATGATGTCCTTGCGCTCGTCAACGTCCTTGACGTTAATGCCCTGGCCGTTGAACACACCCACCTGATAGTGCAGCAGGTTGCGCCCGCTGCTGTTTTTGAGGAAATCGCCTTGGAATTGCAGACCGATGTCACGGCCATTGCTGGCGTGCATTCCCGTGCGGTCGCTGAAACCTGCGAGTTTGCTGACGGGTTGTGAATAGCCCATGAAACCCTGATCAATAGGATTCATAGGGTTCTCATAGGTGAACGGGCGCTTGAACTGGCCTAGCTTTACCTTGAAGAATTCCAGTTTTTGCCACTCCATGAAGTAGTCTACCAGTCGTGGGCTGCTGCCCATCGTTGTGGTGTTACCGTTAATCTGCCCCTGGATCTTGTAGTAGAAATCGTCGAGGATGCGTCCCTCGATCGAGGCCCTGACCAGCCTGAGGTCAAATGAGTTACTGTTACCACCGTCCTGGAACGTTGCTTGATAGGAAGCCATGGCGAAGCCGCTGAACTTGGGCGGAGTGAAAATCGCTTTTTTCCCGTTCTCGCCTTGAGCCAGCACAGGCAAAAGCATCATTGCTGCCATCAAGGAGAAGAGTAGTCTTTTTTTCATCATAATTCTGTATGTTTGGAGGTTAATGAATTTCTTTCGGCAACAAATATAAGGGTTTTCTTCCAAAATACCATTAAAAACGGCTGTTTTTCTCTCTCCACCAATGCTTTTTTGATTTTTATTATTCCGTTTCCCCGTTTTTTCGAACTCACATTTACCATCCTATAGATAATTCTAATTGCCTTTGCGATTATAAAGCAAAACTTGATGGCTGAATGATATGTAACAATCGTATAATCATGCTTAATTGTGGTTAATGATAGGAAAGTATTAAGTTGTTTAATGGCTGGTGAAGATGTTCAGACTTGACAAGGTGAGCCACAACAGCCCCTGTTGCAAGAGCCGCAATGGGACTGTCATTAAAATACACGGGAATTGTTGCTACAGTCGCGGGGATTGCTTAATTTTGCGGGATAAACCGGAAACTAAAAAGAGAAAAATGATATGAAAATCCGACAATATTTTAACGTGATAGCAGCCCTGTTGCTGGCAACCGTAACAATCGTTCCCGCATCGTCCCAAAGTCGCGCCGTGCGGGACCGTTATGGCCGTTCCAGCACCTATGGCGACGTCGTGGAGATCAGGCTGCACGAGGCGGGAACGCTTGAGCAGAAAATGACTCCTGAAATGCAGAACCGCGTGCGCTTGTTGCACATCGAGGGTCCCATGGACTATAAGGATTTCAAGTTCATCAAGAAGCTGTGTGAACGCTCGCGCTGCGAAGACAATCGGGGCAAGAAGGTGGACAACTACATCGACCTGGAGTTGGAACGCGCCCGCATCATGAGCTCAGGCAATGGCGGCTTGCTCGGCGGCCATGGTGATCGTGATGTGCTGAGCGATGCCTTATCCTATGCCAGCCACCTGCGATCGATACTGCTTCCCGAGCGCCTCAAGCGGATCGATAGCGGCGCCCTGCGCGGTTGCTCTCACCTCGAGGAGGTGATTATGCCTAGAGGTGTGCATGCGATAGGCGACAACGCATTCAGCGGTTGCAGCAGGCTGGAGTATATCGCCCTGCCCGAGGGTCTGGAACGCATCGGCAGTGAGTGCTTCTATGACTGCGGTGACTTGAAGAGCATCACTATCCCGCAGAGTGTCGTTGAGATTGGTGACAAGGCCTTTCGCGGCTGCGGCCTGAAACGGGTGAAGCTTCCTTACGGACTTGAGGTGCTTGGCGCCAAAGCCTTTGAAAACACGCCGCTCACCGTGCTCGATATCCCCTCCACGACCAGAATCACCAACGATGACCTGGGCACGTTGAAAAAACTGGAGGAAATCAGGGTAGAGAATGGCAGCCGCTATTACAGCTATGAGGACGGTGTGCTCTATGACAAAACCGGGGCAGTACTGTTGCGCTGCCCAGCCGCGCGCAGTGGCGCTTTCTACGTTCCTGAGGGTGTGGAGGAAATCGCATGGAACGCTTTCTCCTATTCCCAGCTCTCAAGCGTGAGCATTCCTGCTGGAGTGACCAAAATCGCCGCTTCAGCCTTCTATGAGAGTCCTCAACTTCGTTCAGTCGGTATCCCTAAAAGTGTCACCTCAATAGGCGATTATGCTTTCTATGGCTGTCCCCGTCTGCAACGTGTGGATCTGGCAGATGTCAGGAAACTTGGCAAAAAGGCGTTTCAGGATTGCAAGTCGCTGGAATCAATTGTTGCCAATCGCTTGGAAAATGTGCCTCAATCGGCATTTGAAAGTTGCTCGGCGTTGACTTCTGTCGAGTTGTCATCCAGCGTTACCACTATTGGTGAGTACGCTTTCAAGAATTGCAAGGCATTGTCACAAATTGAGTTGCCTTCCCAATTGATTACCATCAGCAAAGAAGCCTTTGAGAATTGTGCTTTGACATCGCTGGAGTTGCCCGCCAAGGTGGCTACCATCGGTGAGCGCGCCTTCAAGAACTGCAAGGGGCTGACCCATGTGAACTTGCCCGACGCTTGTGTGACACTTGATAAAGAGGCTTTCCGCGAGTGCTCGTCGTTGGTGGAAATTGCTTTGGGCGCAGGCTTGCGTCACATAGGCGAACATGCCCTACGCGAGACCGCCATCACCAAGCTTGTTTTACCCGAGACGGTTACCGAGGTGGGCAAGAAAGTCGCCGAGAAGTGCAAGAGTCTTAGCCGTATCGAGTGCCACGCTATCGTGCCGCCTAAACTCGATGGCGTGAGCGACAACAAGGTGGAACTCTATGTTCCTGCCACATCGGTCAACGCTTATCGCAGTGCCAAGAACTGGAAAAACTTCAAAACCATTCTGCCTCTGGAGTAAATGACATGACAGGTTACGGGGTGTTTACAACAGCGGTGTTAAAGTGGTTTGCGCAACATGGGCGTGAACTGCCGTGGCGCGGTATCAGCGACCCGTATGGCATTTGGGTGAGCGAAGTCATCCTGCAGCAGACGCGCATCGAGCAAGGCCGCGATTACTGGTTGCGTTTCATGGACCGCTTCCCAACTGTCGAGGCTCTGGCCATTGCCAGCGAAGATGAGGTGCTGCGATTGTGGCAAGGGCTGGGTTACTACAGCCGTGCCCGCAACATGCATGCCGCTGCGCGACAGATTGTCGAACTTGGCGGTTTTCCTCGAAGCATCGAAGGGCTGCGTGCCTTGAAGGGGGTGGGGGACTATACGGCCGCTGCGGTAGGGTCAATGGCCTTCGGCTTGCCTGTCGCTGCCGTTGACGGCAATGTCTATCGAGTGCTCGCCCGCCACTACGGAATCGATGAACCCATCAACACAACAAGAGGAAAACGCACATTTGAAGCTCTGGCTCAAGATCTTCTGCCCGTGAAGGAGGCTTCGGCTTTCAACCAGGCGATGATGGACTTTGGAGCGACATGGTGCACGCCGCGTTCCCCACGTTGTGTCGATTGCCCTGTTGCCGAGACATGTGTCGCTTTGCGCACGGGTCGCATTGCTCACTTGCCTGTCAAGGAGAAAAAACTTAAGGTGCAGGAGCGCCATTTTTCCTATATCTATATTCGTTGCGGAGGCATGACCTCCCTGCGACGTCGCCCGGCAGGCGACATCTGGCAGGGGCTGTGGGAGCCGTTGATGGTTGAAAATGAACCATTACCCGACTTGAACTGTCGGCTCACTTTGCTGGCCAGTGGTGTGAAACACGTGCTGACTCATCGCGTCCTGTATGCCGATTTCTATTTTGCCGAGCCGACTGAGCGCCCTGTGTTGCCAGTTGGGTTCCAGTGGATTGATGAGCATGATATTCTCAATTATGCCCTGCCGCGTCTTGTCGAAAAGTTGATGACAATGCTTCCCGACAAATGACTGATGATGAGTGTAAAACAAAATGGTCGTGACATTCCTCAGGAACTCACGACCATTATTTGTGTTCATGAAATGATGAATTAAGCCATCACTCTACTTCTTCCTCTATGGGATTGATGTCAAACATGTAGGTTCTAAGCATTTCACTCTGCTGCACGATGTCACCCTTCTTGACCACCTTAATGAGGTGGAGAAGGCAGGTCAAGTGCTCGGCTTTGCCATCGTACATGGAGCAATAGCGCTGATACAATTCGTCGCACGCTTGGATAACGGCGATGTCATTGCCCGTGGCATCGGGCGTGGGATAGGCCGTGCGAAGCGCTTCAGTCATTAATGTCTTGGGATTGTAATAGCGGTCGGTATGGTCAACAGCACCATCAACAAGGAATTCCTCCTCGACCTCCACATAGTAGTCAATGACCATTGATTTAGGCTCATCATCACCACAAGACGATAACGTCACTATCGTCCCTATCATTAGCAGCAAGAGTGCAAACCCTCGCCAAACCTTAAACTGATTTGTCATCTGTTGTTGTGTACTAATCTAATTATCAGCTATTTCTGATTTTTTAATTTGTTATCAATAGCCTTGTTGACATCATTAATGTTAGGATTACCATCAGTAGTGGTCAGGACTTCGTTGATGAGGGCTTCCACATCCATATTGCGGGCAGGAGCATGATTGACCTGATCTTCCATGTTCGCCTGGTCGATGAGCGTGGTCACGTCGTGAATTGAGATGACGCCGTCATGGTCGGCATCTAAATTAGTGGCCATCAAGGTCGTCGGCTGCTCGACGCCCAGCACTACGTTGATGCACTTGTCAACCAGGGGCAGTTCGTTGGCGTTGGCTGCGATGCCGGTGGCGACAACACAAAATAGTAAAGTAAAGAGTTTCTTCATAATCGTTTCCCTTTCTATGTCTTTTTATTGAATTGATTTGTTATTGCAAAGATAGCATATAAAAACTTAACCTGCGAAACAGGTCGCGAAAAAATCATTCTGATGAGTCCATTCCGGGTGGCAGTGCCCCGAAGTGGTAAACTGTGAGCGTCTTGCTGTTTACCACAATATCCCCATCCATGCGCGTGCGATATATTTTCACGACACAAATCGTGTTCTTTTCTAACGCGCCGTACATGTTCTTGTATTCCCTGTAGATGTTATCACATGCTGAAAGCACAGCCACGTCGTTGCCCTCTTTGGAAACAATAGGGTAGGCATTGTGCAGGGCTTGCCTCATCTTGGTGATGGTGGTGTACAGGACGTTACCGTAGTTGCTGTCGCTCATGGTGCCTTGACCCTCGTTTTCACTCGATGACATGTAGCCCACCTGGGATTGGATTGACAGATAGTAACCTACCATCAAGTCGGACTCATCGTCGCCACATGATGTCAATGACATCAGCGGGAAAAGCAGCAGTGACAACGTCAGCAGCAGTTTCTT
This sequence comes from uncultured Prevotellaceae bacterium, assembly GCA_900317835.1. Lineage (GTDB taxonomy): Bacteria > Bacteroidota > Bacteroidia > Bacteroidales > Muribaculaceae > Sodaliphilus. Next base: position 13,079 of record ONIL01000005.1, on the reverse strand, counting down.
TGGATTGAAAATATGATCATTCATCGCAGTCATCGTTTGGGTGAATAATTTATGCCACAAAGGTAATGTTATGATTTGAATTTTGCAACAGTCTGGCTGACGTTTTTTCGAAGATGATGGTTTTTGCCGTCGTTGTAGCATCAAAATCGTTTTTTTCTTGATGCGATGAAATTTAACGATAATTTGTGTCCTTTTCCAGCAAAATACTTAATTTTGCAGGTTAATCTAATGATAACGATAGTAAAGGATATGGCAACAAAGAAAAATCAGGTGGTTACCGACTATGGTATGGTAAGAGTGGCGGCTGTTGTGCCACGGGTCAATGTAGCTGATGTTGACGGCAATCTGGAACACATCATGGAGAGCCTGGACAAGGCGGTCGAGGCGAGAGCACATGTGGTTGTGATGCCCGAGTTGTGCGTGACAGGCTACACCTGTGCCGACTTGTTTGACAACGAATTGCTACTGGATGCAGCCGAGCGTGCGCTGGTCACGTTGTGTGACCGCTACAAGGACACACCCGTCATGACAGTTGTGGGAGCTCCGTTGCGGAGCAGCGGACACCTGTTCAATTGTGCCGTGGTCATCAATGGTGGCGAAATGTGGGTAGTACCCAAGACCTATATCCCCAACTACAAGGAGTTTTACGAGAAGCGCTGGTTCACCACCAGCAACATCACAGCCATATCGGGGAAAGACACTATTACAGTGGGTGATGAAGACGTTCCATTTGGCACGCACATGATCTTTGAAGCAGGCCGTGCCCGTGTCGCTGTCGAAATATGCGAGGACTTGTGGGTACCCGCACCTCCCAGCAGCATCGCTGCCATCAACGGTGCCAACGTGATTGTCAACTTGTCGGCAAGCAATGAACTTATCGGCAAGCACACCTACCTGATGGACCTGATCAAGCACCAGAGCGCCCACTGTATTGCCGCCTATGTCTATGCCTCTTGCGGCTATGGCGAATCAACAACCGACCTTGTGTTTGGTGGCAACGCAGTCATTGCCGAGAACGGCAAGATGCTGGCCGAAGGCGAGCGTTTCACTACAGGTGCCCAAATGTCGGTTGCCGACATTGACGTGGCAGCCCTTGAGAATGAACGCCGCGTGAACGGCAGTTTCGCCGACAGCATGGTGCAGTTCGGGACACCGTTTGAGCGCATCGCCATGGCGGTGGCAGGACCGATAGACTATGAGGAGAATGATTTGTTGCGCCCAGTGCGTTGCAAGCCCTTTGTGCCTGAAGAGGACGACCGCTTGAACGCGCGATGCGAGGAAATCATCGCCATCCAGACCAGTGGATTGATGCGTCGTCTGGACTTCACGGGCATCCCGACAATTGTCGTTGGCGTTTCGGGTGGATTGGACTCGACGCTGGCATTGCTTGTGGCTGTGCGGGCTTTTGACCGGATGGGGCGTGACCGCAAGGACATTCATGCCATCACGATGCCAGGTTTCGGTACAACCGACCGTACTTATACCAATGCCTGTGAGATGGTTCGTTCCCTTGGCGTGACCCTTCATGAAATCAGCATTGCCGCAGCAGTGACGCAACATTTCAAGGACATCGACCATGACCCCGCCAACCATGACGTGACCTACGAAAACAGCCAGGCACGTGAGCGCACACAGATTCTGATGGACTTTTCCAACAAGGTCAACGGCCTAGTGTTGGGAACGGGTGACTTGTCGGAATTGGCCCTGGGATGGGCCACCTACAATGGTGACCACATGTCGATGTATAACGTGAACGTGAGCATTCCCAAGACGCTTGTACGCCACCTTGTGCGTTGGTTCGCAGGCTCACTCAATGATGGGACCGAGGGCGGACAGGCTATCCATGATACACTGATTGACGTGCTTGACACACCCATTAGTCCCGAATTGACTCCCGCCGGCAAGGATGGCGAGATCTTGCAGGTGACCGAGGATATTGTGGGCCCATATGAGTTGCATGATTTCTTCCTGTACAACATGTTGCGCTATGGTTTCACTCCCACCAAGATCTATCTGTTGGCCCGCAAGGCCTTCAATGGACAATATGATGCGGCCACCATCAAGAAATGGTTGCGCACATTCATCAAGCGATTCTTCGCACAGCAGTTCAAGCGTTCTTGTCTGCCCGATGGTCCCAAGGTGGGTAGCGTCTCCCTTTCGCCTCGCGGAGACTGGCGCATGCCCAGTGACGCATCGTCCCGCCTGTGGCTAACCCAGTGTGATGAATTGCCCGAATAAGTTTTTTTAACCGGAGAGTCGCTGGTTGTGGCATCGTATTTGCAGATGTGGCTGTTTAAAGGGCAGAAATGAGTTTTCCTAAAGTGACATATAACCTGTTGCGCAGTGTGGTGGTGACCGTGCTGGTGACGGTTGTTGCTGTCATCGCTCTGGCCTATCTGCTGTTACTCCTTCCGCCCGTTCAGCAGCGCCTGTGCCACAAGGGAGAACAAGCATTGAGCGAATACCTCAATACCGAGGTCAAGATCGGGTCTGTGTCAATAACTCCATTTAACCAGCTGGAACTCAATGACGTGCTCATTATGGACCAGCAAGGGGATTCATTGTTGGCCATTGATAAACTTGGAGCGGGAATCAGCCTCAAGAAATTGCTGGCAGATAACCGCATCGTGGTTACTTATGGCGAAATCATCGGTTTGGACGGCCATGTGACACGTCCAGATAAGGATAGCCCCACTAATGTCCAATTTATCATTGACGCATTTAAGCCGAAAGATAACAAGCCACCAAAACCGTTTGATGTCGAGGTAAATACTGTGGTCATGCGCAAATCCAATTTGACCTATGACGTGATGGATCAACCTCGCAGGAGTGGTCAATTTGATGTTAATCACTTGGCGGTTAGTGACCTGTCTGCCGATTTGTCACTGCCGCAACTCAAAAATAATGATTTTGACATCAGGATTAAGCGCCTGTCGTTTGACGAGCAGAGTGGCCTGTCGCTTCAACGCCTGTCGGCAGATGTCCACATCACAGATAATGTCCTCGATGTCAAGGATATCAAGGTGCAATTCCCTCATAGCGACATTCGCCTTGATGATATCCGCCTGGAATACACAGCACTCCGCAATTTAGGCAATGAGATCAAACAGATGCCTTTGCTGGTAAGTACACCTGGCAGTGTCGTGACACCCTCTGACTTCGCTGCGTTTTCACCGCAACTCAAGAAATTCAATGACCCGCTGCAGATTGCAGCCACTGTCATTCGTGACGGTTCACGTCTTGAGGTGCCGACGCTGCGGGTTCATGCGGCTGGAGGAGGCCTGTCACTGGCTACCCGTGGTAGCTTGACTTTACCCAATCAAGGCGGTTATTTCACATGTGATTTGGACCATATCGACCTGGATGCAAAGGCTGCTGAGGTGGCCAACATCACGAGTCTGGTTGCCGGCATGTCTCCTCAAGCGAGAAACATCCTGTCGCGTTGTGGTAATGTCACTGTCGATGGTGAATTGCATGCTAAGGCCAATCACTTGAGTTTCAATGGCAATTTAGGCACTTCGTTGGGCACCGCCGACTTGAATGGCACCCTGGCCAAACAAGACGGATCGATGCGTTTTAACGGCCATGTCAAGACGCCGAGCCTCAAGCTGGGCACGTTGCTCGACAAGGGTGATTTGCTGGGCGAGGTGGCGATGGATGCGCAAGTTGATGCTTTGATTCATGGTAGCGATGTGTCAGGGCACCTGCAAGGGCAAATTCCCTTTATTGACTTCAAGGGCATGCGCTATCACGACATCATTGCCGATGTGGATAAAGTAGGCAACGACTACAACGGGTCAATCGCCATGAATGATCCTAACGGCAGCGTCAATATCGATGGCAAGGCAACGCTCGCCGGCGAGAATTCGACCTACGAGTTGACGGTAAACACCCAAGGGTTGAACCTGTCTCATCTGGGTTTGATCAAAAAGTATCCTAACCACAGGCTTGACCTGAATGCCACTGCAGCCTTCTGGGGGAATACCCTGGATAATGCTAAAGGGCTTGTTGAACTCGAGAATGTAGCCTTCGCCGACAGCAAGGGCCAAGGTTTGCATATCGACAGTTTTAAACTCAGTGCCGACAACGACGGTCAGGACAAGGCCATCGATATCAACACCGACCACGTGAAAGGCTCAATCAGTGGTCAATATGATTTCAAGACGATCGTGCCAACGGTCAAGCACATGTTGTCACGAGTGTTCCCTGAGTATTTTGGGGAATATACCGCTTTCTCTCATGACGGAATGCCCAATAATGTGCAGTTCGACTTCGTCGTCACGCCCGATGACCAGTTGAACGCGATGCTCAACCTGCCTGTTTATCCATTTTACCGATACACCATCAAGGGCGGCCTGAATGAGAACGACAACACGTTTGACATGGCCATTGACGCTCCGTGGATGAGGCAAGGCAACAAATTCATCACGGGTACACATCTCGAGGCTACGCTCGACAGCGCTTCTAATCAGGTTCTGGTCAACGCGCGTTCGGTTTATCCTGTCAAGAATGGCAAGAAGGTGAATCTGGCGATTGACTTGAGCGGGCGCAACAACAGGGTTGACGGAAAACTTGATTGGTGTATCAAGATGGATGAGAAAGACACGCTGAACGCCCGCAAGTTTCATGGTGACATCAACCTGAGCGCCCTGCTCGAGAAAGGAGACAATGGTAAACTCCAGGCCAACATTGACATCAATCCATCGCAGATGGTGTTCAACGACACCGTCTGGACCGTCAGCAAGGGCCAGATCCTGCTCGACAACGGCGATATCACGGTCAATAACCTGGCTGGCGCGCATGCTGATCAATACATCCGCATCAATGGCAAGGCCTCACATGACCCAGCCGACTCCTTGTGTATCGAACTCAATGACGTGAATCTCGACTATGTGTTCGAGACATTGGCTATCGATCATGTGAGCTTCGGCGGAAAGGCTACCAGTAAGCTGTACGCCAGCAATCTGTTCTCAGGTGCCCCCAGCATCCACACCCCCAGCCTGTTCATTGACGACATATCCTACAATGGGGCAGTCATGGGTGATGCCGATATCAAGGCAACATTTGACAATGAGAGCAAGGGCATCCTGGTCTCGGGCAACATCGCCCAATCCAATGGCCGTAACAGCACGCTTGACGGTGGCATTTACATCGCCGATGACTCGTTATATATCGAGTTTGACACCAATCATGCCAACGTGGCGTTCCTTAAACCCTACATGGAGGCGTTTACAAGTGACGTCAAGGGTGAGATGTCAGGCAAGGCTATCCTGTTCGGCAATTTCCACACCATCAACCTCGAGGGTGATATCGTTGCCGACTCCTTGCAGTTTCTCATCGACTATATCAAGTGCTATTATACCACTTCTAACGCTCACATCCATATTATTCCCGACCTGATCGAGTTCAACGACATTCCCATCCACGACCGTGAGGGGCATGAAGCACGGTTGGGCGGCTGGCTCAAGCATGACGCGTTCCACCGGCCTGAGTTTAAGTTCGCCATCACGGGTGCTCGAGACTTCCTGTGCTATGATACCACGCCTGCCGATAACCCTCGCTGGTACGGCACAATCTATGGAAACGGCAGCTGTTTTGTCGATGGTGGGCCAGGTGTTGTCAATGTGAACGTCAACATGGATTCAGCGCCACGTTCGCGCTTCACGTTTGTCTTGAGCGATGACGAGCAGGCTGATGATTACAACTTTATCACCTTCCGTGACCGCAATGCCCTAAATGCGCCTGTTGTGAAGGTCGATGAGGAAGACCCCACATGGATATTCAACAACCTCAGCCAGATGGGACAGCAGCCACAAGAAGAGCAAACAGAGCCTAGCGCTTACTTTATCAACCTCGAGGGTAATATCACTCCAGATGTGGCGCTCACCGTGGTCATGGACCCCGTGGGCGGTGACGAAATCAAGGCCACCGGTCACGGTAATATGCACCTGACTTATAACAACAACGATGAGTTGCGCACCTATGGCACCTACAAGCTGGACAAGGGCACTTACAAATTCACCTTGCAAGACCTCATTATCAAGGACTTCACTATCCAGGATGGCAGCAGCATCAGTTTCCAGGGTGATCCCTATGCCGCCGAACTTGACCTAGAGGCCGTTTACACGCTCAATGCCAACCTCAGGGATCTGGACGAGTCCTTCAGCAATGACCCCGACCTGAACCGTACCAATGTGCCTGTTAACGCCACCATGTATGCCAAGGGCAACATCGCCCAGCCTGCTATCTCGTTTGACTTGAGATTCCCGTCACTCACCAGCGATGCCTACCACAAGGTCAAGAGCATCATCAGCACCGATGAGATGATGAACCAACAGATTATCTATCTGCTGGCGCTCAACAGGTTCTATACCCTCAATTACTTCAGGGGCACAACGACCAATCAGAATGAGGTGCTGTCATCGGTGGCATCATCCACCATTTCGGGTCAATTGTCCAATATGCTGGGCAAGATTGCCGACAATCTGTCAATTGCGCCTAATTTCCGCACCGACAAGGGCGACTTCAGCGACATGGAGGTGGATGTGGCGCTGTCGAGCCAGTTGCTCAACAACCGCTTGTTGCTGAATGGTAACTTCGGCTACCGTGACAATACCTATAGCACAAGCAATACCAATTTCATCGGTGACTTCGATCTGGAGTATCTGCTCAATAGCAAGGGTACTTTCAGGCTCAAGGCCTATAATCATTTCAATGACCAGAGCTACTACAACTCACGCGACGCCTTGACCACACAGGGTGTGGGCATCGTGTGGAAACATGACTTTGGCAATCCTGGCCGCAAGAGCGGTAAAACGTTGCAAGTGGGCCATGACAGCATACCCAAGCGTGAGCCTTCTCCCGCAGTACCTGGCGACAGCAGCGTGCGGCAGCCCGTGCCGCTGGTTACGATCCGGTCATCCCATCACAATGATTCAGCAAAGGCAGAATGATGAGACGTTTGGTTATATCGTTGCTCCTGCTGTTAGCCTCAGCCGCTGTTTGTTGTGCAGATGATGATATCCATGCGCTCACACCATCTGATAGTATTATCGCTAGGCTGGACAGTGTAGCTGCCAGCATGGATACCATTGCCGATAAAGACCATTGGAAAAAGGTCATCTTTCGTCACGGCTGGAGCATCAATGACACTTCTATCGTCTATCCGCCAGTGCTGGATTTTGGTGCCAAGACCTATCGTTGGCTTAATCATGCGCTCAACTACTATGACACGACCTACGTGGTCAATCCAGGCAAGACCAGTGGCAAGAAGTGGAAAATCATGCTCAAGAACGACAACTGGATTGATTTCTACTCAGGGCACTTGGGCAAGTGGCGCACTTATGTGCAGATGAATAGTGACGTCACCTCGCTCTTCGGTTTCCAAATTTGCGGTATGGGTCTCAGTTTCACTTACATGATTAACGCCCGTGACCTGCTGGCAGGCAGGTTTATACGCAACCGCCGCTTGCAGTTCTCGTTCACCACGTCGCGTATCTTTGTCGAAGCCTACTACCGCAAGCACGACCAGAGCACGCTTCACTTGCATTGGCTGGGCAAGTGGCATGGCGATGAAATCTTCTCGGGACTCAAGCGCGAGAGTTACGGCTTTGACGCTTATTATATCTTCAACCACACCCATTACAGCCAGGCCGCAGCCTACTGTTTTTCCAAGTACCAGAAACGCAGTTCCGGTTCACTGCTCGCCGGCATCTATGCGAGCCATCAGGACGTGGTTATGGACATGAGCACCCTGAGCGACGAGTTGAAGACATACCTGCCCAACAAGGTGACCGACTACCGCTTCCGTTATCGTGATTTCGGCTTCCTTTGCGGTTATGGTTACAGTTGGGTCTTCCATCATGGCTGGGTGTATAATATCACCTTTGCCCCGAGCATCGGCTACCGCCACAGTTTCCCCAACTCCATCGAGGGCAAGAAGTCGCTGCTTTCCACCAATCTGACCGCCAAGATGGCACTTGTGCGCACCGCTGGCAACTTCTTCTATGCCCTGACGGCCAATCACGAGGGACACTGGTATCAGAGCCGCCAGCACAGCTTCTATAACAGCTACAGCAACTTTGACCTCACCGTCGGCTTCCGCTTCTAACGAGTTTTATAAGTCCTATAGGTCCTATAAGTCTTATAGGGCTTATAATGGAGAAATATTTGTTTTGGGGTCTAGGAGTCTCGTCATTTTGTATTAATTTTGCAACGGCTACGAGCCAGTTTGCGTGAAATAACCAGTAACTGTTTTATGGGTAATCAGGATTTTTTGCCTCAGCGGGGAAACTATCGGGATTTGATTGCATTCCAAAAGGCGGAGTGCATCTATGATGTTACTTATTATTTTGCCCACCATTCTTATCAGCGAGGCGATCGCACGATTGACCAGATGGTGCAAGCTGCACGAAGTGGCAAACAGAATATCGCAGAAGGTTGCACCGACTCTACCATGTCACGCGAAATGGAACTCAAATTATTGAATGTGGCCGTTGGTAGTTTAAAAGAATTGTTGGAAGATTACCATGATTACTTACGGGTGCATGATTTGCCGATATGGTCGGTTGACAGCGAGAAGGGCATTCAATGCCGTCATGTATGCATGAAGCATAACGACAGCGCCTATTATCGTGAGGCCATCAAGGTAAGGGGAGATGAAGCAATCGCCAATATCGCCATTACCCTTATCCATCAGTGTGACACCTTGCTTCGCAAGTTGATTGAGTACTGCAAGCAGGATTTTCTTGTTCATGGTGGTTCACGAGAGGAAATGTCTCGTGCTCGCATCAATTACCGTAATAAACTTAAATGACAGTTTTTATAGGCCCTATAAGCCCTATAAGCCCTATATGACCTATAAGCCTTATTATTTAAAATCATGAGTGTAACGATATTAGGTATAGAGTCGTCGTGCGACGACACGTCGGCAGCAGTGTTGCGTGATACAGTACTGTTGAGCAACGTCATTGCCAGCCAGCGGGTGCATGAAGCCTATGGTGGTGTGGTGCCTGAGTTGGCATCGCGCGCCCATCAGCAAAACATCGTGCCCGTCGTCAGCGAGGCCATTCGCCAGGCGGGTATCGAGCGCAAGGACATTGATGCTATCGCCTTCACACGCGGTCCGGGTCTGCCTGGTTCGCTCCATGTGGGTACATCCTTTGCTAAGGGCTTGTCGTTGGCACTGGATATCCCTTTGGTTGACGTGAATCACCTGCATGGCCATGTCTTATCACACTTTGTCAAGGAAGATGAGAATACCGAGGTTCCCGAGTTCCCCTACCTGTGCCTGCTCATCAGCGGAGGCAACTCACAGATCATCAAGGTCAATGCTCCCACCGATATGGAAGTGCTGGGACAGACCATCGATGATGCGGCAGGCGAGGCTTTCGACAAGTGTGCCAAGGTCATGGGACTGCCTTATCCTGGTGGCCCTTACATCGACAAGTTGGCCGCCGAGGGTAACAACAAGGCGTTCAGGTTCGCCAAGCCCCACGTCGAGGGCTATAACTACAGCTTCAGCGGGTTGAAGACATCCTTCCTCTACACCCTGCGCGATGCGCTCAAGGAGAACCCTAATTTCATCGAGGAAAACAAGGCCGATCTTGCCGCCTCGCTGCAGCGCACCATTATCGAGATACTGATGGACAAATTCGGCAAGGCAATTAAGGACACGGGCATCAAGACCATCGCCATCGGCGGCGGAGTGTCGGCCAACAGCGGCGTGCGTGCAGCGGTCGAGGACTATGCCCGCCGTCATCGCCTCAAAGCCTTCATCCCCAAGCGCGTGTTCACCACCGACAACGCTGCAATGATCGCCATCGCCGGTCACTTCAAATTCCTCGAAAAAGACTTCTGCGACATTACCGCGCCCCCATTCCAGCGCGTGGTGATCTGATCGCTCGGATGCGTTGGGCGAGGGTGGGGTGGCTGTAGCTGTACCACACCACCAGCGGATGGGGCGTGAGGTTGCTCAACGCGTGTGCTGCCAGTTTTTTCAAACCACTGATTAGGGCTTCACCATGACCATGCTCGGCGGCAAAAGCGTCGGCGCGGTATTCGGCTCGTCTTGAGATGGCATTGCCTATTGGAGACAACAGTATGTCGATAGGCGATAGCAACATCGAGAAGGCTACCAGCGCCAGGATGAACGACGGGGCGGTGCCGCCCAAGGCGGCAGGCAGGTCGGGATTGCTCACCAGCAGCGAGAAGATGAACAGGTTAACAGCCACCATCGCAATCGAGATAAACATGTTCTTGAACGTGTCGCGGTGCTTGTAGTGCCCGAACTCGTGGGCAAGCACGGCGACTATCTCGTCATTGGTCATCTGGTCCTGGAGCGTGTCATAGAGCACGATGCGCTTTTTGGGACCGAAGCCCGTGAAGTAGGCATTTGCCTTGGTCGAATGCTTGCTGCCGTCGATGATGTAGATGTCTTTGAAACGTGACCCGAAATCCTTAATGGCTCCAGTGATGGCATCTCGCAATTCGCCTTCAGGCAGTGGCGTCTGCTTGTTGAACAGGGGTACTATCAGGTTGCTGTAGAACATCGAAAAGAACACGATGAACACGGCTATTACCAGCGTGGCCCATATCCAGAACTGTTGCCCGAAGGTCTGGTAAAGCCAGTAAACGACACCCAGCAGCACAGCACTCAACACCGTCGAGACGATGAACGACTTGACGGTGTCGAGCCAGAAGGTCTTGTGCGTCGTGCGGTTGAATCCAAAGCGCTCCTCGATGACAAACGTCGAGTAGTAACTGAACGGCAGGGCGATTACCGTGTTGAACAGGTTGTAAACTACCAGGAACAAGATCACTTGGAGTATAGGCACATCACTCCATGACTTGCATTGGTTATCGAGCCAACCCAGCAGGCCGAAGCCCAGGATGACCAATGTCAATGCGAAAGATACACAGCGGGCAATAAGCGACACCCGTTTGTTGGTGCGCATATAGTTCTGCTGGCGACGGTATTTCTCCTCATCGTACAAGCCTTCCAGTTCAGGTGGCACGGGATGGGTCATCCAGCGGGTGTTGAGCCACGACAGCACGCTGCTGAGGATAAACTCGAGCGTGACAAACGCGATAATAAGCAGTAACAATGTGTGGGCCATATTCAATCCAAATGTTTTTCTTGTCTCGATGTGACAAAATTACAAAAAATCCATGAATCGCAAGGCTGTCATGGCTGCTCATGTTGAATGATAAACCCTCTTATGCAGGTTTGTTGGGAATAGAAAGCAGCAGATGCTACTGTTTTTGATAGTATTTTCCCTTTTTTTGCATATTTAATTGCTGTTTATGATTTTCTGGACTATTTTTGTGACGATTTTATAGAAAACCAATTTTATTACCAAAATTCTTTTAAAACAATTGTTTATTATGAAGAAATTATTCTTTCTATTGGCTGCCATTATGGCGGTCATGACTATTCAAGCTGCGCCAGTTGACCTGAATCAGGCGCAAAAAACCGCAAAGAATTATTTAGCTAACCAGTTGTATGCTGGTCGAATGATGGCACCCGCCGCCTTGAATCCCGTTCTGTTGAAGGCCGAAATCGGCGACATTAAGACAGGCAAGCCAGTGTACTACATCTTTAACACATCTACCACCTATCTCGTAGTTGCTGGTGATGACCGTGCTGAGCAAATTCTCATGGTCGGTGACGCACCGCTGCCCGACGTTAACAAGCTGCCTCTGGGTATGATCGACATGCTCAATATCTACAAGGAGCAGATTATGTACCTGCATGAGCACCCGGGTTTGCAAGTGGAGCGCATTTCAGATCCCAATGCTGTTCCCTCGCTCAGCGCTGTGACCTATGGTCCTCTGTTGACTGCAATGTGGGACCAGGATGCTCCCTACTGGAACCAGTGTAAGTTTACCTATAATAACACAACCTACCAGTGCTATACCGGTTGCCCTGCAACCTCGGCATCGATGGTACTTTATTACTGGAAGTATCCTCAATCAGTAGCTGCAATTCCTTCTTATACCGCAACACTTGATATCTCTTATTATAACTCTGTCAACTTTACTTATCCTGCTCTGCCGGCTACAGCCTTTGACTGGCCCAACATGAAGGATACTTATAATAGTTACAACACCGCTCAAGGTAACGCAGTTGCCACGCTGATGCGCTACGTGGGTCAAGCCGAGGGTATGATGTACGGTACTGCTGCCGCTGGTGGTAGTGGTATCTATGTATCCGAGAATTATCGTATTGCTGATATGTTTAAACTCTTTGGATACAAGTCAACCGCCCGCAATGCTACAAAGCAAAGCTACTCAGCGTCTTCTTGGAACAGCCTGATTCAGGCTGAGTTGGCCGCTGGACGTCCTCTGGTGTATTGCGCCGTTTCTTCGAGCGAGGGCGGTCACGCCTTCAATGTTGACGGTTACCGTGACAGCGACAACAAGTATCATGTAAACTGGGGTTGGAGTGGCTCTGGCAACAACTGGTTTGCAATGGATGCCTTCAACGATGGCTCTGGTACCTTCAACCAGTCACAGCAGGCAATTATTGGTGTTGAGCCCCCCGATGTTCCCTCTGTTATTCCTGAGCTGACTGTTGATCCCTCCTCGTTGAGCTTTAGCTCAGCCGTGGGTGGCACGGTTACTAAGACCTTCACTGTGCATGGAACCGATCTGTTTGACGGTGTGACCATCACCAAGAGCGGTAGCACCTACTTCACGGTATCACCTACCACGCTCACCGCAGCTCAGGCTGCAGCTGGTGCAACCGTTACTGTAACCTATAAACCCACCAATTCAGGCACGAACACCGCAACTATCACTGTTGCAAGCACTGGTGCCGAGAACAAGACTGTAAGCCTGACAGGTACCGCAAACGTTGTTTCGAGTATTACTGCAACTCCCAATACCTTGTCATTTAATACCGAGGTTGGCACTCCCGTGACTCAGACGTTCGTCTTGAAGGGTGAAAACTTGACCAGCACTACTCCTGTGACCTTGACCGTCAGTGGCAGTGGCTTCAGTATTGACAAGACCAGTATCACCAGGAGCGCCGTGATGAATGGTTCTACGGTTACCGTGACCTATAATCCCACATCAGT
>ONIL01000051.1 GCA_900317835.1 uncultured Prevotellaceae bacterium | reverse complement strand
CAAGGACTCCGAGACGATGTCCACCGAGCCTTATCCCGGGTCAGATGATCCGCTCATCAGCCTCGTGCATCCCATCAACAGCAAGGAGAGCTATAACCGGCTAACCATCATGCCGTCGTTGAGGCCCGTGTTTGATTGCTGGCATCCCACATGGACGGCGATTGCCATCTTCCAGAACTACAAGACGCCGACTGCCGACGGTTCTATCCTCACGCTCAACCACCCGTTTCTGGGCTTGACCTGGAACAACGACATTGAGCTACCGCACGACTGGCGCCTGAATGCCATGATGCAATGGACATCGCGAGGTGACTACGACAACTTCCGCATCACTAAGAGCAGGTTCTATAGCGGCATCGGAGTGCAGAAGGATATCAGCCTGCAGCACCTGGGCTCACTGACTGTTGACGCGCGCTGCATGGACCTTCTCAACACCAGCAAGGCGGGGGCTACCATTTTCGGCCCGCGCGAATTGACCACCAGCAATCCCGCCCGCCGCACGTTCCTCCTTGACCTCACCTGGAAGTTCAACAGTGCAGGCAGCAAGTACCGCGGCACCGGTGCCGGCGAGAAGCAGAAGGCCCGTATGTAGGTTTTTTGGCTGTTAGTTATTATCTTTGCAAGCGAGAGCAATCCTTTTAAGAACTTACAACTTGATAAAAGATGAAAATCAGATTAGAACAACCCGAGGATTACTGCGAGGTGGAAAACCTTACGCGAGAAGCCTTCTGGAACGTCTATCGTCCCGGCTGCACCGAGCATTATGTACTGAACAAGTACCGCAGCAATCCCGACTTCATTCCCGAGCTCGATCTCGTCATGGAAGAGGACGGCAGGATTATAGGCCATATCATGTTCTCGAGGGCTGAACTTGTCCTTGACGACGGTACACTTTGCCCCTCATGGACCTTTGGCCCCATCAGCATCCATCCCGACTATAAGCGTCAGGGCTATGGTCTCAAGTTGCTGAACTATGCGTTAGACAAGGCCCGTGAACTAGGAGTAGGTTTCCTGTGCATGGAGGGTAACATCGATTTCTACCGCCATGCGGGCTTCGACTTGGCCAGTAAACTGAACATTCATTATCACGCCGAGCCACGTGATGCTGTGGTGCCTTATTTCCTCGCTCAGGAACTCATCCCCGGTTGGCTGAAAAGCATGGGCATCAACGAGGCCACCTATGGTCCTCCCAAGGGCTACTTCGTCGCCGACGAGAACCCCGAGGCCTTTGAAGCCTACGAAGCAACGTTCCCCGAAAAGGTGAAACTTCGCTTGCCAGGGCAATTGGTAAATTAAAACATAAAAAATTATGGAACAGAAATTTTGTCAAAGCTGCGGAATGCCGCTCACCGATGAAATCCTCGGCACCAATGCCGACGGGAGCAAGAACGAAGACTACTGCATCTATTGCTACAAGGACGGCAAATTCCTGCAGGAGTGCACGATGGACGAGATGATTGAGCATTGTGCCCAGTTTGTCGACGAGGTCAACAAGGGTCTGCCACAACCTATCACCAGGGAGGAATACATAGGTCAGATGAAGATGTATTTCCCCCACTTGAAGCGTTGGCGCAGGGAGTTGACAATCAATGAAGCGACTCCTGAGAATCCCGCCTTAATGGGCATTAAAGACCTGATTGCCAAGATGGCCGACTCGCTGCCCGTCACCTTTATCTCGTCGGTGGACGAGGAAGGCTTCCCTTGTACCAAGGCCATGCTGTCGCCTCGCGTGCGAGAAGGCATCAAGACGTTCTATTTCACTACCAACACCTTCTCGTTGCGCGTGGCGCATTACAAGGCCAACCCCAAGGCATCCATTTATTTCTGCGATGCCGAAGGGTTCAAGGGCATGATGCTGCGAGGCACCATGGAGGTGCTGACCGATGCTGCAAGCAAAGAGCTGATTTGGCGCGAAGGTGATACCGAATACTATCCCGGAGGCGTCACCGACCCCAATTATTGCGTCCTGAAGTTTACTGCAACCGATGGACGCTTCTACAGCGACTATTATCCCCGCAGTTTTGTGATAGAGTAATATTTGTACGCATCGTTATTGTTATATCGCAAACACCCCCAAGAGTAGGCGATACTCTCGGGGGTGTTAGCTTTGGGTCTATGGACCACTTGATTACTGGAAGGCGTTCTCGCTGAGGCCCTTGCCGCCGATGGCGAGATCCTTCATGTACTCGGGAACAGGCTTGCCAAGATACTTGTCCACATAGAGCTTAGCCAGGTACTGACCGAGCATGAAGCCGTGGCCACGCAGACCAGTCAACAGACCCACCTCGGGATCAATGATGTATCGCGGCTCGATGTAGTAACCGGCCCAAACGGCATGGAAGCCGACCGATGCCAGGTTGGGAATCCACTGGGCGAACATCTCGCTCACGATCTTGAGGAAGGCCTGGCTGTTGTACTTCAGGTTCTGGCGTGCCTCATAGGCGTCGCAGTCGGGTGACGCGCAGCCGATGATTTGACCCGTGTGCAGGAACTGCTGTCCGTAAACGGCGTTGAAGCCCTTGTAGTGGCGACGGTCGATGATCATGTCGAGCGAGTCACCGTTGACACCCATGTTGGGCAGTCGGCGGGTGATGAATGCCTGGTGCTTCACGGGGAAGAATTGGGTGTCGATGCCGAGCATGTCGGTAAACTTCTCGGCGCCCCAACCCATGGCGTTGACAAAGTGGTCGCAGGTGTATTCCACGTAATGCTTGTCGTGACGACGCACGAGCACGCGGTACTTGTCACCAGCGCGCTGCACGTGCAGCACCTCGCAGTCCTCGAGCACCTCGCCGCCGTGCTGCTTGCCCACGGTGCGCACATACTCGATGGTGCGTCCCGGAGTGGCCTGCCAGCAGTTCTCCGAGATCAAGGCGTGGCTATAGATATTGTCGTTGGGATTCCAGTAAGGCGAAATCACCTTAGTGAAGTCCTTGCGGTCGATCATGAAGGCCTCGCTCCAGGCACGTGAGGCGTCGAGCGAGCGGTAGGTGGCGTCGTCATGAACAAGGTTGACATAGCGGGTCATCTTCAGGTCGATGTTGCGGTGCTGCTGGTCATCACGGAAAATCTCCAAGTTGTGCATCGCAATGTCGCTGATGTCGGGGTTGGAGAATGCGGGACGTCCACCACCGATGCAACGCCACGTTGAACCGCGGTCATAGTTGACTAGGACAACGCGCTTGCCAGCCTCGGCAAAGTAGCGGAATGCGGCACTACCGGCCATACCGCCGCCAGCGACGAGGATCTCGGTCTCAGCTTTCTCGATGATGGAGCCATGTTCAAAGACGAAAGTCTCCTTCGATTCGCCGTTGTATACGTCGCCCAGTGTGACCTGGTTGGCCAGCGGGGCACGCGGCGTGCTGTCGCCAGTCACCTCAATGCCGTGGGCGCGCAGGATCTGCTTAGCACGCGACACACAACGCTTACCGCGACAGGGACCCATACCCATGCGGGTGGTGTGCTTGAGTTCGTCAACCGAGATGTACTTGCGGTCGCCCACCAAGGCGAGCAGGGTTTGTACATCCACGTCCTCGCAGTGGCACACGAAGGATTTGCCTTCCTGGGGATCGGTGAGAGGACGCAGGTTCAAGGGTTCAGGATAACGCTCCTTGAGGATGAAGCCTTTCACCTGATTCAGGTCGTCCACCTTGCTGGCTTGGACGCGGGCCACATTGGTCTTGTTGTCCTTCTTGAGCACCTTCTCGATGACACCCTCGCCCACCTTGACGCCGTTGTCATCAACCAGGAATACTTCCTTGCCCTCTTCCACCTCATATTCCACAGGCAGGAAGACCACATTCTTGCGCTTGTCGTAGCCGAAGATGGCCAGACCGGGACAGTGATTCACGCACTGCATACAGCCGATGCACTTGTCATAGTCGACCATGGGCACCGACGAGGTGGTGGGCTTGGTGATAGCGCCCTGCGGACAGGCAAATGTACAGGGGTTGCAGGCGAAGCCATACAGACAGTTGATGGCCACATAGGGCTTAGCGGCCATGCGCCCCTCATCGGGGACACGGGGTGCGTCGAGCAAGCGCACGGGGCGCTGCTGTGAGTCGATATACTGACGGGAAACCTCCAGATAGTCCTCGTAGGGGAAACGGAGGCCCAACTCCTGAGCCACTTCATAGGCCACCTGCTTGCCACGCAGTACGGCACTGGTGCCCTCACCGATGCGAACGGCATCGCCAGCACCATAGACGTTGCGGCCAAAGACCGAGCGGCCTTTCACGAGCAACTGGTTATCGGGAATCAGACCCGTACAGATGTTGATGATGTCGATGTCGTCAATCACGCGCTCGGTGCCGGGGATGGGCTGGAAGTTCTTGCACTCGGCAATCACGGCGCCCTTCACGCCAGTGTAGTCCTCGTTGGGGATAGCGCGGATGAGCACGTGTGAAGTCATGATGGGGATGCCCAAGCGGCGAACGCGGTTAGCCTGCACGGGGAAACCACCCTCGTGATCCATACCCTCGATGATGGCCTTGATGGTCGCACCAGCCTGCATGGCCTGGTAGCTGGTGAGGTAGCCGATGTTGCCGGCACCCACGGTGAGCACGCGCTTGCCCAGCAGGGTGTGCTCCTGGTTCATCATCTTCTGGAACACGGCTGCGGTATATACGCCAGGCACGTCGTCGTTCTCAAACACGGGCATGAACGGCACGGCGCCGGTAGCCACTACCAGATGGTCAGCATCAATGTAGCTCACCTCCTGGGTGACGATATTCTTCAGGGCGATGCGGCGACCTTCGAGCAGGTCCCACACGGTGTTGTTCAACAGAATGCCGTCATGGCTGTCGCCAGCGAGTGTCTTGGCGATGTCAAAACCGCGCATGCCACCAAACTTCTGCTCTTTCTCAAAGAAGAAGAACTGGTGGGTCTGCATATTGAACTGGCCACCCTCGGTAGAGTTGTTGTCTACCACAATATTGGGAATGCCCAGTGCGGTGAGTTGCTCTCGGCACGCCAGTCCGGCAGGGCCACCGCCAATGATGGCTACAGTGGTCTTGTAGATTTTGGTTTCGCTGGCAGCACGCGCCTTGCCCTCGGGCATGTAGTCCTTGGAAATTTCGCGCACCTCTTTCACGCCGTCAACACTGGTGATGCAGATGCGGCGCACCTGACCGTCAACGAGCATTTCGCAGGCACCGCACTTGCCGATGCCGCACTCCAGGCTGCGGTTGCGGCCCGACGTACTGTGGCTGTGCACTACAAATCCTGCTTGATGAAGGGCGGCAGCGATGGTTTTGCCTTTCTGACCGCGAACGGTCTTCCCTTCGAACTGGAATTCAACGTATTCTTCTTTTGGAAGGTCAAGAATAGGATGATTTTCTATTTTATACATGATAACTGGTTTATATGGTTATTGTTTTCTAATTCAGGAATTTACCTTCAATAGGAAGTAAACAGTGTGCACAAAGATAGCATATTTTTGTGTATTTTGTGTGAATCGGGCGAAATTATTTAGAATTTTAAACAGCTCTAGAACTGTCAGTTTAATCTTCACAGTAGAGAATGCTTGGAGGCATTGCCTATTGTTGCCCGATGGCAGTTAAACTTGCCGTGAAAAACACAACGAGGCTTTGAAAATAGATTTTTAGGGACTACCTTTGTACTTGAATATCATCCCACCCACAACAACCAATAATCTTGAAAATGATGGAATCAATGAGAATAAAGGCTTTATTGGCCATGCTACTGGGTTACATGGTGTTA
This sequence comes from uncultured Prevotellaceae bacterium, assembly GCA_900317835.1. GTDB lineage: Bacteria > Bacteroidota > Bacteroidia > Bacteroidales > Muribaculaceae > Sodaliphilus. Next base: position 15,385 of record ONIL01000051.1, on the reverse strand, counting down.
GCCAACATCGTCATGGCAAGTCCCATCTCCTGGCAGCAGGCCCAACAGAATGCCCAGGGCTTTCTCTTGAAACGAGGCAAGTGCCTCCCTACCCCCTCGTTGCACCAAGTCCCCATGGCATCGGCTCCTGCCTGCTATATCTTCAACATCGGCGATAATGAGGGCTACATCATTGCGTCAGCCGATGATTGCCTTTCCTCCATTCTTGGATATTCCGATTCGGGCTCAATTGACGTCAATGAGATCCCAGACAACTTGCAGTGGTGGCTCGACGAGTATGACCATCTGATCCAGTTCATGCGCAGCAAGGGCCTGTCCGCTCCCCGCACACCGGGGAAATCACCTGCACAGCCAGCCATATCTCCACTGTTAACCACCCGCTGGAATCAGACCAATCCCTATAATCTGGCTTGCCCACTTGACGTCAATGGGAAACGCTGTGTGACAGGCTGTGTGGCAACTGCCATGGCCCAGGTGCTGTATTACCACCATGCCCGTTCAGTGACACAGACCACCCACGAGATTCCGTCCTATGTGACCGAAGATGGCTTGAGCGTGGATGCCGTCCCCGCAGGGTCATTCATCGATTGGGACAATATGGTAGACAAGTATGGCATTAACGCCGTGACTACCGCCGAACAGGATACGGCAGTAGCCAATTTGATGTATTATTGCGGGGCTTCAGTACAGATGAACTATTCTTCAGGCTCATCGGGCGCAATGACGTCGAAAGTGGCTCCGGCAATGATCGCTTTTTTCAATTACACCTCCAAGACCGAAGCCTGGGACAGAAATTCATGTGGCTTATCGGATGACGAGTGGGAAAACCTCATCTATCATGAACTGTGCAACTCCCGCCCAGTCTTGTATAGTGGGGTGAACAAAAACCAGATTGGCCATGCGTTCGTCTGTGACGGCTATGATGGTGAGGGATTCTTCCACTTCAATTGGGGATGGGGCAGTTCGGGCACTTATCTCTTGATGACAGCAATCGATTCAGAAGAGACCTCGCTCATTCAATTCAGCAGCGCCCAGGAAGCCATTATCAACGCCGAACCCAGAACTGTCATGCCATTACCCGAAGACGGCATCCAATTCGCTGACCCCGTGGCCAGGGCCCTGTGCCTGCACGTTGCCGATACTGATGACGATGGTGCCGTGACCATGGAAGAAGCCGAGGCCGTCAACTCCATGGGACCTTTCACATGGATGTCACTGTCCTCATTCGATGAATTCAGGTACTTCACTGGTGTGACCACTCTCAACTACAGGATGTTTTATGGATGCCGTAATTTGGAACGCATCCTCCTGCATGACAATGTCACGTCAATCGAGGACTATGCGTTCAATGGCTGCAGCAGCCTGAAGGAAATCTCCATCCCCTATAGGGTCAACGGGGTCGGGAGTTATGCGTTTGGGGGTTGCGATAGCATGAAACGCATGTTCTGGAATGCCAAGAATTGTCTATCGTCAGTGGGCGGCATCATTCCCAACTCTGTTGAATTCTTAACGATAGGCGATAGCGTCATGGTGATACCAAGCTCTTTTGCCAAGAACGCCAAAATCAAAAAGTTGACCATCGGCAAATCAGTAACCAAAATTGCCTCCAAAGCCTTCATTAATTGTACTGAATTGAAGAGTTTGGTTATCCCTGATTCAGTGATTTCCTTAGGCTCGTCGGCTTTTGCCCAAAATACAGGATTGGAAGAATTGACCCTTGGCAATTCACTTGACGACATTGGTGATCGGGCTTTCGAAATGTGCAGTAGCCTGCAGACTGTTATTATCCCCAATTCTGTCACTAGAATCGGCGTGTATGCGTTTAACAAATGCACCAACCTGAGGAGTGTGGTCATCGGCAATTCAGTCGCCACCCTCAGCTCCAATGCGTTCAATGGCTGCGACAGTCTGAAGACAGTCACATGCCTGGTGCCTGTACCTCTTAACATCAAGCCCAACGTGTTCAATAATCTCTATGAGCAGGCAATCCTCAGGGTGCCTGCCAGTGCGGTTGAGGCCTATCAAGCGACTGCTCCATGGAACCAGTTCTCAGACATTGTTGCCATTGACCCCAGTGCTGGCGATGTGAACCTGGACGGCAGGACAGATATACAGGATATCACCATTCTTATCGATCAGATGCTCAAAGGCAATGTCACCCTTTTCAGCGACGTGAACGGTGACGGTACCGTCAGCATCGACGATGTCACTACCCTCATCGACAAGTTGCTGAGCACAAACTGAATGATTTTCACCATATAGCACGGACTGAAGATAGCAAATCTTGTGTGTCAGTAGGTTTTTAAATCAAGTGATACTGGCGATTATACCCAAGAGATATCGTTTAGAACAAAAACAGAGGGTGTGCCAAAATTCAGTTATGGCTCACCCTCTTTGGTCTAATAATATAAAATTCCTGACGTGTTGTTGCAGGAACGATAGGAACTAATGGATTCCTGGCTTAGAATTCGCTGAAGAACGACGGGCGGATGAGCAAGCCGATGCGCAGGCGGCAGTGGTACTTGTTGTAGTCGAGCAAGTTCTCGCCGTAGCCGTCATAGAAGTGCAGCATGATGAACTGGTTGTCCCTCTGACGGATACGGAAGCCCACATTGAGCGTCGTGTTGAAGTTGAGGTTCCATCCTTTGCGCTTGACAAAGGTGACATCGGCCACCCAGCGCCCGTTGGTGGACAGGAACTGAGCGCCACCTTGGAAAATACCGCAGTACTTGAGGATGTCCTTATTGTTCTGGCCATCGATGATGGGAATCCACGTCTTGGCGTGCACTATGAATTGCGGGTCGATAAGCGCCCTTCCGCTGAGCGACACCTTGTTCCAGCTGCGCGATGCCTCGCCGTCGCGCCCGTTGGACTCATGCTCAAGCATCAGAATTGCTGAGCCCACAGCCCTGCCCTTATGGACAAATAGTTTTTGAAGACCAATGCCAGGGTTGAAGTTCAGGTCATGGAAGGGAAGCGATTCCTCAAAGATGTTCCACATCGCCTTCTGGGTGTAACTCAGGAACAAGTGGCTGTGGAAGGGAAGGATGGACTTGGTCAGTCGCTGGCGGAAACTGATCTGGAACTTCACGTCGCTGTTATATTCGTTGGGCTTCTCGTTCAGTGGCAAGCCCACCGTGAAATAGGTGTCCTTGAACGGCCCGAAAAACGGCAGTTTGTCAAACTCCTCGATAACACTGTCGGCATCAAATTGCCGCTTGTCACTGCTGATGTTAGTGATTTGGGCCGACATGGTGCCAAACATGCAGGCCAACACGAGTAAAAATATGGTTCTTTTCATCGTTTTTATCTGTTTATTTAGGAATATATTAGTTAAAGCACAGTGAAGTTGACGATGTCGATGCTATGGAACTTGCGGTAAACCTCGCCGTTGAGCCACAACACAATACTCAGGTTGTATTCGTCACCGGGCGCATCATACATCTCTATGGTTAAAGCATACCAATCATCGCCATAACCAATGACTTCGAGAGCCCACGACCAATACAAACCTTCCTGATCTGAACACAGGTGCTGGGGCACTCCATCTACCCACAGCATCGCTACCTCGTTTCGATCTTCTTTAATATCCGACCCCACAGCATAGATGTGGCCATTGTTGTATGTGACCGAGCCGACATAGGCTACGGGCATGCCTTCGCCGGTCTGGTCGTGGGTATCGTAGAGACGCGGAAGAATCTGCAACTGTCCATCGACCCACAAGCAGGGGTCCTCACCTATGCGCCCGCCCACTACCGTGTGGGTGCGGTCATAGGCAAATACGGTATAGGCCGCGGCATTGATGTCATCCCGTGACTTGGGAAGGATGTTCTTGACATATTTTCCCTTGTTTTCGGAATAGAGCAAAGCGTTCTGGTACTTGTTATCGTCTTCGGGATGGTCCCTTCCAACAACATAACATTTTCCCTCACTCACCGACATGCATTTGCTGGCAGGAATGAAGTCTTCGCAGTCTTCAAGCGGGAAAATGCCGCTGTTTCTCAGCACGTTGGGATAATCAAACAGGAAGATGTAGTAGTCCCATTTGCCGATGCCGTCGGTCCAGTGGTTCACGTCATCGATGAAATCCACGTGCAGGGTGTTCCACTTGCCGTTTTTCCAATAACCAACGCGGTCTTTGGTCGTTTTACCTGACACGAAATAGTCATCGCCGTCGCTGATGATTTCACTGCCCTCTTCGCAGTTCGGGAGTTCCATGATTCTGTGCGCTGCTCAAGCGGCTTGATGGGACTGACGGGATCGTCGTGCTCACAAGACGAGAGCAGGAACAAGGCGCCAATCGCTAAGAATTGATAAAAAATTAAATGTCTCATATAAAAATGTATTATTTGATTTAACCTGTAGCATAGTAAAAGGGTGATGCTTTTATAGAGTGATCCAAATGGCTATTATTGGTCGCACACACAATAGGCTCCCGACACTAACATGATTGCATTCATCCAGAAATGTTTTGTCGGACGGCTTAGGGGTGTACTACAGCATGCGTAACCACAGTTTTTCAGTATTGGGTGAATGCCGAGGGATAATCACCATCGGGATTCAACTATGATTACGCATGCTGTTGCATCGGGGTTACTGTTCAATCGGCTCGATGAGGTCGGTTGAATTGGTTACGGTCTTAACGTGCTTGCGGGCGAGGCGCTTCTGATAGCTATAAACCACGCAGGCTAGGCCTAGGTAGGCAGCGGCTTGAATCCAGAGTATGCGGATTTCGGGCAGGATCTGGCTGAAGGAGGCACCCATGGAGTTGATTCGGATGAATGCACGGACCCCAAAGGTGCTGGGGAAGAGCCAGGACACACCCTGCCATGCACCAGGGATGCTCGATTGCGGCCATGACACGCCAGTAAGAAATAGCAGCGGAACCGAGACAAATACCATCAGCAACATGACATTCTCGCGGTAACGCACAAGGCAGGAGACGGTCATGCCGAAGAAGATGCAGGCAATCGTGTAGGGTAGCAGCATCAGCAGCAATGTCCAGCCGTCGGCCAATTGCGGGAAGGAGAACATGCGGGGAACAGCCATTGAGAGGTAGGCGGCAGCTACGGCCCCAATCATTCCATAACAGAGCGCCTTGCCCCAAACGACGCGGTAAGCGCCGCTGTAGTGGGGATCATCGTCGGGAATGAGCTGGCCGTTGCGATGACGCTCACGGGCCGTACCCGCCGACATGCCGATGCCCAAGGCAAGTGCCTGCTGCAGCAGAATCATGAGCACAGCGGGCAGGACACAGGAACCGTAGCCGCCCGAGGGGTTGAACATCGCCACATCGTGGGCAATAAGAGGCTGCGCAGTGATGGCATCCTCGTGCCCAGTGTAGTTGCCGGCCTTCTTGATTTTCAATCCTGCACCCAGTCGTCCCGCCTCGATCATGGCCGTTTGATAAACAGCCTTGTAGGCGAGCATGAGCGACATGTCGCAATAGACGCTGACAGTGGCTTGCTCACCACGGTTGATGCGTGTGGCGAAGTCCGACGGGATGAGGTAGATGCCCTTGACAATCTGGCGACTGACGAGCGAACGAGCCTCGTCGAGGTCGGCAGCGTAGTATTTCACATCGACATCGGGGGTAGCGTCACAGTCGTTGATGAACTGGCGCGAGAGAGCCGAGTGGGACTGGTCAACGACCACTACAGGCGTCTCGTGCAGCGTTTCGTTGTTATAAATCCATGAGTAGAGCAACGGGTAACCCAGCGGCACGACAACGAGGAACATCAGCACGCCCTCGTCCCTGATGACCTGCTTCATCTCCTCTCGCCAGACGTAGAGCACGTCGGTCAAGTGTTCCTTGAGTTTACGGAATATAGACATAGTTGAGCATTGCGTTTTTGACTTTACGGAGTACAAACCACGGCAGCAGTGTGAACGCCACAAGGGCCACGAGATGGAACCAAACGTCGATGACGGGGTAGCCATTGAGCACTGTCGCCTGGTAGAGCATCCAATAGTGGCGCATGGGGAAGAGCCACGACATGGCCTGCAACGGGGGATCCATGCCCGCAATAGGGAAGGCCGAACCGCACATGGACAAGCCCAGCACCATCCACAACGAACTGATGCTCATCGACATGCGCAGCGAGGGCATCAAGCCGAAAGCGAAGATGCCAAAACCGATCGAAGCGGCCACCTGCAAGAGGGTAAGCCGCACAATACTCCACACGCCGCCCATGTGCGGGAAATGAAGCACGTTGAAAATGTAATACTGGTAGGCGAATATCACAAGCAGGAACACCAGCACGTGGATGACGTACTTGCCGAGGATGGCAACGAGGATGTTGCCGTCGGCACGTGCAAGCCATTCCTTGCCCGTGTCGAACTTCATTTCCATGCCGAGTGCATAGGCCGACAGCAGCGCCATGAAAAGCATCAGGATGCCAGGCACAAACACCGTGGTCAGGCTGTAGTTGTAACTGCCCTGGGGGTTGGCGATCATGTGTGCGTCAATCGTCACAGGCTGCAGTGACGCACGGATCTGCTCATCGGACGCACCCTTAGCGCTCAGTGTCGCTTTTCCCAATGCGGCCGAGCCCAGCGTGCTGATGGTTTTCAGATCCTTGGACGCCATTGAGCCGGCCGTCATACACGTCATGGTATAGTAGTACGAGATATTGGGCTGCCGGCCAGCCATGAGCTTGGCGGCTGTGCCATCAGGGATGTACATATAGGCAAAGACCTTGCCTTCCTGCATGGCGTTGCGGGCCTCGGTGACCGATGCAAAGTGATACATCACCCGTGAGTTCTGCATAGCATCTAGGTTGCGGATGAGCCCGCGCGAGGTGGCACTGTTGTCATGGTCAACCACGCCGATGGGCAGGTCCTGGGGCAATCCGTCATCGAGCATCGTGGTGAAAAATAACACCAGCAGCACGGGGAACACCACCATGCAGAAGCCGTAGATGCGGTTCTTGAGCACGATGATGTTGAGCTCGCGCAGCGCGATGTCGAAGAATTGAGAAATATACTTCATCAACTACTTTTTGAGGATAACCGACATTCCTGGACGGATGCCATCAATCGCTGCGGACGGTCGAGCCTTCACCTCGAAGGTCTTTTGGTCATACTGGCCACTGGACTTAGTGGACTTCCACACGGCAAACGAGCCCTTGTCCTTCATCGATGTAACCTTCATCTTGGCCTCGATGTCGAGTGCTGGAATCCTGACAGTGATTTCCTGGCCCACCTTGATACCCTTGAGTTGGTCCTCGCGGATGTTGAATGTGGCCCACTGGTCGTCCATCATGGCGATGCTCATGATGGGAGTGCCGGTGCCGACGAGTTCACCCACCTTGGGATAGACGTCAGTGACCTCACCCGGCATCTGGGCCCTCTGCACGGTCTCACGCACATAGCCTTGTACCTCCTGCACGGCTCCACGGGCCTGACCAGCGGCGGCCGATGCCGCGCGGCGCTCCTCGTCACGGGCACCGTTCACAGCCATCTGATAATTGCTCTGTGCGGTCTTGACCTGTGCCTGTGCCGATTTGTACATGGCCTCGGCCTCGTCAAACTTCTGTGTGCTGATGACCTCTTCGTCATGGAGCTTCTTCATGCGTTTGTAGGACTTCTCGGCAATTTCCAGACCTGCCTTTGCCTGCTCCAGGATTTGTGCAGCGGCTTGAATCTGCTCCTTACGGGCACCATTCTGAGCCATCTGGGCCATGGCTGTTGCAGCGTCGGCAGCACTTTGGGCCTGCACCATCTTGGCATTCACCTCGGGCGCCTCGATGATTGCGAGCGTGTCACCAGCGTGAACGAAGTCACCTTCCTTGGCCAGGAGTGCGAGGATGCGTCCAGGTACTTTACCCGACACGCGGTATTCCTCAACCTCCATCTCGCCCTGAATCTCCTCGGGGGCGCGTTGCAGGGCCAGATGGCCGATGAGAGCGACAATGAGGACCACGGTAGCGAATCCGAGGACTGCTAACAAGATATTGGTATGTTGACTTTTAGCTGACATATTATAATACTGTTTTGATTTTTTTAATTTAGTGACGGGTTATTTCAGGATGCCTAATGCCTTGAGCAAGTCGGTGTGACTGAGCTGTAATTCGATTTCGGCATCAATCTTCTGGGTGTGTGCCATGAGCCAAGCACTCTGAGCCTCCATGACGGTAGTTGGGGTGACTACGCCCTCCTCAAAGCCGCGTTTAGCCATTCTTAGGTTCTCCTCGGCGCTTGCGATGTTTGACTTGGCTAGGGCCAGGTTCTTGTTGGCCTCGCTGACGCGGAAGCGATTCTGACTGACCTGCAATTCGATCTTTTCGCGGGCATCCTCGAGCTCAAGGTTGGCAACCGTTGTCGCCTCTTTGGCAGCTTGGACCTTGTATTTCACATCACCCCAGTTCCAAATGGGGATGCGCACTAGCAGTCCCACATGCCAGAATCCTCCAAAACGATGCTGGATGCCGTTAAAAGCATTGGGGTTGGTCACGGCATATCCGCCAGTGAGCGACACCTGTGGACGGTTTTCTGCCTTGAGCAGATTTACCTCTTGATGGGTCAGGTCAATGGCGTTCTGCAGCAAGCGCAGCTCGGGGCGGTTGTCGATGCTCACGGCCGAGGGCATAGCAGCCGGTGCTGCAATCTGGTCGGCGGTCTCGTCGGCCAGCTCGATGGGTTCGTCCACGGGCAAACCACACAGTTGGCACAGGAGCATCTTGGTCAGCGACAGCCCGTCAATGACCTTGGCAAGGGCCATCTCGGCCTCGTTGACACGCACCTGCACGCTCAGCTTGTCACCGCGCGTGGTCAGGCCGGCATCGGTCATCTTCTCGACATCATGGTCAAGTTTCTTGACCAGATCCAGATAGGACTCGGCCAGACTCTGCTTGTGACGCAGTGATACTACCTGCCAGTACACGTTGTCGATGTCGTAGAGCGTGGCCTGACGGCGGGCTTCAAGGGTGTTTGCGGCCAGTTCCTCTTTAATGTCGGCAACGCGGTTCAACGTCTTGATGGCACCACCCATGTAGAGGGGTTGGGTCAACGTGATGGCACCGGCAAAGGTATTGTGATTATTATCTTGGAGAGCATCATTCAACGAATGTCCCAGGTGGTCGATTGTTCCCTGGGTAGCGCTGACGTAGGGGGCTGCCATTTGTGCCAGTTCCTGAAGTTGGGCAGGGTCTAGAGGCAGTTTACTCACTTCACGTTCAATAGCCGAAGTGAGTACGCCACCCAGATTGTTGAGCAGTGCTTTTTGGTCCTTGTTGAGAAGAGAAATCCCGCGGCTCGTGTACTCATAGGCACCAAGGGCACTCACCCGAGGCAGGTACTTCGTCCTTGCCGACTTGCGCTGATTCTCGGCAATACTTTGATTTATGCGCGACACCTGCATCTGCTTGTTGTTGTCCAGAGCCATCGCGCGGCACTCCTCAAGGGTCAATACCCGCTGGGCATGCGCTTGGGTTGGTGTTGATACTAAAAACAACACCAACAGGCACTCTAAAAATAGTGATTTTAGTCTCATACCTTCCATCATCAATGGTTCGGTTATTACTTAGGTAAAGATGTCTTGTTGTCATCATTCGCTCGAGCATCAGCGAACCATTAAGAACAACCAGTTGTTAAATACTTGAATCTATTGATTACTAGCACTTTTACACACACATTATTAGGTTTCTAGCCATTCCGCCACCACCCTAAGGAAGCGGAGCTTTGCCAAAAAGCCACGGCAAAAGTAATTAAAAATCCGTAAACTCAGCAATTTAAAACTCATAATTAACTGTTGATGTGCAGATAAATGCACCTGAATCTCTTAAGAATCCTCACTTCTTGTCTTTAATCTATTATACCAATAAAACACGTTTACCAACCGACCTTAGCACAAAGATACACATTACAGAATGATAAACATGAAGAATGAGCCAGATTCCCTGAAACACTAGTCATGCTTAACCGTCCCCTGTAATCCGGTTCATTCATCAGAAAAAAAGCACCAGCAATGTTCCAGTAGAATATAGAAAAAGCGCCAAAACCCATTGAGTTTCAGCGCCTTACGCTTTGTTTTCTGTACCCAGAGCCGGACTACTAATACCTTTATCTCTTTTCATCTAATTTCAGGTAAACACATAAATATCAGTATGTTATGATATTTAAATTTTGAAGTGAAATAAAGGAAAATGAAGTATAAAACGAAAAATGTTTTAGCAATGTTTTAGCAGAATCGGATAATTTAGTACCTTTGTAGCATGGAAGTTATGTTATTAATCCAATTAACACAAAGGTAGAAATATGGCATCATCAAAACATATCTCGTTTGGTTTCCATTTAAATGTACGTCCAGACCGAACCGGCAAATATGCGATTTTTATTAGAATCACCCAAGACAGACAACATAAGTATATTAAGACCTCTGTGGTGGTTTCTAATAAGAAATGGTTCAACAAAAACGGAAAGAATGACAATTGGGTTAGGCAAAGTGACCCGGAGCACGCAAAGAAGAATGAGATCCTTGCTAAAGAGCTAGCTGAGGCTAAAGCAGCATATAGTGACATTCTGGAAGAGCAAAGTATCGTTACTCCATATATAATCAAAGCTAAAGTGGAGGAGGCGCCACTAGCTAAATCTTTCTTGGCGTTTGCAAGAGACCATTGTGAAGACTTACACAGTAACGGTCAAATCCGCTATTGGAAGCAATTTCGCGATCTAACGAATAAACTTGATTTATTTAGAAAGACGCAGCGAAAGTCAGATATTCTTTTTGTCGAACTTACTGTTCCATTCCTTGACAAGTTCGAGAAATTCTTACAGCGGTTGCCAAACCAAAGAGAGAAAGGTACTGGTAAGGTGCTAAGCAAGAACACTGTTCTCAACAACATGAAGCGTTTCAGAACACTCACGAGAAAAGCGGTGAAATTAGGTTATCTTAGTGCTGACAAGGATCCGTTCCTGAATTATGAGTTCCATTGGCTACCCACAACCAAAGACAGACTTGAGTCTGACGAAATAGAACGTATTATTAAACTGGATTTAGAGGAAGGTTCGATGTTATGGCATGCTCGTAATTGCTTTTTGTTCAGCTACTATTGCGCTGGCATTCGAGTGGGTGATCTCATTCAACTTCGTTGGAGGAATGTTGAAGGAGGGCGAATAGCTTACCAAATGGGTAAGAACCATAAAGATCGAGATAATATTTTGGTTTCTCAGGCCAGGGCTATCCTAAAAAGCTATGACCATGAAGGGAAGCAGAGAGATGACTATGTCTTTCCTTGGCTCACTAATGATAAGCCATATGCTAAGCATGTGACCCAAAACGAGAAAGACACTATGTCGGTGGAGCTCAAGACGGCCTTGTTCAACGATATCTCAGCTAAAACGGCACTGTTAAATAAATGCCTCAAACAAATTGCAAAGATAGCAGATATAGATAAACACCTGTCGTTCCATGTGAGCCGCCACTCTTTTGCTAAACTGGCGAAGTATAAAGGGACAAACTCAGGAGTTGTCCAGGGTTTACTTGGCCACTCTTCAATAAAAACCACCGAGGGCTACATGGGTCAATTCGATACGAGCGTTGAGGACGCAGCCTTGGAGAAGATATTTGAAACGAGCAACGAATCAAAACTGGAGAACTTTGTAGACAGCCTAACACCAGAACAACGAGAAGTTTTGATTATGAAGTTGACAACGAAGTAGACCAAAGGCTAAGTATGTAAAAAGTGTTCTTTATTTGAGTCTCCCGCAGTATCAATCAGTTTTAATTATTTAGGCTTATTATTTGCCAAGTTCGCCAAAAAACACGATATTTGCAAAAAATAGCATTAGTATTATGACACCAGAAGAGTTTAGGATAATTAAACATTATGAAAATATGGTAATGTGGTGTGCATTAAATAGTCACAACTTTGATGATTATTGTAAAGCCATCTCACCGATTAAATGGGGAATAAACAATGCCTGTAATTGGTTTTATATGTTTAGTTTGGCAGAAGAACTAGATGACATGAATGAAACTGAAGATTACCATACTGAATCGGGGTCGAATGCTAAAGAGTTTAACTCCTTTAGTTATTCAGAATTCTGTCGAAATCGTTTAGTTGAGGAGAGAAACTTCCCTTCAAGAATCATGAATTCTGAAACACGTGAAATTGATGAGTTGCATGAATACATAGATAATCCAATAATTGATCAAGAGCTTCTATCTTATTTGATCTCGCATCATGAGCCTTTACAAGTCCTGCACGACCTCAATATAGAGATTGAACAAAATGTTATTTTATCATACTGTGATGAAACAAATAAACAGAGATTGCTGTTCAATGCTCTGTTATCTTTAATCTATAATGCAATTCTTGTAGAGAAGGACTCAGATAAACAGGAAAACATTTGCCGGTTATTAAATATAACATTGGCTAATAAAATAAAAGGAGATTACCTAAGTGCATCTACCGTTTGCTCAATACTGAAACGAATTGAGCAAAGCACTTGTAGATCATTCTTCAAGGGTACAGGATTGAGAATAGATCAATATGATCCTTTATTGTCTTTCATCGATAGCAATAATGATAATGATGCGATGAAAGAAATCATAAAACTGCGTGAAGCAAAATTTTTGTGTGGGTATTCTAGATTAATTGAATTTTACTACTACTTTAAGACAGCTCAAAAAAACAATAGGTTTCTTGATTGGCATAGTCGTTTTATTATTGGAAATAAAGACCTACGATCACTTAATATTATTCTCATCAAAGATCTCCAGAAAGGTCAAATTATTTCTCAAGAAATAGTAAATTGTTTGATGAATGGAATCTTTCCTGAAATAAAAGTTAATAGTATTAGGCGTCCTCGGAAGAAAAGACATCAAGACTTAAAAGAGGAAGCTATGGGTAAATCATATTCACAAACAAGCATTTGGTGTCTTCCTAATTCAGCTAAAAATGTTAATAAAGAGAGATTAATTGATATCCTGATTAGAAATGAATGGGTTGGCCTCCCTCTTGATTCCCATCCTGGTAACCCAAAGCAAGTATTACATGATAGACTAAATTTTTTCTTTCGAGACGGTTCGCTTGATGAAGATAATATGGAAATGCCCTGTGAACCTTTACAGTTCCGATTAAGGTGGAATAAAAAACCAAGAGGGAAATTTCTGCATTTACTCATAAGATTGCTTTACAATCAGAATTCAAATGCAAAAAATACGAGAGATGTAATTCGAAAAAAAGCTGAAGGAAAGTTCTTAGCTGGAATTAATGATACAAATGTTGATTTTTTGGATAGTAGTGAACCTATATGGCCAATTGTTGAAAAAGTTTTTAGGGTTAGTGCTCGTGATTGTAAGGTTCGAAAAGGTGACAGGGCAGATCTTGTTGATGATTTAGAAAAACTCGCCGAGGATTTTTTCAGTTGTAAAAACGAATCCAGCGAATAGTAACATTAGAGTTGAAATTACAGGACAATAATCATGGAGAATCAGAGTAAACATAATTCACAAGAGATAACTAATGATATTCACGAAATGAAGTCATATGTTTTCCCTGAAGGGTTATCAAAAATATGTCAAGAAGACATACTAAATATACCCGATTATAAAACCATAGAATGTATTAAGATACCCGATTCCGTAACTGATATATTAAATTCCTCGTTTTCTGGTTGTGTATCTCTGAAAAGAATTATTCTTCCTAAATCTTTAAGAAAGATTTTCAGCAGAACTTTTTATTCCTGTATATCTCTAGAATCAATTGAGATCCCTAATACAGTGATCGAGATTGGATCTGAGGCATTTCGCGGCTGCCATTCGTTAAAATCCGTGCATATTCCAGATACAGTAACGACAATCCGTACAAGCGCATTTGAAGATTGTTATGCATTAAAGTCCATTGAGATACCAGATAGTGTAACTTTAATTGAGTCCAAAGCCTTTGCTAATTGTATTTTTCTTGATGCAATAATGATACCCAAGGGCGTGAAAACTATAGCTTCATATGCTTTTAAAGGCTGTACTTCACTTAAAAGAATAGACCTCCCCTCATCGTTGAGAACCATAGAAGAATGGGCTTTCATGGAATGCATGTCCCTTGAATCAATTAATCTACCAGATGGCGTGACTATGATGGGTGAATGTGCATTTCATGGTTGTAATCTTAAGTCTATCATAATCCCCAACTCAATAACAGAATTAGCTGAAGGTCTATTCGATTGTTGTGTTGTTCTTGAATCAGTTGAGATTCCAGAATCTGTAAAAACAATAGGCGAAGTGGCATTCCAATACTGTTTTTCCCTTAAATCCATTCGGCTGCCTGACTCTGTAACAGAGATAAGCGCATCGGCCTTTCATAAATGTACATCCCTCCAATCGATAAAACTCCCTAATTTTTTAGAAACAATTAGTGATAATACTTTTAGCTTTTGTAAGTCTCTCGAATCTATCAATCTGCCTAATTCGTTGAAGACTATTGAATATTCTGCATTTGAAGATTGCGACTTGCTTACATCAGTTCAAATACCAGATTCAGTGATTGAGATAGGTGAAAGAGCATTTGCTGGTTGTATTTCACTTCAATCAGTCAAGCTTCCAACCAGTGTGACTAAAATTAATCCACAAATGTTTGCATTATGTAGTTCTATCCGATCCATGACAATCCCTGAAGGAGTGAAACTCATCGGAGATGAGGCTTTTTGGGGATGTAGTTCTCTTGAGTCAATAAAACTGCCCGTTTCATTGGTTGCGATTGAGAGAGAAGCATTTTGGTGTTGCCGTTCTCTTAAATCTATTGTTATTCCAGAATTGAAGGGTGAATTAACAATTGGCGATTGTGTATTTTGTGGGTGTCTTTCTTTGGAGTACATTAAACTCCCTATTTCTGTAGCTTCTATTGGTAACTGGGCATTTAATGGATGTATATCATTGAAAGCGATATGTATTCCAAATGGCCATCAAGAGCGATTTGAAAATATGTTGAATAATCCCCCTGATACACCTAAAAGAATGGTGTTTCCAACCAATAAACAAGAGTCTTGGTCATGGACTGGTTACTCTGCTTTAGATGATTATGATGATTATTAATACAGATAAATAATAGCGAACCAATATCTCATCAGTTCCCACAAAAAAACACCGGCGCTTTTAATGCCTCCATATTATCCACGTGAGGTCTTTGGATATGTTCAGGCATTCCTCTAGCGCCGAGCATTCTATCCTGGACTTCACACATAGATTCGACCAGGGATATTAGCTCTTGTTTGGTGGGAGGGGAGGTCATAAAAACGGACTTTGGTGTTACAGTGTGAACAGGTATGGAGCGGGACGTTCAGAGTCTGATATCGTCCCACAAACACAGTTGATGTTATAAATAATCACTCTTGTCCACTCAACAGTATGTCTATTAGTGAGGTAACGTCTGAAATATTGATGCTG
>ONIL01000062.1 GCA_900317835.1 uncultured Prevotellaceae bacterium | reverse complement strand
ACAGCACGGCCGAGGACATCGAAGGCATCCTCAAGGAGTTGAGCGAGTACATCGAGCACGAGGTTTAAGGCCTCCCGTTCCGCAGGTGGGCGAGAAGATTGCCCACCGATCGGAACCGGCGCCGGACGTCCCCATCGATGGGGAACGCCCGGCTTCATTCATTTGCGGCCACGATACGATTATAAATCTACTGGATCAAAAGATTGTAGAGCCAACCTTCAAGATGGAAAGGCTCGATAACACAGAAAATCATTAGCACAGTTCCAAGCAAGCCCCACAGTATCTCCAGCATAACAAGTGGTCCAGTAAAACAATACAATGGTGTGTTATCAAATTTCTTGAATCGCTCTGGAGGTGTATAGTTCTTCATCCTTTTCTCGAATCGGTTACACAAATACATGGCCAATGCCAAAATAGGCAACGAACCGAGCATGGATGTCAATTTATTGTCGCTGTCCATGAGCATACCGCTCAAGAATGCAAACGGGAAAAAGAGAAAAAGAAAATAAGAACTAAGCCACTTTGCAGGTGGGCTCTCCCAAAAGGTCTTGCCAAGTTCCTTCTTTCTTTCCCAATCCTTACATATCCGGTAATAGATATACTTAAACATCTTGTCCTCCTCACTATGCTTGCAAAGTTACATAATAATATTATACAAGCAAAAACTATGCCATTGCCATTTTGCGATTTTGATAGCTTTTTCTTTGTCTTTTGCCGTAGAGACTCCATCCGTTACCTTTGCGATAGAAAATTCACTCATCACTAACCACTCATCACTAATCTGCGCCAAAGGCGCATTAAAGAATATGTCAGTCACATTGAATACCCAACTTGGAGAACTGATGTTTTCCTCGCAGATTATATATACTTGGCGGCGCCTTCGCCATCAGAGCAAGCTCTATGGCGTTCGACTTGCTCAAGTTTTCCCGACCTCGACCTCACGACGAGCGACGACAACGAGGCCGTCGTGTCGATCGTCTCGGGCGGGGCCACGAGCATTCCGGAACTCTCCCCAAAACTCCATTATTACCCATCGCGGGTTGCTCAAAGCTTGCGACTCGACTCGCATCAAATCAAGACTGCCCGAATCTACTGCAACTTCAGCGTGAATGATTTAGTTGTATTTTTGTAGGCTTTATCATCATCAATATTGAAACTTGATGTATCTTTGCACTGAACTAAAATACTTGTTGTCATGAAGAAATACCTATTCATTTTATTATCCGTCTCTTGTGCGATGTTGATGTCATGTGGCGGCGATGAACCCGCATCTCCTGACAATCCAGAGATTAACTGGTTTGACAGCATCCCGGCCGACAAAAAGATAATACCTCCTGATGTGACACCGATAAGCGGGCTGAATTTAGAGACCTTCCCCATTATTGATGGCTCAGATTCCACCCAGCCCATTCGGGAATTACTTGCAGCAACACTCTTGGGTGGCTACCCTTGTATTTGGGGATATTGGCCTGGTGATGGTTCTAATAGGCTTGTAATGTACAGTCATCTTGATAAAGATGAGCAAATATTGCTACGCTCTAAATTAAAGATGAACAACACCCATCCATCTTACAACAACCTAATTGATGGTACTGTGGATTTGATTATCTGTGCCCGCGAGAGTTCTGAGGACGAGCAGAATTATGCTCTTGAGAAAGGTGTGACACTCATCGAGAAACCCATTGCCAACGACTCGTTTGCTTTCCTGCTCAATCGGGCTAACAGTGTTGAAAACCTCACACACGGACAGGTGGTGGGCATCTATACTGGACAGATTACCAATTGGAAAGAAGTGGGTGGGGAAGACCAGCCCATCAAGGCCTTTACCCGTAACCGCAATTCTGGAAGTCAGGAGAAGATGGAGAAACTCGTCATGCAGGGCACACCTATGGTTGACTTGCCCGAATTGCGGGGCGGCTCAATGATGTCTCCGTATTTGAGCCTTGAAACAGCCCCCTACGGCATCGCCTATTCTCCCTATTATTACTACCTTTATATGTCAGACTCAACCTCAAAAGTCAAGGCTATTTCCATCAATGGCGTGCCACCTACCAGTGAATATATCCGCAACAAGACCTACCCCTATGTCTCGGCTGTTGTGGCAGTGATACGCAGCGACACACCAGCTGACAGCTATGCTCGCAAGATTTTCGATTATCTAACTACGCCAGATGGCAAGAAAATCATTGAAGCCAGCGGCTATGTAGCCAATTAGAAATACTCACAAACGCTCTCTTAGACATTAGAACAGACTCCATAATTTTGCGGAAACTAAAACCGTGAGATTATGGAGATGTTCTTTTTTCTGCTCTTGTTCCTGGAGCCGTCTTGGGCGCAACCGCTTGCAGGAGAAATGGCCTGTTGTCCGTAAAAATCACCAAGACATCCATGACTTGTTCATCCTCGCTTTCGTTGCCTTTACCCTGCAAAGGTATTGCGGCTTACCCACACGCAAGGCCGAGACGAGTTGCCTTCGGAAATTCTCCAGCCCTTCCAGGGTAGTAATTCCCGGGCAAGCCTTGCTTTCAGTGTGTCACAGCCGCACTTTGCAGGCAGTGTAAAGGCGATCGAAGCGAGAACAAGATCAATGAATGTTTAACTTTTTAATTTTTACTGTTATGGACAACAATTCAATTTCTTTCAATCCTGCAAGCGGTGCTGACAGCACCAGTGTTCAA
>ONIL01000010.1 GCA_900317835.1 uncultured Prevotellaceae bacterium | reverse complement strand
GTTATGGAGATATTACATCAATACTATTACCGCCGGGGGTTGGCGGCGACAAAGGCAGTGATCTTTACCATCCTGTCGGTGCTGTTTGTCGCTTTCGCAGTGTACAGCTTTATCCATTGGGAGCTGTCGTTCATGTTTCACGACTGGCATGGTTACGTGATCCTCATTGTCTATGGCATGATGACACTTGCCGTGATACTGTCGGCTATCGAATCGTTCAAGAAAGCCGCTAAAACTAGTCACGATATACCCGCATTTGCTGTCGGTGCTGACTTCTTCGTCTTCTACGACAAAGACGGCGTGGCTACAAAGGTACCCTTCGCTGACTGTGAACAGGTGAGGTTCAAGACCGTCTTGCGATATCGTATCCCCACGCTTAAGTTCATCGTGAAATATCATGAACAGAAGGACCCTGAGACCACCCTTCGTTACGAGGTGGGGTTAAGCGAACTCAACCGACCCGTCAATGAGATTGACAAACAGCTGAAAAGCGTGTACCGGAAATACAAGAAAGCGTCAACTGACCAATAATATTCCCCATTGACCGTATCAAAAGCGTCCCGGTCAGGAGGTTGAGCGCCAGGCCCCATGCCCGCATCCTCTGGACTCGCCCGCACCATCGCCGACCTCGAAGGCCTCCACCGACGCATCCATCATCCAGAGATAAAAATGCCTGTAAAGCAGGCACACACCAGCACTACAGGCATTTCTATTCCAGGAATAATGAAAAACCTAAAGGGCTAGGCGCAGCCCAAGGTAACTTCCCTTGATCGTGGGGGAGTAGTTGACACGGAATGACACACGGCAGCTGCTGGCTGCACTGCCAAAGGAGCCTCCACGGCACACGCGGTAAGTCCCTATTGACGGTCCTGTGGGGTTTGTTTGGGCGTCTTCGGTGTAATATTCAAACCAATCCTGGCACCATTCAAGCACGTTGCCGCTCATGTCATACAAGCCCAACTCGTTGGGTTCCTTGGTGGCAACGGCATGGGTGCTGTTTCTTGCATTCCCATAATACCAAGCGACGTCACCGATGGTTGCACTGCCGGCATAGATGTGACCCTGGTCCTGCTTGCCACCACGGGCGGCATACTCCCACTCGGCCTCGGTGGGAAGTCTGAAGTTCCTTCCCGTGATTTGGTTCAAAGTGGTGATGAAAGTCTGGCAGTCGTCCCAGGTGACAGTTTCCACCGGGCTAGCGATGTCTAAGAAATGACTCGGGTTGCTGCCCATTACGGCCTGCCACAGTGCTTGAGTGACCTCGGTCTCGCCGATGCAATAGGATGACACCGTTACCTGATGGGCTGGTTTCTCCCTTTGGTCTTCGGTCTCTTCATCAGTGGCGCCCATCGTGAAGGTGCCTCCCTCGACAGCCACCATGTTAAAGGTCACGCCGTTGACAATAAAGGTCTCATCTTCGGGCTCTTCAGGAGTGACAGGTTCGTCATCCCATGTTCCATTCAACACATAATCGATCAGGCAAGTGACATCTTTTATGTTCACGTTGCCATCCAGATTCACGTCGCCACGTTGATACTCCATGCCTGCAGTGAACGATAACAATCCAACGATGGTCATGCCCAAAATAAATGATAGAATAATTTTTTTTCTCATAGACTAATACTTTAAATAGGTGAATTCTTAAATACTTTTATTCTTACATGTAGTGCTTTTATTGAGGAATTAAGTTAACTGGAATGAATGTAGTGAGATGCAATCATTCCAGTTAACAGTATTGTTATTATTTAGTGGTAGAGGAAGCGTTTGATGGTTCTCTTCGGAGTTTTCTCGAAGGGCTCTTCCATCATTTCCACTTTGGAAATCTTGCTGTAGTTGGGCAGGGATTTATTGGCCTCAACGCGGATTTTGCCAGGGATAGAGGCCCGGGTCTCCTCGTCCATGTCTTCGGGGAGCTCGGTATATACCAGTGCCGTGATTTTGCCGTCGCGGTCCACAACGAGGCATTCGTCGACATACTGGCAATTGGCCAGGACGGCCTCTACCTCTTCAGGGTAGATGTTCTGGCCCGAGGAGTTCAGGATCATCGACTTGATGCGGCCACGGATGATGATATTGCGCTTCTCGTCCATCACGCCCAAATCACCGGTGCGGAACCATCCGTCCTCGGTGAAGGCGGCTTCAGTGGCCTCGGGGTTCTTGTAATAGCCTATCGTCAGGTTGGGTCCCTTGGCCTGGATTTCGCCGGGAATGTGAACCGGGTCATCAGAGTCGATGCGCAGCTCGTGAACGGGTTTACCGCAGGAGCCGGGCACAAACTTGGTCCACCATTCATATCCCAACAGCGGGCATGCTTCGGTCATTCCATAGCCCACCGTATAAGGCAGGCGGATTTTCTTGAAACAGCGCTCAGCCTCGGGGTTGAGTGCCGCGCCACCCATGATGAAGCAGCGCACACCTCCACCAAATGACTCAATCAGTTTCTTGCGGGCCGTCCGATAGACCAGCTTGTTAACCAGAGGTATGCCCAAGGCCGTTTTGGCTTTCTCAAGTGCGGGTTTGATGGCGTTGGCATAGATTTTCTCCATCACCAGCGGTACAGTGACCACCATATAGGGCTTGATGTCCTGCATCGCCTTGAGCAGTGTGGTGGGAGACGGGGTCTTGCCAAGGAAATAGACGGTGACACCATCGACATTGGGGTGGATGAACTCGATGGCAAGGCCGTACATGTGAGCCAATGGCAACATCGAAACAATAGTTTCGCCAGGGTGGTTCGGGAAATGGGAGTTGGCGAAATCATCGGTGTCCGAGATGGCTTCATAGGTGAGCATCACGCCCTTAGGGTTGCCTGTGGTTCCTGACGTGTAATTGATGATGGCCACATCTTTAAAGTTGTCGGTGGGATAAGACACTTGCTCAGGGAACATTCCGTGAGGGTGTTGTTGTGCGAAAAGCTTCTTGCGGTTTTCCCATGCATTAGCCACATCCTTGTCCCTGTGCCACAACAAATTGCCATCCTTGACATTGATGGCAGCCTTGAGAAGAGGCATGTCGTCGGGATTCTGTTTTGCCCAGATGTCATCGTCAACAAACAGCACAACACTGTCGGAATGGTGTGTTAAGGAAGAAACGGTGCCCGGGTGAAAGTCGGCCAAAAGCGGGACTGCCACACAGCCATTAACATTGATACCCCAAAACGTCATCGCCCACCGTGCGCAATTGCGCGCACACAGGGCAATTTTATCCCCCTTACTGATTCCCGTGGCCGAGAAAAAGATGCGGAACTGCTCAATATTAGTGGCAAGATTAGCATAGGTGAAACTGTCGCCATTATAGTCGCACAGGGCGTTTTGAGTCCAGTGCTCGCGAACGGTTTCCTCTAAATTTGTCAGATAGTGCCTCATATAAATCCTTGTTTTTATATTTATAGATCGACAAATAAGCTTGGTATTGTGACCAAACTAATTCAATTCATTCACCCAAAAGTACAACATTTTTTTTAATTATCGCATTTTCCCCAATAATTACTTTGTTTTTATGCGGAAAGTCAAGAAGAATTGAATGAGTGGGTAGCCTTGACAGTGCGGTACAAGGGCCGGGCGTTGATGGCTAGTTACGGTGGTTGGTATGGCTCCATTTGGATGCTTTTCTTTTGTTTCTTGCAGGATGCGGATTATTTTGGTATTTTTGTGGAAATTATTCATGGGAATTTTAGGGGAAACAGCAATGGTGATTTCTTGCTGCTGAAGGCCCTATGAAATGTTTATTAATGAAACTATGATGATGAGGTATTTTATTGTAGATGCGTTCACGCGGGAAGCGTTTGGTGGGAATCCTGCGGGAGTGGTGCTGCTTGATGGTGATTTCCCGAACGACCGGTTGATGCAGCAGGTGGCTGCTGAGTTAAGGTACAGCGAGACGGCCTTTGTGCAGCAAAATGGCCCCACCGAGTTCACCGTGCGCTATTTCACGCCAGCTGGCGAGGTGGACTTGTGTGGTCATGCAACAATAGCGACGTTCGGTGTGCTTCGAGAACTGGCTGTTGTTCCTGCGGCAGTGTGCCTCAACCACACGCTTGCCGGGGACCTGCAAGTGAGTGTCGGCGAACCGGTGATGATGCAGATGGCCGCTCCTCATGTGGTGGACAAGATGGTCGATATTGATAGGTTGCACAGCATCATGGCGGGACACAAGGAACAGCAATGGCCCGCCCTGCCCGTAGAGATCGTTTCAACGGGTCTGCCCGACATCATCATGCCGGTGGCTGACGTTGAAGCGCTTAACAGCCTGTGCCCTGACATGGCGGCGCTCTCAGCGCTGAGCGAGGAACTGGAAGTGGTCGGAGTTCATGCCTTTGCCGTTGCTGTCGACTGTTACACGGCCCATGTGCGCAACTTCGGCCCACTCTATGGTATCCCCGAGGAATCGGCAACAGGAACCGCTAATGCAGCCTTGACCCACTACCTGAATCGGCATGACATGATCGCATCGCCGTGTGAGTGCCGTTTCATGCAAGGCGAGGTGATGCAGCGGCCATCGGTCGTGACCACATCGCTGCGCAACGATGGCACGATTTGGGTGGGCGGTGATAGCCGCATTGTCGCCAGAGGTGAGCTGCTGCTGTAATTGCACACTGTCGAAGTACAAGATGAGGAATGAAGAATATGTGTTGTATTGATGCAAAATTCCCACAAAATAAGTTGTTATTTCGCAGATTATGACTATATTTGCCAAAATAACCAATCATTATTAATGTCTAAAACGTGAATGATATGAAGAAAATTTATACGACTATGATGGCTGCCGTGATGCTGCTGGCTTCAGGATGTACGACA
This sequence comes from uncultured Prevotellaceae bacterium, assembly GCA_900317835.1. Lineage (GTDB taxonomy): Bacteria > Bacteroidota > Bacteroidia > Bacteroidales > Muribaculaceae > Sodaliphilus. Next base: position 57,405 of record ONIL01000010.1, on the reverse strand, counting down.
GGCTTATTGGGCGGCCTGGGCGGTGACACCACGGGTAATGGATCCAGCACTGGCGGTCTGGGTGATATCCTGGGCAGTGTGCTCGGAGTGCTTGGCTCACAGAACACCGTTGACGGCCTGCTGGGACTGGTCATCGGTAGCGTCAAGGTCAGCGAGAGCGAACTTTATGGCTCATGGTACTATACCGAACCGGGGTGCGCTTTCACGAGCGAGAACCTGCTGGCCAAGGCTGGCGGTGCCGTAGCAGCCGAAAATTGTAAAGAGAAGTTGCAAACGGTTTATAACAGCTTGGGCATCAGTGCGCAAAACACGCAGTTCCAATTTACTCAGGACCACCAATTCGCCGCCAAATTGAAAGGTATTCCCGTGAGTGGCACCTACACCTATGACCCCTCGACGGGAACCATCAAGTTAAAGACGATGCTTATCAGTTCCAACGCCTATGTTACCCGCACCAGCAAGGGTTTGGCTTTGACCTTTGAAAGCAAGAACCTGCTCAAGGTCTTGCAGGCCGCTGCAGCCTTGAGTGGCAACAGCACGTTACAGACGGTTGGCGAGTTGAGCAAGCAGTATGACGGAGTGCGCTTGGGGTTTGAGATGGCTCCAATCAGGTAATGGATTGACCTTTGGGCAAAATGACAAAAAAACGCATTCTTATCGTTGACGACGAGCAGTCGATATGTGACGTCGTTTCGTTCAACCTTGTCTTGGCCGGCTTCGAGACGGCTATAGTCAATTCGGCGCGTGAGGCATTGAACTTGGGCATTGACCGGTTTGACCTGCTGCTCCTTGACGTGATGATGAAGGAAATATCGGGCTTTGAACTGGCCCGAATGGTGAAAGACTCCCCATCGACGCGTCATGTGCCCATCATCTTCATGACTGCCAAGGATGACGAGCAGGATATTCTAAAAGGCTTTGAACTGGGTGCCGACGATTATATCGAGAAACCATTCTCGGTCAAGGAGTTGGTTGCACGTGTCAAGGCTGTGTTGAATCGCTCATCGCGTCCTGATGACGCCTCGTCAGGAGACGTGCTGCGACACAACACACTGGTGCTCAACTGCAAGGAATTTTCACTGCACATCGACAACCGGTCGGTAGCGCTCACCAAGCTGGAATTTGACCTGCTCAAGACCTTTTTGATGAATAAGGGCCGTGTTCTCTCTCGCGAGCAGATTATCCAGTCGGCCTGGCCCAAGAAGGTGTATGTCTCCCAGCGCACCGTTGACGTGAGCATCACCCGCCTGCGCCGCAAGTTGGGTTCCTACTCCAATTGTATCGTCACCAGGACGGGATTCGGTTATTGCTTTGAATAACAAGACGATGAGACGGCTATCCCTGGGAACTCGCCTGTATATCTCAATTCTCTCCTTGTTCATCATCATGGTGGCCATCTCCATCTTTGTGCAACGCTATGCCGAGGGTAATTACCGCAAGGCTGTCATCGACGTCCGTCTGCAGTCCTACAATGCCCGCATCATGGAAGTTGTGGGCCGTCTCGACAGTATCAACGATGATGTGCTCAATGCTTATATCGAGGACCATTTCCTGGATGACCTGCGTCTGACGATCATCGACGAGCAGGGGCATGTGACCTTCGACAACATCAACGAGGATTACGCCTCGATGAACAACCATCTTGACCGCAAGGAGGTGAAAAAAGCGTTGGCGACTGGGCATGGAACCGTGACCGAACGTGCCAGCTCTTCCACTAGCCAGGAGTATTTCTACTCGGCAAACTACTATCCCGAGCACAAGCTCATAATACGCAGCGCGTTGCCCTATGATGACGACCTCGTCTTGCAGTTGTCGCCTGGAAACGTGTACATCTGGTTGATTGTATCGTTGCTGTTGCTGCTGATGGCGGTGCTGCGTTTCTTTGTCAGCCGCATGGTGTCCCGTCTCGAACACCAAAAGGAAATTGAACGCCTGCAAGTGCGTCGCGAGTTGACACAAAATATCGCCCATGAACTCAAGACACCCATCACGAGTATCCTCGCCTACCTTGACACGCTGGTATCTCAGGGCGAAATTGACGAGGAGGTGAAACAGCGGTTCTTGCAGAACAGCTACAAGCAGGCGCAGCTGCTGGCATCGCTAGTGCGTGACATTTCGGTCATCAACAGGCTGGAATACCGTCCAGACTACTATCAGGTCGAGGAGGTTGACGTTCATGAGGTCATCGTGAGAGTGCTGGCCGATGTCGCCATTCACCTTGATGAGCACCGCATGACGTGTAACAACAATGTGCCGACAGGCACATTGATTGAGGGGAACCGCAACCTGCTGTACGGCATCTTCCGCAACCTGACGGACAATGCGATACTCTATGCTGGACCAGATACGACTATCGACATCGCTGTTGCCGAGAAGACGCAATACTATCTGTTTACTTTCAAGGACAATGGCAGTGGAGTGGGGCAAGAACACTTGAATTTCCTGTTTGACAGGTTCTATCGTGTGGATAAGGGTCGCGAAAGAGCGATGGGCAGTACGGGACTTGGCTTGTCTGTCGTGAAGAATGCAGTGCAGTTCCATGGCGGTGCCATTCATGCCCGCAATGCATCCAAGGGCGGCCTCAAGTTCACGTTCACGCTTGCCAAGAAGCATTATCCTGCATCCGTGCCATCGTCAACAAAATAGAGACAAATAAAGTGGTTTGGTTATGGCCCGTACCACTTGATTTTGTTGATGGATAGAAATAATCCGTTGAAATTTGTTTTATAAATTATAATTCAATGATGTGTATTGCGTTAAATAGTTATATATTTGTGCGCTGAAATGGAAAGCATCATCAGGACATATAACCCGATCACGCTCGATGAGATGAGCGGCATCAAGCTGATGAACCGCACTGACACCAAGTTTGTCACGACGGTTGACCGGCTCAAGTTGCTGTTGATGCTTGCCCGTGACGATTATCGCGCTCAGGAGATTAACGGCAAACGCATAGCCAGCTATTACACAGCCTATTTTGATACGCCCGATAACAATATGTACATTGTTCACCAGAATGGGCATGCCGGGCGCCAGAAGGTGCGCATCCGTTCCTATGTGGACACGGGTCTCAATTTCCTGGAAGTAAAGACCAAGAACAACCACGGCCGCACCAAGAAGAAACGCGTCGACATGGTGGGCTTTGACCCGATGAATCCTGACCACGGCATCAGGTTCCGTCGGCAGGATGACCAGTACAAGGCTTATGATGAGTTCCTGCGCAAGCATCTGCGTTATGACCCGACGGTGCTGAGCGAGCAACTGGAAAATCACTTCAACCGCATCACCCTGGTGAACAAGGCCAAAACGGAGCGCTTGACCATCGACTCGGGATTGTGCTTCCATAACCTGGTGACAGGAAAGGATGTTGACCTGACGGGCCTTGTCATCATCGAGTTGAAGCGTGACGGCCTGCAGCCGTCGCCCATCCTGGGAATGCTGCGTGAGTTGCGCATCAAGCCAAGCGGCTTCAGCAAGTACTGCATGGGGTCGGCGTTGACCAATCCTGGGCTAAAACGCAACAACTTCAAGGAGCGCCTGCACATGATTGAGCGCTTGATGAATCGGATTAATTAGAAACAGGATACACTTCACGATTATTAACTACCAATAATAGAAATTGTTATTATGATACTATTACAGGATTTAACAGGTTTGGAAGACGGGACTGCCGATATCGTTCAAGAGGCCCTATCCGCCGGAATGAATTTCAGGTGGTTTGATGCAGCTAGCGTCGTGGAGATGCTGATTCGCTTTGGCTTCTTCATGGTGATGCTGTGGTTCATCGTGCACTTCCTCTATTACCGCAAAACACATCGCCGCGACTATTTCTTCACTCTCGTGTTGTTGAGTGTAAGCATATTTTTCCTGATTTATCTGCTGGGCAGCGTGAAGGTGAAGATCGGCTTTGCCCTGGGTCTGTTTGCTATTTTTGGCGTGCTCAGGTACCGCACCGAGACAATTCCCGTGCGCGAAATGTCCTATATGTTCGGCGTGATCAGCCTCTCGGTCATCAATGCCTTGGCCGACTCGCTTAGTTTCGTTGAACTGCTGGTGCCCAACCTGGCGATTGCTTGCCTCATCTGGTTCTTCGAGACCTTTGTGTTGCGCGGCAATATAGCCACCAAGCTGATACTTTATGACCGCATCGAACTCATCACACCCGAGCGCCGTGCTGAATTGATTGAGGACCTGCACAAACGCACCGGTTTGAACATCCACAAGGTGAGTGTGGGATCTATCGATTTCCTAAAGGATACCGCTATTCTCAAGATTGAGTATGAGAATGATGGTGGCGGCTCGAGCCACGTGAACAATGAAATAAAAGTACCCAAATACGAATGGCAAGAAGTAAAAGAAAACATCTAGCAGCGCTGCTGCTGATTTGTATAGCCCTCATCCCGACATCGTTGCGAGCCGACGATGCCGGGCTTGTGGTTAGTGCCGAGGCTTCTCACAAGTTCTCGAAGCGACTGACGGCTGGCTTTGAGACTGAATTCCGTTCCCGAAACAATTTCCGCACGGCCGAACGAGTGAGCCTTGGCCCGTCAATCAGTTACAAAGTGCTGCCCTGGCTCAAGGCCAGTGTGAGCTATAACATGCTCATCGAGAATAACCGTGAGGATCTTTCCTATCAGGACGACGGAGTGAGCTACAACAATTGGCGACCCAGCTACTGGGGATTGCGCCATCGCTTCAATGTGGCCCTCACGGCGAGCTACAAGATTCAGCGCGTGGAGGTCAGCCTGCGTGAACGCTGGCAATACACCTATCGTCCATCCAAGACCATCGATAACTTCGACTTCGACGAGGGCGTATGGGAAGACCATGAGGTGCGCGGCAAGGGCAAGAACGTGCTGCGCAGCCGCTTGCAGCTCGAGTGGGATATTCCCAAGTGCAAGTTCGACCCCTATGCCAGTGTGGAATTCCACACAACGCGTGAGCTCGAGAAAACCCGCTTCATCGTCGGTGTGAATCACTCGATAAAGAAGAAGCACGATTTCAAGCTCTATTATCGCTACCAGTTGACAGGTAGCGGTGACGATCCCAACATCCACATGCTGGGAATGGGTTACACCTACAAATTTTGAAAGCTATGAAGAAGATATTACGCTATAGTCTGCTGTTGACGGCCTTCACGCTTGTCATGACATCGTGCGAAAAAGACGATACCGATATGGCCGACATCATTGCCCAGTACCAGATAGAACCTGTCAGCATTGAGTTGGACAACAGCCAGTTGAATGAAACGGCTGATGTTCCCGTGACCGACGAGAATGACTCGACCTACAATGATTATGTCGAGAACACGACCTGGAGCAAGGTCATCAATATCTATTTTCAAGGTGGAACGGCAGAGGTGAATGGCTCGGTTCCGGGAGTTATGGTGCAGACGAGTGGCGCTCATGTCACGGTCATTAATATGTCCGGCCCTGTGAAGTTTGTTGTCAATGGTGCGACTACCGACGGCTCCCTCAAGTTCTACGGTGACAAGCGCTTCCAACTGATGCTCAATGAAGTCAGCATTGCTAATCCTGGTGGTGCTGCCATCAACAATCAGGGCAGCAAGTCGATGTATGTGGTCGTGGCCGACGGCACGGTCAATAACCTGCAGGATGGCTCCGAATACACCATGGTTGATGAGGAGGACCAGAAAGCCGCTCTCTTCAGCGAGGGTCAGATCATATTCAGCGGTAAGGGTGTCCTCTCGGTCACTGCTGTGGGCCGTGGCGGCATCCGTAGCGATGACTACATCCGCGTGCGCCCAGGTGTGAAAATCAATGTCAACAGCAGTGCCCTTGACGGCCTGCGTGCCAACGACGGCATCATCATCGACGGCGGCGTCATCAATATCGAGGTGACCGGTGCGGGCGCTAAGGGTGTGCGCAGCGGCGGCGCGATGGCGGTGAACGGAGGGCGACTGGTGGCTATCGGCCATGGTGACAACAGGATCACGACGACCGACGGCGTGGTTGACACCGCAACGTGTGCCGCGTGCTATTGTGATTCCCTTCTCACCGTCAACGGCGGTGACATGCGCCTCAAGACGACAGGTGACGGCGGCAAGGGGCTGAATGCCAAGCAGGACGTCGTTTTCAAGGGTGGATCATTGCAGGCCGTGGCAATAGGCGCCAAGAAGGTTAAGAAACCCAAGGGCGTGAAGATTGACGGCAATTTCAGCATTAATGGAGGATATTTCTACACTTACAGCCGACGCAGTGATCCGTTGGATGTGTCGGGCGTGCTGAATGTGGCTTCGGGCTACAAGACCTATGATTCATCACCCAAGGTGTTGACGATAGCTTATTGATCATTAAACTACTAGATATTGTATGAAAAAGATTTGTTTCGTTTTATTGGCAATGATAACGGGTCTTGCCGCTGGAGCAAAGACTGGAGATGTGAACGGTGACGGCGAGGTGAACATCACCGATGTGAATGCCGTTATTGATGCCATCCTTGGCGGTAATTCAAGCCCCGCTGCTGATGTGAACGGTGATGGCGAGGTCAATATCAGTGATGTCAATATTGTGATAAATATCATCTTTGGGGGCGGCGATGATGAGTTGACGCCCAAGGAGATAGATCTGGATTACAGTGCCTTGAACGAGCCTGGCGAGACCATCCCTTATGACGAGGATGCGCTGGATTACGGCGACTATGTCGAGAACACGGTATGGAGTACGACAGTTCGCATCACTTTCGATGGGGAGACGGCTACAGTGACCGGCGCTCCCACCTCGGTTCTTGTGAATGTCGAAGGTGCCCATGTGACCATCACCAGTGCCGCTAAGCGAATCCGTTACATCGTGACCGGAACGACCAGCGACGGTTCATTGAAGTTCTATAGCGAGCGCAAGTTCCAACTGCAGCTTAACGGTGTGGATATCACCAACCCCAATGGTGCCGCTGTCAACAACCAGTGCGGCAAGTCGCTCTACCTTGTGCTCAACGAAGGGACGGTCAACACCCTGCGCGACGGCAAGAACTACTCGATGGTCGAGGGCGAGGACCAGAAAGGCACCCTTTTCAGCGAGGGACAGATCCTGGTCAGCGGCAAGGGCAGGCTCAACATCTACAGCGAGGGCAAGAATTGCATGGCAAGCGACGACTATGTGTTCGTGCGCCCGGGTTGTCAGCTCTACATGAACAGCACCAGTGGTCATGGCATCAAGGCCAAAGACTATATCTATATCAAGGGCGGCGTCATCAACATGGAGATTGCTGCCGATGGCGCCAAGGGCATTAACTGCGATAGCCTCGTCAACATCACTGGTGGCCGCACGACAATCATCACTAGTGGGACCACCAAGTGGGAGACCGACTCGATGGGCGAACCTGTCTCGACGGGTTGCGCGGGTGTGAAGGCCGATTACAACATGACCATGACGGGCGGCACGCTCAACATCAAGTGCACGGGTAATGATGCCAAGGGCATCAACGTGGCTCTGCCGTTCGTATTCGGCGGCGGTGAGTTGAATGTGGTTTGCACTGGTCGGCAGGTAACTGTCGCTCCCAAGGGTGTGAAATGTGACACCGACTGCACCGTCAAGGGCGGCTCGTTCTACAGTTGTGCACCCAACGGAAAAGCGCTCGACGTTGATGGCACCTTGACCATCGCCGACGGCTACACCACGCTCAACAACGAAGATGATCGTTTGCTGGAAGTCGTCTATTGAGCCTAGACATCCACGCCCTTTTTCAAACAAGCATAACAACATTAATCGACAACTAAAAACTACATTTTTAGTTAGCATCCGCACTCTCTTAACTGTCCGCGAATTGAACGAATTAACACTAAGTTATTTATGGATTGCTCGCTGAGAGCAGGTTATAGGCTTTAGGTGCTGACAGGCGTGGGGTTTGAAGACAAGAACGACAAGAAGGACAATTTTTAATAATAAATCGCTCATTGCGCCGATTTTCATGAATTTAAGAAATAGTATTTGTGGAATTCGTGTTTAGAAAATAGCCACTGGATATAAAAAAACAGGCGATGTACCGGAAGATACATCGCCTGTTTTTGAGTTGTTAGTGTGGCAGGGATTACTCGTCGCCCTCGGCCATGGTGGTGAAGACGTTCTGCACGTCGTCATCCTCCTCGAGTACCTCGATAAGGGCCTCAACCTCAGCACGCTCGGCCTCGTTCAAGTCCTTGTAGTCGGCGGGCTCATAGACGAACTCGCTGCTCTTAATTTCAAAACCGTTGTCCTCGAGATACTTCATGATGTCGCCATTGGCAGCGAAGTCGCCCGAAACGAGCATTTCCTCCTCGTCGATGGCAAACTCCTCGGCACCACAGTCGATCAATTCGAGCTCGAGCTCGTCGGGATCAACGTCGGCCTTGGGAGCGACATGGAAGTAGCACTTGTGGCTGAACATGAAGGCCACGCTGCCCGAGTTGCCCAGCGAGCCGCCCTTCTTGTTGAAGTAGTTGCGCAGGTTGGCCACGGTGCGGGTGGTGTTGTCGGTAGCGGTCTCGACCAGGACGGCGATGCCGTGAGGACCGAATCCCTCGTAGATGACCTCCTTGTAGTCGCCTGCGTCCTTCTCGCTGGCGCGCTTGATGGCGCGTTCGATATTCTCCTTGGGCATGTTGGCTGCCTTGGCGTTAGCGATCAACGCGCGCAGGCGTGAGTTGCCTTCGGCGTCAGGGCCACCAGCCTTAACGGCGATGGTGATTTCCTTGCCGATTCTGGTAAACGTGCGGGACATGCTGCCCCAGCGTTTCATCTTTCTTGCTTTGCGGTATTCAAAAGCTCTTCCCATTTTGATTATGTTTTATATGTGATTGAAATTTCTTATCGCAGTTTGGCATCCAGCTGGGTTTCCAGGTTCTTGATGATTTTGTTCATGATGGCATCGATCTGCTTGTCGTTGAGGGTCTTCTCGTTGTCTTGCAGGATCATGCTGATGGCATAGGACTTCTTGCCGGCAGCCAGTTTGTTGCTCTCATAGACGTCAAAGAGCGTCATAGACTTCAACAGCTTCTTCTCGGTGCCCTCGACCACGCGGCGGATGTCGTCATAGGTGACTGTGCGGTCGACCAGCAGGGCCAGGTCGCGGCGCAGGGGCAACGTCTTGGGCAGGTCGGTGTACTTGATATCCTTCTTCATTGCCAGTTTGCAGGCCAAATTCCAGTTGATCTGGGCATAATAGACTGGCTGGTCCACGTCAAACTTCTTGGCAAGGGCCTCGTCCACAACACCCATCACAGCGATGGTCTTGCCGCCATGGTTGCTGTAACGCAGAGCGGGATTCACCGTCTCGTCTTCGCATTGCTCCACAACCAGGTCCTTGAGGTTGATACCCATGTTGACGAATACGTTCTCGAGGTCGGCCTTGAGGTCATACACGTTGAGCGCCCTCGCCTTGTCGGCCCATGACTCGTCATGGTTGTTGCCGCTGAGCCACATCGCCATTTGGGTGCTTTCGCTGTAGGGTGCAAGTGCCTTCTCCTCCTGGCTGATGGCTGCATCGTGGCTATAGACGTTGCCGAACTCATAGAGCCTCAAGTTGGGATTCTTGTGGTTGATATTGCGGGCGATGCTCTCCAGACCGCCGAAAAGCAACGTCTGGCGCATGACGTTCAGGTCGCTGCTCAGCGGGTTCATGATTTGCACACAATGGTCGGCAGGGTAGGTGGTCAAGCCCTCATAGTAGGCACCCACAGTGAGTGAGTTGTTCATGATTTCATGATAACCCACGCTGGTGAGCTGGTTGCTGACGGTCTCCTGCATGTCATCGCGGAAGTCCACGTCGGTCTTGTTGGACAGACTGCTGTGCACCTCGCTGGTGAACTCAATGTTGTTGTAGCCGTAGACGCGCAGGATGTCCTCCACCACGTCGCACGGACGTCGCACGTCAACACGGTAGGTGGGCACGACAAGTTGCATCTTCTCGTCATCCTCGGCAGTGATTTCCATCTCCAGGCTCTTGACGATTTCTCGAATCTCATCGTGAGGAATGTCCTTGCCGATGAGGCCAGTCACATAGTCAAAACGCAGTTCGACAGGGAAGCCGGGGAATTCCTGTGACTTGACATCAACGATGTCGCCGCAGATTTCGCCTCCTGCAATCTCCTTGACGAGCATAGCGGCGAGCTTGAGGTTATAGATGACCTCGTTGGGGTCGATGCCGCGCTCAAAACGGAATGATGCGTCGGTGTTCAGGGCGAAGCGTCGTGCCGTCTTGCGAATCCAAGTGGGGTGGAAGTAGGCTGACTCCAAGAACACGTCGGTAGTGCCCTCGGTCACGCCTGAGTCCAGACCGCCGAACACGCCGCCGATGCACATCGGCTCCTCGCCGTTGCAGATCATCAAGTCGCGGTCGGTCAGCGTGCGCTCCACACCGTCCAGGGTGACGAATTTGGAGCCAGCAGGTGCTGTCCTGACAACGATGCGGTCGCCCTTGACCTTGGCCAGGTCAAAGCAGTGCATGGGCTGCCCTGTTCCGAGCAGTATGTAGTTGGTGATATCCACGATGTTGTTGATGGGACGTTGACCGACGGCCAGCAGCAGGTCGCGCAGCCACTTGGGGCTCTCCTGCACCTTGACACCGCGCACGGTCAGTCCGGCATAGCGGGGGCATGCTTCGGTGTTCTCGACGGTTACGGGAATGCCGCCATCCTTACGGTCGATGGCAAACTCCTCGACGCTGGGCTTGTGCAGGTTGCCGTCCATGCCGTGTCGCTTCATCCAAGCAGCCAGGTCGCGGGCTACGCCATAATGTGAGGCGCCGTCAATGCGGTTGGGCGTCAAATCGACCTCGATCAGGTAATCATCCTCAATGCCATAGTAGTCGGCTGCGGGCGTGCCCACCACAGCGTCCTCGGGCAGGACGATAATACCGTCGTGACTGGTGCCCACGCCGATCTCGTCCTCGGCACAGATCATGCCCAGCGACTCCTCGCCGCGCATCTTGCTGCGCTTGATGGTGAACTCCTGGTCGCCGTCATAGAGCTTCGTCCCCAGCGTGGCGACGATAACCTTTTGTCCGGCAGCCACATTGGGAGCGCCACACACGATCTGAACGGGGTCGTTGCCGTCGCCCAGGTTGACGGTAGTGATGTGCAGGTGGTCGCTGTTGGGATGGTCGATGCAGGTAACAACTTGACCTACTACCAGGCCACGCAAGCCGCCCTTGATGGTTTCAACTTGCTCAACTGCGCCCACTTCAAGACCCAGCGAGGTCAATGCCTCGGCCACCTTCTCGGGGGTCAGGTCAGTGTCAATATAGCGTTTGAGCCATTTATAGGAAATATTCATAGTGTAGAATGTATTTTATAATCGCTTAAAAACGTGCAAAGTTACAAATATTTTCCCTAACCACCAATCAATGACAATAATTTGATGGAAAAGTGAGTGGCCGGACACATCACGTGTGGGCCACTCTTGAAAAGCTATGAGAAAAAATTATTAAAAATATTGCTGCTACACAATCTCATTCTTAGGATTGTGAGATGAAAATGATGTCACTTGGTGAGAATCTTCTTGTACAAGTAGGCCATGAAAGAGTCCTTGTAGTTGTCGCCGATGGGCAATGAAGCATCACCCTCAAGAATGACGTGGTTCTTCTTGACCTCGATGATTTTAGCCAGGTTGATGATAAATGAGCGGTGAATGCGCATGAACAAGTTTGAGGGCAGGTAATCCTCGATTTTCTTCATGCTCAGTAGCACGATGACGGGTTTGTCCTTGTCATCGCAGGAGATGCGCAAGTATTCGCTCATGGCCTCAATGTAGCAGATGTGCTCGATATCGATGCGCACAATCTTGTAGTCGCTCTTGACAAAGATAGTATTTGGGTCATCATCGGATTGGGTGGTTACCTCGGTAAAGGCTTGCTGCCGAATTTCGCAGATTTCTTTTACCTTTAGAGCCGCTTCCTCAAATTCCTCAAAGCTGTAGGGCTTTAACAGATAGCCCACGGCATTGGCCTTGTAACCCTCGATGGCATACTCGCTATAAGCTGTAGTGAAAACCATCACGGGGCCCTTGCTGTGGTTGTGCAACGACTTGGCAAAGTCGAGGCCGTTGAGGTCGGGCATGTTGATGTCGGTAAAGATGGCGTCTACCTCCTGGCTGTCAATTACCTGCTGGGCCTCTAGGGCGCTACGGCATTCGGCTACGAGTTCCAGGAATGAAATTTTCTTGATATATGTCACGAGCTTCTTGAGGGCCAGAGGCTCGTCATCGATAGCAATACATTTTATCATAATCGGGTAGCGGGTTAGGCGTTATTATTGTCTGGTGCGGTGCTTGGCTTGAAGTCCTCGGGACACTTGGCGGGCAGGTCGAGCAGCACGTCATAGCTGTCGTCCTCGTCATTGATGTCGAGGGAGTAGTCACTGCCGTAGATGAGTTCCAGGCGTTTGGTGACATTATTGAGTCCCACGCCGCCGTACTCGTGCTTGGCGTGGCTCTTGGTGTTGCGGCAATGGAACAGCAGGCGGCCGTCCTTTTGCTTGATGCTGATGTCGATGGTTGAGGGCTTGCCAATGCCCACACCGTGCTTGAAGGCATTCTCGACAAAGGGGATGAACACCAGGGGCACGAGCGCCACGTCCTCGCTGCACGACGATGGCACATCGAGGTTGATGTTCACGGTATCCATGTAGCGCAGCTTCATCAGGTTGAGGTACTTCTTGAGGAAGGTGATGGCATTGTTGAGCGATACACAGTGTCTATCGCTCTCATAGAGCAAGTAGCGCATCATGCGCGACATGTCAACGATACTGTCCTTGGCTTGCTCGGGGTCTATATCGACCAGGGCATGGATGTTGTTGAGCGTGTTCATGATGAAGTGCGGGTTGATCTGGTAGCGCAGATATTCCAGCTCTTGCTTGAGGCTCTGCTCCTTGAGCTTGGCCAGGTGTTTTTTTTCTTCCTCGCTTTGGAAATGGGCCTTAACGCCCAGATTAGCACCAATCATCATGACTACAATAATGAACATTGTCACGTCATGCTTGTCAACCGGGGGTGCACCTCTAGGTGGACGCGGTGGCGGCACTCTCATATCAGTGCTCGAAATGAGCGGCTGCCCGTTGGGCCTGTGGGCACATTCGGCTAACTGGAAAACACTGACCAAGGCTAGACAAGCGATGAGATATGCTTTCACGCGCTTTTGCTTCACAAGGATGGGTGCCAATAAATAGTTGTGGATCAGGAAAACGATGAGAAACGCTAACAAGTTCACCCATGAGTCAAAGAGGGAGTGCCTCACCCATTCCAAATCTTTAGCCGTGTCCTCGTATTGGAAAAAATAGCTCACCAACGGCGATAAGAACAAGACGGTCCACATGATGGTGTAGATGATGGTCTCTTGTTTGGTCTGTTTGTAATAGTTGCTCATGGGCGGTAACTCTATTCAGTCAATGAACAAAGATAATGCTAAAATGGCAACATGCAAAATAAAATCAGTAATATAAAGAATTGTTTCAATGAATTGGCACAAATGCAGGGGCAAGAATAAAACTCAGGGCGTCTCGCTGGTGGCGGGACGCCCTGAGTGATAGGGTAGTTGAGGAGTAATCAATGCCAGATGTAGGTCACGGTTCCGATTCCCTCGGTCATGGTGTTCTTGGGGACCGAGAAACTGGACTTCAATGCGGCTTGCTCGCAGGCACGGCGAACCTCGGGATGTGACGCCAAGTCGCCGGTGGCGCTGATAGCGGAGGCCTTGGTTACTTGACCACGTGGGTTAACGGTCACGCGCACGGTCACGCGTCCCGACCACTTGCTGTTGGGCACGGGTTTGGCCCAATAATCGAGCGTGTAGCCCACCAGTCCGCTGATGCCAGGCTTGCCGGCAAGCACGCCCTGGCTGGAGTTGCCACTGGCTGAGCCTTGTTGGCCTCCACCCTTGCCGTTGCCGCTGCCAAAGGCGTTTTTCACCCTGTTGTTGGTAGCGTTATTGTTGACGTTCTTCTGCTCGTTAGTATTCTTGGTCTTGGACTCTTGTGCCTCGGCATTCTTGTTTTTTGCCTTTGGCTTCTCTACCACCTTGTCATTCTCCTTGGTGGGACCTGACTTCTTGGGTTCGCTCTCCTTGGGTTGTTCTTTCACCTTGTGGGGGGATTCGGTCTTCTGGGTAACCAATGGCGGCGTCTTCATGTTGGCCTCGCCGGCATCTTCCAGGTCGTCTGCATCGATGTCGGGATTGTCACCTTCTTCGGGCGACGCGCTCGCGTCTGATGCCTCCTGTTCCATGAGGTCGTTCTGCAAATTATCCATGGTGTTACCCAGCATGACATATTCACCGCCAAACAAGATGGAATCCTGTGCCAGCTGCGACAAGTCGGGCGTGTTGGGCACCTGCTCATAGCGCAGCGTGAACTTTAGCAGCAAGGCCATTGTGCCCACCGTGATCAGGAGGGTGAGCAACAGGGCCCAAAGGCTATTTTTGCGGCGATCGTCTTCCATTGTGATTAAAACACGTTAGAGGTTGGGAATTGTCATCTCCTGGCTGGCAGCCTCGTCGGTGGCGACAGGCTCAAACGACGCTTCGCTAGGCTTGGTGGCAAGGACGATTTTCACGCCCTGCTTGGAGCCTTTGTCCAGGATCTCTACAATCTTGCCGTAATTAACTTCTTCATCGGCATATACGGCAACAAAATCGTTGGGATTGCCGGCCTTGAGGGCCTGCATGAAGCCTTCGAGCTGCTCGGGTGCGATGGGTTGCAGGTCACTCTCGCCAGTCTCGGTGGTCTGTGTGGCATACATGTTGAGATCCTTGTCCACATAGATGCGTGTCGACGGCTTGATGGCGGTCTGCTCACTGCTCTGCGGCAGGTTGACCTCGAGTGCCGACGGAAATACAAATGTCGATGTGACCAGGAAGAAGATGAGCAGCAGGAAGATGACGTCGGTCATCGATGCCATGCTGAACATCGACAGGGTCTTGTGTTGTCTCTTGAGTGCCATAAAGCGCTGTTGGTGATGGGGTTGTTACTTGGCGGGCTCGTTGAGCAGATCCATGAATTCCATCGTCTTGCCTTCAAGCTTGTTCATCACCTTGTTGACACGTGAGGTGAGGTAGTTGTAGGCGAACAGAGCGATAATACCCACAATCAAGCCGGCAACAGTTGTCATCAGGGCTTGGTAGATACCGCTGGCCAGGATAGTCACGTTGCTGTTGTTGCCGGCGCTGGCAAGCTGGAAGAAAGCTTGTACCATGCCCCAGACTGTACCCAAGAAACCGATCATGGGAGCACCGGCAGCTGTGGTAGCCAGCCAGGTAAAGCCCTTCTCGAGCTTAGCAACCTCCATATTGCCGACGTTCTCGATAGATACAAGCACATCGTTCATGGGGCGCCCTATGCGCGTCACGCCCTTCTCAATCATGCGTGAGTAGGGGGTATTGGTGTCCTGGCACAGTTTGAGCGCCTGGTCTACCTCGCCGCGATGGATATATTCCTTGATGCGATCCATGAAGGAATTGTCCTGGCGGTTGGCATGGTTGATGGCGAAAAGGCGTTCAAAGAAGATATAAATGCTCACAATGGCCAGCAAAGCCAGCGGAATCATGAGCCACCAGCCACCGGCCTTGATGAGTTCCCACACCGATAGCTCCTTGACGATAGGTTCGGCTGCCTCGGCTACGGGGGCAGTGGCGGCAGCAATGGCTGCTGCGCTGTCGGTAACGATTTGTACGGCACTGTCCACTGCTTGCTGCAGGGTGTCAGCGGCTTGCTGTGCCACTTGAGTGACGGGCTCTCCTTGAGCTAAAATCATGTTGAGGATAGACATATTCGTTTAATTCTATTTTTTGGTTATCTCTTTATTTAACGTGAAAAATCAGTATTTATTACAAGCATTCCTTATAGGCATGTATGGTGGCCTCCAGACCCATGTACAGGGCATCGGCGATGAGAGCGTGCCCGATGGATACTTCCATCAGGTGCGGTACATGCTCTTGGAAATACTTGAGATTGTGCAGATTGAGGTCGTGACCGGCATTCAGCCCCATGCCCACGCTGTGGGCTACACGGGCTGCAGCGGCAAAAGGTGCGACGGCTCGTTCGGGGTCGGTGTCAAACAGCTCGGCATACGGGCCCGTGTAGAGCTCGATGCGGTCGGCTCCAGTGCGGGCTGCTGCGCGGATGTTGTCCTCGTCGGTACCCACAAAGATGCTGGTGCGGATGCCCGCTTCCTTCAAGCGGTCAACGATGCTCGTGAGGAACTCCATGTTGGGAACAATCTCCCATCCTGCCGATGAAGTGAGGACATTGGGCGCATCGGGCACTAAGGTCGCCTGTGTCGGGCGAACGCTTAACACCAGCTCCATGAATTCCTCGCTGGGATAGCCCTCGATGTTGAATTCGGTGCGGACCAGCGGACGCAGGGCGAACACATCGCTGCGGCGGATGTGGCGCTCATCGGGACGAGGGTGAACGGTGATGCCATCGGCGCCAAAGCGTTCACAATCCATCGCCACTTGTTGCACATTAGGGATGTTGCCGCCCCGCGCATTTCGCAGGGTGGCTATTTTGTTGACGTTTACACTCAGGTTTATCATAGATTCAAAGTTCGATTATCTGTAGCTGTGCGCTACAAGTTGCAAAAGTAGCGATTATTTTTCACATAGTTGTGATAAGGAATGTGAATTTTGCCAAAAAAACAACTACCCGCCATGGATAAGTGGCGGGCAGCTATTTGGATGATGTTGTGTGTTTCCCAATAAATCTAAGGATTACTAATTATTTAAAATCTAAACATTTCCTTGAATGCATTTTTGAGGGGTCATTACTTGCTTTAGAGCCCTGGGGCTACTAGAACAAGACGTCCCATTTTGTCGTGCTGGGTAATACACTCTTACCTGTTGAGATGCAATGTGCACCATTATAGGTGATGATGCCGTTCTCAAAGGTATATGTGAATATCCAGCCGTTTTCGTCCTTGAGTGTGATGATGTAAGGAGCTCCACTCATGAGCATGGAAGCATCAATCACATCAACTTCTCCGTCCAACATGCCGCAATAAACGGTCTCGTTACTGTTGACATCTCTGATCTCAGCAATATAATACTCGGACAGACCTGTGCCTGTAACCGTTATTGCCTGATACTGGAAGTTGAATTTCAGCGTCGGGCCTGCCGAGAGACTGATAAATCCATCGCGGTCACCACCAGTTGACTGGTGCGTGATGTCTGGCCTATCCTGCGCCATGGACATAAGTCCGCAGATAGTTGCCAGTAGTATAATAATGAATGTACGTTTCATCGTTTTAAAATAATTAGTATGTTTAGACTTTAACTGTTCAAAATTGAAGTATCCATAAAACTTCACGATGCAAAATTACATCAATTATCTGAAATGACCAAATTTTTTCGTAATACAGCAATATTTTAATGTGTTGTTTTTCAGTGAATTAAAAAATTTTTTCTAATACATTTTTTTAGTGGCCAATTTTCGGGGGTTGAAAGTCGCTTTTTAGGATTGCTCGATCTTTTTTTCAGGATTGAACCTCTTGATGTAGTCATTGAGTGATTCATCCAGGCCCATTTTTTTTGCAAGGCGTTGCTTGATGACGCTGACACTGGTCGCATTGGAATAACCCATGATGATAGCGGTCTGGATGTAGGAGAAGCCAAGGCTGGTCAATGCCAGCAACAGCAGGTCGCGGTCATCGAGTTGGGGGAAGTTGTTCTGGGTGCTGGTCATGATGTTGTTGTGCTCCATGTCGATGTAGTCATACAGCTTGACCCAGTTGCTCTTGTTGCTGTCCTGGAACTTGACGATGCGCTTCATGTTCTCGGCAATGCGGTTGTTGGGCTCGTGATAGCAAGCCTCGATCATCTCGCGCATCATGCCCATGTGAGACGAGATAAAGCTCTTGAGACGTTCGTCTTGAATCTTCATCTCACTAATGTTGCCTTGAAGCCCCATCAGGTCATTCATTTGGCTCTGGGACTGGTCTTTAAGTTCGACAACCAGCTTGTCGTAGCGGTGGCTGCGGCGATACAGGTACAGCGCCAACAGTAGCAGAAGCAGGATGACGGCTGCCACAATTGAGGCCGTGATGAGGTTATCGGTGTGGCGTTTTCGCTCTATCTGCGTAAGGTACTGGCTGTCAAAGTCAAGCTCGGTGTTCATGATGTTGACAATGTCGGGGTCGTTCAGCGCGGCAAAGGTCATGCGGTCGCACTCGTGGCTGATTTTCCAGAAGTTGAGAGAATCGCCGCGAGCCAGGGCTACATGGCTCTTAGCTTCAAGATAGTTGCTTGTCGCGACAATGTTGTGGTTCACGTCTTCGGCCATCTTCAGGTAGCTCATGGCCGAATCGGGCATGCCCAACTTGGCATACACGCATGCTGCAGTGGTATAGATCTTGTAATCAAGTCCTTCCTGCTTGATGGACTTGATACGCATCAACAGGTCTTGGGCCTTTTTGTACCATGACTTGTTCTCATCGCCTCTCATGAAGTAGGCGTAAGCCAAATCATGGAGGCATCCGATGAGGTGAGTCGTGTCTTTCTCTTTCTCGGCTAGGCTGATGGCATCGGTGAGAAATGCCTCGGCGTCATTGGCGTTTTTTGATCTGTAGAGCGCGCCCAGCTCTTTCATGCAGATCATCTGGTAATGGGTATTGCCGTGCTTGCGGAAACAGTCAAGGGCGTTCACCAATTTCTCGATATCCCTGCCGTCAAAGGCATGGTGGTTGGAATAGAGTTTTCCCATGCGCAGGTTGGCATAACCCTGATTGAAGAAGTCCTTATTCTCGATGGCGTTGACCTCGGCACGCTTGTAGTAGATCATCGCCGAGTCTTCAGTCCTTTTCAACTTGCTCCGGACGGCCGATTTGGTCAGCTCATCGATTACAGCGCCCTTGTAGAGGTAGGCCCTGGTGAGTTTTTCGTGCTCCTTGTTGTGGTGCTCATAGTAGTTAACGGCCATGTTTATCTCGCTTTCACTGGTGAAGGGCTTGTAGCTCTTGTAGCGTGCCTCGGTGATAAGCAAGGCAAAATAAGCATTATCGCTGCTGGTAAGACTCTCAGGGGAGATGGATGACAGTAGCAATAGCGCGGAGTCGGGCATATCGACATGCATCAGGCTATCGGCTTGAACGAGGCGGGCATTATAATGTGGTGCACGCGAACATCCAGCGGAGAGGACCGCCAGCATCGTTACAGCAAGACAAATATGGAGCAGAAACTTCATCATCTGATGCAAAGATACACATTTTTTCTTTGCAAGCG
Organism: uncultured Prevotellaceae bacterium; assembly: GCA_900317835.1. Classification (GTDB taxonomy): domain Bacteria; phylum Bacteroidota; class Bacteroidia; order Bacteroidales; family Muribaculaceae; genus Sodaliphilus. The sequence goes on along the minus strand of ONIL01000010.1, from coordinate 38,208 downwards.
AATTTTTTATTTTTTTTATTGGTAAGATTAATCAATTTAAATAATGTTTGGTCGCCCATGTTGGATAAAAACACCGATTTCATCGCATGAAATCAGTGTCGTGGGTGATTGGCATGTCGTGAGGTGATTGTTATTCCTTCAGGCGACTGTCAATAATAATGGTCACGGGGCCGTCGTTGATAAGCGCTACCTGCATCTCGGCACCAAATACGCCCTGCTTGGTGGGCTTGCCTAGCAGCCGTGCCAACTCATCGCAGTAGGCCTCGTAGAGGGGAACTGCCAGATCGTGGCCTGCTGCGTGGATGTAGCTGGGGCGGTTGCCCTTCTTGGTCGAAGCGTTGAGGGTAAACTGGCTCACCGCCAGCACCTCGCCTCCGGCATCAATGATGCTGCGGTTCATCACGCCCTGTTCGTCGTCAAAGATGCGCAGGTTGACCGTCTTCTGCGCCAGCCAGCGCATGTCGTCCTCAGTATCGCCTTCGCGGACGCCCACCAGCACCATCATGCCAGGGCCGATGGCGCTGTGCAGCTGTCCGTCGATAGTGACCGAAGCTTCGGTCACACGTTGTATCACAATTCTCATTCTTTAGTCGCTAGTCACAAGTGGTTATTTATTTGAGCCAATTGAACAGGTCCTTGAAGCTGGCCTTCTTGCCGTAACTGAGGATGCCGCGGCGATAGATGCGTGCGGCCAGCCAGACAATGGCAAGTGCGGTTGCAATCAGCAGAACATGGCTCAGGATGATTTGCCATAAGGGGACATCGAAGGGTAACCTTACCATCATTACTGTGGGTGAGGTGAATGGAATAATCGAGCACCAGAATGCCATCGGTCCATCGGGGTTCTCAACGCAACCCATAGCGGCATACATGGCAAAGAACATGAGCAGCATCACGGGGGTCAGTAACTGAGAGGTGTCACTGGCTTGGTCCACTGCTGATCCGAGGGCCGCAAAGATGGCGCAATAGAGCAGATAGCCCTCAACAAAGTAGAGCAGGAAGTTAATGATAATGGGCGTGTAGTTAATAGCCAGCGCTTGTCTCATGAAACTGCTGAATTCGCTTTCAACCTCAGGGGTGACGGCTGCGCCGGCTCCCATCATATCGGGGGTGGGCACAGAACCTGTCATTCCTAGCAGGCTGCCACCGATTGTCCCGGCAATGCCCAACAGAACAATCCAGATAGCCATTTGGGTGAGTACCGACAAGCCTACACCGATGATTTTTCCCATCATGAGTTGGAATGGCCGGCAACTGCTCACCACCACCTCGACAATGCGGTTGGTTTTCTCCTCAACAACATTGTTCATGATCATCGTTCCGCTGAAGAATACAAACCAGAAGATGATGACTGAGAGTGCTATACCCAAGAAGATTGCGATGTCGGTTGATGACTCTTCTTCGTCACCGGTATCACTCCACTTGATGGCGTGAATGTCGATGTTGACGTGAGCCTTTTCCACAATCTGCTGCAGGTTGGGAATGCCCATGGCTGCCAGGTGTGCACTCTCGATGGTGTCGGTCAGTGCGCTCTTGATGGTGGACTCCAGGGCTGGGATGATAGTGCCCTCACTATAGATGTTGACTACGCCAGTGCTATCCACATCGCGCGGGATAATGACAATGGCACTGATGCTGCCGTTAGCCCTGTCATAGAACTCACGGGCATTGGTCACGGTGTCACCCTTGATGGCTACAAAGTTAAACTTGTTGTCGTTAGGCAGTGCGGCGGCATAACGTCCCGTTTCGTCGATGACGGCAATCTGCTGCGTCTGGTCTCCCTTGTCATTCAAGTAGGCAGTCACTATGGGGATAGATCCCAAGGCTATCATCAGGAATGGGAATAACAAAGTCATGATAATGAATGACTTGCGCCCGACAATCGACATGTATTCACGGGCGATGATGAGGCGAAGCTTATTCATTGTTGTTCTGTATTTTTGGATTTAACGGTCTCGATAAATATCTCGTTCATACTGGGCAACACTTCGGTGAAACCCGTTAGGCGGTAGTGCTCGTTGAGCCATGCGATAGCGTCACGCACCGGCACACCAGGGGCGAGCTTGATGCGTGTGTCTGCCTTCTTGACGGGATCAGGCGGCAGCAGGGTGAAAACGGCGGCGTTTGGCTCGATCTTGTCGGGCGTCTGCACTGCGATGATGTTTTTCTTGTGCTGCTGCTTCACCTCGTCAACGCTGCCGGTGAGTACCACCTGGGCGTGGTTGAGCAGGGTGATCTGCTGGCAGACCTCCTCGACCGACGCCATGTTATGGGTCGAGAACAGGATGGTACTGCCCTGGTCGCGCAGGGCCAGGATTTCGACCTTGAGCTGCTCGGCGTTTACGGGATCAAAGCCTGAGAACGGCTCATCGAAGATCAATAGCGGCGGGCGGTGGATGACGGTACCGATGAACTGCACCTTCTGCTGCATACCCTTGGAGAGCTCTTCCACTTTTTTGTTTTCCCACTCCTTGAGGTCAAAACGGTCGAGCCACCAATGCATCGAGGCTACGGCGTCGGCCTTGGTCATGCCCTTGAGTCGGCCCAGATACACGATATGGTCACCCACCTTCATTTTCTTGTACAGGCCGCGTTCTTCGGGCAGATAGCCGATGTGGGTGATGTCGTTGTCGGTCATCTTCCTGCCATTGAGGGTAACTGTTCCCTCGTCGGCGGTGATGATGCGGTTAATGATGCGGATGAGCGTACTCTTGCCGGCTCCGTTGGGTCCCAGCAGGCCATAGATGCAGCCCTCGGGAACTTCCATCGAGACTCCGGCCAGGGCAGTGTGCCCCTCGTAATGCTTCACCACGTTTTTAATGTCCAGGTAAGCCATGTGAGTATTTTGTTTTAATCCTTTTTTTTACAAAGATAGTATTTTTATCTTTTAGACGCAGCAGTGGGGTCAAAAACTACAAAGATTGATGTTTTTTTTATCAAATTACCGAAAAAAAGAACCAGAGGAGATTTGTTGGCCTCCAGTTCCTGTTTTTAGTGTAGATAAGCCTTAGCTTTAAACCTATTGCATCGGGCATTTCATTTCTCACTCTCGGGCTTCTTATCGCGGTATGACGACACACCACGCTTTACTAGGTCAATGACGTTGGTGCCCGATTCTATTGATTTATATCGGGAGAAGGTAAAGTCTGGTTCGCCCTTGATGAGGTAGGCTGTAATCCAATATTTCCCATCATCGTAGTCATAATCATAGAAAGTGTGTTCACCATGGTGGGAAACAGTCCAATTCGGAGCCTTCTCAAGGGCTTGGTAGAACTCCTCAGTAGGTATGGTGTCAAATTCAAAATATATGCTCTCGTCGCTTCGTTCCGTTTCGGTCAGCGGAGGAAATGCCACGCCCAGCAGTTTGGAGAGTGTGTCGCGATTGACGACGCTGTTGTCCGATCGATCGTTCCTGAACACGACCTCAAATCCTTTCCATGAGTCTTGCTCCCTGCACATCATTTCAATCTCCACGTGGATGCGGTCGCCCAGGATATCGGGCCTTTTCTTGTCGGCGGTCAAAGTGGTGTCGAGGTTAAAGAAGAGCCTCATGTTGTTTTCCATGCCCAGATCGAATGTATGCCATCGGCTGTAATAGAAACTATCGACCTTAGCCACGATTTTTTTAATCTCGTCTGGGGTGACTTCCTCCAGGAACTTGCAGCATACCACGAACCGTTCGTCACCGTTTATGAAATCGGTCTTGGTATAATACTCCTCGATGGTGTACTCAGGCAAGATGGGCATGTCAAGTAAACTGTCGAGTTCAGCCTTGTCCTTAAAGGGCAGCACCGTGGTGTTATCGATTTTGTGCTTTTTCGGGCCGCATGAGCTAGTGAAAACCAATGAGCCTGCAATGATCAACAGGCCAAATGCTAAAAGGATTCTGTGTTGTGATATCGGTTTCATAATGACAGTTTTTTGAGTTGGGGATATGAGTAAAATAGGTTAGCGCTTGTTTAAGCAATAATGAGCCAGGATTCTCGTCAAAAGTTCCTGGCTCATTATTGTCATAAACACTCGGGTTTAATGATTACTTCTCGGGGGCCATTACAATCTCAATCCTGTTGCCGGCCTTATTGAGCTCACGGGCAAAAGCGGCAATTGACTCAGGCGTCTGGGCCTTGACAATCTCCTCATAGCCTGTGTGGCCGTCAATACCATTGATGAGGTATTCCTGGATGGCGCTACGCCAGTACCAGTTCTCCTTGAGGTTGGTAGCATGATCCTTGAGCATTTGCTCCTGGGCCTCCTTCAGTGCAGTGGGATCGATCGTGGAGCAGGCGGTAACCATTTCCTCGTTCATGATCTTGAGGGCGGTCTCCTCAAATTCGGGATTAACGGGGCAAATGGCGAGTACCAGATTCATGGGTTTACCTCCCCTCATGCCAACTTGACCCATAGCCTGGGTAGAGTAGGCAGCACCGGCATCTTCGCGGATCTTCTGCAGATAGACGCGGCTGAGGACCTCACCGAGGATTTCAGCCTTGATTTCATTCTCCAGGCTATAGGGCATCCCGTTGTTGTGCCAAATAACGACTTCGAATTCCTTGGGCGACTCCATCTTCTTGGTGAAGTGGTTGATTACTTGTCCTGCAGGCATGTTAGTTTCGTTAACCCAATTGGACTTCACACCCTTCTTGGCAGGCAGGCTGGCAATGTACTGCTCGATGAGCGGGCGGATGACAGCCTCGTCAAAGTTGCCCACGAAGGTGAAGGTGTAGTTGGCGGCATTGGCGGTGCGCTCCTTGGCAATTTCCATGATGCGGTCCAGATTAACCTGCTTGAGATGCTCTACATTGAAGGGCTGGAAACGCCAGTTGCGGTCGAACATCACATACTGCATGGTGTCGGAAAATGCAGTCTCGGGCATGAGGTCCTTGTTCTTGAGCTGAGTTTCCATCAAGCTCATGGACTGGTTGAACTTCTTCTCATCCTTGTTCAGTGCGGTGAACTTGAGGTAGATGAGCTGGAACAGGGTCTCCAGATCCTTAACGGTGCTGTTGCCGCTCAGGTTGTCGGTGAATTCGCTAATGTTCAGATTGACGCTGACCTGCTTGCCTGCAAGGGCCTTGTCCAATTCCGAGTTGGAGAAATTACCAACGCCCGTGAAGCTGTTGAGCATGGCAAGCATCTGCATGTTAGCCCAATCCTTCTCGCCGTAGAGTGACTGGCCGCCGCGCTGGAAGGCACTCATGGTGATCTCGTCCTGCTTGTAGTCGGTCTTCTTGAGGATGACGCGGGCACCGTTGCTCAGCTCCAGTTCCTTGTAGCCGAAGGTCTCGTTGGTGCTCTCCTTTTTGATTTTACCCTTCTTGGGCATTTTGGTCATCAGGGGCTCGTTCTTCACGTTGTCAACGTAGGCCTCGATATTGGCGCTTGCGGCAGCGTTGTAAGCAGCCTGCAGACCCTCAACAGTGGGATAAACGGCGCCGTCCTTCTCCTGGTTGAAGTTGGCGATTACCAGATTCTTGCCATCGGCGCTAATGAGCTCGGGGAGCACTTGGTTGATGATGTCAACAGTGATGTTGGGAGCAAGCATGCCCATGATTTGGTAGAGCATCTCGATGGAGGGAATGGGCTCACCGTCGAGGAAGTTGCTGCAGTACTGGCGTCCGTAGTTCTCGTTGGACACTTTGTCACGCTGGTTGTACATCTTCTCCAAACGGCTCATGTACTCGTCGCGTGCGCGGTTGTACTCGGTAGCGGTGAAACCATACTTGGCGGCACGCAGGGCCTCGATAATCGCAGCTTTAGTAGCGGCCTCGGTCTGTCCTTCCTTGGGCATGATGTCCATGGTGAGGGCATCCATGGTGTTGGCCAGGATGTATTGGGAATCATAGCAATAAGCGTTGTCAAAGGGGCAATCGGGCTCTTGAGCCTGGTCCCTGAGTCGCGTGTTGAGCATGTCGGTGATGATGTCCTTGATGTAATCGATGAGGAGGTAATCCATGTTGGCTTTCTCCTCGGGGGTCTCGGTCTCATGCTTGAACATCACGCTCACCTCGCTGTACTGCTGCTCCTTGTCCTTGTCAACGACGATAATGGGGGTGTCGTTGTCGGGCACGGGCTCGCGCACCACCTGGGCTGCATTGGGATCAAGCACATATCCCTTGTACATCTCCTTGATTTGGGCCTCGATGTGGTCAACATCCACATCACCCACGATAACCAGGGCCTGGTTGTCGGGACGGTACCACTTGTGGTAGTAGTCGCGCAGCTCGTTGTAGGGGAAGTTGTCCACAACGCTCATCAAGCCGATGGGCAGACGCTTGCCGAACTTGGAGTCAGGGAACAGGGTCTCCAACTGGCGCTCGAGCATGCGCATCTGCGCGCTCTGTCCCAGTCGCCACTCCTCGTGGATGACGCCGCGCTCCTTGTCAATCTCCTCGTCGGTGAGCAACAGGCCGGTGCTCCAGTCCTTGAGGATGAGCAGGCAGGAGTCGATGGCGCTCTGGCGGGTGCTGGGCACGTCGTTGATGTTATAGACGGTCTCGGCGATGCTGGTGTAGGCGTTCAGGTCGCCACCGAAGTTCACACCCAGTGAGCGGGTGTAGTCGATGATTCCCTTACCCTCGCCGTTGAAGTGCTCACTGCCGTTGAAGGCCATGTGCTCCAGGAAGTGAGCGAGACCACGCTGGCTCTCCTCCTCCTGGATGGAGCCCACGCGCTGTGCGATGTAGAAGTTGACGCGGTTCTCGGGATAGTCGTTGTGGCGGATGTAATAGGTCAGTCCGCAATCCAACTTACCGATACGAACGGCATCGTCCACAGGGATGGGCGGCATCTCCTGGGCCATTGCCACGTTGGTGCTGAATACCATCAGCATCAACATCAATACAGCAAATAATTTTTTCATTGTCATAATAGTTGTTTTTAGTACTTTATATAGAATAATAATCGTTTAGTTATCTTATCATTGCTTGTGGCCAAGTAACACTTCTTTTATCGTTTTGTCTATTTGACGCACTAATTGAATAGAAAACTACAAAATTAATGCATTTTTTCAAAATATAGCCATTTTTTCATCAACATGGGAAGTATTACATGGAGAAACGGCTTTACTGGTTCACGACCTGTTGCAGCCAGGCGACGATGTCGTTGATGACCTGGGGATTCATCGTTTCGTGGATGAGTGCATAGCTGGAACTGCCCACCCAATCGTCGCAGGTCTGGAAAAGATGGTTCAACCCCTCATATTTCCTGACTGTGGCATGAGGCACCAGATGGGCTATAGCGGCTAGATTGTCGTCACAGGCCACCTGACAGTCAAGTGTGCCGTTGATGGCGAGTGTGGGGCACTTGATATTGCTGAGGTACTTCGTTGGGTCATATTTCACTAGACCGCGAGTGGCTGGTGACATGATTCTGTCGATGGTAAGCTCGTTGATTTCTTCTGCCGTGATTGTAGGGTCGATAGCCTTGAGTTTTTCGATTGCCACTTGCTGGGCCGGATTGTTAACAATCCGTTCTTGCAGTTGTTGGCGCATAGTGAGGGAATCGGTTTCGGTGGCAATGATGTCCAGTAACTGGTCATTGAGGCTTTGTTCCTCCTCGTCAGGCTCGACACCCATTGTGTAGCTGATCATGCGCGACTGATTCTTGGACAACTCCAATCCGCTGACACCCACACCAGCCATCGACACGATATAAGCAATCTCGTCGGGATAGTTGGCAGCGTTCATGAAGGCAATTATGCCGCCCTCGCTATGTCCCAGAATGCCCACTTTGGATGCATCAACCTCGGGACGGGCTGCCAGATAGCGCACTGCAGCCATGGCGTCGTCAGCCATCAGTGCTGTTTCCACATTGATGGGGCCGTTAGTATGGCTCTCTCCGGCGCCGCGCTTGTCATATCGCAGGACGACAAAACCATTGCGGCTCAGCGCGTCGGCCATCAGCAGGAAGGGCTTGTGGCCAGAAATGTTCTCGTCGCGGTCGAGCAACCCCGTACCATGGACGAAAACTACCGCTGGGAAGCGGCTACCGGTATTGGGCACAGTCAACGTGCCTGCCAGAGTCATGTCACCGTTAGTAAAGGTGACATTCTCGCTGTGATAGGGTTTATTTTGGTCGGCCTCGATTGCTGCCTCTTGGGGGCGGTCATTGCCGGTGTTTCGAGTCATTCTCATAGGATAATCTGTTCCAAATTGGGTGAATGTGCCGACAAGTGTATCGTTCTCTAGCTTACCCTTATATGAGGCATATGAGTCGGTGATATCCACATTCAACTCATTTCCCCTGATAGTAGCAGTCGCAGGAAGATCAAAGGCTTTTTGGTCGGGGGAATCCCAAGTGAAGGTGACGCTATCGTTGGTCTGCTCGATATGGAATACAATCGACAGAGACATGGGGCCGGCTTCAAGCGCGCCTTTCCAGGCACCATTAAAGTCGGGGTTTTGTGCCATGGCACTGGACATCATGGTGATAATCAGTAGCAAGGTGATGGATAAACGTTTCATAATATGTGCAATTATTAAGTGATTGTAATTATATTTCGGGGAAAACTAGGGCTTATTTCTTACCTTCGTCAACGATGGCGTCATCGTTCCAGCAGGCCTTCTTGACGCTCATGCTACCGTTGCCATTAGGACGCATCTTCACGACAAAGCATGTGTTGCTGTTGGTTGTCCCACGCTTGTAGGCCTGTCGGTCGTTATAGACGTCGATGATGGTGGCCAGGTTGCTGGGGGTATTGATGATGTTTTCATCCATGATGAAGAAATCATCAAAGAAATTCGTCTTGCTGTTGATGGTTTTTTCACTCATGTGGGCAATACCTTGCCTTGTGCCGATCTTTTCAGCAATGATTGACCCCCTGGCGATGAGTCTTACAATCTTCTCCTTGCCGGGCAGCGTGTCGGTTTTCTGTACAAAGGTGTAATCCAAACCGATTTTCACCGGTATCATGTGGGTCCCAATCGTCTTGGTCCACGTCTTTGTCTCTGTAGAGTCGGTGGGCGCTGCTTTGATGGTATCAACTGCGTTGGCTCCATCGTCACCTTTATAGGTGACAACGATATCACACAGGTCTAACAAGTCCCTTGAACATTCCATGACGTAGGTGACCTTTAGTGGCACCTCATTTTCGGTCTCGGCTTGCTGCTGGTCACAAGAAGTCAATGCCATTGCTGCAACAAGCATCATGATAGTGAAGTTAGATAATAGCTTTTTCATCGTTCTGTTTCTTTAGAGGGTTCTTGTTTGTTTGGCTCTTCGGCGTTGATGATGGCGTCATTCACTTCAAACTTGCCATTGTTGATGCTCACCTTTTGGACCAGGGAGTGAAAACCTCGCCAAGAATTATTGAAGAGGACTGGAGTGAATTCTTGCAATTCCAGATAGGCTGCAACCTTGCTGCTAGCGATGTCATCAATGTCAATTGGTTTCTCTGACCAATCAAAAATTGGCATCTTTAAAAAAGACGTTGATATGCACTTGCATTTGAGTTCCAAACTCAGTTGACATCTGTCCTTGTCAAATTTGGCGTCAGGCTTGATGAGCATGCGGTAATTGACTACGCCAATTTCGGTCGGGAACGAGTCGTTGACAATCTTTTTTAGCCAGCGAGTCGAGGTGATGGTGTCGGTGACGTCAATGCCACCCTTGCCCTTGTAAGTGATTTCAATGTCGCTGGCGGCAATCAGGTCATCAGATGCTTCCACCTGTATGGTGGTCGTCAATTCTTTCTTGCCGGGCGTGTTATTGCCGGACCCTGGGGTACAGGAGACGATGGCTAATGCGGCCAGGATCAGCGCTGCTATACTCAATAGAGAGGTGATGGATAAACGTTTCATGATGTGGGTGATGTTTAAGTGATTGAAGTTTTATTACTGGGTGACTGAGGGCTCATCTTCGTTCCCAGTAGTGATGATGGAGCCAACAAAAAACAGCGCAAAGGAGAGATAGAATATCCACTTGCCGACGCCGATAATGAAAAAGGCTGCTGCGGTGAGGACTGCCAGCACCATCAGCGCGATGCCGATGATGCCGTTGCGGCGGGACACCTTCTGCTGTTCCATCTTTCTTGTGATAGTTCCTGTTTCCCACATGACCAGTCCAGCAATGGCGCCGCCCTTGGCCCACCACAGGTTGTCGATGAATGGTGCCTGGGCCATGATGCCGGTGAGATGCATCGCGATGGCGGTGACAGCGATAGTTACTAGGATTGCGCCAACGGTCTTGAGCGCCATGATCAGCGTTTTATTTTTCAGCTCGGACTCCATCATGCGATAAGTTTTAGAAACTACGAATTTCACGAACTTTTAGCTTGGCTTAGCCATTTCATGAATCCTCAATAAATGCCTTGTGAAAAATTCGCGAAATTCGTAGTACGGATGATTAATTATTCAGATAATTGTTGTATAGTTGAGTCAGCTCGGCGGGGGTGATGCCCACGGCCTTGAGCTGGCCGAGGAAGTAGTCCATCTCGCCCTGCATGAGTAGGTCACGGCGCTGGCGAATGATGGTTTCTTTGGCTTCGGGACTGACGAAGAAACCCAGTCCACGTTTCGTGTAGATCACGCCATTTTGCTGCAGGTAGTCGTAGGTGCGGGCCACAGTGTTGGCGTTGACCTCAATCTCGGCGGCGAGTTCTCGCACGCTCGGCACTTTTCCTTCGGGTGTCAGCGCTCCTGAGAGTATTTGGTCCCCGATGCGGTCTGCAATCTGCAGATAGATCGCTTTATTATCCTTGAAGTTCATAATATAATGTCGATTAATAGAAATCTCACTAATTTCAATAATCCCTAATCTCTAATCTCTAATCAAATATCACTTCCACCACTTGAGTGAAACGACATCTTTATGCTTGAAGATATACCATGCCAGACACCATGCAACGAGGGCATAAACAACGTTAATAGCAACCAGCGTGATGGAGAAATTGCCGTCCATTACAAAATTAAAGAACCAATGACCAAGGGTTTCCATATCGCCGAAGAAATAGAACAGGGGGGCGGCAATGATGAAAAAGCAGAACTCGAGGGCATAAAAGGCGGCAAAGGTCTTGAGCAATGACAGACGCGGCCACAGCACGCTGCCCAGCAGGTATACACCAGCACTTGCAATAACGCTGATCCACATGGCAATGACAATGCCGTGAGAGAAGTTAGAAAGTTCAGAGACGTTTTCAAAATTATATCTCATAGCTCCAACGCAATCCAGGAAATTGATGGGTCCGGGAACATAGAACGTGTCACTCCTGAATCCCCACAATACAGCGATGCGAGTGAGATCAGCCAGTTGGGCGCAAGCCAAGTAGGCTGCGATTGCTCCCACCACATAGATGAGCACATTGACCAGGAACTTCTCCAGTGTCGATGAGGGCGAGGTGAGCAGGTAAGTACGGCCTGTTTTGGACGTGAGGTTCCTGAACGCCAATGATGCTGTAACGCAAATGACGAGTGACATGATTGAGCCGATGAACATTTTTGGTGTATTGGCGCCAAATTCTTCAAAGGCCTCGCCTCCCATTATTCCTGTAGTGATATTGCCTATTATCATTAACGTCGTGAGCAGGCCGTAGATGCCGATGATGGTGAACAGGATGCCGCGCTTGTTCTCTACCAGTTCCTTGCGCAGTGCGGCCGTGAAACGGCTCCAGTCGAAAGTTTGATTGACGGTATTCATAGTGGTGTTATTTTTTAGCGGTGAATAAATAGTTGATAGCAGCAGGATTGCTCAGAGTGGCGTTGAAGAGCATCTCCAAGTCCACCTTGGTCTCCTCGCCAGGCTGTGCAGCGGTGACTACCAGCGTACCCAGGGGGCTGTTCTGGATGAAGATGGGCTCGTCATCCACGCGCTGGGGGCGGAAGGCCAACTTGCTCATCACGTCGGCGAAGCTGGCGTTGAGCAGTACCTGGCTGTGGTCGATGATGACGACGTGATCCAGGATGTCGCTGATGTCGCGCACCTGATGGGTCGAGATGAGGATCATCTTCTCGTCGGTCATGCCGGCGCCGATGAGTTTGCGGAACTGGCTCTTGCTGGGGATGTCCAGGCCGTTGGTGGGCTCGTCCATGATGAGCACGCGGGTGTTGGTGGCAAAGGCGAAAGCCATGAAGACTTTCTTCTTTTGGCCCATCGAGAGCGCGTTGAGTTTCACGTCCATGTCACCGCCCATCTCAAAGATTTCGAGGTAGCGCTGCATGTCCTCGCTACTGAACCTGGGGTAGAACGGTGCATTGATGTTCACATACTGGCGCAGGGTGAGATGAGGCATCTCAAATTCCTCAGGGACCAGATAGATGTCGCTCAGGGTCTTGGGAAGACGGCGGCGCACGTCCACATCATCCATGGTGGCGATGCCAGATTGCGGCGTGAGCAAGCCCGTCATCAGGTAGATGAGCGTGGACTTGCCGGCGCCGTTCTTGCCGAGCAGGCCGTAAACGTTGCCTGGCTCCAGGTCCAATGAGAAGTCATTGAACAAGTTTCCGAGTTTCTTGTTGTAACCGAAACTGATGTTTTTGAGTTGTAACATAATAGATATTATTTTAAAGGTGAATAATTACTTTTCTAGTGTACTACTTAACTAGTACACTGCAAAGGTATAACAAAGAATTTAAATCCACCAAATATTTTAACATCTTTTAAGATTTTTCTTTTATGAAGGCTACTTGTGGTTCCAATCTTGCTGTGTGATTCATGCTTATGGTAAACAATTTGCGCCACCTGGAGTAGTCTCCAAGTGGCGCAATGACATTGATGTGAGAAACTATCAGTTACTGGTTACTACCGAGGACTTGGTCGATGAGTGCAGTCACGTCGGAGATGTTCACAGCGCTGTCGCCATTCACGTTAGCCGCTTGCACGTCGATGTTGGCATTACCTCCCAGCACGTAGTCGATGAGTGCAGTCACGTCGGTAATGTTTACATAGCCGTCCATGTTCACATCACCAATCTGGAAGGAAGAGCCGCCCGCTTCGTTGCTGAAGTACATGTCCTGTACTTCGGCCAGGGCGATTGTCGTCGTGCCCTCGTCGTTGGTGACAGTGATGTTGTTGTTATCATAAGTTAACTTGATGCCTGCTACCGAGCAAGTCACGGTTGAGCCATTGGTCTTGGTAAACTTCAGGTAGCTATAGGTCTCGGCGCTGGCGAACATAGCCACCAGGGCGATAAGCATCGTTATAATCGTCTTTTTCATAATCTTGAACTCTTAAATTGATGTTTCATAATGCGAATAACTACTTGAGGATTACCAATTGGGACCCCAGCCTCCACCGCCAGAATAGGATGAAAGTGAAACTTGTGAGCCGCCGGTTGCATTGGTAGCGCCCTTGCCGGTCCAGAAGGTGGTGCCGCTGGCCGTCACGCCACTGTAGAGTTTAGGTGTGGAGGGAGCAGTGACAACGATGGTCTTGCTCGTGGTAGAGCCACCGCCACCAGGACCCATGCCGCCTTGGTTGGAGAAGGTCGGGGTGTAGGCTGCAAAGGCTACGTTGCTGCCACTGTAGAGGGCAATCCACTTGTTGGCGCTAACGGTACCCTGATAGCAGGTCTGGCCGAGTGATGCACCGCTCTCGATGGCACCCATGTTGCCGCCGATGGCCATCAGGTTAGCACCGCTCTGGATATAAACCTTGTAGCCACCCTCGCTGTTGGCGTCGAGGCCTTCCTCGCTACCGCAGCAGAAGACGTAACCGCCGCTCAGGTACATGTTGCCGTTTGAGTCAATGGCATCGTTGCCGGTTGCCACGGCATAAACGTAACCACCCTTGAGGTACATGTGTGATGAGCTGTTCAACGCATCGTCATAGCTGGTCACCTCGACATAGCCGCCATTGATGGTCATGATGATTTTGGACTCGATGCCCTCGGCGCCTTCACCACCAGTAGCACTCACGGTGATGGTGCCGCCGTTGATGGTAATGTTGCCGTCCACCTTGATGCCCTTGGGCGATGAGCGCATGTCGCTGTTCGACGAGCCACCGCCTCCAGGCCAGCCACCGCCACTACTGCTTTGGCCGTAACGGCTGCCCGTGGTGGTCACCTTGATGTTACCGTCGTTGATGATGAGCCAGCCGTCGATGCTCATGCCCTTGTCGCCGTTACCAGTAGCCTTGAGGTCAAAGGTACCGCCGTCGATGGTCACGTTGTTGTCGCACTTGATGCCTGCGCTGGCGCTGGTCGTCTGGTCGCTGGCCGTTTGACCACCACCGCTCACGGTGCCGCTGATGTTGCCGCCCGTGATGTGCAGGTTGCCCTCGCACTTGAGTGCCTTGCTGGCAGGACCGTTGATGTTGTAGGTGATGGTGCCGCCGGTGATCTCCATGTCATAGTCGCTCTTGATACCGTGGTCATAGGTGTTGAGCGTCAACGTGCCGTCGCTCACGAGGACGGTGCCCTCGCTGTGGACGCCCACGGCCTCGTCCTTGACGGTGGTGCACTTCATGCTGGCGCCATTCAAGATAAAGGCATAGTCGGCCTTGGCGCACTTCACGCTACTGGTGTCAACGGTGCTGTAAGCCCAGTCGCCACCCGAGCAGTTGATGTCGATGGTACCGGCGGTGGCTGTCATCGTGCTGTCGCACTTCATGCCGCGGGCGCCGTTACCGGTCATGGTGATATTCACGACTGCCTCGGCACCATTGATGGTGAGGTTGCGGTCGGTGGTGATGCCGGTAGCTTCCTTGATCTTGCTATCTTCTTCGTCCCATACGGGGATGCCGGTGTGCTTCAGCGTCAAAGTGCCGCCCTGGATATCCACGTTGCCCTCGGCCTTGATGCACTTGGTGCCCGCAGCGCTACCGTTGATGGTGAGCGTGCCGCCCTTGATGAGCACGTGGCCGTCGAGTTCAGGATCAGCGGTGTCCTCGGCATCCACCTGGAGGCCGTCGTCACCGCAGCTCTGGATGTTGATGGTACCGCCGTTCATCTGGAAGTACTGGCTCACGTTGATGGCGTCGGCCACAGCACTGACGATGGTGATGGTGCCCACGGTCTTCTTGACCTCCATGTACTCGTTGCAGGCCAGCGCGTGCTTCTTGTTACCCGTGATGGTCAATGAGCCGCCCTTGGCAAACTCGGCATGGCCCTTCACGAGGAAGGCAGCCTTCTTGGTGTTGTTGGCACCGTCCTTCAGGGTGTTAGTCGTACCGTCAACGAGTTGAACGGCGATGCGCTTGCTGTTCTGGATGTTGATGGCGGCGCTGTCGGGGTTGGTCAGGTTGACACCGTTCAGCGCGAGGGTCATCTTGTAGTATCCTGCATGGTAGAAGCAACCGCTCGTGCTGGTGCCCTGCAGGGTGTAGATGTACTCGGTGGCCACATCGGCGTCCTGCATGACGGCGACGCGTGCGCCGGTTACCTGGGCGGTGATGTGGTTGGCTATGTTACCGGCCACATACACGTCGGCCACTGTGTTGTTGTACTTGACGAGGACATTGTCGTCGGCAAACGTCTCGTTGGCGACGGTCACACTGTCCACATCGGCTAGGGTGAAACCTTTCTCGAGCACGGTGAGCAGACTCGCTGAGGAATACGGCATCGTGCCCACCGATTCGGTGTTGTAAGCCCAATGCACATGTCCGGTGTGAATCCACATCGTTTGCTGCGCATAGCTCCAAATGCTTGCCATGGCTACCATGGCTGCTAGAAGAAAATGCTTTCTCATAATGTGAAACTTTAGGTGTTATGTGATTAAATTAATACATGGTTTTGTGTGGCAAAACTAGGCAACAAAATGAAAAAATACAAGTTGGGTTTTGGTCTTTTCAACCAAACCGCAGATAAAATCTACCAATCTTTGAATAATCGTAAGGAAACAGGATCTGGCCTTAAATACTGTGTTTTTGCTCTCCAAAGCCCGGTTTTGTGGAAATTTGTCGTTAAATTTGCATTCTGAACGAAATTAATTGGTTGACAGTATGACGAGAATAATGATACTGACGGCACTGATGCTGTTGAGTCTCACCGCTGCCGGCGAGGTGGATAAAGATGTGGAGCAGGCCAATGCGCTGGCTGGTCGTTTGTCGTTGGCTTTGGGCAATAAAGTCGAGTTCAATAAGATCAATGCCGACCTGGGCAAGGATGTTTTCACTCTCGAGAGCCGTGGCGGCAAGGTGGTTATCGGCGGCAATAATGCCAACTCGATGGCGGTGGGCCTGAACGGTTACTTGAACCGTTATTGCAAGGTGACGGTGTCGTGGTATGCAGGCGTGCCATTGGCTTTGCCCAATGTGTTGCCTGATGTGCCTGCCCCTGAGCAGGTGACTGCAAGGGTGTCGCAGCGCTTTTTCTTGAATTACTGTACGTGGGGCTACACAATGCCGTTTTGGGGCTGGACGCAATGGGAGCACTTCATCGACTGGATGGCCCTCAATGGCGTGAACCTGCCGTTAGCCATCACGGGACAGGAGGCTGTGTGGTATAACGTGTGGAGGCAATTGGGCATGACCGATGAACAGGTGCGCAGCTATTTCACGGGTCCAGCCTACCTGCCGTGGCACCGCATGGCCAATATCGACGGCTGGTGCGGTCCGTTGCCCATGGAGTGGCTTGAGGGACAAACCAGGTTGCAGCAGCGCATCGTGGAGCGCGAGCGGGCGTTGAACATGCGACCCGTGCTGCCTGCCTTTGCGGGCCATGTGCCCGGGCAGCTTCGAGTCTTGTTTCCCGATGCCGATATCCAGGCATTGGGCGGCTGGGCTGGCTTTGACGAGAAGTACCGCACCTACTTCCTCAACAGCGAGGATCCCTTGTATAGCCGCATCCAGCGTATGTTCCTCGAAGAGCAAACCCGTTTGTTTGGTACTGACCACATTTATGGTATCGATCCGTTCAATGAGGTGGACCCGCCCAGTTTTGAGCCTGAATATCTTAATAGGGTGTCACGTCACATCTATGAGAGCCTAACCGCTGTCGATCCTCAAGCTGAGTGGCTGCAGATGGCATGGTTCCTCTATTATCAGCGCGAGGACTATACCCGCGAGCGCACCCGTGCCATGCTCACAGGCGTGCCCCAGGGCAAAATGACGATGCTTGATTACTATTGTGAGTATAAAGAGATGTGGCGTGAGCACGATGGTTTTTACGGGCAACCGTTCATCTGGTGCTACTTGGGCAACTTCGGCGGTAACACCAACGTTCAGGGCCGTGTCAAGGAAGCTGGCGAACGCATTGAGCGTGCATTGCAGGAATGTGGTGACAACCTGGTGGGCATCGGCTCGACGCTCGAGGGACTTGACGTGCAGCAGTTCCCCTACGAGTACATTCTCGAGAAAGCATGGGACTTTGGCAAAACCGACGAGCAGGTTATCAATGAGCTGGCCGACCGTCATGCTGGCATCGAGAGCCAGCCCGTGCGTGAGGCGTGGGAGTTATTATATAATAAGGTGCTTGATATTACCCCAGGTAATTTCGCTGCCCCATTGCCGTGTTCCTATCCGGTGATGAACAAGGAAAACCGTTCCATGAAGTACAATCCACGTGACCTGCTCGCCGTTTGGGACCTGCTGCTCCAACAGGAAAACGTCACTACCGACGCCATGACCATCGACCTGGTGTGGGTGGGGCGCCAGTTGCTGGGCGACCTGTTCCTCCTCGAGAAGCAAAAGCTGGATAGAGCCTATGAGCAGAAGAACAAAAGTGCCTTTTATCGCCACAGCGATCAGTTGTTTGAACTCTTGTCGGACTTGGACATCCTCAACAGTCACCATCCCCAAGCCATGCTGGACACATGGCTGCAACAGGCGCGAGACCTTGGCTCAAAACCCGAGGTAAAGGACTACTATGAGATGAATGCACGTCGCTTGATCACTACTTGGGGTGGTAGCCTTAACGATTATGCATGCCGCAACTGGAATGGCTTGATGTGGGATTACTATGCCAAACGATGGGAAATCTATATCCGTGAAATCACCGTCGGCATTATTTCAGGTAGTGATTATGATGACCCGAAGATGCGTTCGGCTATCGACAAGTTCCAGCAACAGTGGGTGAACTCCGTCGTTGAGCCCATCTATGGCACAACTGACCTTGATGTCCTCGCTCACTCGCGCCATTTGCGTGAGAAGTACAGGGAACTGTTACAGGCTTTCCAGGTGGGTGATGGTGCGCAGGGTGGTTAAAGCCGCGCTCACGCTGTGAATATAGGCAACGATGATGCTGCGACGCCCATTCTTCTGGCTCAGAGTGCAGCGCTTGGGATTCTGCTGGATGAAATTCAGGATGCGGCCAAAGGCGGGTGACTGGTAATAGGCCAGATTCTCCTCGCCGACAAGGAACAGGTGCATGCGCGTCTGTCGGATGACCAGTTTCTCGATGCCCAAGCGACGTGCCGTGCGGCGCAAGGGCACGATGCGGATGAGTTCGCTCGCCATCTCGGGAATCTTGCCGAATCGGTCCACCATCCTCTCCTCGAAGGCCTCGACCTGATCGTCGGTCTCCATGTTATCCAATTCGCGGTACAGGGTAATGCGCTCGTTCTCTTGCGGCACATAACTGGCGGGGAACATCAGTTCCAGGTCGGTATCCACAACACAGTCGGTAACAAACTCACTGTTCTCTTCTTGATTAGAATCATTGCTTGACGCGAATGTCGTGGCAAACTCCTCATTACGCAACTCGGTAACGGCTTCCTTGAGCACCCTCTGGTAGGTTTCATAGCCCAGGTCGGCGATGAAGCCGCTCTGTTCGGCTCCCAGCAGGTTGCCTGCTCCTCGGATGTCCAGGTCTTGCATGGCAATCTGGATGCCGGCACCCAGGTCGCTGAAGCTCTCGATGGCCTGTAAGCGACGTCGGGCATCGGTAGCCAGGGGTTTGCCAGGCGGCACAAGCAGATAGCAGAAGGCCTTGCGGCTGCTGCGTCCCACACGTCCTCGCAACTGGTGCAGGTCGCTCAAGCCGTAACGGTCAGCGTTATTGATGATGATGGTGTTGACGTTGGGCATGTCGATGCCGTTCTCGATGATGGTGGTCGAAAGCAGCACGTCATGGTCATGGTTGCTGAAGTCGATGATGACTTGTTCCAGCCGTTCAGGTGGCATTTGGCCGTGGCCCACAACCACTCGGGCATCGGGCACGACACGGTGAATCATGTTCTCCAATTGCTCCAGCTGCTCAATGCGGTGGTTGACAAAGAAGACCTGACCGTTGCGAGAGAGCTCAAAGTTGATGGCCTCGGCAACGATGTCGTCGTTGAGGGTACCAACAGTCGTGAGGATGGGGTAGCGGTTGGCTGGCGGAGTGCTCAGCGTGCTCAGGTCACGTGCGCCCATGAGTGAGAATTGCAGCGTGCGCGGGATGGGCGTGGCGCTCATCGTGAGCGTGTCAACGTTGAGCTTCATCTGTTTGAGTTTGTCCTTGACGGCGACGCCGAACTTTTGCTCCTCGTCAACAACCAGGAGGCCCAAGTCATGGAACTGCACGGTCTTGCCGATGAGCTTGTGCGTGCCGATAAGGATGTCGATTTTGCCGTCCTTGAGGTCGGCCAGCAGTTGCTTGACTTCCTTGGGCTTGCGGGCTCGGCTCAAGTAGTCCACTCGCACGGGGAAATCCTTGAGACGCTCGCTGAAGGTGCGGTAGTGCTGGAAGGCCAGTACTGTTGTTGGAACCAACACGGCGGTCTGCTTGCCGTCGGTCGCAGCCTTGAAAGCGGCGCGCACGGCAATCTCGGTCTTGCCGAACCCCACGTCGCCGCAAATCAGGCGGTCCATGGGCTTTTCACTCTCCATGTCGGCCTTGACTGCTTGGGTGGCGGTCAACTGGTCGGGCGTGTCTTCATAGATGAAGGAGGCCTCCAATTCCTGCTGCATATAGCCGTCGGGGGTATAGGCGAAGCCCTTCTGCTCACGACGGGCGGCATAGAGCTGGATGAGCTCGCGGGCGATGTCCTTGAGGCGGCTCTTGGTGCGGGATTTCATCCTTGCCCAGGCGTTGGAGCCCAGGCGGTTGAGCCGTGGCGCCTCGCCTTCCTTGCTGCGGTATTTCGAGAGTTTGTGCAGCGAGTGGATAGACACGTAAGCCTCATCGCCGTTCAGGTAGGTCAGTTTGATCATCTCCTGAGGCGTGCCGTTCATCGAGGTGCGTATCAGGCCGCCGAATCTGCCAACACCCAGGTCCTCATGGACGATATAGTCGCCTTTCTCGATTTGCTGGAGCTCCTTGAGTGACAAGGCGAGCTTGCCTGAGCGTGCACGCTCGCTCTTGAGGTTGTACTTGTGGAAACGGTCAAATATCTGGTGGTCGGTGAAGACGCACAACTTCAGGTCTTCGTCGACAAATCCTTCATGGATGGTGCGCAGCACAGGCTCGAATGTGATGTCGTCGCCACGGTCCTCAAAGATGTTGTGCAGGCGCTCTATCTGTTTGGCGCTGTCACTCAAGATGAGGATTCTGTATCCCTGGGCGATGAATTGGGTGAACGATTGGCCAATAAGGTCAAAGTTCTTGTGGTAGATGCCTTGGGGTTTGCAATGCAACGACAGGCGCTTCACACCGCGTTCAGGGGAAGCCTCGCCGTTGACGACAGCGATGCGGCGCAGCTGCTCCAGGCGTCGCATGAACAGGTCGGCATCGACAACTTTATTGGTCGCTTGGGTGTCGCCCTCGTCGGCAATGATGGCGCTGACCGACATCCCCTCCTGGGCGATCTCGCGAATGCGCGCCTTGAGCCACTGTTCGCTGCGGCACAGCACAATGGTGTCGTCGCCGATGTAGTCCAGCAGCGACACATTGTCTTCCTTTCCTCCGCCTGACGGACTGTTGTTGAGGATGCTGATGTGGTCTAGACGTTCCTCGCTCAGCTGAGTTTCGACGTTGAAGGTGCGTATCGAATCGATGTCATCGCCCCAAAAGTCGATGCGGTAGGGCAGTTCGTTACTATATGAGAAAACATCAAGGATGGAGCCGCGCACGCTGTATTGCCCTGGCTCATAGACATAGTCGGTCGCCACAAAGCCCAGTTCACGCAAGCGGGCGGCTGTCTCACTCAAGTCGGCGGTCCCGCCAGAATGCAGCTGTATTGTGCAGGCCTCGACGTCCTCGCGGCGGCGCACACGTTCGGCAAGAGCCTCAGGATAGGTCACCACCCAGCGCACGTCAGGATCGTCGAACCAACGGTTCAGCACCTCGGTGCGCAGGATTTCGTTGGGAGCGTCAATTTGGCCATACTTGATATCGCGCTTGTAGCCCGATGGGAAAATCAGCACCTGTTTGTCGCTTGTTAATTGGCACAGGTCATTGTACATGTAGCCAGCCTCGTCCAGGTCGTTGACCACAATGAGGTAAGGGCAATCGCGTTGGGGCAGTCCTGCCAGCACCATCGCCGCACTGGACCCCGCCAGCCCGTCGATGACCGCATTCCCGCCAGTGGCCAGCAGCTTCTTCACTGCTGCCACTCGCCCCTTGCCGTTAAATAATGTACACAGTTCCCTGATCTCCATCAGCCGTCGCTATTTCTTCGAGCTTTTTTTGGACTTGTTTTTCTTGGCGGTGAGGTTGAGGATGCGTGAGTATTCGCCTGCCTTGTCAAACATTTGCTTGGCGGTGTCGAGGTATTCGTCGTCCTTGAGGGAGTTCTCGACCTGGCCTCGGGTGTAGTAGAGGCGGTCCATGATTTCCTGGCTGAGCAGGTAGGAGATGTCGCGGCGGTGCAGGTCCAGATCATGGTCGAGGTCATGCTTGAGCAGGGCTTCGAGCCGGTCGAATTGTGCAGCGGTGGAGTCATTCATGTAGCCCTCGGTCGTGGCCGTTTTGCGCAATGCCGCCAGCTGTTGCTCGCACACCTTGTCATACTCGAATTTGTCGGCATTGATGAACGCTTTGAACTCGTTGAAGATGCTGTCAGTCACCTCAAAGTCGGCAGGGTTGGCGATTTCGTCCCTGTGCTGGGCAACGTAGCGTGTGGCGAAGTCAAAGTCCCAATGGTCACGCATGATGTTATAGACGATGCGCTTCAGCTCGCGCGGTTCTACCTTGAGGTCGGGCATGATGCCGCCACCCTCGAGCACCTCACGGCCATGGGCAGTGTGGAAGACGCGGGCGGTGCTGTCGGTTGTCGTCTTCTTGAAGGTGCCGTCGGCATTGCGGTTGCCGTAGTCCACCTCTTGGATAAGACGTCCGCTGGGAATGTAGTATTTGGCAATGGTGACCTTGAGTATGCCATCATAGGGCAGGTTGCGGGTGGCTTGCACCAAACCCTTGCCGTAGGATCTCGTGCCGACGATAACTGCGCGGTCCAGATCCTGCAAAGCACCAGCGGTGATTTCGCTCGCGCTGGCCGATCCACCGTCGATGAGCACGACTAGAGGAATCTCGGTGTCGATGGGTTCGACGGTGGTCTTGTAGGTGCGTTCACTGGACTTGTCTCGGCCTCGCATGACGAGCACCTGGGTGCCCTTGGGAACGAAGCTGCCTACAATCTGAATAGCGGCCTCGACAATACCGCCGCCGTTGCCGCGCAGGTCGAGCACGATATTCTCGACCCGTGTATCCTTCTTGAGTTCAATGAGTGCGTCGCGCACCTGCTGGGCCGACTTCTCGTTGAATGTCGTCAAGTCGATGTAGCCGATGTTGCCGCGTGTGACACCGTAGTAGGGCACAGGATTGACACTGATGGTCTCGCGATTAAACGAGAAGGTCTTGATGCTGTCCTCGTCGTAGGGGCGCACAACCGTTACCGTCAGGTGGGTGTTGGCCTGGCCCTTGAGCCGCTTGCTCACTTGGTCGCTGGCCCATCCGGCAGTACTGTCGCCGTCGATCATAATAATGCGGTCGCCCGTGCGCAAACCGGCACGGGCTGCGGGACTGTTCTCATAGGGACCACTGATGTAGACGCCCTTCTTGCCATCCTCGGTGCGCTCCATCAGGTAGCTGCCGATGCCACCATACTCGCCAGTGCTCAGCGTCAGGAAGTCGTCGGTCTCCTTGGCGGGGATATACTCGGTGTAGGGGTCAATATCCTCGAGCATCGCGTTGATGGCGTTCTCGATAGACTTCTGGGCATTGATCGTATCGACATAGAAGGTGTTCAACTCCTTATAGAGGGAATTGAAAATGTCCAGGCTGCGGGCCACGGCAGCGTCATCGTTTACCGCCTTGTCGTCATCGGCAAGGGCCACAGGGGCGGCGATACACAGTGCCAGGCATCCCCAAACGATATATTTCAGCGTCTTTTTCATTATTTATAATGTATTTGTGGCTGCGAAAATACTACTAATCCCCGAATTTCACCCGATTTGACGGTTAAAAAAACCATGAAAGGACGAAAAAAAACAAGTTTTTTCTTTTTTTTATTGCACAGTTCAATTATTGGCACTATCTTTGCACCGCATTTTTCGGCAGGGGTTGCCGAAAAGGTGCAAGGATTGCTTCTTTAGCTCAGTTGGTTAGAGCATCTGACTGTTAATCAGGGGGTCCTTGGTTCAAGTCCAAGAAGAAGCGCAACAACATAATAGATAAAGATAATACAAGAGAGGAAAGATTGCTTCTTTAGCTCAGTTGGTTAGAGCATCTGACTGTTAATCAGGGGGTCCTTGGTTCAAGTCCAAGAAGAAGCGCCAAAGGCGAGACTGCGTGAGCAGCCTCGTTTTTGGTTTTTAATGTGACGAGGTGGCTGCCGTTCGGGAAAAATGCTTTATCTTTGCCCCAATCATTAACATTATATCTATAGTTTATGGAAGACATACTCAATGCTTTGGGTGATTGGATAGTGGAGGCCAGTGATGCGGTTTGTGGCTATCCTGAGTTTTTTCTGCTGATTGGAGGTGGCTTGTTCCTGTTCCTGTATTCAGGAGCAGTGTCCATCAGGCGTTTGCCGTGGGCCATGCGCGCCCTGCGCGACAAGCAGGCCAGCGACAGTGGCAAGCAGTCGGGGCAGATCAGCTCGGTGCAGGCGCTGTTGAGCGCCATTGCCGCGACAGTCGGGATGGGTAACATTGCGGGTGTGGCTATCGCCCTGTCGATAGGTGGCCCTGGAACGGTCTTCTGGATGTGGGTGAGCGCCCTGGTGGGAATGAGCACCAAGTTCTTTGAAGGCACATTGTCCATCATGTACAAGGGACGTGACAGCGCCGGCGAGGTGCAAGGCGGCCCGATGTATATCATCACTAAAGGGCTGGGTGAGAAGTGGAAGCCGCTGGCCGTGGCATTCTCCATCTTCGGCCTAGTGGGCACGTTGTGCTTCATGCAGGCTAACCAGCTGGTAGAGTCGGTAACGACGGTATTCACCACGCCGATGGGCATTGAGAATACACTGACGCTGCGTTTCATCATGGGTCTTATCATGGTCGCCATCGTGGGAGGCGTGATCTTGGGCGGTATCAAGCGCATCGCCTTGTTTGCCTCACGCATTGTGCCCGTGATGGTCGTGCTTTACCTGATCATGGTGCTCGTGATCATGGCATTGCACTTCAGGGAGATTCCTGGAGTTTTCGGACAGATTTTTGAAGGAGCTTTCGACATGCGGGCTGGATTTGGCGCGTTTGCCTACGTCGCCTTGACGGGTGCCCGTCGTGCCGCCTTTGTCAACGAGGCAGGTGTGGGTACCGCCTCGATGATGCACGGGGCGAGCAAGAACACCGATGCTGTCCGTGAGGGCCTGATTGCCATGCTTGGCCCAGCCATTGACTCGGGCCTGGTGTGCACTTTGACGTCAATTCCTATCATCATTGCGGGCAAC
This sequence comes from uncultured Prevotellaceae bacterium, assembly GCA_900317835.1. GTDB lineage: Bacteria > Bacteroidota > Bacteroidia > Bacteroidales > Muribaculaceae > Sodaliphilus. The sequence goes on along the minus strand of ONIL01000010.1, from coordinate 13,585 downwards.
TACGTCGGCTTGACCGACCCTAAAGGTCTCTACGTTGCCCTGGGTGCCTGGGGCCAGCTGTTGCCGGGCATCGGCCACCTGTTGCTGATGGCGATTGTGTTCTTCTTCGCATTCTCGACGATGTTCTCTTATAGTTACTATGGCCAAAAGTGCACCAACTATCTCTTTGGCGCACACAATGTCAAGTGGTACAATTACTATTATCTGGCTATGATTGTCGTTGCCGCGATGATTCCGCTCAAGGTCATGGTGAGCATCATGGACCTGGCCTTCGCCTTGATGGCACTGTGCACCATGTTCACCATTATCGTCCTGTCGCCTCGCGTCAAGCGGCTGATGAAGTCCTATTTCGTTAAAGCTTAGTGGGCGAAGTGGCGGGCGAAGTGGGCCATCTTGACGGCGGCTTCGGCGGCCTCGGTCCCCTTGTTGCAAAGCGTTCCGCCAGCGCGGTCCAACGCCTGTTGTTCGTCGTCGCAGGTGAGGACGCAGAATATAATCGGAACGTCCTGTGTGGCATTGAGATAAGCGCATCCCTGTGTGGCGTTGTCGCAGACGTAGTCGAAGTGTGGAGTGCCGCCGCGAATGACGCAGCCAATCATGATGATGGCGTCATAGCGGCCAGTGCGTGCCATCTGGGCCGCAGCAAAAGTCAGTTCGACAGTGCCGGGAACATGGGCGACCGTGACGTCCTCGTAACCCTCGCGGGCAAAGAGGTCGAGTGCCCCCTGTAACAGGGCTCCAGTGATTTTCTCGTTCCACTCGGCGCAGACGATGCCGACGGTCAATCCGTCGACGTGGGGAAGTGCGTGCAGGGCGTTGTCGCCCTGAACTTTATTGAGTTGTGATGACATAAATAAAAGAGTCGTTGATTATTTCAGTTCTTGAGGGAAGCGGGCATTGGTGGTGATGTAATCGACACCGGCAGCCTTGACGCGGTCAAAGTCCTCAATCTTATCGACCGTCCAGACGTTGACCTTGAGGCCAGCGGCGTGCATGCGGTCAACCGCCTGCTTGGTGACAATCGAGTGGACGACGTCGAGGTCCATCTTGCGCTCGATGCACCAGTCCACCCATTCGTCGATGGTTCCGTCGCCGTCACCAGCTAGAACCTGGACAGTGATGTCGGGGTAATGACGGTGAATGAAGTCAACCACGCCAGGCATGAACGAGATGATGACCACGCGGTCGCTGCAACCCTTCAGGTCAATGAGGTTGATCAGGGCTGGTATGCCGTCAAAGACGGGTTCATTCTCGGCGTTGGTGTTGCTATGGATGCTGGTGCAGACCTTGACCTCAACAACAGGCACTACATTATACTCGTTGCAGATGTCGAGGAATTCGCCCAGGGTACATGGTGTGCCGGCATAGGTGATGCCGTGTCGCTTGCTGGTGAGACGGGTCGAGAGAACAGCCTCGGTCGACATGTCGGCAATCTTGGTCTCGGGTCCACCCAAGCGCTTGTAGTTGTCGTCGTGGCTGACGACGAAGGTGCCGTCGGCAGTGACGCGGATGTCGCACTCGAGGCCCCATGCCCCTGCATTTGCTCCGTTGATAAAAGCGGCACGGGTGTTCTCGACGCCCCATTGTGAGCCGCGGTGTCCGACGATGAGCTGCGCCTGCATGCCCAGTGTGCCCACAAGGATGAGGGCCGCAGTGAAAATACTCTTAAGCAGTGTCATGATGTTCACGTTTTTGTTCTTGTTATTGAGTAGGTCTTGAATCTCGGTAATTTCGGCAGTGGCGTCCAGGCGTTGTGCTAGCGGCAACAGGGACCGCAGCAGTTGCTCGGCGGCGGCACGGCGGTTGATGAGGCGCATGAGCGCCTTGGCCAGGCCGATGGAGAGGAGCAGGTCTCGTTCGCCCATTCGTTCGCCCAGTTTTTTCTGATAGCGCAGGGCCTTGGTGTAATACTTGACGGCATTGCGGCCATTGCCCATCTCGAGCATGATGTCGCCCTCCTTGCCCAGCGTCTCGACCAGGTTGGACATGGCCGTGCGCGTGGCGTTGGCGTCACCACTGTTGAGTTGACTCATATATAGTTCACTGGCGCTTTGGTAATGGGCAAGGACGTTCATCTGCTTGGTCTTGGACTTGATGACCTCGGTGGATGCTTCAACCGCCATGAGCAACATGGCCGAGAAGCGCACCTCGTTGCGCTTGGTGAGTCGTTCCAGCAGTTGTTGGGCCTTGGTTAGTTCCTTGGCGGCGCGGCTGTTGTCGCCCATGCCATGATGTGCGAGTGCCAGATTAAATAGCAGGGCAGCAACGATAGCGTTAAAATCTTCGGATTTTTTGCCCACATGGTTCGACAAGACAAGCAGCGTGTTTTCGGCCGCCCCCAACGACAGCGAAGGATTCCCGCCGTCGATCAGTAAGGCCATACGCACCAGCCACAACCATGCCGCGTGGAGTTGCGGCAACTGTTGCATGCGCTCGTCGTCATAGATGAACTCCTCGATGACCTGCTCGGCTTCGAGATCCCGCTTGTTGGTGATGAGGTACTCGATGTAGCACATCTTCATCTCGGTGACGATAGCATCATCCAGGCCCTTGCTCGAAGGCATGGCTCCAGCGACAGCCATTTGCGCGCGTGCAATGGTCATGTCGTTGTTGAGGCGCGGCATCGCAACGGTGATGGGCAGTGCGTTCATTGACGGGTTAGCGGTTATTAATTGTTGGTGATTTCGTTAGCAAAGCGGACAGCCAAGGATGAGTCCATGCAATTGTCGGTGTTTGCGCAGCACGAGGCGATGGCCTGAGCACCGGTGACGATGTCCACCCAAGTGGCACGCGGCAACTGGTGAACGTTGGCACGGGTAACACCGTTCTTTAGCATCCCGTGTATCACGCCAGCGGTGAAGCCGGCCTGCCAGCCTAGCATGTGGCGTGTGGGTGCTCCGATGGCGGGGTGGGGCAGGGCTTTCCCTCCCTTGTCGAAGCGGGTCACCGACAGGTCGGGATGGATGTGCAGATAGTTGTCGCAGTAGAACTCGACGTGGTCGCAGTAGGCCTGCTGGGCGGTCTCGCCAGGATAGACGTCGCGCAGGTCACGCTCGTGGGCAATCACGAGGTCGCTGACCTCGAGGTTCTCGAGGATGGCAGGCATGACGTGGGCGATGTGGAAGTTGATGCCATGTTGGAAACCAGGCAAGTAGATGATGATGGCCTTGCGCTCGACGGCATAGTTGACCAACTCGAACAGGGCGGTGCGTTGAGGCTCGGTAATGGCATACAAGGAGCCGAACAACAGGATGTCGTCCTCGTCGATGCGCGGCCACACGACGTCAAAGCGCTCATGTGGATAAACCCCGTAATTGACGATGGTGTCTTTGCCCGTCTCATTGGTGAAAATGGCAGATAGGGGAGTGGAGCCTTCGGTGTAACGGTCAATTGACTTGACATTGACGTTGTGACTAGTGAGATAGTCAATAATGATATCGCCCACACGGTCGTTGCAGCACTCACTCACCATGCTCACGGGCAGCCCCATGGTGCCCAGAATGGCGGCTGCATTGGCGATGCGGCCACCCATGAAGGCCCTGACGGGCTTGTTGCCGTTATAGACGGTGTCGAGAACCGATTCGCCGATAGTGATTATTTTTCTCATGACTGGATGGACTTGAATTTCTTGTCTGGGTGGATTAATATTTGGTGCCCTTGGCGATACTGCCCAAGTAGCCGCCGTGGTGGCGCAGGGCGTAATCCTCCTTAGTGAATCCCGTGGCACGCATGGTGTTGACCACCAGCACGTCGCCAATGACAGTCATCACCGTTGTCGAAGTGGTTGGCGTCAGCCCAAGGGGGCAGACCTCCTTGGTGTTGCCGGTCCACAAGCAAATGTCGGCAAGATGGGCCAGTTCACTGTCCTTGTTGCCTGTGATGACCACAATCTTGAGTTGAGGATACAGGTTGTGGGCGAGACTGACAAGGGCGCAAATCTCGTTGGTGCGGCCCGAGTTGGAGAGCAGCAACAGCACGTCGTGAGGTTGCACCACTCCCAAGTCGCCGTGTTGTGCCTCGCTGGGGTGGAGGAAGATGGCGGGGATGCCCGTCGAGGAGAAAGTGGTTGCGATGTTGTCGGCAATCTGTCCGCACTTGCCCATTCCCGAGGTGACGAGTTTACCACCCTCGTGTTTCACTTGTTCCACAATGAGTGTCACCGCCTGCTCATAGGCATCGGTGACGGGTATGTTCAGGACGGCCTTGCTCTCGGCCTCCAGTATTTCGCGCATTGATTGTTTTACGTCCATATTTTGGTAAAAGGTGTTTTTTGAACGTGCAAAGGTACGAAATAGTTTCTAGTTTCTTGTCCCTTGTTTTCATTTTTTGGTCATTTGATGTAGCTTTTTGTGCCACAATTGCATCTAATGGGAAAAAAGCGTTAATTTTGCACTAATATAAAGGATAGAAGACAATGGACAAAACGCAAATAAAAGAAAAGTATAAGCGTTTCAAGCAGTGGCAACGTCGTCCAAACACCTTTCAAATCAAAAGCGACGAGGAGCATGTCTGCCAGTGTTGCGGACACCGCTTTGTGGGGAATTACTGTCCCGGATGTTCCCAAAAAGCCGAAGAAGGCACCATCGGGTGGCGCAGTGTGAGACAGAGTTTCATGGACATATGGGGCTTGGGGTCGCGCTCGCTGCCCCGATCGATTTGCCATCTGCTGCTGCGCCCAGGCTACCTGATTAGCGATTACATCAGTGGCAAGCGTCAAGTGAGTTTTCCGCCCGTGAAGATGCTGTTTTTTGTCGCGGTGATCATTGTTCTGTTAGTTTATTATCTCATACCTCTCTTGTTGGGCAACGCTTTTGATGTGTTCGGAGGAGAACTCGATGACAACGTAAAATTAGGTGACTGGCTTCAGGGACATTTCGCTTGGACCTACTTCATTATTGCATTATTGTACATATTGCCCACTTGGATTATGTTCCGCTATGCCCCTCGGCACACCCGCCACACCTTGCCCCAGGGGTTTTTCATCCAGGTGTTTTTATGTGTAATTAATTTGGTCTTATCTTATATCTTGCTGTTGCCGCTCGCATTGATTAACTACACCGCCTTTCTTATAATCAGCTGGATTGTGCTTATTATTTATTACATTATCGCTTACAAGCAATTGTTCGGCTATAGCATTTGGGGAACACTGTGGCGTGTACTCGTCGTTGTTGGATCTACCAATGGTATCTTCCTATCATTGTTGGAATTATTTAATTTCTACAGCTTAAACCAAGAGATAGCTCAAGAGTCCCCAGTTGTGAATAATGCATTAATTTATTTGTCCTATGGATTGACGTTGTTAGCTATTGGATGGGTGATTAACTTGATTGCCACAAAATTGACGCGCAAAGAGTTTAAATTAACTGAGCCATGAACAAGCAAAGACTAATAGAACGATATCATCGTTTCAGGCAGTGGCAGGAAAAACCCTTTGATTATAAACTCAATTCAGGCGAGATTCATCACTGCAACAACTGCGGTCACGACTTTACGGGCAATTTCTGTCCTATATGCTCACAGCGGGCCGGCCTGGGGGACATCGGTTGGGACAGCGTGCGACAGAGTGTCCTGGATGTTTGGGGGTTAGGTTCCCGCTCGCTGATCAACACTATCGCTCAGTTATTGCTGCGGCCTGGCTACTTGGTCAGCGATTACATCAATGGCAAGCGCCAGGTTAGCTATCCTCCAGTGAAAATGCTATTTATCGTAGCACTTGTTTATTCACTTTTAAATTATTGGTTTTTCCCTGATTTTCTGGGAATCAAACTCGAAGAAGACGATATGGAAAATGGACTTTTGGGTAACTTCTATAAATGGAATAAAACCCATTACAGCCTTATGATGCTAATCACTTCGGTACTTGCCATTTTTCCCACATGGATCATGTTCCGGAATTCGCCTCGAAACACCCGCCACACGTTGCCAAAAGGCTTCTTTATCCAAGTTTTTTTTCAGGTTCTTCAAGTAGTCGTTTATTTGCTGCTTATACCTTTGCGGCTACTGAATTACCCAGTTCTCGCTATGACAACTTTTTGCGTTGTCATGATTTATTACGTCATCGGTTATAGGCAGCTTTTCGGCTATGGAATTTGGGGCACTTTATGGCGACAAGGCTTTATTCTTATAAGTGCTACGGTATTTGAGTTGGTATTGATTGTTTTTGCCTTTTTCGATGACTTTATGGTAATGGTTCCTGCCGATGTATTAACTCGTTATGGGTCTTTCAGGTTATTTGCTTCAGGAATCTTGCTCATGGTGGTAATCACAATCTTGACTACGGGCTTTGTATTTAATTTCATTGCCACCAAGTTGACCAGCCACCGCGCAAATAGGAAATAATTATTATTGGCAAAAATCAGGCAAGATGTTTTTGTCATTTTTTATTATTTGATGTATATTTGCCAGTGAAATAATTATAACCATACTTTTTTATTAACATTAACCATTATTTTACTACCGCCTATGAAAAGATTTACTTTGTTTTTTGTATTGATGGCCTTCTGTGCCACAGCGTTTGCCGATGCTATCACCGAGCAGCCCGCCGGCACGCTCAAGAATTACAACCGTGAGGGTTGCTGTGTCATCTGTGACTATGAGGACGGCTTCTATGTGGCCTATCAGGAGGGCAAGGTGAGTATCGTGTATGCCGAGGACGGCAAGGTGTACATGAAAAACCCGATTATGGCGATGTCCTATGACACCTGGGTAGAGGGTACCCTCAGCGAGGATGGAAAAACCATCACCATCCCCATGGGCCAAACGCTCTTCCACAGCGAGTATTATGACGTTGACGTGATTCTGTCATGGGGCAGCACCAGCGAGGCAACCATCAACTGGGATACTTGGGAAGTTGAGGTGAACTACACCCCCGATCCCACGGTCGAAGCCGCTGTCTTCACCATCGATGGCGAGACCATCACCCTGGAGGGCACTCAGGGCGCTTCGTGGCTCACTGGCGAGGAACTGTCAGAGTTTGCCGCCACTGGACTGAGCGCCATTTGGGCCGATAATCACGCATGGGTGCAGACCATCGAGTGGAACACCGTACTCACCGAGATTCCTGCCCCCAAGCCTGCAGTTCCCGCCAATCCCGAGGCAGTAAGCTGGCGTGACAGTGGCAGCGAGAGTGGTTACAGCCGCTTTGAGTTCAACATCAATCCCTATGACGTTGACGGTAACCCGCTCGATATCGAGCAAGGTTCTTTGACCTACAGCATTTTCACCGACAATGACCAGATCTTCACCTTCGATGCAGTACATTACTACTGGGACTTCAATGGTGAAGAAGTGACCGAGGTTCCCTACGGCCAGTACAGCTACAACTTCTCGCCGTATAGCGTTTACTTCTACCGCACCAACGCCGAGGGCTATGATCCCTTCTTCACATGGCGCATTGGCATCCAGGTTTACTACACTGCCGAGGGCGTGAAGAATGCTTCAGACATCGTCTATCTTGAGGTCTTCCCTTATACGGGTCTCAATGATGTTAGTGCAGGCAAGGCCGTTGCCGGTGTGCGCTACTTTAACATGGCAGGACAAGAGGTGGCTCAGCCCAATGGCTTGACCATCCAAGTGACTACCTATACCGACGGCACAACCAGCACTGCCAAAGTGATGAAATAAGGATCATCAAAGGGCTCGGTTTACAAGGACAGGCGACCTCATTGAGGCCGCCTGTTTAGTGTTTATTGAGATCCGTTTTACTCGTGGCCCTCAAAGGCGATGATCGCGTCACGCCACACTTGGGGAATAGGGCTGGGCTGGTTGGTCTGCGGGTCAAGGTTGACCATCACTGTGGCACAGGTGCATTTCACCTCGCGGGTTTCACTGTTCACCAGGTGTTGCAGCAGTGTCAGACTCTTGTTGCCCAAGTGTGCACACTGGGTGAGCACCTCGACCGTCTCGTTAAACAGCGTGGGGACAAGGAAACTGCAGTTCACGTTGGCGATAATGACCGTCGGCTTGCGCCAGTCGATGTCGCTCTGCACATTCAACCCCTTGAAATACTGCGTCTTTCCCAGGTCAAAGAACTGGAAATAGACCGAATTGTTGACGTGTCCCAGCGCATCCACGTCGTTGAAACGCAACTGCAACGGCGTCGTGCACTTGAATGGATATTGGGCTTCGATAGCGTGGTTCATTTTTAGTGAATGGTTAACAGTGAACAGTTATCAGTTATTATTGGTGATTATTTGAAGATGATTTCGCGGATGATTTCGCGGCCCAGGGCCTCGTTGATGCGTGCGATGAGAGTGCCACGGTTCAGCATGAGCTCATTGGCCAGCGAGGCCGATGAAAGATGCACCGTCATCACCCCGTCCTTGACGTAGCGCTTGATGGTGTATCGGTTGATGCCGTCGCCCACAATCTGGGGCCACAGGGCGCTGGCACGGTGCTCATCAAGGGCGACGTCCAAGTGTTCACGCTGGAGCACGTCGTTGATGATTTGGCCGATGTTGCGTGCCTCGGTGCGCTTCATGACGTTACCCCTCCTTTCATGTCGGTGACGTTGCCGCCCTCGACGTGCATCAGGCAGTGGCCACCGCCGTGGCGTGCAACGATTTCGTCGAGGTGGGTGCGGTTGGTGTCGGTAATGATAATCTGACCGAAGCGGTCGCTCGACACGACGTCAACGATGCGCTCAACACGGTTGGCGTCGAGCTTGTCAAAGATATCGTCAAGCAGCAGGATGGGCACCGCGGGATTGTTGGCCTTGAGAAAGTCGAACTGAGCCAGCCTCAAGGCGATGGTGTAAGTCTTGCACTGGCCCTGACTACCCGTGCTGCGCATGGGATGGTCATCGAGCAGGAGTTCGATGTCGTCGCGGTGGATGCCACGTGTGGTGTAACCAAGGATGAGGTCGCGCTCGCGTGTGGCTGCCAGATGTTCGAGCATGGTGCCGTCGCCCAGGTGACTCTTATAATGCAGACTGACAGTCTCTCCATCACCTGCCACGGCATTGTAGTAGTGCATGAAGATGGGCATGAACTGGTCCAGCCACTGGTGGCGGCGCCCATGAATCAACGTGGCGTGCAGGTCCATCGTCTGCTCTACTGTCTCATAGAGCAGCGGGTCGCGCATCTCCTTCTTAATCATTGCATTGCGTTGCTCAACGGCTTTGTTGTAGCGGATGAGCGCATCGAGGTACTCGCTGTCGTTTTGGGATATGATCAGGTCCATGAAGCGCCGACGCTCCTCGCCGCTGCCGCGCACCAGGTCCCAATCCATGGGCGAAACCATGACGACAGGCAGCAAGCCGATGTGTTGGCTAAGGCGCTGGTACTCCTTGCCGTCACGACGCACGACCTTGCGCTTGCCTCGCTGCAGGGCGATGCTCACCTCGAGTGGCGTCTCGCAGCGCGTGTAACTGCCCTGGAGCATCATGTAGGGCTCGCCGTGGCGGATGACTGCACTGTTGTCGCTGGTCGAGGCATAGCTGCGGCACATGCTCAGGTAGTAGATGGCGTCAAGCACGTTGGTCTTGCCCTGGCCGTTGTTGCCTATCAGGCAATTCAGCTTGGGTGAGAACGAGAGGCGTGCCTCGGCGATATTCTTGTAATTGAGTATGGTGGCAGAGTTTAATGTCATGCTGCAAAGGTAGTGTTTTTTCCCCGATTTAAGACATGCCGTTTCCCAGTTTTTATGAACAGGTCACGAGCCCCATTGCCGTTGGGGAAAACGCGGTGATTGAGAACGAATGAATATAAATGGTGCGAAAAGTGTAAAAATTCCTAAAAAAGTGTTCACGATTAGTAAATAAATTGTAAATTTCGGGCAAAAAGGCTGCGTTTTGTTCAAAAACTCAGCAAAAGAGTTGCGTATGTTAATAATTGTTTGCAAATTTGCCATTTGAAAGTCTTTGGTCCCTGATAACCCTGAAAAATACGGGCAATATCAATAAAAATAGGCTTTTCATGCAGTCATCAACTCGATAGCAATTGAAGAGAAAGGAATCAACAATAATAATGAATAATTCATTAATTTCTAAATCAATTTAAAAGTAAGTGCGTATGAAAAAACAATTAGCACTGTTGGCCGCGTTGGCAATTGCCTGCGGAGCACCGGCTGGGATGTCATCACTCCCCAGCACGGGTTTCACAGCCGAAGCCCAGGCCAACCGAGTTACGGGCGTCATACGTGACGCACAAGGTGAGCCTCTCATCGGTGCGACCGTCAAGGTCAAGGGTACCAACCGCGGTACCGCCACCGATGTGGACGGCAAGTATTCAATCGTCGCCAACCGTGGTGACGTGCTCGTCGTTTCCTACGTCGGCAGCAAGCCCATCGAGGTTACCGTGGGCAGCAGCGCCATGGACATCGACATGGCTGCCAACGACCAGGTACTCGACGAGGTGGTTGTAACCGCACTCGGTATCCGCAAGGACAAGAAGTCGCTGGGTTATGCAGTGGACGACTTGAAGGCCGAGGAACTGATGCGCAACAAGAGCGCCAACGCCATCAACTCCCTGTCGGGTAAGATTGCTGGTGTGAACATCACCCAGTCATCGGGTGCCGCCGGTGCAGGTGCTACGATTATCCTGCGTGGTGGTAACTCTGTTGCCGAGAACCGAGACAGCCAGCCGCTGTTCGTTGTGGATGGTATCATCTATGACAACTCGGCAGGTATCGTTGGTAACTCAGCATTCGACGGTATGATGAACAGTGCAACCACTTCTTCTAACCGTGTGATGGATATCAACCCCGAGGACATCGAGAGCATGTCGGTACTGAAAGGTCCGGCTGCTGCGGCACTTTACGGTTCTAAGGGTGCAAATGGTGTTGTGATGATTACCACCAAGAAAGGTAAGGAAGGCCACACCGAGATCAGCTTCTCAGGTAAGATGATTGCCTCGATGGTAAAGGATCTGCCCAAGACCCAGAATCAGTTCGTTCGCGGTTACATGACCGACATGTACAACGACGCTGGTGCATGGACTGGCCTTGACATCAAGGATGACAGCTACAACTCATGGGGTCCCAAGGGCAATGGTCCGTTCTATGACAACCTGAAGAACTTCTTCGAGACGGGTATCATCTGGGACACCAACCTGAGCGTTAGTGGTGGTACCAAGAACAACAACTTCTTCCTGAGCGGTTCATTCTACGATCAGGACGGTATTGTTCCCACCACGGGCTACACCAAGACGACCTTCCGCTTCAATGGTGAGCAGAAGGTGGGCAAGTTCACCTTCGGCGCTAATGCTGCCTACAGTGATGCCCGCACCGTGAAGACCCTGACTGGTGCCGCTTTGTACGGTTCCAGTGGTACAGGTGCCCTCTATGCAGCCTACAACTGGGCTCCGAGCGATGACATGCGCCACTACCTCAACGAGGATGGCACGCGTTTCCGCATGTTCGGCGACCAGGTTCAACCTTGGGACGAGCGCGACAACCCCTACTGGATTGTCAACAAGAACAAGATGACCGATGACACCGAGCGCTTCACCGGCAACTTCAACGTGAAGTGGGATCTGTTCGACTGGTGGTTTGGCAGCGCGGTATGTTGAGCGACAACATGTACAAGTACCGCTACCTGAGCAACATCCTGATGTCGAACTGGAACAAGCAGTTCGGTGACTTCAACGTAAACTTGATGTTGGGTGGCTCAACCGAATACACCAAGACTCGCCGCGACTATGAGTCGGCTTGGAACTTCGCAGTAGCCAACTTCTTCAGCTACGAGAATGCCAGCGATGCTGACAAGAAGTTCTCGCACGGCAGCAGCAAGAAGCGCACGGTATCGGCCTTCGGTGAGTTCCGTGTTGACTGGCGTAATGCCATCTTCCTGACCGTTTCCAGCCGTAACGACTGGGATTCGACCCTTCCCAAGGATAACTGGAGCTACTTCTATCCCAGTGTGAGCGGCGCTATCGCCTTCACCGAGCTCTTCCGTGAGAGCCTGCCCGACTGGTTCTCGTTCGGTAAGATCCGTGCCAGCTGGGCCGAGGTAGGTAAGGGTACCAACCCCTACGTTACCAATACCTATTTGTGGCCTGTGGGCACCTATCTCGAGGGTATGGTCGGTCTGGGTAACACCTGGACCCGCGGTAACCCCTATCTGAAGCCCGAGCGCACCCGTTCGACCGAGGTTGGTCTGGAGTTGCGCTTCATCCAGAATCGCTTGAAATTTGATGTTGCTTATTATACCAACAACTCGTTTGACTTGATTCTGCAACCCCGTGGCCCGCAGTCAACCGGTTACATCTTCTGCTCGGTTAACTCTGGTGACGTTTACAACAAGGGTCTTGAGATCAGCCTGAGCGGTACTCCCATCCAGCACGAGAACTTCGTTTGGGAGACCGGTATCAACGTCTATGGTAACCGTGGCACCGTGGGTGACCTGGTGAACGGTATCGACGTTATGTACCTGACCGACGTACAGTATGGTGGCGCCAAGGCTGCCAGCTACAACCATGGCAACTTCATGGGTATTGACGGTACCAAGTGGAACCGTAACAGCGAGGGCAAGCTCATCCTTGATAAGAACGGCTTCCCCACCACCGACAGCAAGGCCTATGAGGTCGGTGACCGTGAGGCCAAGTGGCAGGGTGGTTGGAACAACACCTTCACCTTCTTCAAGAACTGGACCTTCAACATGTTGTGGGAGTTCCGCTGGGGCGGCGACGTCTTCAACGGCACCAAGTATGCCATGTCGATGAGCGGCGTGAGCGAGCTCAGCGGCGACTGGCGCAACGAGACCCTCACCATCGAGGGTGTTGATGGCGACGGCAATCCCGTTTCCAACACTTGGACTGCTGACAAGAACTATATCTTCAACGGCAACGAGACCAGTGGTTACAACATCATCAAGAGCTACTACACCGGTGCTTACAACTACGAGGTTCGCAACTGGATCACCTACGTGAAGAGCCTGCGACTGCGCACCATCTCGCTGACCTACGATGTTCCCCGCACCTTCCTGGCCAAGACCAAGTACATCAAGCGTGCTGCTATCACTGCATCGGCCAACAACCTGGTGCTGTTCACCAACTACGACGGTGATCCCGAGGTAGCTGCTTCGGGTGCTGGTGTCGGTGGCTCGTCATCGGTAGGCTTTGACTACTGTGGCGTTCCCGCTACCCGCCAGTATGCATTGGGTATCAACCTCGTCTTCGGTACCGACAACGCAGCTCCCGCCCGCGTGAACAATGCCGAGCTCGAACTGCTCAATGGCCAGATCAACGACCTGCGCAATCAGCTGGCTAACGCTCAGAACGCTAGCAACGCACGCATCGCACAACTCGAGGGCGACCTCGCTGCCGCTAACCGTGCACTGGCTAACTGCAAGAATGACCTGAATGCTGCCAAGAACCAGCCCGCAACCGTTGTTGACAACAGCAAGCAGTACATGAATGTGCTCGTTCACTTCCCCGTGAACAAGACCGCCGTCAGCACCGACCAGCGTCCCAACGTTGAGCGCGTGGCCGCTTACCTGAAGAGCCATCCCGAGGCAACCTGCACCATCAAGGGTTACGCTTCGCCCGAGGGCAACCAGGAGAACAACATCAAGCTCGCTAACGGCCGTGCCGCCAGCGTGAAGGATATGCTCGTCAAGAAGTATGGTATCGCTGCCAACCGCATCAAC
>ONIL01000003.1 GCA_900317835.1 uncultured Prevotellaceae bacterium | reverse complement strand
GGTGGACAACCGTAGCGTTTATGATCCCGTAGGTCAAACCAACGCTTACACGAACACCCTGAGGCTCTCGCAGCCAACAGGGACGAGTCCCAAGTTGACTGCCGGCCTGCTCAAAGAAGGCGACAACTTCATCACTCTACAACGCACTGATGATGCTGACAACATTACCAAGGTTGCCCGCATCAACCTCAATGCTGATGCCCGCGATTCGGAGCCTCTTATTCTCGTTGATCCCTCGTCAATCATATTAAGAGGAGATGTGCCCGCCACAGGCCAGTTTGCTTTTGGAGGTTGGAGCCTTAACGAGGATGTCACCATCAGTGTCGACGGTGTGGGATTCTCGGTATCTCCCACGGTCCTTAGCCCCGTGGATCATAATATCGAGCCGCAATATATCACCGTTACTTATAACGGTAACGAGGACGAGGCTACTGCAACGGTAACAATTACCAGCAGCGAAGCAGGAACTCTCACGGTGAATGTGAGCTACAAGAAGGCTAATGACCCTGTCATGGGAAGCATCGACTTTTATAATGACTATACCCATGGTAATTATGAATTAACAGTGTCCGATCCTTGGTCTATTATAAATGCATCTACAGGCGCCGCTGGTATTATGTACATGCAGGATTATGGATATGCTTATATTAATGGTTCATCAGCTCTTACATTTACTGTTCCCCCTGGTTACAGTAACACAACCGTTACAGTTGTAATATCAATCGGAACAGACGTAGGGCATCCCTATATTGTTATTAACGGTGGAGCATATGGTCCTCTACAGGCTGGTTACACTTATTACATGTATATCGATGATGAAACCTTTAGCACGGGAGACGTCATTTCTTTCCGTGGTGCATTAGAACAGAATGGGCAATTGGCATATGGCTATTCACCCGACATTGGCAGCATCGTTATCTATGAGGGTCAGGTCAATCCACCCAGTGGAGCTCCACAACGCGGTCTTCCACCCATGCGCGTGAAGGCTCCTGCCATTGCTATTACCCCCTACATTAGCTACTGGGATGAAGATATAGAGGATTGGGGCACTGAATCTTCACTGGCTGCCAGCAAGATTTATCTACCCAATGACATTATTGACCTGGAGAATTTAGACGAAATTGTTGATGAATTCTCGGTTTCTACTAGTGACAACGAGCATCCGGCTTATTACAACTACCAGGCAACTATGGATGCCGACATCCTCATCCCTGAGGGCAGCGGTGGCTATGACTTTTATGCCAGCATAGACTTCAGCCAGTGCACGTCTTCCGAGATCTCCACGGCGGCTTTTGTCGATCCTGACAATTGGACTTGGAGGAATGCAGCCGTCTATAACGGGGCCGCCAGCAACAACACCTACTGCGGATATATTGTTGAGGGAGGAAACATCACTTACTACGTCCCCAACACCTTTGTCGGCAATACAGTAGCAGTTACAGTGACAACGGGAATTGGTTCTGATGGCGCTGGAAAACTCGTTGTGAATGGCGAACTGTACGAGTTCAGGAGCCCAGGCTCTTCCCATACTTGGAATGTTCCCGTGAGTGCCAATGGCGCTGTAATCATCACGCCAGCCGATGGCGAAACCTTCTCGGTTGACCTGTCCATGATTGAGGTTCGCGGCGTGAACAACGCAACGAGCAACGCCGTTACAAGGGTATTCAATCATCCCGTCGCAACGGTCGCCAATATTTCAACGGACAGCACCAGTAGCAGTGATTATAAGCAAATTAAATGATAACAACAAGAGAACATACCAATATGAAAACGATAGTTAACAAATTACGCTTTGCGCTGCTGCTGGGTTTTGTTGCCATCGGTATGACAGTGCTGGCCCAAGATATCGCTAACATTGAGAAGTTGACAACAACCACTCAGATGTTCCTCGAAGAGATGGCGGGAAAAATCAGTTTTGATAACCAAAATAAGCCAAGTCGCAGGATTAAAGCGGCCGATGGGTTGCGGCAAATCCCCACTTGGCGTCCCATTGCTCGTCCCGATACCATCGATGGAGAGATCTATATCTCAGCTTTTATCCGTGTCAATGATGACAAGGGCATCAGTGACATCGAACAATTAGGCGTTATTGTTCAATGCCAATTTGATAACGGACTCATGACCGCTCTTATCCCCGTTGACAGGATTGATGAGTTAGCTGATCTCGAGTGCGTTACCCGCGTCAATGTTGCCTCTTTAAAGAAGTCATTAACTGACGTGGCTCGCCAGACGACCAACACCGATGACGTGCTCGCCTATACAGCTGATGCCATTTCAGCAAATCTGCCACATGGCTATGATGGTTCAGGCATTGTGTTGGGTGTGATTGATAGTGGTATTGACTTCCAGCACATTGCTTTTAAGGATAAGAATGGTAATCCTCGCATCAAACGAGCCTACCGTTATGCTGGAAGTGGAAGTGGAGGTGCCACGGAATACACTGGTACAGGAAACCTGCCCACAGCTGATGCTACAGATTCTGACCATGGCACTCACACTAGCTCTATTGCGGGTGGTTCTAGCGTGATTGTCAGTGGAACCAACGTTACTGTAACTGACAATCACAGTAGCGCCACCTATGGCGGCATGGCACCAGGCACTGACCTTTATTTGTGCGGTATTGCCGACCTGACCAATACTTATATTGCTAATTCATTCCAGAAAATCTGCGGTTATGCTGATGCCCAGAATCAACCCGTTGTCGTAAGTAATAGTTGGGGATCGGCTTACGAAGACCACGATGGTCACTCGGATATGTCATCACTGTTTGCACAGTATTTTGGTGACACCCATCCTAACCACATCTGCGTGTTCGCTTCTGGTAATGAGGCTGGTATGGCCGAGAGTGGCTATCCTGGCGGATATTATATATCAGGTAACTCAACGAGTAATGCGCCCATAGGAACTATTGTCAAGACACTAAGTTGGGTGACGAATCAAGGTGTTCAATACTATGGCTTAATTGCAAATGCTTGGACGCGAGCCACTAATGCTACTGGCATTGGTGTCAACATCTATGTACTCAACACTTCTGGAGGTATCGTCCGCACCTATAACTTTACTAGTTCTAATGGAACCCAGCAGTTTACTCCAGAAGGAATGACAGGAACACTTAATGTGGGCTTCTACACTTCTGCCGTCAATGGTAAAAAGCAGGTTTTACTGTCTACTAACTATCTCCAAAGCGATAATGTGCTGGCGATAGAAGTCTATTCCATCGGAGGAAGTACTTCGGTTGTTGACATTTGGGGAGGCTCCTACTCCTATCTCTCCAACTACCTCACGACTAATGGTCACTCTTGGACTGCTGGAAACGATGACATGACTGCAGGTGATGAAGCCACCGATTTGAATGTGATTTCGGTCGGTTCTTATGTCAGTCGTTACTACTATGACAATAGTGCTGGAGATATCTCCAGTTTCTCGAGTTATGCGGTGGAAGGCGTTGGTCCTTCGGGCAGAATCCAGCCCTGGATCACCGCTCCAGGTGAGATTATCATTTCAGCAATGAATCATAGTGCTACTAGTCATGATGTTTATCAAACTATCGTAAACAGTAGCACAAACCCGTACGGTTCAATGGCTGGTACGTCGATGGCCGCGCCTGCTGCAGCTGGTATTGTTGCTTTGTGGATGCAGGCCGCTCAGGAGGTCGGCAAGGATATGACCGTAAACGACATTAAAGAGGTCATGAAGGAGTCCGCCATCCACGATCAGTGGACTAATGGCACTCATGCCAATCGCTTTGGCTACGGCAAGATTAACGCATTGGGAGGTATCGAGTATATCTTGCGTGAATATGGAGACCCCACCATTACTGTATCGTCGAACAATGTTACCTTTGATGGAGCACCTGGTGGAACCTATACCGAGACCATTAGTGTCAGTGGCATCCAGTTGACCGATGACATCATCGCAGAGTTGAATGATCCCAATGGGGTTTACACGATCAACCGTTCCGTTAACTTGGGTAGCGGTGGTGACCTTGTAATTACCTACGCCCCCACAAGTCAAGGTAATCACAATGCCACAATCACGCTGACCAGCACAGGAGCCGAGTCCCAGACTATTACCGTTACTGGTACGTCAAGGGTTGTCACCGAAGCCACCGTCGCCGATGGCAGACCAACTAATTATTACCAGTCTTACTTGCCCATCTATGGTAATCAGTACAATAATAAGCAGATCAACCAGATGATTTATCCCGCCAGCATGCTGACTGAAATACAGGGCAAAAAGATTAAGTCGATGACGTTCTATCCAACTACACCATTGAATTTCTATGGTGGCGAATTTACTGTCAAAGTTGGTATGACGACACAGACAGCATATACCTCGTCAAATAATTTCACCCGCATCACCGCTAACATGCAAACGGTGAAGACGGGCCAAGTTGCTGTTCGCAATGATACAGAACTCGTTATCACGTTTGATGAACCCTTTGAGTACACAGGTAACAATCTGGTAATTGACTTTGAGGTAACTGCTACAGGAACTCGAAGCTCTAGCCAGAATTTCTATGGTTTAAATCAGAGTAGTACTTACCGTTCATTTAACTCTTATGGAACAACCATCAATAATCGTGGCATATACAATACGAGTAACCGTCGCGCGTTCTTGCCCACGGTAACCTTTAAATGGGATGCTCCGTTTGTGGCTGGTGAATTAAGCGATAACTCGTTGACCTTTACCGATGCCATTATCGGCAACAGCGAACCCCAGACTGTAACGATTACCAACACGGGTAACATGCCCTTCACTCCAGTGATTGATACGACTAATCTGCCTAGCGAGTTCGAGGTGACGGGTAATGGCAACATTGCTGTTGGTGGCACACTTGACCTGACTGTGACCTATAGCCCAACAGATGAGGGCCCCCACAGTGGATCGTTCACGGTGACCATTGGTGACCAGGCCTACACGGTGATTGTGTCGGGTAACGGCATCACTGTGACAAGCACGCTTATCAGTAACACCGTGATGGTTCCGGTTTACAAGAGCGAGGCCCAACCTCTTGCTGGAATCGACTATGTCGTTAGTGACATCGATGGTGACACCGACCACGGTCTGGCCGTCAGCAACAGCAGTGGCGATATCAACATCCAGGTAGTTGGCAATGACAAGATTACAAGTTATGACCTTTATCGCGAGGATGGTGGCAGCTGGACTGCTGTAGCCACAGCCGAGCACAATGGCACAACCTATGCTCAGGAAGGTGGCAACAGCGTCACCGTTGCCGATGGCGCAACTGCTTGGTTGGCAATGGTTGACAACACTGGTGGTTACACGTCGGATAACGAATGGTATGTTCCCGTTATTAATGCAAATAGCGAACAGAACAATCTTAACACCTATGGCGCCGAGCGCCAGCAGAAGATGGTGACCGACATGAGCGTAGAGGTTGAAAGGGCCGAAATGGGTACTCACACTTGGACGGCAAATGACAAGACCTATACCCACTACACCATTACCTTGAATATG
The DNA here is from genome assembly GCA_900317835.1 of uncultured Prevotellaceae bacterium. GTDB lineage: Bacteria > Bacteroidota > Bacteroidia > Bacteroidales > Muribaculaceae > Sodaliphilus. Next base: position 96,718 of record ONIL01000003.1, on the reverse strand, counting down.
AAGGACCTCATTCTCCCCACCTCGGAAGACGTGATGAGTGATTATGACCTGTACAAGGTGCGTGCATGGCGTCAGGTTGATCCCGACTTGCTCAACGAGGAGGTGCTCGTGGGTGCGATCCATGAGGGCAAGAACCGTCCCGAGCGTGCCACCGCATCCGGTGAATTCATGATGGAGGAGGTTGATCATGCCATGTTCAGCAAATCAACAGTTGTTGACGGAATAGGCAGCATGTATTTCCTGGGTGACAACGAGGATCTTGAGTCCTTCTATCCTACCTGGACACAACCTGGTTCAGGCGAGGTGATGGGCACCTTCGGTGCACAAAGGTTGCGCTTGAAGAGTGACGTGGAGTATGACGAAGGCGGAATTGATGAGCTGACGATGAGGTTCATTATCAGGGCCTATTACACCCGTACCGCTAACCTCGACCAGAGTATCCCCAACCATATGCCTGGCAACCGCGATGGAGAGACTGCAGCCGATGGCAAGTACTACATCATGGAGTACAGCTTCGACTACACCCTTGACATTGACAACCAGCCCATCACCGGCGTCAATAGTGTGTGGGCCGATCGTGAAGTGGTCGGTGTGACCTACGTCAACACCCTGGGTATGCAGTCTAGCAAGCCGTTTGAGGGCGTGAACATCGTTGTGACACGCTACAACGACGGCTCGATCACTACCACCAAGGTGGTACTCAAGTAAAGAAAGGAATTTTTTAAATCAATAACTCTTTGCATTAAATAAGCGAGGGCCTGCCGTTGATGGCACGCCCTCGTTTGCGTTTGTTGGGACAAAATACCGCTTGTGATGGCAGGTTGTTACTGTCAGTCGATGCCGTCGAACAACGACGGCTGCGGCAGCAGCTGGAAGCTGTGGCGGTGATGGATGGTGGGACCATGCTGGGCGATGGCGGCGCGATGGTCGGCAGTGGGGTAGCCCTTGTTGTTGGCCCAGCCATATTGTGGGAATTCACGGTCTAGCAGCCGCATGTACTCGTCACGATGGGTCTTGGCGAGAATCGAGGCGGCGGCGATGCTCAGCATGGTGGCGTCACCCTTGATGATGGTGGTGTGGGGAATGTCGTGGTAGGGGATAAATCGGTTGCCATCCACGAGAATTCCCTCGGGGCGCACGGTCAGCTGGTCCAGCGCGCGGTGCATGGCAGTGATCGAGGCCCTGAGGATGTTGATGCGGTCAATCTCCTGTGGCGACACCATGGCCACAGCCCACGTGACAGCCTCGCGCTCGATGATGGGGCGCAGGCGCTCGCGTTGACGCTCGGTGAGTTGTTTGCTGTCGTTGATCAGGTCATTATGGAAATCGGCTGGCAGTATCACGGCCGCCGCCGTCACGGGTCCAGCAAGGCATCCGCGGCCGGCCTCGTCACAGCCAGCCTCGATGCGTCCAGCAATCAGGTAGGGTTGCAGCATTATCAGTAATCGGGATTGATGGGAATCAGAGTTTGCGCTCGATAACGTAGTCAAATATCTCCAGGAACTGGTTGACGGTCGCGTTGGGGCGGTAGGGATCGAGTATCACACTGGCCTCTTCGCGCAGGCGCTGCATCGTCTCGTGGGCGTAGTCGATACCTCCAGCCCGCTTGGCAAACTCAATGAGACGGTCGATGTCGTCACGTGAGGGCGTCTCCTTGCTGACCAGCGACAGCATCTCGTCATGCTCGGGCAAGTCGGTACGGCTCAAGGCATAGATGAGCGGCAACGTCACTTTGCCCTCGCGCAGGTCATTACCCGTGGGTTTGCCGACGATGGGGTCATGGAAATAGTCAAACGTGTCGTCCTTGATCTGGAAGCAGATGCCCAGCAATCGTGCGAAAGCACGCAGCTTCTCGAGGTCCTCGGGCGGTGCATCGTTGGCATAGGCGCCTACAGCGGCACAGCACTCGAACAGCGATGCCGTCTTGGCGCGGATAATCCTCATGTAGGTCGCTTCATCGATGTTGTGGTTGCGAGCGATGTCCACCTGGTCAATCTCTCCCAGTGAGAGATCACGGCCCATGTCGGCCAGTTCGCTCAGGATGCGCGGATCTCCAGTAGCCACGCCACATCGCAACGCGCCAGTGATAAAGAAATCGCCCACCAGCACGGCCACATGGTTACTCCACACGCTGTTGATCGTGGGCAAGCCACGCCGCTCGGTGGCCTGGTCGATGACGTCGTCATGAATGAGCGAGGCATTGTGCAACATTTCCAGTGCGGCAGCGCCCTGCAAAGCTTTGTCATTGACACCACCAAAGAACTGTGCGCTCAACAAAGCCACGATGGGGCGCAACATCTTGCCCTTGCTCTTGAGATAGTTGGTCACAATGTTGGTAGTCAACTCGCTATTGCTCCTCAACGTCGATGTGATGATGTTGTTGAGGGCATCAAGTTGAGGACCCAATTGCTCTTGAATATGTGTCAACGATGTTGCCATGGGCTGCAAAGGTAGCAATAATTCTCGTTAGAGCCTCCCATTTTTGACAATATTTTTTCTGATTCCTCAGTTTGTGCCAGTTTGTCCTGCTTGCACCAGGTTTTGCGGTTACTGATTGTCCTTCAAAGCAAAAAAATAGTTAAATATCTTTGTGTCAGCAAAAATATGTGTATATTTGCGGGTTAAAATATTTGAATAACACCAAACAACAAGAAAACAATATGCGCAAATTGCTTTTCATGCTGCTCACTGCAGCACTCACGACACTGTCTTCCCAAGCGTTGATCGTGAACAATACCGCAGGCCATCTTGCCGAGGCGGTGGATGACGATGTTAACGTCACGACGCTAGTCATTTCAGGAACTGTGGATGCCCGTGACTTCTTATTCATCACCGACTCGATGAACGAGCTCACGACGCTCGACTTGAGTCAGGCAACGGTTGTCCCCTTTGACATGGGCATGGCGTTGTATGGAACGGCAACGGCCTACTATGGCAACGAAATTCCCCGCACGGCCTTCTTTGGCAAGAAGCTCACGACGGTAAGTCTGCCCAACAACCTTGAGACCATCGGTTTTGCCGCATTTGCCGGTTGCTACCAGTTGCGTAGCATTACCCTGCCTGCGACTTTGACCTATATTGACGATTATGCCTTCTCGGGTACTGCATTAACCAGCATTCAGATTCCGCAGACGGTCGTCAGCATGGGTAAAGGCGTTTTCTCACGTTGCGAGAACATGACCAGCGCTGTCATCAACTCCAAGTTCATCGGTGACTTCGCATTCTTGGGTGACTATAGGTTGACCAGTGTCTCGGTGGGTTCCAATGTGGAATATATTCTCAAGGGCGCTTTCAATGGCTGCACGGCACTGAAGAACATCACGTTTGATCCCGCCTGCAACCTTACCCGCATCGACGAAGAGGCCTTCATCAACTCAGGCCTTGAGAACATCAATATCGCCACTATGGGCATTGGCACCATCGGTGACTGGGCGCTGGCCCAAACCCGCCTGTCGAGTGTCAATCTGCCTAACGGTATGACCGAGCTTGGTGAGGGAGCGCTTTCCCACAACCCGCTGCTCTCGAGCGTCAACATGCCTGGTATGGCCCACGACAACACGCCGCGTCACAATGCGCCCTCACATGGTCGCACGATCAATCATATCAATGACTTCACCTTTGCCGGCGACGGCCTGCTCAATGCTGGTAACATGCTCAAGAACGGTGTGTCGCACATCGGCAATTTCGCATTTTATAATGTGAGCCAGGAAATGGACACCATGCGCCTTCCTTCAACGGTCGTTTATCTGGGCGACCGTGCCATGGCAGGTATGATTGGTATGCAGACGCTCAAGACCGATGCCGTCGATGTTCCCGAGTTGGGTAACGAGGTGTGGGCCGGTGTTGACCAGCCGTCAGTTCCCTTGATCACCCCCAATAGCGAGAGCAATAATCTCTACAAGGCCGCCGACCAGTGGATGGACTTCTTCTTTGAGGCCGACGACTTTATCCTGGGCGATGTGAATGGCGATGGCGTTGTAAATATTTCTGACGTTACTACCCTCATCGACTACGTGTTGTCGGGTGAAGGTGATGTGGATATTCGTGCAGCCGACATGAACCAGGATTCCTTAGTCAACATCTCGGATGTGACTGAACTCATCGACTTCGTGCTCGGTGGCGCTGCCAATAAGTCTCTTAAGCACCTGCGTGCATTGATTGGCGAGATGAGCCTTACCACTAGCGACATTTTGAACCTTGAGACAGTATCGTTGCATGCTGGCGAAACCGGCACTGTGGATGTGGCACTGAATAACGACGAGCATGAGTATATCGCAACACAGTTTGAGGTAGTACTGCCTCAGGGCTTACGCCTTGTTGATGTTGTGGGTATCGATCGTGGCGAGGAGTATTCTTACTACAACATCCAGCACGAGGTTGAGAAGAATGTGTACACCATTATCGGTGTAACGTACCAGATGAAGCCCTACGCTGGTCAGGAAGGCAACATCATGCGCCTGAAGATTACTGCCAACGAGGACTTTGATGCCAGCGATGCCGAGGTCGTTCTCACCAACGTCATGCTTGTTACTCCCGAGCACTTGATCTACCTCGCCGATGATGCCATGGCCAGGGTGAATGACGGTTCGGGTGTCGAGCAGATTGTGACCGACAGGCAGATTGCACGCGTGCGCTACATTAATGTGGCTGGTCAGGAGAGCGATACTCCGTTCGATGGCGTTAACATCGTGGTGACCACCTACACCGATGGCACATCAAGCACCATCAAGGTGATGAAGTAAAAGTTGTAAAACATCTATAGACAAGAAACGCCGATTCTCACACGAGGTCGGCGTTTCTCGTGTGTGTATGCATAATAGGAGGAGATATCAAGCGCAATTTTTGTTAAAAATGTCCGTTCTTTTTTATAAAAGAATTATATTTGCACATTTAACACCATCTATCAATCAATGAATATGAATAAGAGAATCATATTTGCATTAGTGTCCCTGTTAGCCCTTGGAGCGCAAGCGCTTGAAGTGGCCAACACTGCGGGCACACTTGCCGATAGGGTGACAAACATGGATATCACCACATTGAAGGTCACTGGTAGCATGAACGCCGATGACTTCTACTTCATTGCCAACAACCTGCGCCGACTCACGACAGTGGACCTGCAAAACGTGAAGATTGAGGCCTGTCACAGTGCGCAACCGCAATATTGGCAGCAGGATTTCGCTGCCGATGAGATTCCCACTTGCAGTTTTGCCGACATGCCCATTACGAGTGTGACACTGCCCACGGGTTTAAAGGCCATTGGCAAAGCGGCCTTTGTCGGCTGTTCACGATTGGCGAGCATCACATTGCCCTCGATGCTCGACAGTATCGGTGATTATGCCTTTGCATCATGCACTTCGCTCAAGCAGGTTCAGCTGCCCGCTCGGGTCGAGGTCGTGGGATGTGGTGCTTTCATGCGTTGCACATCGATGACCTCCTTCAAGGTCTCATCTTCGAGTCGCCTGCGCCGTCTGGACGCAACAGCGTTAATGGATTGCTCGGCATTGACGACTATCAGCTTGGGTTCCAGTGTACAGTCTGTCGGCGAACGGGCCCTTGCAGGAACAGGCATACAGAATCTGGACTTGTCGGCGAGCAATCACCTGGTTTCGCTGGGCGATTGGTCCATGGTGATGACCCCTGTCACGACAGCCAAGATGCCGTCCAGTCTGACTCACCTGGGTGATGGAGCCTTCCTGTATGATGGGAATCTCACCCAGATTTCGTTAGGTGGCAAGATTAACCAGCTCAATGACTATCTGATGGCTGGTACCGCATTGAATAGTGCAGTTGACTTTAACGGTATCACATCGATAGGAGACTATGCTTTATATAATGTGTCGCAACTGTCGGTTGTGGAATTGCCTGAGACCATGACTTGGCTAGGTACACGTGCCATGGCTGGCATGACGGGCTTGGAGGCACTCACTTGCATGGCGGCCGACGTGCCCGCATTGGGTGATAAGGTGTGGGATGGCGTGAACCAGTCATCGATTCCCTTAACTGTGCCCAGAGGCTCTATCGACCTGTACAAGTCGGCTGCCCAGTGGCAAAAGTTCTTGTTTGAGAGTACTTGGGTACGAGGTGACGTGAATGGTGACGGTGAGGTCAATATCGCCGATATCAATGCCCTGGTAAATATCATCTTGGGCCATGTTTATGACGACCTGTTCATGCAGCGGGCCGATGTGAATAAGGATGGCGAAATCAATATCTCGGACATCAATATGGTGCTTGCCATCATCACATCCAGTAGCTTCAGTCCCTCCCAGACTGTTGATACTGATGACTTGCTGCGTCTGGAGGATGTGCACATTCAGCCTGGAGAACAACGCACACTGACTGTGCAACTTGACAACTCTGCCAGCTATAGCTCAATGCAGTGTGACATCACGTTACCCCAAGGCTTGACCCTGCTCAATACCGCAGCCGCTCAGGGTTACGTTCATGAGACTTATGTCATGGATGCGACAACGGCACGTGCCGTGACTTACTCGTTGACCAGACCTCACTTTGAGGGCGAAGAGACCCCTGTACTCACGATAACCGTTCGGGCCGACGAGACCCTTGCTGGCGAGAGTGATATCGTACTGAGCAATATTGTGATTGCCGATAGCGAGAACACCGGATGGCATCTGGCCGATTGTGCTGCCCGTGTGTCCAACAGCTCTGGTATCGAGGATTTGGCCGCTGGTGCTGACCGCGTATGGGTAGAGGGTCGCACTCTGTGCGTTGAAACCAGTCGTGACGGAGTGGCCCGTGTTGCCCACATCAACGGCATCGTCCGCGACATGCCGGTCATGGCAGGTGTCAACCGTCAAGTGCTCGAACAGGGAATCTATGTCGTGGTTATAAACGGCAAGAGTCATAAAATTGCCATCAAGTAAAACGCAAAATTAATGGGAAAGAATAAACTCAAGAAATTTGCCGACATGGAGCGCATGCAGTGTGTGTTCCAGTTCCCCTTTGCGGTGGTCACTCAAGAGGGCGGTTGCCCCATGCGAGGCAAGTGGAATGAGCAGTACTTCAAGAACGATAACCCCATTGTGCTGGAGCTGGGCTGCGGCAAGGGGGAATATGCCGTGGGACTGGCGCAACGCTTCCCCGGCAAGAATTACATCGGCGTCGATATCAAGGGCGCGCGCATGTGGACGGGTGCCAAGCAGGCGACGGAACTGGGATTGCCCAACGTGGCCTTCCTGAGAACCAGCATCGAGCTGATTGACCGCATGTTTGCCCCTGATGAGGTCTCCGAGATATGGATCACTTTTCCTGATCCGCAAATGAAGAAGGTCAACAAGCGCTTGACATCGACCCGCTTCCTGGATAATTATCGCCACATCCTGCGGGATGGAGGTATTGTCCACCTGAAGACCGACAGTCCGTTCCTTTATACCTATACCCATGCACTGGTCCAGGAGAATCATCTGCCCGTAGAGGCCGACACCGATGACCTGTATGCCAGTGGCTTGGCCAACGACATTCTGGATATCAAGACCCACTATGAGATGCAGTGGCTGCAACGCGGCCTGACCATCAAGTATATCCGCTTCGCCTTGCCACATGGTGTGGAACTGGTGGAGCCCGACATTGATATCGAGCCCGACACTTACCGCAGCTATAACCGTGGCTACATCCAGATGCCGCAACTCATGTCTGACTCTAATCTATAAACTATAAACAGAATAAAACTAAAAATGACGATTTATCCTAATCTGATACTGGATGCCCTCCGCACGGTGCGTTATCCCGGAACGGGAAAAGACATCGTGGACATGGGCATGGTGAATGATGACATCCGCATCGACGGCAACCGTGTGAGCTTTTCACTGACTTTTGAGAAATCGACCGACCCCTTTATCAAGAGCGTGGTCAAGGCTGCCGAGGCTGCAATTCTCGCCCATGTGGGCGCCGAAGTGGATATTAAGGGAAACATCGGGGTGAAGACCCCTCAAGATAATCCCGTGCGCAAAATCGAAAAGCCCCTGCCTGGCGTGAAGAACATCATCGCTGTGAGCTCGGGCAAGGGCGGTGTGGGCAAATCGACCATCGCCTGCAACCTGGCTGTGGCACTTGCCCTGCAAGGTTTTCGTGTGGGTCTGCTGGATGCCGATATTTTCGGCCCCTCGATGCCCAAGATGTTTGGCGCCGAGGACGAGCAGCTCTATATGCACGAGGTGGACGGCAGGAACCTGATCATCCCACTGGAGAAGTATGGCGTGAAGATGCTCTCGCTGGGTTTTCTGGTGGACAAGGAAAAAGCCATCCTGTGGCGCGGAGCCATGGCCAGCAACGCCCTGCGGCAACTCATCAACGAGGCCGACTGGGGTGAGCTGGACTACTTCATCATCGACCTGCCGCCTGGCACAAGCGACATCCACCTGACCTTGGTGCAGACGCTTCCCATTACTGGTGCCATCGTGGTCACCACGCCCCAGCAGGTGGCGCTTGCCGACGCCCGCAAGGGTATTTCGATGTTCATGGGAGAGCATGTGAACGTTCCAGTGCTGGGCATTGTCGAGAACATGTCGTGGTTCACACCCGCAACCCATCCCGATGAGCAATACTTCATCTTCGGACGTGACGGTGGCAAGCTGCTGGCCGAAAATCTCGGGGTTGAATTATTGGGCCAGATTCCGCTTGTTGCCGGCATCTGCAAGGGCAGTGACGATGGTATGCCCGTGGTGCGCATGAACGACGTGAGCGGTGTGGCATTCAAGCAACTGGCCACTCAGGTGATTGCCGCCATCGACCGCCGCAACGAGACCCTTCCTCCTACCGAAATTGTTCAAACTCATTAAGTCATAACTATTATTCACGTAATTTCGATTGATTATGAAAAAGATTATCGCAATGTTGGCTGTAGCAGCTATGCTGCTTACCAGCTGTGGTTCCGTTCCCATCACGGGCCGCAAGCAGTTGAACCTTGTCAGTGACAGTGAGGTGCTGCAGGCAAGCCTCCAGCAGTATGCCAGCTTCATGCAGACGGCTACTATCTCGAGTCAGAAGACCCAAAGTGCCCAAGTGACCCGCGTGGGACAGCGCATCGCTGCAGCTACCGAGGCCTATCTCAAGTATGCTGGCCTGGAGAGCGAGTTGCAAAACTTCGCATGGGAGTTTAACTTGGTCAAGAACGATGAAGTCAACGCTTGGTGTATGCCCGGTGGCAAGATCGTGGTCTATGAGGGCATCATGAACCTCGTCGGCAGTGATGATGAGCTGGCTGTGGTGATAGGTCATGAGGTGGCTCACGCTGTGGCCAAGCACAGCAACGAGCGCATGAGTCAGCAGGTGCTGGCACAGTATGGCGCCAATGCCATCGGTATCCTCACCAGTGGCAAGAGTGCCGCCACACAGCAGATTGCACAACAGGTGTATGGTCTGGGTGCCCAGTATGGTGTGATGCAACCCTTCTCGCGCAAGCATGAGAGCGAGGCCGACAAGATGGGCCTGGTGCTGATGACCATCGCTGGCTATAATCCTGATGTCGCCATTACCTTCTGGCAAAAGATGCAGGCCTCATCTTCGAGCAGTGTGCCCGAGTTCATGAGTTCGCACCCGAGCCATGAAACGCGCATTGCCGATATCAGGAAGTGGTTGCCCGAGGTGAAAAAGCAGTACGGCGCCAAATAAATGAGACGACTTGCCAGTATCTTTTTCTTGTCATTGGCGTTGTTGCCATTGACAGGTCAGTCGCGCACTATAGCGGATTTGTTTGCGAGTGAGCCAGGTAATATATTTGCCTTGCTCACCCGCACTAACCGCCTTGACATGGTGGATTATTACAACAGCGGTCAATCGGTGTCGATTCAGAACAATCTCGCCGGTGACAGCAAGTTGCTGGAACTGGATAGCGCTTACCTCAAACTGCAGGCAAGTGCGGGCAGGGTGGTCGAGATGCGCATGATGACTGCAGGCCGCAAAGATACGGTCATCGCTGTCATCGAGACGGTGATGACCCCAGTGCCCGACAGCCACATCAGTTTCTGGAACCCACAGTGGCAATTGTTCTTGAGGCCGTCCACCTTCTTCAAGATGCCTGGCATTGACAACTTTATCAAGGGAAAAATGCCGCGCGAACTGCGTGCCGACTTGCAGGACGCGATGGTTTTCCCGCTCATCCAGTTGACCTTTACTGGCGAGCGGCATGATGTTCTCGAGGCAACCCATGGGTTGGAGCGCTTTCTGTCACGTGAAGATTTCAAGCGCTTTGCAGCTTATCTCAAGCCATCGATCAGCTATCGCATCAATGGCGATAAAATCAAGCCTGTGAAGTAATGCCGATGCAGCCGTCACTTTTCCCCAATAAGCCACAAGGCATGACCCTGAGCGAGTTCAACGCGCTCATCAGCCAGTCAATCAACAGTAATCCACGGCTCCAGCGCCAATGGGTTGTCGCCGAGACCAGCGACTTGCGCGTTTCTCGAGGTCATTGCTACATGGAACTCATTGAGAAAGACTCTCGGGGTGCCAGTGTTGCCAAGGTGGGTGCTGTCATCTGGTCCAGCATGTTCCCGAATCTTAACGCGAAGTTCAAAGCTGCGACAGGAAGCGATCTCAAGACAGGCATGAAAGTGCTTGTCATGGTGACTGCTACTTACCATCTCCAGTATGGATTCAAAGTCGTCATCAACGACATTGATCCCAGTTACACGATGGGCGATATGGAGCGTCAGCGCCAGGAGATTCTCGAGAAACTGGCTAAAGAGGGCATCCTGGAGTTGAACAAGCAGTTGCCTTGGGCCGATGTGCCACAGCGCATTGCCATTGTTTCGGCTGCGGGTGCTGCGGGCTACGGAGACTTCATGAACCAGTTGCATGGCAACCCCTACGGTTTGCAGTTCTACACCTGCCTGTTCCAGGCTGTGATGCAGGGGACGCAGACCGTTCCAACGGTGATTGCCGCACTTGACAGCATCAACCGTCACATTGACCTGTTTGATTGCGTTGTCATCATCCGTGGCGGTGGCGCTACATCCGAGCTCAACTCATTTGACAACTATGACTTGGCTTCTTATGTCGCCAATTTCCCGATTCCAGTAATTGTGGGCATTGGTCACGAGCGCGACGTGACTGTGCTGGATTATGTGGCTGCCATGCGGGTCAAGACGCCGACGGCTGCCGCCGAGTGGCTCATCCAGCGTGGAACCAATGCATTGGCTCATCTCGACGAGTTGCAGGATGCCGTTGTCAACGCCGTGCGTGATACTGTGGGCCAGGCAAGAGAGCATCTGGCATACTTTACCAGCATGATACCCGCCACAGCACGACGCATCATCGACACTAACCGTGTCAAGTTGGACAACTACACTAGAAATATCCCCTTTGCCGCCAACAGCCTCATTGCCAATCAACGAACGACCCTTGAGCGTGCCATTGAGCGAATGAATGATGCCGTCGCTCGCGTGTTGCAGCGAGAGCAGCAACGTCTACAGACCCTTGATGACAAGGCGACACTGTTGTCGCCGATGAACACCTTGAAACGTGGCTACTCGCTTGTGAGAAAAGGGAATGCCTGCATCACCGATGCTGGGCAGTTGCAGCCTGGCGACCAGGTGACAGTGCAATTTGCCAGCGGGGCAGCCGATGCAACCGTCACTCAAGTACATCAACAATAGAAAACGATAAATACAATGGAAGAGAACACCGAAATGACCTATACCCAGGCAGTGACCGAGCTGGAACAACTCGTGTTGAAGATGCAGGACCCGCAGTGCAGCATCGACCATCTGACTGCCTATACCCAACGCAGCAAGCAACTGTTGGACATCTGCCGCAAGAAGCTCACCGCCGCCGATGAGCAACTCAAGCAGATTCTTGCTGGCATTCAGGATAAAAACTGAGCTTTTTCACGCCTCGGTAGGCTTTGGCATGGGATTTGCACCAGCAGGTGCAGTTAATGACCAATAGTATTGCATGAGGATGTCAACCAATCGAAATTTCAACCTTGACGATTACGCCCAGTACTTCAACGACAGCAAGTTGTGGAAGAAGTTGCGTAAAGTGGCACAAAAGGCAGGCCGCAAGGCTGTGTACTATGTGCTCGTGCTCTATTACGTGTCGCGTGATCCTGCCGTGCCCACTAGCCTCAAGTTGAAGGTACTGGGCGCATTAGGTTACTTTATCCTGCCTCTTGATTTCATCCCCGATGTCATCTTGGGCCTGGGCTTTACCGACGACCTGGCGGCGCTGGCATGGGCACTGTTCACGATGAAGAAATACATCACTCCCGAGATTGAGCGTAAGGCCCGCGAACGGTTGCGCGAGTGGTTCGGCCCCGAGGAGGGTGAGGAGATGGACCTCACAATTCCCCACATCGATCCCAACGATCCCCGCATCATCGATATTGAGGCCGAGGAATACTGACAAAAAAACGAAGGGTGGGCGCCATTTGATGGTGCTCACCCTCGTCCCTTAGGGTTGGGATTAAATTCCTTCTTTAGTTCTGTTCCTCCTTGGGAGTGTCCTGGATCACGTTGATGTAGGTGTGACCAGCGCGATGCTGGAACTCTACAGTACCGTCAACCAGAGCATAGAGGGTGTGGTCCTTGCCCATGCCAACGTTCTTGCCAGGACGGTGCTGGGTACCGCGCTGACGGCGGATGATGTTAGTACCGCGCTGACGGCGGATGATGTTACCGGCCTTGGCAAACTGACCACCAAAAATCTTCACGCCGAGGCGTTTGCTTTCGCTCTCGCGGCCGTTCTTTGAACTGCCGACACCTTTTTTATGTGCCATAATCTAGAGTTGTGATTTTTAAATGGTTAATTAAGCAATGACTTCTTTAATCTCAAGCTGAGTGAACTGCTGGCGATGGCCATTGAGACGGCGATAGCCTTTGCGACGTTTCTTCTTGAAGACGATTACGTGTTCACCTTTCACGAGGGGAGCCTTTACCTCGCAAACAACCTTTGCACCTTCGACGGTAGGTGCACCAACCTTAACGGCACCGTCGGCATCCACGAGCAGGACGCGGTCAAACTCTACAGAGTCGCCTTCCTTGCGCTCGTCGCCGAGATAGTGGACATACAACTTCTTGCCGGTCTCGACACGGAACTGTTGTCCCTGAATCTCTACAATTGCGTACATTTGTTATTGTTGTAGTTTAAATAATTGTCCCTGAGGCGGCTGGATATCGTTTCCCAGCACTTTGCTGAGCCCCGCGGGCACTAATGCGGGTGCAAAGGTAATGCTTTTTCCCGAACTGACAAGCCTTTACGCCAAATTTTTTGTTTTACATGTTAGGGCATTCCTCCTCGGTGTCGGTCTCGACAGTCTCACCGTCTTCAAGGACGCGGGCGCTGTACTTGAACTTCTCGAAACCCTTGAGCAAATTCTCGACGGTGGTCTTGTCGGCGTCATAGGTGATGGTGACGGTCTGCTTCTCGATGTTGGTCTCAATTTTCTTGACGCCTTTCTCGAAACGCAGGTTGTTCTTGATGCGGTTCTCGCAGTTCTCGCAGTGCATCTGCGGCGTGGTGGTGACGACAACGGTCTTGATGTCCTTGGCTACAGCTGCCATGGTGACCAGTATCATCGTTGTGAATAGTAAAATGAATCTTTTCATTGTCGTGTTATTGATTGGGTTGTTAGTAATTGTCTTATAATGTTCGGCCCAGGTTGATGCGGATGCCGGCATAGGCCATGGCTCCGCTGACGGGTCCCCAGACGAGTGTGGGATTGAAGAGTCCACTCCATGGTTCGTCGGGTCTGATGATGGGATTCTTTTGGCGCTTGCCGGTGAGGTTCTCGCCGCCAATGTAGATGGAGAAGTGGCGGAACCACCTGGTGACCTGTGCGTTGAGTTGCTCATAGGCATGGAAGCGCTCGGGCCAGGAGAGATGATTGTCGTTGCCTGTATAGTAGGGCGTGGGCATGCGTCCACCGCCGTTGAGCTGGAGGGTGACATCAAACTGCCAAATGCCTAGCGGGGTGCGGTAGCTGGCGGTAATCAGGCCCTTGTAGCGGTTGGTGAGCGGTTTCTCGCGCAGTTTTCCAGCCAAGGTGGTCTTGACGTTGTTGATGCGGTAGGCCGCGGTAAGTTCCAATCCAGGCAAGATGGGATAGGACACGTCGGCCTGGATGGTGTGCGAGAAGGAGCGGCCGTCGAGGTTGGTGATATGGATAATCCAGGGGCGGCTGTCGTAGTCCACGACCGTCTGGTTGTCGAAGTGGGTGTAGTAATACTCGAGGTTGGCCTTGAGCAGACGGCCCGCAACGGGTAGGGTGAGGGAGCAACTGGTGCCCATATTCCAGGCAGCCTCCTGCTTGAGTTCGTCAATGATGATGCTGCGTCCGCTGGCCATCAGGTTGTTGTACTGCGCCAGAGGTTGTGTGGTGCGGTAGCCCTTGCCAATGGTAGCGCGCCATGAGAATTTGTCGCTGGGGGCAAACTTGATATGCAGGCGTGGCGTGACAAAAGTGCCGTACAGGCTACTGTGGTCGGCCCTGATGCCTGCCATCACAATCCAGCGGTCGTAAGAATTGAAGGTATATTGGGCATAGATGCCAGGAGTCGTCTCGCGCTGATCATGAGCGCCAGTGCCATATAATTGGCCATAAGTGACGGTGACCTCACTGTCAGGGTCGTCGTGGTTGATGCTAAGCCCTGCCGACAGGGTATGCTTGGACGTGAAAGTAGTCTCAAACATCAGTTGGGCATACAGGTTACGTTCGTCGGTCTTGTAGCGCTTGTGGCCATAGTGCGCGTCGAGTTGGTGCAAGGTCGCCGAGGCCATCAATGCGATATTGGTGCCGTGTTCGCGGTCGAGGAAGAAAGCATGCTTCATGTAACCCTCATAGCGATGGGTCTTGAGTCCGATTTCGTAGCGGTCGGCACTGCTGGCGGCGTCTTGGGTCTGTCCGCTCTTGCGGTCCTCGTCGAGGAGCGCAAGACCACCATGGAAAATGTAGGTGTAGCCAAGCCAGTCCCAGCGGTTGTGGATGTTGAATTGTCGCACACGCGGCATGTCGATGAAGCCGTCGTCGTTGCCGTCCATGTCGATAAAACTGCGCTCATAGTGGGCGAGCACCTCGGTGTTGAGTCGTTGGGTCAGGTGGACGTTGGCATCGGCGTTGGCCTCCATGCGGCCCTCGCTGTTGCCATAGAGGTTGATGGTGGCCCCCTGTTCGTCTTCGGGCTTGAGGAATTCGACATCAATCTGTCCAGTGATACTCTCATAGCCGTTACGCACCGATGAGGCCCCTTTAGACACAAGGATGCTCTTCATCCATGGCCCAGGAACATAACTCAAAGAATAGGGGATGGCTGTTCCACGCCAGTTGGGAATGTTCTCGGCAAGCATTTGAACGTAGGTGCCGCTCAATCCCAGCAGTTTGATTTGGCGGGCCCCAGTGGCGGCGTCACTGTAGTTGACGTCAACCGATGGATTGGTTGGTAAAACTCTCGCCCAGGTTGCAGCAGGCGGCCTTGAATAGTTCCTGCCGATTGATGCGCACGGCATCCACAGGGCCACCGAGGCGATTGGTGCCTGCTGAACGATGTGTCACGACGACCTCCTCCAGGCTGATAGAGTCCAAAGAAGTTGTTGGACCATCCTGTGCGGCCGATGCCATTGCCACCAAGGTGCAGATGATGGCTGTGAGCGCCTTGAGATATCGGGCACGTGATGTCATGGCGTAATAGGATAAGGATAGGTGATGTCCCACAGGAACAAGGCATTCCCAGGCATCGACGTGCCTGCGGCACAGCGGTCTTTGCGCTCGATGACGTCGCAGAATTGCTCCACAGTCATCTTGTGGCGGCCCACCTCGACAAGGGTGCCGACGATGGCACGCACCATGTTGCGCAGGAAACGGTCGGCGGTGATAGTAAACACCCACTGGTCGTCTTCATAGGTCCACTTGGCATGGGTGACATGGCAATTGTTGGTCTTGACGTCGGTGTGCAGCTTGGAGAATGAGGTGAAGTCGGTGTAGTCCAGCAGACGGGCTGCCGCTTGGTTCATCAGCTCAAAATCAAGGTCAGGAGGACATTTCCAGCTCAACGGGTAGCGGAAGGGGTCTTTCCTCGTCACGGCAAAATACTTATAGGTGCGGCTGGTGGCGTCGAAGCGGGCGTGGGCCTCGTCATGCACGGGCGTGATGCCATAGATGGCGATGTCGGCCGGCAATAAAGCATTCAGACCATGAATTAGGCGATTGATGTCGGCAATGGGTCGTTCGGTGTCAAAGTGGGCAACCATCAGGCGTGCGTTCACCCCAGCATCAGTTCGGCCCGCTCCAGTGACGGGAGTGGTGGCCTGCAGCAGGGTTGCGAGCGCCTCCTCGATGACTTGCTGCACCGAGGTATCGTGGGGCTGCACCTGCCATCCGTGGTAGGCCGCTCCTTTGTAACCAAGCCTGATAAAAAAACGCATGATATAAGTCCTTAGTCCTTAGTCCTTAGTTTTTAGTCCTTAGTCTGATACCGACCTTGAGAGTGCATTTATCATTTTCGTGATTTCAACTATGAGGTTTTGAGACAAAGATGTCGTTGATGGGTTTAGATAGTCTAATCTTTCGCATAACTCTAATTGAGTAGATAATTCGCATAGTGAACCTCGAGCCATAGCTAAGAATCTAATGAATTCTTTTGCTGTAATTCGACCTTGTCCTTCTGCTATGTTTGAAGGTATAGACACTGCAGCTCTTCTCATTTGATCAGATAGCCCATAAGTTTCTTCTTTGGGAAGGAGTTTTGCCAATCTATAGATCTCAACCGTTAGATCCATGGCTTTTTGCCAGGCTATAAGGTCTCTAAAAGCACTGGATTTCATTGATAACTAACAACTTAGGACTAATGACTAAGGACTATAATATAAATTATTTCTCCAAGTAGGTGTAACCGTAGAGGCCGCTACGGAAGTTGCGGACGAACTCGTTGCCCTCGTCACCCGTGATCTTGCCCGAGCGGATAGACTCGCTCACCCAGGTCTCGACGTTGCGCACGAGCTGCTTGGGGTTGAACTCCACATAGTCGAGCACCTCGGCAACCGTCTCGCCATCAATCACCTGGTCAATCTCATAGTGATCCTTAAAGACGTTAATGTGAACGGCGTTAGTGTCGCCAAACAGGTTGTGCATGTCACCCAAAATCTCCTGATAGGCTCCCACCAGGAAGATGCCCAGATAGTAGTGCTGACCCGGTTTGAGTTTGTGGACGGGCAGTGAGTGGGCGATGCCTTGGGCCGAGATGAAGTTGTTGAGTTTGCCATCACTGTCACAAGTCATATCCTGCATGGTGGCAAAGCGCGTGGGGCGCTCATTCAGGCGGTCGATGGGTATCACGGGGAATACCTGGTCGATGGCCCAAGCGTCGGGTAGCGACTGGAAGAGCGAGAAGTTGCAAAAGTACTTATCGGGCAACATGCGGCTCACCGAGCGCAACTCGTCGGGGGCATGTTTCATGTTGCGGACGAGGCCATCCACGTCACGGGCAATAGACCAGAACAGTTTCTCGACCATCGCGCGCGTGCGCAAGTCAATGAGTCCCAGCGAGAAGCGGTCAAGCGCCTCGTCACGGATCTGCAACGCATCGTGCCAGTCCTCAAGCAGGCGGGCCTGGTTGATCTTGTCCCAGATCTCGTACATGTCGCGCACCAGTTCGTTGTCGTCGTCGCTCACCGTGTCAACCTTTTCATCCCACTCGGGCAGGGACGTCGTCTCGAGCACGTCAACGACGAGCACCGAGTGGTGAGCGGTGAGTGAACGGCCGCTCTCGGTGATGATGTTGGGATGCTTGAGGCCGTTCTTGTTGCTCGCGTCAACGAGGGTATAGACCGCGTCGTTGACATACTCCTGGATGCTGTAGTTCATCGAGTGGCTGCTGCCGCTGGAGCGCGTGCCGTCATAATCGACACCCAAGCCGCCACCAATGTCGACATATTCCACTTCAAAGCCAAGCTTGGCGAGTTGTACATAGAACTGTGAAGCTTCGCGCAGGGCATTCTTGATGCGGCGTATCTTGGTGATTTGACTACCGATGTGGAAATGGATGAGCTTGAGGCAGTCCTCCAGCTTGTGCTCGTGCAAATAGTCGATGGCGCTAAACAGCTCGCTGGTGTTCAAGCCAAACTTGCTGCTATCGCCACCGCTTTCTTCCCACTTGCCACTGCCACTGCTTGACAGCTTGATGCGGAACCCGATGTTGGGACGGATGTGCAGGCGCTGTGCCACTCGGTCAATGAGTTCCAGCTCACTGAGCTTCTCGACCACCACAAAGATGCGGCGGCCCATCTTTTGCGCCAACAGGGCAAGCTCGATGTAGCCCTCGTCCTTGTAGCCGTTGCAGATGATGACAGGGTTGGCGTTCAAGTCGGTCATGTTGCTGGCGAGCACCGCGTGCAGCTCAGGCTTGCTACCGGCTTCAAGGCCGATGTTGAACTTCTTGCCGTGGCCGATGATTTCCTCTACCACCTGTCTCATCTGGTTCACCTTGATGGGATAGACGATGAAGTTGGCACCCTGGTATTCATATTCCTTGGCTGCCTTCTTGAAACAACTGGAAATCTTGTCGATGCGATTGTCCAGGATATCAGGGAAACGCAATAGCACAGGAGCGGTTACCTTGCGGGAATGCAACTCGTCCATGACGTCTGCCAGATCGACCGACACGCAGCTGCTCTTGGGCGTGACTGTGACGTGACCATTCTCGTTGATGGAGAAGTACTTGAGGCCCCAGCCTCCGATGTTGTAGAGTTCGGCGCTATCCTCGATGCGCCACTTGTTGATTGCTGACACGGCTTAGTATATATTTGTCTGTTAAACAATTCGGCGATTATTCAGACCGCAAAGATAAAATTTTTATTGGTAATGGCAATAAACGTGTGGCGGTTTTTTGGAGATGGGCTCCCTGAAGAAACCGACAGGCGGCCCATGCGGGACCGCCTGCCATTATACGATGGTTGAGAAAACCGTTCAATTAGTTGGGCCAAGTACCACCCAACAGGAAGTCGACGAGTGTGGTGACATCCGAGATGTTCACACCACCCTCAAGGTCGCAGTTGGCGTTGTCGAGGACGATACCTTCACCGTCACCACCCAAGATGAAGTCGATCAGTGTAGTAGCATCGGCGATGTTAATGTTGCCATCACCATCAACGTCACCACGCAGGTAACCGCCACCAATCTTCTCGATAAAGAGTTGCATGGTCTCGAGGTTAACGGTCAGCTTGTACTCACCACGCTCGATGCGGATAGCGTGATACTCATCCCAGGTCAATGATACATAATCCTGGCCTTCATACCAGAAGTCGGTACCCTCGTCGGCAATAGCACCGAAGCGGTAGGGCTCAATGTAAGACCAGCCGCCGTCATCGTTGTTCTCGGCAAGTTCAGTGGTGAAGCCGAAGAAGTTATACTCAGCCGGGAAGTTAATGGTAGCCGTGTAAACATTGTTCTCGGCATCATATTCAAACAGGGTACCACTAGTGGGATCCCAAAGTTGGTCATCACCACCCAGCATGTAAACATTGGGAACCTCAACATCCTTGGTCATGCGCCACACTGTGAAGTGTCCAGCATCGTTTCCGGGGAAATACTGATAGATGGTAACACCATTGGCATCAACCTCGGCATTCAGCCAGTTTCCTTGGAAACCATTCACTGTCGTGGCAACGCAGGGAACGTTTACAATGGGTGCTTCAGCGCCCGACTCGGCAATAGCGAAGCCATCCATATAATGCTGGTTGGCGTCGTTGAGAGTCGAGTAAATGAAGAATTCCTTGCCGTCCCAGATGAAGGGGAACATGCCGTTGGTATTACTCTTGCCAGGAGGTAGGGTAATCAAGGATGAAGTGTATTGATTGTCCTCATAAGCAAGCTTTCTGGGATGATCATTACGGGTAACATACAGTAATGCGTCATCACCGTTTAAATCGGTGTAGTAGTTGATTACCGTGCTGGTGGTTGGGGTAACTCCATTACCAACCATGTAGAAGCAATTGTCATAATCAACTTCACCCCCGGCGATGGCCAAATGAGAGAATTCTGTTCCTTGGGTTGCGCCGGTAATGTAGAGATCGCCATCTTCCATGAGATTGCCTTTGGCAAAACCCAAGAAGTCACAACGTCCAAGAACCGCAATCTCCTCGGGTATAGGATATTCAACAGATTCTCCTGTGGAGGGATTGATGACACGTATGCTGGCATCTACCCAGTTGTTGGGGAATTGGGCCACACTAACGATGATGTTACCGGCCTCGTCACGGGTAATAGCGGTATTAGTGGAACCAGGGAATGTCACGCCGGTCAAGCCGTTCTCGTCAATCTCATAAATGACGGGAACAGTAGGGATGATTACATCGTCAATCGTGTCAACCTTGTTAAGCTTGGAGTTAACGTAGAACTTGCCGTTCATACCAAAACCTTGGCGAATCTCATAACGGTCCAGTCCCAGAAGCTGTTGAGGATTGTTAATTTCCCAAACCTTTTCAATCTTGTAGCCGTCGGCACTTGCCCCAATGGCTATTGCAACCATTGCAGCGATAAGTAAAAATTTCTTCATAACATAGATAAAATTAAAACGGTTAATAAAAATATTTTGGTTATGATTGATTCATCCATTTACATAAAAAAACGGCAGCATAACAGGTTGCAAATATAATAAAATTAAATTAATAGTGCAAATAATCTTATTTTTTGATGGAATGCGAGTAAAAATTACAGGATTTCGTAAGGTCTTGAAAGGGTGAGGTCCAGATCTGTTAACAAAAATAATTCCATTGTGCTTGGCAAGACAACAAAAATCACTTATCTTTGCAGCAAATAACATACAAATGGTTTTTCCAATAATATTAAACTAAATTATGGTAAATTACAAGGATTTAGGTCTCGTGAACACCCGCGAGATGTTCGCAAAGGCAGTTGATGGCGGCTATGCCATCCCCGCATTCAACTTTAACAACATGGAGCAGTTACAGGCTATCATCAAGGCTTGCGCCGAGACAAAGTCGCCTGTCATCCTGCAAGTTTCCAGCGGTGCACGCAAGTATGCTAACCAGACCCTGTTGCGCTACATGGCCGAGGGTGCTGTTGAGTATGCCAAGGAACTGGGCTGGGAGCATCCCCAGATTTGCCTCCATCTTGACCATGGTGACACCTTTGAGTTGTGCAAGTCCTGCGTGGACTTCGGTTTCTCGTCGGTTATGATCGACGGTTCATCACTCCCCTACGAGGAGAACATCGCCCTGACCAAGAAGGTCGTTGAATATGCCCACCAGTTTGACGTAACCGTTGAGGCCGAGCTGGGCGTTCTCGCTGGCGTTGAGGACGACGTTGTTGCCGAGGAGTCACACTACACCAAGCCCGAAGAGGTGATTGACTTTGCCACCCGCACTGGTTGCGACTCGCTGGCCATCAGCATCGGTACCAGCCATGGCGCTTACAAGTTCAAACCCGAGCAGTGCACCCGCGACCCGAAGACTGGCAAGCTCGTTCCTCCTCCCCTGGCATTTGACGTGCTCGAGGAAGTGGAGAAGAAGCTCCCCGGTTTCCCCATCGTGCTGCACGGCTCATCGAGCGTACCCCAGGAGTATGTCGACATCATCAACACCCACGGTGGCAACCTGCCCGATGCCGTAGGTATCCCCGAGGACCAGTTGCGCAAGGCCGCCAAGAGCGCCGTTTGCAAGATCAACATCGACAGCGACAGCCGCCTGGCCTTTACCGCTGCTGTTCGCAAGGTCCTGGCCGAGAAGCCCGGCGAGTTTGACCCCCGCAAGTATTGCGGCCCCGCCCGTGACGAGATGACCAAGCTGTACAAGCACAAAATCATTGAGGTGCTGGGCAGCGACGGCAAGGCCGAGTAATCTTCAGCCCCGTTAACGAATTCTGCAAGGTCACTTGTGTTCACAAACACAAGTGACCTTGCTCTCGTCAATTCCCTGGGTTAATCCATTAATTTATTTAATCCGTTGATTGACAGCTAATAGTTAAGTTTTCCAAAAAATAATTTCTAAAAAAGTCACCAAAAAATTTGGTCAGTTCCAAAAACGGCTTTACCTTTGCACCGCTTTACGAAACAAAGACGTTTCGGTAAGTGCGATCGGGGTGTAGCTCAGTCCGGTTAGAGTACGCGTCTGGGGGGCGTGGGGTCGCTTGTTCGAATCAAGTCACCCCGACATCGCAAAAAAGTGCTGATGATCATCAAGATTGTCGGCACTTTTTCAATTTATGAATTAATTCGACCAGAGATATGAAGAAACGTGTATCAATGATGATGTTGATGTTGGCTATGTTGATTTCAGCATCGGCGCAAGCGTGGCTTGGCGGTGACATCTCGATGATGACCTCCAATGCCCGTAATGGCGTGATTTACAAGGACTCGTGTGGTGTGACGGTTGACCCATATGACTTGTTCAAGCAGCAAGGGTGGAACATGATGCGTGTGCGCTTGTTTGTGGACCCGCAAAATGCACCGGGCCGTCATCACGACGAGGGCGTGTGCCAGGACCTGGATTATGTCATCGACTTGTGCAGGACAATTAAGGCGCGAGGTTTTGAAGTGATGCTCGATTTCCATTACAGCGACACGTGGGCCGATCCCGCCAAGCAGTTCACCCCCAAGCGATGGGAGGGACTCGAAGGAAAGGTCTTGGCCGACAGCATCTACCGCTACACCCGCCATTGCCTGTTGGCGCTGAAGGAGGCTGGCGTTGTGCCCGCCACCATTCAGGTGGGAAACGAAATTACCTTCGGGATGGATTGGCCTGTGGGACGGGTTGATCCGATGAACGCCGACAACTGGGATGTCTTTACCCGCCTGCTCAAGGCTGGCGCCAAAGCCTGCCGCGAGGTGTGCCCTGATGCAGGCATCATTATCCATACCGAAAAGGCTGGTTCGTGGGAGATGACGCGCAATTACTATGACCGCTTGCGTGAGGCCAATCTTGATTATGACATCATCGGCTTGAGTTACTATCCCATGTGGCACGGCACAATTCCCAATCTGGGGGCTACGCTCGACTCGCTGGCAGTGCGCTACCCCGATAAACCTGTGATGATGGTCGAGGCCGCCTACTATTATCTGCACGATGGCGTCAACCGCGGTGAGGAGGATTTTTCACATTGTTTGCCTGGCACGATTGAAGGACAGCGTGAGTTCACCGCCCAGTTAGTCGAGGAGCTCAACCGACACAACAACGTGACGGGCCTCTTCTGGTGGTATCCTGAGGAGAACCGCTACGGCACCCGCTTTGAGCACAGCAACTGGGGACTGAACCGCGGCCTGTTCAATAGTGCAAACGGCCAAGCGCTGCCCGCCCTCTACGAGATGAGCCGCTTCAAGCGTTAGCGTGTCAATTATCGCTTTAAATCTTCATACTGATGAAAAAGAACAAATCAATCGGCATCCTGTGTGCAATCCTGTCGGCGGTGTGCTATGGCACCAATCCTTTTGGAGCCTTGCCGCTCTATGAGGAAGGGGTAAACACGGCGACGGTACTGGCCCATCGTTTTGGGCTTGCCGTCATCATGTTGGCCATTGTGATGCTTATCAAGCGCGAGAATTTCAAGGTCACACGCCATGAGTTCAAGGTGCTGTTTTCGTTGGGAATCCTGTTCGCTGCATCGAGCATCACCTATTACCAGAGTTTTCACTTCATGGATGCGGGTATCGCATCGACCATCCTGTTTGTCTATCCTGTGATGGTGGCCGTGATTATGGCGTCGTTTTTCAAGGAGCGCGTGACGGCCATGACCATTGTTGCCATCGTGATGTCGCTGGTGGGTATCGTCCTGCTCTACAAGGGCGAGACAGGAGCCTCGCTGAGTGCAGTGGGTATTGTCCTGTGCGTGCTCTCCTCGCTGGCCTATGCCATCTATATTGTTGTGGTCAATCAGTCGAGCATCAAGATGTCGTCGTTCAAGGTCACGTTCTATGCCATGCTGGTGTGTGAACTCACGCTGATACTTTATTCCTTCACATCGCCTGAACTGTATCTGCACGTGTTGCCCTCGCCGCGGGCTTGGTCATTTGCCGTGTGGCTGAGCATCGTGCCTACTATCCTCTCGCTGGTATTCATGACGGTGGCCGTGAATCATGTGGGGGCTACGCCCACCGCTATTCTGGGTGCATTGGAACCGTTGACTGCCGTAACCATCGGCGTGGTGGTTTTTGGTGAGTTATTGACCCCTCGCTTGATTGTCGGAATCCTGTTCATCCTCTTTGCGGTGATGCTGGTCGTCTTGGGTAAAGACTTTCACCTGCGCACTATCACACACGCCGTCTCCCGCCTGTGGCACTGGCGGTAATTTATTTTCGTTGAGTTTTCGGTAATTACACGCCCAGTTGGTCGCGCAAGATGTCGAGAGCTGCGGTGACGTCGTCGGGGGTAACAGTCTGGTTGATGCGGTAGTCGCCGATATTGACTAGCAGGGTGCAGGTGATTTCACCGTCGCGGCTTTTCTTGTCGTGGCGCATCAACTCGATGAGCTCGTCATAGTCGTCACATGTGAAGGGGAAATCACGGTAATTATCCCTGACAAAGTTGCCCAGCAGGTGCACATCCTCGCTGGGGAATTTCAGCAGCAGGTGCGAGAGCACCGCCTCAGTGACCAATCCCCATGCCACGGCATAGCCATGCGGCACGGGCTTGCCTCGTTTCATCGCCAGGCTCTCGAAGGCGTGCCCCACGGTGTGCCCCAGGTTGAGCGCCTTGCGTTCGCCTTGCTCGTTGGGGTCTCGGGCAACGATATCGACCTTGACCTGCACCGAGAGGCGCAAGCGTTCCAGCAAGTCGTCGTGATTGATGGGAGCGGAGAAATCGTGGTCTAGCAGCTGCAGGAACTCGCCGCGGTCGCTCAACATCGCGTGTTTGATGACCTCGGCGAACCCCGATTTCATCTCATCAAGTGGTAATGTGTCAAAAAAGCGTGTCGAGATGATGACATCGCTAGCTGGCGCAAAGGCACCGATTTCGTTTTTCAGTCCATGGTAATTGAATCCCGTCTTGCCACCCACGGCGGCATCGACGGCGCCCAGCAGGGTAGTGGGCACATTAATGAACCTCACGCCGCGCTTGAACGTCGCCGCAGCAAATCCGCCCAAGTCGGTCACCATGCCGCCGCCCAGGTTGATGACAAGCGAGCGGCGCGTCACACCCATGCGCTCCATCTCGTCCCACACGTGCATGACGCTTTCAAGCGTCTTGTGGTCGTCGCCGTCGGGGATGGTGATGAGGTGGGGTGGGGCAGGTAGCAGTTGGGCGGTATTGGTGTCGGCGACCCACACGATGAGATTGTGGTCGCCAACGCCCGTCAGCCGCTCAATGGCCGCTTCGACGTCATTGGTGAAAATGAGGTTCTGTCCCATGGGATTAAATCCTCGGAGAACTCCAGGTTTTATGAGTTCTCCGAGTTCAGTTTAGGCTTTGACGATACTCAAGGCCACGAGCAATGCGGGTAGTGCGGCGGCCAGTTCGTCCATGTTCTTATAGACTAGGTCGGCTCCGGCTTTGTACAGTTCTTTCTCAGGGATGGGGCCTGTGGTCACGCCTATTGTGAAACAACCGGCTGCATGTGCAGCCTGCACGCCCAGGGGTGCATTCTCGATGACGATGCACTCGTTGGACTTCTTCCCTGATTTGCTCATGCCTTTCAGGTAGGGTTCAGGATTGGGCTTGCCGTGGCGAACGTCGTGTCCTGTCACTTTCACCTCACCGAATAGTCCGGGGAAGTCACTGTCGATGCGTTGCAGCAGGGCATCCTGTTGCGATCCTGTCACCAGCACACGTTCTACTTCAGCTTCCTTGAGCGTCTCGAGCACTCGCTTTGCGCCAGGCATGACGGGTGCTTCGCCTTGTTCCTTGAAATAACGGGTCTTCACTCCATAGAGTGCACGCGCCTCGTCGTCGGTGATGTTTTTGCCGGCTCCGCTCTTGAACTTCATCTTGATGATTTCGGTTCCAGTCATGCCCTCCATGGCATAGAACTCGTCGCGGGTACACTTGATGCCGTTTTTCTTCATGAGTTTCACCCATGCCAGGGTGTGATACTTCATTGAGTCATAGAGAATGCCGTCACAGTCGATGAGTGCGGCACTGATGTCAAAGCCTTTGTGACCTGTAAATCTCAGGTATTCGGCTATCGTCTGTTGTAAGGTCATTGGTTGATTGATTTTATATAATGTACATTATTTTATCTCACGGTGATGTGCAGGCAACCCGATTTGCGCTCAAAGATGGCATAGCAGCGTCCTTGTTGCCTGAAGTGTTGAACGACCTCGGCGAGGATATTCTTCAAGTCCTCGAGCGAGATAACCATGCTCGGGTCCATGCAGTCAAACTTTACCCAGCTGATATCGAATGTCGTGCCATAGCGGTGGCATGAATTCTCGGTTGCGGCACGGTTGCGGCGCATGAGCTTGGAAACGCTGTAGTTGGTGCGCGTCACGCTGGTGACCTTGATGCGGTAGGCCTTGCCGCCGCGCTTCTTGATCGTGTCCTGGAAGGCATAGCCTATCTCCTTGAGCAACTGGGCCGCTTTGGGCACCAGATAGGGCACCGATGCGCTGAGGTCGTCAAGCATATAGGCATCACAGGAATATATCCTGATCAGCGGCTTGTCGATATTGTAAGCGTTGTGCAGGCTTGTAATGGGACGTATGCCGTTCTTCTCGGCGGCAACAAGCTGCAGAGCATTGGTGTCGTTGAAGATTTCCTTGAGCGGGCGTTGCTCGATGTAGGTGGGTAACCTGTGAATCTCGGCATTGGCGATAAGTCCCATGCTGTCGCCAGTGATGCGATGGTTCATGGGCATGGCTGGCGGAGCCTTGTAGTCCCATGCCGTGGTATCTTGTTCTTGCCCTTTGCTGCCATGCCCGCACGAAGTGACACTTGCCAAGGCAAGTCCCATCAGCAACAACAGTGGCAACAGACGCAAGATGTTAGGGTTCATCTTAATTCTTGAGGTAGTTTCTTGTTTCAGCTAGCAAAGTTACACATAAATAACGAAAAATCGCTCACCAGTTGTATCAAATTTCCCACATTTTTTGTAATATTGCACCTTCAAAATGAACGAATCCAGTAAATACAGCGTCCTTTTTGTCTGTCTGGGGAACATCTGCAGGTCTCCGGCCGCTCAAGCGGTAATGCAGGCGATGGTGGATGACAGGGGCTTGACGGAGCGGTTTTACATCGACTCGGCAGGCACTGGTGGTTACCATATTGGCGACCTGCCCGACAAGCGCATGCGTGTGCATGCCCGTCCACGTGGCTATGAGTTGACTCATCGGGCTCGACGAGTTCAATCTAGTGACTATGAGGACTTTGACCTTATAGTAGGGATGGACGCTGCCAACGTGAGCGACCTGTGTCGCAGGGCAGCAACCATCGAGCAGGAGCGCAAGGTGGTGATGATGGGTGACTACATTCGCCAGTTCCCGCACTATGACTATGTGCCCGACCCCTACTATGAAGGTAGCGAGGGCTTTGAACTGGTGCTCGACCTGCTGGAAGATGCCTGTGACAACCTGCTGGACAAGATTATCAAACAAAACAATATATCACAATGAAGAAAATCAAGCTATTGACAATCATGGCCCTTGCCTTGACCGCCATGACGATGAGCGCCCAATCGCCCATCGCTGTGGACTGGCAAATGGGGCAGAACAACAGTGCGGCCGGCAACTACAGTTCGCGCTTTGTGATCAAGAACATTACCAAGCAGCCTTTGGGCAGTGACTGGCAATTCTTTTTCAACCAGTTCTCTCGCTCGGTGACGCTGCCTGCCGGTTGTCCCGTGGACATCGACGAGGTATCGACAACCTACTATCGTGTGAAGCCCAACGGCAATTACAAGCCTCTTGCCGCCGGTGACTCCCTCGTCATCGACATGGTGATGGGCGGTGCTGTCCTCAACAAGTGCTATATGCCCGCTGGCGGCCATGTGGTGCTGGGTGGCGACATGGCTCACCCACAGGCTGTCAATATCAACCGCTCGCCGCTCGACAAGCCCGGGCAATGGCGAGACCACAAGGCTTATCCCGACGGCAACTACATGTACAGTTACAACGAGGCCATCAACGGCTTTGGCGACGGTTACACCGGCAATGACTATGACATTTTCCCCAAGCCCAAGCAAGTGGACATTGAAGACGGCTTTACCCAGGTGGGCAGTCTCGTGACCATAAAGACGGGTAAACTGTTCCAATGGGGCGGTTATCGTCGAGCCAAGAAATTGCTCACCAGTGAGTTGCAGAAGCGCGGCATCTATGCCTCCAGTGGCCAGAATACCGTTATTGAGCTCTTGCTGGACAAGAAAATGAGTACCAATCGCGAGTACTACAGCCTGCGAGTGCACGACGGTCGCATCACTATTCATGGTGTGACGAGCGTAGCCTTGATGAACGGTATCAAGACCCTGATTGCAGCTCTCGACCATAGCAAGGGACATCGTTTGCAGAATTGCTTTGTCATTGATTGGCCCGATTTTGGCTATCGTGGCTTCATGCTTGACGTGGCCCGCAACTTTGTGACAGGGCCCGCCGAACTCAAGCGTTTCATCGATCTGCTGTCCTATTACAAGATCAACACCTTGCAGTTCCACTTCACTGATGACGAGGCCTGGCGCTTGGAAATTCCTGGTTTCCCCGAATTGACTCAAGTGGCATCGCGCCGTGGAGCTACTCTCGACGAGAACGGCTATTTGGCACAGATATTTGACGGTAACGGCAATCCTGATGACTTGTCGCAGAGCGCTAATGGATACATCACACGTGCCCAGTTCATCGACCTGTTGCGCTATGCTTGGGAGCATGGTGTGAACATCATCCCTGAGATAGAGACTCCTGGTCATGCCCGCGCTGCCATCGTGGCCATGAAGAACCGTGCCAAGAACAATCCCACGGCCGAGCAGTTCCGCTTGTGGGATGAGAAGAACGAGAGTGTCTATGCCTCGGCTCAAAGTTACCATGACAATGTGCTCAACGTGGCCAGCGACGATGTGTACCGCTTTATTGACCGCGTGGTGGCTGAGTTGCAGCAGATGTATAAGGAGGCGGGCCTTAAGTTGGAAGTTGTGCACCTGGGTGGTGATGAGGTCGCCCGCAACGCTTGGGATAAGAGCCCCGACGTGCAGGCACTCATGCAGCGCGAGGGCCTCAAGACGCAGCACGATGTGCACTCCTACTATCTCAAGCGCATCAGTGCGTTGCTGGCAGTCCGCAAAATCCGCATTGAGGGCTGGCAGGAGATAGCCCTCGACAATACGCCTGAGTACAATGCCCTGATGACACCCCGCGTGGCTGGTGTGAATGCCTGGAGCACCGTGGGCTCTCGTGCCGATGTGCCTTACCGTCTTGCCAATGACGGCTATCCCGTAATCCTGTCGAATGTCACTAACTTCTACATGGACATGGGCTACAGTTGGCACCAGAATGAGCAAGGCCTGCACTGGGGCGGCAAGGTCGATGAGTTTGACTCGTGGAGCGCCCTGCCAGTCAACATATATGCCTCTGCACGCACCGCTGTTGATGGTACCCCCATCGACATTACAACCGCAGGTGCTGGCAAGGCCAAGCTCGAGAAGCCCGAGAACATCATCGGTGTGCAGGCACAACTGTGGGGCGAGACCCTGCGCAGTTTTGACGAGGTGCAGTACTTGTGTCTGCCCAAGATGATGGGCGTGAGCGAGCGTGCATGGACTGCCATACCCGAGTGGAGCAAGGACCTGACCGATGAAAAGGCCTACAATGAGGCACGCCACCAGTATAACCTCAAGATCGGTACCCGCGAGTTGCCGCTGCTGCGTGGCATGGGCTACAGCTTCCGTGTGGGACCTCCGGGTATCAAGGTGGTTGATGGCAAGCTGCTCATCAACACGCAGTATCCTGACGAGTTGGTGACCTATACCCTCGATGGCAGCGAACCCACGGTTGATTCACCGCACTGGACGGTTCCTGTAACACTCAAGGAGCAGCCCCAGGTCATTAAGGCCAAAGTCTTCTACTTGAACCACGAGAGCGTGACGACTTACCTGTTCAAGTAAATAATAGCAAGAGAGTTTATTACCTTGATTAGAAATAAATCATTTAATACAATGAAAAATTTTTGGATTTCTATGGTGCTGATGGGTCTTCTGCCGTTGCCAGGATGGGCTTATATCGGGCAACAGTCAGATGGTCTTTCAGATCAAGAGTATGCAACCACCAATGACAAGAATGCGGTAAAAACAGGACAGACGAACCAAAATATGGTCTCGCTAAACGGTCGAATTCTTCGCTGGGATGTGAATATGGATGGCGAAGTGAACATTACTGATGTGAATGATGTCATTAATTATATCCTTTATGGCAGTAACCAAGAAATATCTTCAGCTTACTACTATGTGGGCACCAGCAATGATTGGACTCCTTGTGATGCCACCTATAAGCTGGATAACGGCGGTGGTGATAACCCCGTGTTTAGTGTAGTCATTCCTGCAGCGTATAACGAGTACTCTGGTGCACGCGTTGACAATTGGTTTTTGATTTATTCTCAAGAGACCATGGATCTGGGTGCATACGGTTTCTGGAACGGCAACTTCATTGGTTATGCCAGGGATTATGGCGCTAACGGGATGAGCGGTGACTTCGTGGAGGGCCCTAACGAACAGGTGGCTTTCAAATTCAAAATACCTGCTGAAATTCCAGCGGATAAGTATCGTCTGACTTTCGACATGATAAACCGCTCCTTTGAATTCGAGGCTATCAAGGAGTCGCCCGACCTGTGGTATCTTGTGGGAAGCTGCATCGGTGACGGCTCATGGAATAATAATTATTATGCCTTGGGTACCTCGCTTGTTCCTCTGTACCCTCAACCTGACAACAAATCAATGTTGAACTACGTTGGTTATTTCCCCGCTGGTGAGGGCTTTAAATTAATTCATACGCCAGGTGATTGGCAAGAGCAATGGGGCATGAGTGATGGCCGCCTTGTGAAGAACGATGACGGTAGTGATGCCATTAAGGTCACAGAGGACGGTTACTACCAGATTACTTACGACTTGACGATGGACGTTGTCACAATTACCAAATACACTGGTGTTGTAGACGTTTTCACATCAATGGGTATGCCTGGCACCTATCAGGAAAATCAGGAATGGAATCCTGCTACCACGCTGATGAGTCCTATGGGTACGGCCTTTGAGAACCATGACTGGATTAAGAGGAATATGACCTTTAACTCCGATGAAGAACTCAAGTTTGCTGCTAATGGCGACTGGATTTATAACTGGGGAAGCGGGGCATTCCCAGTTGGCGTCGGTATACAATATGGTCCCAACATTCCTGTTAGTGCTGGAACTTATACGGTCGTTTTCAATGATATTTTAGGAACATATTATTTTATTGAGGACCCTGAGTGATTCTCTAATCCCAATAAATAGTGTCCCGATACGGGCGGCCGCTCAAGTGGTTGTCAAAAGCAGCCTCAAATAGAAAGTTTTGGACGAGTGTGTGACGACCCACCTCTTCAAGTAAAGAGAAAAGAAATCATTTGAACTCTCGGAGTCCTCGGAATTGCACGAGGACTCCGTTTTTTTATATACATCCCTGAAAGCCTATTGCTATATATGAAATTGTATATTTTCTTTGTTAAAATACCATCATTTGTTTTAATAATTGAAAAATAATGTCTATGTTTGTAGTTCCAACTATAACCAACTTTTCCGAAATTATTACCTAATCATAAAAACCTAACGCAAAAATGAGAAAACAGTTACTATTGCTACTGTGCCTAAGCCTCTTGTCACTGCCGGGACTAGCCCGTGTAGTGACAGGCGTGGTGACGCAGTCGAGCGACGGCGAGCCGATCATCGGCGCGTCGGTCAAGGTGCACGGTACGATGCGCGGCACGGCGACCGACTTTGAAGGCCGTTTCTCGATAGAGGCGGGCGATGGCGACGTGCTCGACGTGAGCTACGTGGGCATGATTCCTAAGAGCGTGAGAATTGCCGCCGGACAATCGGTGGTCAATATCTCGCTTGATGACAATGCTCAAGTGCTGGGCGAGGTTGTGGTGACCGCCATGGGCCAGACCCAAGAGAAGAAAAAACTGAACTTCGCCGTTCAGTCCCTTGACGAGGAACAGGTGACCGCTGGCGGTTCCACCAATTTTGCCAACTCGTTGCAAGGCAAGATTGCCGGTCTGCAGGTGAGCACGGGCGGTAGTTCGCCCAACTCATCGACCCAGGTCATCATCCGCGCCATCTCGTCGATGAACAACTCCCAGAGCAACGAGCCGCTGATGATTATTGACGGCATGGCCATCCGTGGCGGTGCCTCAACCCTGGCTGACTTGAATCCCAACGACATCGAAAACATCACTGTGTTGAAGGGTGCTGCTGCGTCGGCGCTATATGGCCAAGAGGGTGCCAATGGTGTCATCATGATCACGACTAAGAGTGGCGGCAAGCATGGTGAAATAACGGTAACGGCCTCGGCCTCGTTGGAGCTGAATACCCCTTTCCGACTGCCCAGAATACAGAGTACCTTTATCCCTGGCGCTAAGGGGATGTACAAGGAGAACATGGGCAGTGGTGGTTGGGGCCCCTATCTGGGCGAGAATGACCATTACTATAATAACTTGAAGGAATTCCTCCAGACGGGAATCCTGCAGAAGTATGATGTGAGTGTGAGCGGAGGTACTGATAAGTTCACCTCCTATGCTTCAGTCTCCTATACCGACAATAAGGGTATTGTCCCCAAGGACTACCGCAAGCAGGTCAATGTCTTGCTCAAGGGTTCCTATAAGCCCAGTGACAAGGTGACCGTGCAACTGAGTGCCAACTTCATGAACCGCACGAGCCGCGGCTTTGGCAACTCGATGTCCACCATCTACAATTGGGGCATCAATAAGGACATGAGCGACTATCGTACCCTCGAGGGTCATGTGAACTGGTGGGCCTACTATGACCACTGGGAGAACCTGCTTGATACCGAGCGCATCAACGGAGCCGTGTCCCCTTACTTCGGCCGCTATATGGACTGGAGCCAGACCGAGGGAAACCGCTTCGTCCTCAATGGCCAGATCAGCTACGAGCCTATTAAGAATCTGGTGTTCACGGGCAAGATGGGCTATGACAAGAGTTACTCGATGTACGACGCTTACACCGTGCCCCGCATCTATGATGGTGATCTGGTCGACCCCAATGCCGAGGATGTGCAGACCAAGCTTTCGGACATGCAGTCCAAATTCGGTTCCTACAGTTTCCAGCCCTCAAGAGGTTCGCTGCTCAACATGCAGCTGCTGGCAACCTATCAGCACACTTTTGCCGAGGATTACACGGTGAGTGCCCTCTACGGTCTGGAATACAAGGAAACCGAGGGCCTTGAGTCCTCGATCTATAATGAGCACTTCCAGCTGGGCGGTGAATTCTACAGTTTTAACAACACCGACTTCACCAATGGTGACCTGCTCATCAGCAACCACCCAACGCTTTATCACAGCAAGTACAACAAGTATGGCCACTTCGGTGAGTTGCGTTTTGACTACAAGGGCATGGCGCAGTTGTCGGTAACAGGCCGCATGGACGGCTCATCGGCCTTCAGGCAGGCTTCCAAGACCAACTACTTCTATCCCTCCATTACTGCGGGTGTCATTTTCAGCGAGTTGTTCAATCTGAGCAATGACTGGTTCAGTTACGGCAAGTTGCGTGGTAACTGGGCCAAGGTAGGTAAGGATAGCCCCCGCTATTTGTTCACCGATACCTACAAGCAGTGGACCCTCTTCCCCGATGCGGGCTATGGTGTTGACCCCACGACGTCTCGTGCCATCGACCTTGAACCCGAGATGACCAAGTCCTGGGAGATTGGCGCCGACCTGCGCTTCTTCCGGAACTGGACCCGCCTTGACATTGCCTACTACTCCACAACGGTCGATAACCAGATTGTGAGTGTGCGTGTGTCGCCAGCCTCGGGCACTATCTTGCAGACCCGCAACGAGGGTAGCCTCAAGAACCACGGTATGGAGATTTCACTCAACCAGGATATTATCAAGGCTACCGATTTCTTGTGGACAGCATTTGCTAATTTCTCGTTCAATCGCAGCAAGGTGCTCTACCTGCCTAACGAGTTGAC
The DNA here is from genome assembly GCA_900317835.1 of uncultured Prevotellaceae bacterium. Taxonomy (GTDB): domain Bacteria; phylum Bacteroidota; class Bacteroidia; order Bacteroidales; family Muribaculaceae; genus Sodaliphilus. Next base: position 62,666 of record ONIL01000003.1, on the reverse strand, counting down.
CGAGATTCAAGGCACCCAGTATGGTGACATCTTCCCCGTTGCCCGCCTGCATGAGTCATCGACGGGTATTTCGGGTAAGGACTACGTGCGTGACCCGGATGGTAAAATCATCTGTGACGAGAACGGCTATCCCATTATCGACAGTGCCAAGGGTCTCTACATCGGCAATCGTGAGCCCGACTGGTTGCTGGGTGTGGGTAGCACGTTGCGTTACAAGAACGCTACACTGTCCTTCCTGCTCGACGGCCGCAAGGGCGGTGACGTGATCAACGTGACAGGCCGCAGCCAGATCACCAACGGCATGAGTAGCCTGTATGACCGTTACCGCAACCGCGAGTACATCATTGATGGTGTGCAGGCTGTGCCCGGTCCTGATGGAACGACAACCTATGTCAAGAACACGACCCCCATCGTGCTTGACTCCTACTTTATTAATACCTACTATTCCACCGTCTCGTCCAACTTCATTGAGGACGGTTCCTACATTCGCTTGAGCTATGTGACGCTGAGTTATGACTTCGGCAAGCACTTCAAGCGCACTTGGCCCGTCAAGGGTTTGTCGCTCACGGCCACGGCCCGCAACCTGTTCCTGTTGACCAAGTACCGCGGCAACGATCCCGCCGTGCTGGCATCGACGGCTGGTGGTACCGGTGGCGCCGGCATCGACAACTACAATGTGCCCAGCACGCGCAGTTTCAATTTCACGCTTAAAGCAACGTTCTAAACAGGAGGCCAACGACTATGAAAAAGATCAAATTTTTAGCATTGTTAATGCTGGTTGGCCTGGTGTCGGTGAGCTGCAACGATATCCTCGACGATAACGTTAACCCCGACAGGGCCCATGATATCGAGGCCAAGGACGGTCTGCCCGTCATCATTTACTATGCCCAGCAGATTGTCTATGACCATAGCGAATATTACGCCTACTTCTCCCAAATGCTTACCACCGGCGGCAAGAGTTCGGTGGGCGCCTACAGCTACAAGTGCGAGTGGGAGATGCTGACGATGAACCGCCACCCGATGTGGCGCCGCCATTTCTATGATATAGGCAAGAACACGGTGAATCTGGTAAAGAACTCCCAGGCCATCAATTCGCCCAATTATGAGCTCATAGGGCGCACCATCATGTTGATGTCGACCCAGTTGACGACCGACGCCTTTGGCGATATGCCTCGCAGCGAGGCCTATGAGAGCATCGCACCAACCTATGACACGCAGGCATCGGTATATGCCTGGATGATGCAGGAATGCGATGAACTCATCAAGATGTATGAGAATCCCGAGATAATCAACAACCCCGACAACCAGCCGCTCACGGCCAAGGAAGACCGCGTTTATGGTGGCGACCTCGAGAAGTGGAAAGGTCTGGTTTATGCTGTCAAGGCCCGTCTGCTGCTGCGCAATATCCCCAATGTGGACCGCAGCCCTGCGATGTGCCAGCAGATTATCGACGCTGCCGATGCCGCCATCAACCAGTGGCGCAAGGGTGATGTGTTTGATTATCAGGGCGGCCGCGAGCCATGGTTCGGCAACGAGCCCCGCTACTACTGGGACGGCGGCACGGGCACACAGAACGCCGTGTGGAGCGTCGCCCAGCCTGTCATCAACTCGTGGGAGTCACGTGGCAACCTCTTGGGCAGCGCTATCCCGAGCAAGTTCTTCATGGTGGACTTGATGGGTATCAGCAAGCCCGACAACGAGATGACCTGCGGCATGTTTAATGCCGAGGGTGCCCACGACGGCTTTGCCAACGATCCGCGCTGCGGACTGCTGATGATTGCCCGCACGGGTCCTGCAAGCCCCTCGGTGGCCAGCGAGCGCATCAAGATGCGTTACCTGGAGAACAACATCGGCATGGGAACGTCCTATAAGATCGCCAACTATCCCAACTTGTACATGGGAGCCTACGCTGGCGCAGCTGATGCCTACAACCCCATCTTCACGATGGAGGAACTATATTTCATCAAGGCCGAGGCCATGTACTGGATGGGCAACAAGACCGAGGCATGCGCTCTGGCTAAAGAGGCCACGCAATGGAACATCCAGAGGCATCTCGACGCGTTCCTGCGCAACTATCCCAACGAGAATTACAATGCCAATACCGACAACAAGTATCCTGGTAATGCAGTCGCTGGCGGCAAGCCCGGCTATCAGGCTGCCGAGTACTGGGAGGGTCAGGTGGCTGCATTCCTCGACAACGAGGACTACTTCCGTGGAACGAGCAGCACGCCTGCTGTCCACAAGGTGACCGACCGCGGCAACAAGCACTGGTTCTTCAATCCCAGCGAATTCTCGTTGAGTGACCTCATGCAGCAGAAGTACATTGCCATGTACCTGCAGCCTGAGCAGTGGACCGACATGCGCCGTTACCACTACAGCAACAACCGCAACCACTACGGCATTGGTGACAACCAGGAAATCATCTATCCGACGTTGCGCAGGCCCTACAATCTGTATGCCGCCTACTGGATTGACGGCTTGACCGAGGAACAGAAGGAGAACACCTGGATCCAGCGCATCAACTATGATCCTGAGACTGAGGAGAAGTACAACCGACCTGAACTTGAGCGCCTGGGGGCCTACAAGAACTACAAGTGGTTGCAGGAACCCATGATCTGGGCTCACAACTATGGTGAAGTCACCTCGTTGACCCAAGAGTAGTTAATAGTTATTAGATAATAGTTAATATAGTTGACAACTATGATGAAACGATATAGAATATATGGACTGATAGCCATGATGGCACTGCTCACCGCATCGTGTGCAATACATGACCCCTTTGCCGACAATGGCGAACTTGGTCAGATATTGCCCACCGTGGATTGGGAGCAGGGTTCTACCGTAGTCAAGGCAGGTCGCTATGCCACGTTCAAGGGCAAGTACTACACCACTAGCGAGAAGGCCATCGACCACAGCGAGGTGTGGTGCCTGATCAAGCGTGAGCAGAGTGCCACCGCAACAAGTAAGCTGACCACGTCGCTGGCCTATACCAAGACCTACTCGTTGACCGATACCGTACGCTCTAGCCAGATGGTGGCCACCTATCCCCACAGCAAGGCCGAATGGGACGGATATGAGTACGTCCTTACCGACAGTTTCCCGACATCGCGTACTCTGGCCCCCGTGACCTGGGTAAATCCCGAGGAGTGGGATCAGGAGAAGTTTGACAGTTACTATCCACCGACGTTCCAGCAGGAGTTCACTTCCTACATGGTCAATGCGTTGACCAAGGACAGCACCTACTACAACGACCTGCGCAACGTCTATATCAACTACGACTTCCCCATCGAGTTGTTTGAGCAGTTGAATGCCCAGTACGGCATCGATTTCCCGACTGAGACGGTTTCAGCCGACAAGTCCAACGCCTGGTACACTACCGACGAGGTGGACCACTACTATTACATCACCATTGGCGAGGATGGCAAGGCCGTTTATCATGAGATTGACGACGAGAGTGCCGCTCCGTCGGGTGTGAATGTGCAACCGGTTTACAAGTCGTCGTTCTGGCTCTTCTCGCGCTATAGCGACGACACGGGTGGCAAGATCACGACTGTGCGCCGCCAGTACATGCCCTATTTCAAGAGCATGATCGAGACAATACCTTTCACGTCGTGGATCTACAACACTGCTGACAAGGCTTACACCGTGAACTTCTCGCGCACCTATTATCTGGAACCCGAGTTCCGCGTGTATGACACCGACGGCAAGGTGGGTGTAACGACCGATAATAAAGAAGTGACATTGAATTAACCCTTAAAAGATGAAGGAAATGATGAAGACGTTCAATAAAATAGCATCTTTGCTCCTGATGGTGATGACTGTCGTGTCATGTGTCGATAAGACACCTGACTATGACAACTTCCCCACTAGGGATGTGGACTTCACCTACAGGGTAGATGATGACCGTTATGGCTTGGACTTTTACGTGGTATCGACCGTCGAGTTCACCAACACTTCTTCCAAGTCGGGGCAAGTGTCGTGGGACTTTGGTGACGGTACATCATCAACCGACCAGAACCCTTCCCACAAGTATGCCAAGGCGGGCATCTATCAGGTGACGCTGACAATCGATGGAGTGGGCAGCCGCACCTATCCGTTGCTCATCTATGACATCGCTCCCGTGCTGAGCGTTGCCGAACAGAGCGCTACACCCGTGGTCATCAACGATGTGGATGTGCTTCTCGACATCGAGTTGCCTAACCCCGAGAACCTGACTTGCAAGTATGTGTGGACTTTCCCTGAGGGCACCCGCGACGGTCAGGGCAATCTGATCACGACCTTTGAGGGCTACAGCCATGCCGACGGCACGATTGATAACCCCGGTAAGCTGACATTCGGTAACATCGGGTCGCAGAAGATCACGCTGCAGACGTGGTTTGACATCAATGGCGAGAACCGCCGCCTTGAGGACAGCTATGTCAACGTGCAGGTGGGCTCCTCGATTCCCGCACCCACGCTCTATTATGCTACCCAGGGCGGTAACATTATGGCTGTCAAGCTAGTGGACCTCTCGCAGTTGCCGGCTGGAACCAAGAATCTACCGTTCGATATGGGCGTGAGCTCGGGCAATATGCCCACCACGCTGGTGTTTGCTACCGAGAAGACAGTGACCGACAGTGCCACCATCGAGCAGGATAACATCTATATCCTGGACTGCGGCAAGCAGTACTACTATATCAATGATGAGGCCAGCAATCTGGGTGACGGCAAGATAACCGTCATGAGTGCCGACGGCTTGACCACTAATGTGATGATTACCAATGTGGGCGGTCAGGCCTTTAACGACCCCTTCCAGGGTTGCACCGACGGCACCAATCTGTATTATACCGACCGCAACACGGGCATCCGCCGCATCCCGCTCACCACGCGTGGCGAGACCGAGCAGACCAACTTCAGCAGCACGGCGGGCTACTTTGTGGTCAACAACCAGTTGAGTTACTATGGCCAGGGTATTGCCTATGGTGCCATCCATACGGGGCTTTATCTTGACCGCAGTGGCAAGTTCTGGTGGGGTAAGAACTACTCGGGTAACGGCATCTACCGCTTCAAGCCCAGCGACATCGGCAAGACCGGTACGGGTGTGCCCGTTCCTTATCCCATCGTGCTCGAGACCACTCAACCCCGCGCTTTCACGCTCGATGAGGACTTGGGCTACCTGTATGTGTGGATGACTAAAGGAACCACGCCCGGTGTGGGCTTTACCCAGTATTCGATTCCTGCCGACAATGCGACGGTGACCTATGACAAGTACATCAATTTCATCACAATGGAGGCCGATCCCATCAACACGACTGATGCCGAGGGTGTCTACACCACCCAGTTTGCTGTGGACAGCCAGACACACTACGTTTACTTCGGTTTCCGCGCTGCGACGACCGAGAAAACCTACACCACTGGCCTGTATTACTTTAACCCTAATGATGGCAAGGTCTATAATTTCAATGGCAACAAGGACAAGATATTGGGCGTGTGCATCAACCCGCGCTTGACCAACTTGTTCTAGTCAGTCAAGAACATCCAGTTAATTCAGCACGTCCCAATGAAACGTACATTAACTATCATAGCTTTACTGGCGGCCTTTGCCGCCAGTTTTGTCCATGCCGCCCAAGATGCCGCTCCCAAGCGCGAGCAACGCGGCATCTGGATGACTGCCTACCTGAATGACTGGCCCAGCGGCGCTATTACCGAGAGTAACACGCCCATCATGCAGAATGCCTGCTGCAAGATGCTTGACACGATGGCGGTCAACCACATCAATGTGGTCTATTACCACGTCAGGGCGATGTGTGACGCGATGTACAATTCGGCCTATGAACCATGGTCAAGTTATGTCTCGGGAAAGCGAGGTGTGGCACCGGCTTTTGACCCTTTCGGCTATTTGGTTGAGGAGGCGCACAAACGCGGCATCGAGGTCTATGCCTGGGTCAACCCTTATCGTTATGGCCACGGCGATAACACGTGGGGACAGAGCGAACTTGACTATGTCTATACCCACCCCGAGTGGCTGTTGACCACCAGTTATGAGACGGTGCTCAATCCCGGCATCCCCGAGGTGCGGCAGCGCGTGGTGGACGTCTGCAAGGACATCATTGTGAAGTATGACGTTGATGGACTCGTGTTCGACGACTACTTCTACAACCAGGATAACCCGTCGTTCACGCTTGATGCCGACCTCTATAGCGATTACAAGGCATCGGGAGGCACGATGTCGCAGGGCGACTGGCGCCGTGAGAACGTCAACCAGATGGTCAAGGACGTTAACGACATGGTCAAGGCCACCAAGCCGTGGGTGCGCTTCGGCATCGGTCCTGCTGGCGTGGCCTGTACCTCACAGGCTGTGGCCGACAAGTATGGTGTGGAGCCTTGTCCTGCTGGCAGCGACTGGCAGTATAACCAAATTTACAGTGACCCGATGGCATGGGTCACAAGGGGTACCATCGATTTCTTGGCGCCGCAGGTCTATTGGAACACAAGCAGCACGTTTATCCCTGTCACTACCTGGTGGGGCAAGATGGCGGTTCGCTTTAACCGCCACGTCTATATCAGCCAGTGGATTCCCGACGATGCAGGATGGACACTTGACGAGTTTGTCAAGCAGGGACGCGTAATGCGCGAGGCGATGGCTGCAGGCGGCAATCCCGGCATGGTTTACTTCCGCTACGGCACATGGCGCAACAAGAAGGAAGTCATCGACGGCAAGGTGCGCCAGTTGCGCACATGGCTGAAAGACTCGCTCTATCCTACCATTGCCCTCAATCCCGTTCCTGCATGGCTCAAACCTACGCAGGATTATACCACAGTGACCCGTCTGGCCCTTAACGACGGCACGCTCTCGTGGGACAGCATCCCCAATGTGCGCTATGTCGTGTATGCCATCCCCGATGGCGTGGAGGACAAGGATTTCAGTTGCCAGGCACAATATATCGATGGTGTGAGTTATCGGGCCTCCTACAGATTACCCGATGACAAACGCGAGGGCTACCGCTATGCCGTGTCGATTCTTGACCGCTGGGAAAATGAGTATGCTCCCGTCATGCCTGGTGTACAGCCGGTTCAAGCCTCCAAGCCGGTCCTGGTTTACCCTGAGGATGGCGCCGAAGTGACTGAACTGTCTTCATTGCAGTGGCGTGGTGACTCACAGAACTATGTTGTTCAAGTTTTCACTGATGCTCAGATGGATAACATGGTGGCCCAGATCGAGACCACCAAAACAGATTGCCCATTGAACAGGATTGCCTTCCTCACCGAGGGTGACTACTGGTGGCGTGTGGTGGCCCGCGGACTCAACCAGTGGGACAATGCAAGTGACTTGTGGCACTTCAAGTTGGGACAGATGTGCATCATCACGCCCGCCATTGGAGAGACCAATGTCCCCTTGACCCCGGTCATCACGTGGACCGCGGGAGCCCCAGGCACTACCTACTTGCTGGAATTGTCCACGACAGCCAACATGAACAACCCTGATACTGTGCGCCTTGACGATGCGCGATGGCAGGTGCCGCTTTACCGATTGGCGGGTGCGACGACCTATTATGCCCGCGTGACGGCAATGCTCGGCAATGCTTCGGCTGTCACTCCTGTCTCATCATTCACGACAGTCGAAGTAATTCCGCCTGTTCCCGTATTCTTGTGTCCTGATGAGGATGCGATGGCGCTCTATTCGACCGATGCCGTGCGTTTTGAACCCATTGAGGGCGCATCATCGTTGAGGGTGCAGATCAGTTCTTCTGAATCTTTTCCAACGCGCACTTCCTATAACGGCACGATTGAGGGCTCTTTTGAGACACCCCAGTTAGGGACTATCACTGGAGTGGGCAAGTTGACCGACGGCAACACCTATTTTGTTCGCGCACGTTATGCCTACCGCACGCTGGCAACGGGTAACAACCTGCAATATACCGATTATTGCGGGATTCGCACATTTGTTTATCACACGGTTGTTCAAGGCGATGTCAATGGTGATAGTGAGGTGAATATTGCCGACGTTAATGCCGTGATTGACATTATCTTAGGCGGTCCAATGGTGAACTCCAATGCCGATGTCAATGGGGACGGCGAGGTCAATATCGCCGATGTCAACATTATCATTGACAAGATTCTGTCCTGATTTTTTTATTACCTTTGTGCCCTGATATGAATCGGTTATTGTCCATAGTGACTTTGTTGCTGCTGGTGTTGGCGGTCATGTCCTGCAAACGCGAGGCAGTGAATTTCCCGCCCGAGGCGCACGTGACACTCACCTCGACCAACCTGCCTATTGTGTGGATCGAGGTGAAAGGACGCGCCATTAGCCGCACTGAGCGCATCGAGGCGCGCCTCAAGGTCATTGATAACGGCAAGAACCGACTCAACTACGCCGACACCGTTGCCCATCCTGGACAGCACATTGACTATGAGGGCTATATAGCCCTGCGTTATCGCGGTAATTCATCGGTGAACGTCAGTCCCAAGAAGCCCTACTCTTTCCGCACGTTGGATGGTCCTATAAAGTGGGCTTCCAAGAAGAAAGCCAAGATCTTGGGCATGGGCAAGGACGACAATTGGGCATTGTTGGCCCCCTACAGCGACAAGAGCATGATGCGGGACCTGTTGGCGTTTGAGATTTCCCGTCCTTGGATGGAATATGTGCCCCAAGGGCGCTTTTGCGAGGTATTCCTTGACGGAACCTATTATGGAGTGTATATCTTGTGCGAGGTCGTTTCCAAGGGGAAACACCGCTTGAATCTTGCCAAGCCTGGCGAGACGGGGAATGCGCTCACGGGAGACTATCTGATTGAGGTGGACTATGATGACGATGTGCATTACCGGTGCAAGCATCATCCCCTTGATGGCAATGGCAATGAGTTGACCGACAAGTTTACCCACATCCATTTCAAGTCTCCGGGTCATGATGACTTGAACGAGCAGCAGCTTCATTACATCACGCATCGCATCGACCAGATGGAGGCCGCGTTTGCTTCTCCATGGTATCAGGACCCCGTGAAAGGTTACAGGAAGTATATTGATGTGATGTCATTTATCGACTACCAGATTTCTCAGGAACTGGGACACAATATTGATGCCTACCGCAAGAGTTGCAAGTTATACAAGCGCCGGGACAATGTTGATGGAAGATTTAAGGCCGTGGTGTGGGACATGAACCTGGCTTACGGCAACTGCAAGTTGAGTGAGTCGTGGCGAACCGACACGTGGGCCTTTCAGAACAACGACACGCTCTACAAGGGTGGTGAAGACTATCTGGTGCCTTTCTGGTGGTCACGGCTCAATAGCGATGAGGCTTATGTGGCCATGTTGAGGGACCGCTGGGCACAATACCGCCACAGCAACCTGGAGGAGGGCCGCCTGATGGCGGTTATTGACTCGTTGGCCAATGTGTTGACCAGCCATGGTGCCATTGAGCGTGACAGCGAGGCGTGGCCTCATTGGGGAGTGTACGTCTGGTGCAACTACTATATTTCAAAGGATTTTGATGATGAAGTGGCCTACCTCAAGCGATGGCTCAGGGAGCGCATCGTCTGGATGGACCTCCAGTTGGACTATCACCCTTGACCTGTCAAAAATGGCTTTATTGTTACCCGATTGTAATGGTTTGTGAATTACAATTCGGTTTTTTTTGATAATTATTATTACCCAGACTTTGATTGTAACGATTTTTTTAGTTACTTTGCGACACAAAGGATAAATAGAATCTGTCAAAACATTAAATAACTAAAAACCAACTTTTTATGAGAAAATTATTACTCTTCTTGTTCTTGATGGCATCTACAGCTGCAAGTGTTTGGGCCGAGACCGATGGGGTGAAGTATGAGACGGTGAACGGTATTAATATTGTGAACCTGTGGATTCAAGACCGTGCCCATACGCCTGAAGTATGGACCAATCAACCCTATTGCAATACAAGTGCGAGAACTTCGGTGATGACCAAAGGCTACATCTACATCTCTCGTACTAATGCCAATGCTGTTATCCTGGGTTCTGATACCATCGCCCAGAGTGTGGTTTACAAACTGGATGCAGCCAATGGCAACCTGATTAAGGAACTGCCGTTGACGCTCGACGGCGAAATTTATGGTACAACGACGTTGAATGCCAACACGGTGGGTGTGGACAACTTCGGCCACCTCTATATCGCTCCCTATACCAGTGAACTGGCTACCGAGCAACCCGTTTACCTGCTTGATGGTGAGACGGGTGCACTCACGCTCGTTGACCGTCTTGACAAGGGTGATGCCTTGCAGCGCTGCGACTATATTGACGTGATGGGTGACCTCACCCGTGAGCAGGCCGAGTGTAACATCATGACCGTGGGTGCCAGTTCCGAGTATATCTATCGCTGGCATGCCGATCAAGGTGGTGACTTTGAGGGCGGCTTTGATGGTGACCCCTATTTGGCCATTTTGGACTTCTACCCCGAAACGGTAACCCAGTGGGGCTTTGCTCCTGTGGCCAAGATGGTTCTTGCCGGTGAAGGGGATTACAGTGGCGAGTTGTTCTACATTGACGGTTTCAGCTCATCGCCCATCCTGTATGATGTGACAGGCACGATGGTGGACAACTTCGAGAACGTGGATCCCGCTTTTTGGCCAATGGATGTTGGTGCCAATGGTGTGTGTGAGTTCACGCTCGAGGGTCGCAACTTCATCGCCTATGTCGCCGCCCAGTATGACGGTACCGTCGAGTCCACGGGCATCAACAAGGCTTGTCAGGTGTATATCTGCGAGTTGGGCGAGGGTATGGCGCTGGCTGGAATGCAACGCTACTGGATGGTGCCCAATGAGTTGGGACGAGTCAGCGATGGTGGTACACGTGTACAGAGCATGAGTGTGGAGTATGGCACCGATGCCGAGGGCAACGAGGAGGTGACACTCTTCATCTTCAAGTGCTACAACGGTATGGCTCTCTATAAGATTGGCAAGAATGTTCAAAGCGAGGATAACTCACTTCCTGGTGACGTGAACGGCGACGGTGAGGTGAACATTGTCGATGTCAATGCTGTTATTGACAGCATCCTGTCGGGTAAGTTCTCATCGTCAGCCGATGTCAATGGAGACAAGGAGCTGAACATTGCCGATGTCAATGCTGTCATTGATTTGATTTTGAAATAATCGTTTAACCATTTTCATAACAATAACCGCTGCGGATTGCACGGAGTGTCAACCACATCCGCGTCAGTCCGCGGCGTTTTTTATGAATTCTAATCTATCCCCTGAACAATGAAAAAATCATTACTGTTTTTAGTTACTCTGTTTATAGCCACGTTAAGTGCAATGGCGATAACCGATGGCCAAACCTACCCCGAGGTGAATGGCATTAAGATTGTCAACCAGTGGATTTTTGATCGTGTGCACAGTGGCACGGCCTACACCAGCAACGACATCTGCAATCAGCGCGCCCGCACGGCGACAATGGACAAGGGCATCATCTATGTGTCACGCAGCGAGGAACTGGCCGTCATCATCGGTACTGACACCATTTCACAATCGGTTATCCACCGTTTCTCGGCTGCCGACGGCAGTCAACTGCCTGACCTCCCCCTGACGCTTGATGGCGCGCCCTATGGTCGCTTCTTGGGCGTGGCTAGCATCGGTAAGGACAGTTTCCACCACATCTGGGTGGCACCCATGACCAGTACGGTGCAACAGTATGTGCCCGTTTATCTGGTTGATATTCAGACGGGAGAACTCACTCTCGTTGTCGAACTGGACAAGGGTGACGCATTGCAACGCACCGACTATCTGGACGTTATCGGCGACATCACCCTTGAGCAGGCCGAGTGTAACATCATGACGGTGGCTGGTTCCACGGCTGACCCTGGTTTCCCGACAATTTACCGGATGCATGCCGATCAGGGTGGTGATTGGGAAGGCGGCTTTGATGGTGATCCCTACATGGATATCATCAACTTCTATCCCGAGACCAAGACAGGTTTCTCGCTGGCGCCGGTCATCAAGATGATTGAGGGTCCAGACGAGGATTCGCGTTACAGCGGCGAGATGTTCTACATCGATTGCTTTGACACCGCGCCAGTGATTTATGACTTTTCGGGGTCGGTCATCGACTCGTTTGAGGATGTGGATCCTGACTTGTGGCCGCAGTCAGCGCCCAATGGTTGCATTGAGTTTCATTTGGATGGCCGCAATTTCCTGGTTTATGCCATTGCTGACATGAACGGTGGCGGTCACGGCTGTCAGGCCAACATCTGTGAGTTGGGCGACGGCATGTCGCTGGGTGGCATGACCAAGTACTGGAAGATTCCTGCCGACAGCTTGGGCAAGGTGAATGACAGCGGCCTGCGCGTGCACTGCTTGTCGGTGGAATATGGTGTTGACAAGGACGGCTTTGAGGAAGTAACCTTGCTGACTTTCAAGGCCTATAATGGCATGGCGGTCTATAAGATCGGGCGCAATGTTGACAATGACGTGCCTGGTGTGCATGGCGACGTGAACGGTGACGGCGAGGTCAATATCGCCGATGTTAATGCCATTATCGATATGATTCTCTCGGGCCATCATTTGCCGTCAGGAGATTTGAATGGTGATGGCGAGGTGAATATCACCGATATTAATGCGGTCATCGATATTATATTGAAATGATGAGAATAAATGGTTTAATCGCGTTGCTTGTGGCAGTGACAATGGGCACTGCCACAAGTGCCGCCCGTGACCAGTGGACGATTGGCGACAAGGCCTATGACGTGGACACGCTCATTTTCCCGCATCTGGTGGGACCTGGCGTGACGTCGGCCAAATTCGATATCCCGGCATTGCCGCTCAAGGTGAGCGTGACCGAGATGGACTTGACCAATCCTTACATTGTCATGGAAACGTGCCTGGGAGCCGAGCGATCGGTGGGCAGCGAGACCCCAGTCAACATGGCTACTCGCAACACGTGGCCCGGACATGAAGTGGTGGCGGCGGTCAATGGCGATTTTTTCATGACTTCGCCCACCAACGAGGTGGGTCTTCCCCTGAGTGGCCAGGTTCGCAACGACGAACTGGTGCTCAGCAGCCACAATCGTGCCTGCCTCGTGCTCGATGACAACAAGCGCCCCTTCATGGACCGCTTGACATTCACCGGTGGGGTGTCATGTGGCGAGGTGTCGTTCCCGTTGAATCTGGTGAATCGCATGCGGTATGCCTACGAGAACATAGCCGCCAACCAGTCAATCCTGTTCACGCGCAGTTATGGTCCTGCGACTTATGATGGATCCTCATCGGGCAAAATGGTGATACTCAGACCTGCTGACCAGCCTTTCCGTTGGCTTGCCAATGGCACCGAGCAGTGTGTGATTGAGTCGATTGTTGATGCCCAGGGGTCGATGGCCATCCCTGACGGGAAGGCTATCCTGTGGTTGAAAGGCACCTATGCCAATTATGCTGGATCGCTGCATGAGGGCGACGTGATGACCATCAACTTCAAGTTAACGCTTAACAATGGCCCGCAGGATGTCAATATCAACCAGCTCATCGGCGGCAGCAACCACATCATCATGCAGAATGGCCAGTTCATGGAGGATTGGGCCGAGCTGCACCCTCGAACAGCCATCGGCTTCAATGCTGACAGTACTCGTCTCTACTTTGTCGTTGTGGATGGTCGCCACCTCACCTCGACAGGTGTGACGCTCAAGGAGATGATGGGCATCTTTGAGGCGTTGGGAGCCGTCAATGCGGTGAATCTGGATGGTGGCGGCTCTTCGTGCATGGTAGTCAACGACGAGGTCATCAATCATCCCAGTGATGGCTCAGTGCGAGCCGTTGGTAATGGGTGTCTGTTGGTGTCCATTGCACCCCCTGATGACGATATCGGTGTCATCCGCTATGAGCCGCGGTGCTACAACTTGTCGATATCGGCAACCACGAGTTTTGCCGTGTGGGGATATAATCAGTATGGTGTTCTGAAAACTCGCGACTTGCAGGGTTGCACCTTCTCGTGCGATCCATGGGTGGGCCACTTCGATGAGGAGGGTAATTTCCATGCCGTTTCCACACCTGCAGTGGGTAATCTTTATGTCACTCACGGCGATATCACCGCCAGCCAACCTGTGACCATCATGGAGGCACAGTGGCTGTTGGTCAGCGACAGTGTGGTCATCGACCGTTTCCATCCATACACTATCAATATCAATGGGGTAAGCGGCTACGGATTGGATAAGGTGGACCCTTCGGTAGTGGATTGGACGTCAGCCAATGAGGACGTGTGTACCGTTAATGAGCAGGGTATCATCACTGCCATTGATAACGGACAGACCTTTGTAGGCAGCTCCAATCCATTGTTGCTCGATTCAGTCAAGGTGAGTGTGGAGAACCCCCAGCGGCGTGTTGCCACTATCGAGAATGCGTCTATAGATCCCAGCTCATGGCAAGTGACGCAAAGTGGAGGCAAAGACCTCGTGGTCATGGCTCTGGATAATGGATTGCAACTGGATTTCACCGGTGCATCGTCACGCAACCCCTATATCAAGTTATCTAAAGCGGTGCAGATATGGGGCCTTCCCGACACCCTGCGTCTGCGCATGATTCCAGGAAATTTGCAGCTCAAGTCGGTGAAGATATTGGTCGAGAATGCCTATGGTGATCGTGTGACTGTGGAATATCCCGTCAATGAAGTGACTGACGGAAGTATCGTTCTCAATGTGCCCGTGACCGATATCTGTGAAGCCAACGACTTGGGTAACTTCCCGCTGCATCTGATTTATTACTACATCACTTATAATTCTCCCACTGTGGGCGAATCCTATAGTTTCAAGATTCCGGGCATGGAACTTGTTTATGCCAATATGCCGCAAGACGAGCCAGACCCCCTCGTGGGTGACGTGAACTGTGATGGTGAGGTGAACATCGCTGATGTCAATGCCATCATCTCCATCATCTTGTCAGGAACAAGTTGGGTCGCCACCGCCGATATCAATGCAGATGGTGAAATCAATATCGCGGATATCAACGCCGTCATTGATCTTATCCTCAATTGATGGCACTGTTATTGGCGAGTAAAGAATCAAGCAAGCCGCTGGACGTCAAGTGTCCGGCGGCTTGCTCGTAGTGGGGATAACCTGGATCAGTAGGTCATGCGGGGAGGAAGTTCCTTAGCCTGGTCAATCATTTTCTGAATCTCAACCTCGGCAGGTACACGGCCACACAGGTGCTTTTCCTCATTAACCTCGGCTACCTTGGCGGCGAGATTGGCGGCAACGCGGTGGCGCAGTTCCTTGACGGTGTCAACACCGGCAGCTTCAAGCAATTCGGCAAATTGCGGGCCGATTCCGTTGATGCGGAACAAGTCGGCATGATTGGTCCACTTGAGAATCAGCTTCTCGCTGATACCGGTCTTCTCGGCTATTAATTTGCGTCCCGTGGGGGCTTCGCAAGCGTCCAGCAACTGCTCGACTGTCTCGATACCCTCAGCAATCAATTTTGGAGCATATACATCCCCAATACCCTCGATGTCAATAATCTTGTAGTTCATAGTGTAAAATGAATTATAGGTGAAACAAGGACTTAATCGACCTTCTTGTCGCAGTTGCAGTCAATGATTTTCCATATGCAGGCTGCCAGTGCGCCGCCAATAAACGGACCGACAATGAAGATCCACAGGTTAGTCAGTGCGGTTCCGCCTTGGAAGATGGCGGGAGCAATCGAGCGAGCGGGGTTCACCGAGGTACCAGTGTAGCGGATGCAAACGAGGTGAACAAGCACCAATGACAGACCGATGGCCAGTCCAGCGAAGTTGTTGGTGGCGCCATTGGTCTTGGCAGTAGCGCCCAGCACAACAAGCACAAATACACAGGTGAAGATGATCTCGGCCAGCAGGCCACCCATTACCGAAACGCCCTGTTGCAGGTCATTGGCACCAGTACCGCTCATGCCATCCACATTGGTCACCAGCAAGTAGAGCAATGCCGAACCGATAAATGCTCCGATAATCTGGAAAATAATGTACATGCCACAATCCTTGGCGCTCATGCGTCCGCTCAGGAAGCATCCCAACGTGATGGCAGGGTTGATGTGGCAGCCGCTAATTCCGCCGATGGTGTAGGCCATAGCCACAACAGCGAGGCCAAATGCCAATGACGTGCCCACAACAGCAGGGATGTTAAGAACGGGGTCGCACCCTAGGCTCACGGCGACACCACAACCCATCAGTACCAGGACCATCGTGCCGACCATTTCAGCTAAATACTTTTTCATAGTTCAATGAATAATATTTTGGTTAAACAAGTTGATTTACAATCAATAGGATGAATAATTAAAAATTGGAATGGGCAAACTTAGCAATTTTTTATCACAAACACAAGAAATTATTAATAAATCTTCGTATATTTGCAAATTAAATACATCTGTGAACCTGAATTAGACAAATAAGTGTTGCTATGAATGTTTCAATAGTAGGTACAGGATACGTCGGTCTGGTGAGTGGCACCTGCTTCGCTGACTTGGGCGTGAACGTGACGTGTGTTGACCGTGACAGCCAAAAGATTAACCGTCTCGTTTATGGTGCGATTCCCATCTATGAGCCAGGCCTTGACAATATGATTAACCGCAATGTCACCGACAAGCGGCTAACGTTCTCGAGTGATTACAAGCGGGGCTTTGTGGATCAGGATTTTGTCTTCTGTGCAATTGACACCACTGCCGACGAGGACGGCTTGACCGACTTGGGACCTATATTGGATGTCGCAAAGGATTTTGCCGACAATATCACTCGATATAGCGTTTTTGTCATCAAATCGACAGTACCTGTGGGAACTGCACAGCATGTGACCAAAATCATTGCTGAAGCTCTTGAGGCCCGTGGTGCCCAAAACATCAAATTTGATGTCGCCAGCAATCCCGACTTCTTGACTGAGGGCAATGGTATCAAGGACTTCATGAAACCTGACCGCATTGTCATCGGTACCGAGACAGTCACCGCGCGTCAGTCGATGGAGCGCTTGTACCGCACCATCCTGATGCATAATAACCGTACGGTCATTTATACCGACACCCGCACTGCCGAAATGATCAAGTATGCTGCCACGTCGATGCTGGCTACCCGCGTGAGTTTCATGAACGAGATCGCCAACCTGTGTGAAATCGTCGGGGCCGACATCAACATCGTGCGGCATGGTGTAGGCACTGATAGCCGCATCGGTCCCAAGTACATTTTCCCTGGTTGTGGCTATGGTGGCACACTGTTCCCTCAGGATATCAATGACTTGATTAAGATTGGTGGTGAGCACAATTATGATATGGAAATCCTCAAGGCTGTGGAGAACGTCAATAACCGCCAGAAGCGCATCCTTTTCAAGAAACTCAACAATCACTACAAGGGTGACCTCGAGGGCAAGACCATTGCCCTGTGGGGACTGAGTTTCAAGCCTGAGACCGATGATATGACCTCGGCTCCGGCTATCGACACCATCAACCTGTTGATGGAAGCAGGGTGCAATGTGCGTGTGTATGACCCAGTGGCCATGAATGCCACCAAACGCCGCTGGAGCACGGTGTATTGTGGACTGGACATGTATGATGCTGTCAAGGGAGCTGATGCGGTATTGCTGCTCACCGAGTGGCGGCAGTTCCGTATTCCCGCTTGGAATGTTGTTAAGGATTTGATGAAAACCCCGCTCATCATCGATGGCCGCAACGTGTATGACGGCAACGAGCTTGAGGGAATGGGCTTCACCTACTACTGCATCGGCCGCTAATTGATAGTGTGCAGATAGAGAAACAATAAACCGCCTTTTTAGGGCGGTTTATTGTATTAGTACTGGTACTCGGTGTCGATGACCTCAAATTCAGTTCGGCGGTTGACCTGGTCGGCCGCTTCCTGATCCTCCTTGCTCAGGGTCTTAATGAATTCCTCGGTCAAAGTGACGCCTTCTTCAAATTGCGGATACTGGCTGTGGATGCGCTTGGTCACCGTCTTGGGACGCGACTCTCCGTATCCAGCGGGCTTGAGACGTTCACGTGGGATGCCGTTCTCGATCAGGTAATCCACGACACTCTGGGCGCGGCGTTGTGACAACCCCTGGTTGTACTTCGCACTGCCGATGCGGTCGGTGTGCGACGCCATCTCAATGACGATGTTGGGATGGTCCTTCAAGAGCATTACCATGCTGTCGAGAGCAAGTTTGGACTCGTCACGCAGGACAGCTTTATCAAAGTCATAGAAGATATTCTCGATAATCTGGGCCTTGAACATGGCGGCGAGGATGAAGTCCACATTGTACTCGGCGTCTTCCTCGGTGCTGTCGCTCTCAAACTCCTGACGTGAGTTCAGATATCCCTCGGCGCTGGCCTGCATCGCATATTTCACGCCTCGTTGCAGGTCAAAACGGAAGGAGCCATCGGGCTTGGCAACGGTCTTCTGGTTGCTGCCATCGTCGCCCACGATGCGGATAACAGCATTGGGAACCGGCTCATCGTCCTTATCGACAACGTACCCCGAAATCCAGATCTGCAAGTCTGGTTTAATGAAGCTGAAGATATGGTCATAGCCACGTGCATCGCCACGGTTGCTGGAGAAGAGTCCGCTTTCGCCCTCGCCAAAGGTGAGGCCGAAGTCATCGGCTGCGGAGTTCATGGGAACACCCATGTTCTCGATGACCCAGCGGTCCATTGAGGTCTTGTCTCCCTCCTCGCGAGGCTGTAATGTGGCCATAAATATGTCTAGTCCGCCCATGCCGGGATGACCATCGCTGGAGAAATACATGATGCTGTCGGTGCGCACATTGGGAAAGCGCTCATTGCCCTTGGTGTTGATCTGGGTACCCAGGTTCTCGAGCGTGCCATGCTTGTCCTTGAGGTTAATGCGCCAGATGTCGGTACCTCCTTGTCCGCCAGGCATGTCGCTGGAGAAGTAGAGCCACTGTCCGTCAGGGCTGACGAATGGGTCGGAATAATTACTCAGCGTGTCGGCGGTAATTTCAAACTTCTGAGGGGCACTCCACTTGGCTTCGCTGCGGCTACTGGTATAGATTTCGACATTTGTGGGCCAATCCTGCCGCACGGCGCGGGCCAGGTACATGGTCGATCCGTCGGGCGAGAATGCCGTGGCACCCTCATCATGCTCGGTGTTCAGTCCGCCGTCCACGATTTCGGGTCGTGACCACTTGCCGTTCTCATCCTTCTTCATGAAATAGATATCGCCTTTCTTGGTGCCCAGAATCTCGCTGCGCAACTCGCCCGTCGATTTCTCATTGGTTGAGGAGAAGTACATGTACTCCATGTTCTTGTCAAGATACATCGGGCAGTAGTCAGCCCTTCGGGAACTGAAGAAAGGTTTGACAATGTATCGTGAGCCTTCCTCTTTCCATTTGGGCGCTAATTCGCAGCCGCGGATGCCCACCTTGGCCTCCCAGCTGTCGGGGGCGATATCCAGGTACTGGTTGTAGCTGTTGATGGCAGCTGCATACTGGCCTTCACGCTGCTGTGCCTGGGCTAGGCGTAAAAACAGGGTCGTGTCTTCGTACTCATAGCGGATGGCATTCTGGAATGCTGCCGTGGCACGGTTGCCCTGATTGAGCTTCAAGTGGCACATGCCCAACTGGAAGGCCAGTTCGCCACGCAACCAGGCGTCCTCCTTGCGGTTATAGTGGTTATAGAGCCTGCGGTAGATGACCGCCGCATCGAAATACTCGCCGCGGTCGTAGGCTTCGTCAGCATCCTTGAGTTTGGGTCCCTTGCAAGATGTCATCGACAGTGCCATCGATGCCATCATCAGTCCCACTAAGATATATAGAATCGGTTTCATGAAAATGCGTTGCTATAAGAGCTTTAACATTAAAAACGATAAAGCCGCCACATTTATTGTATTGTCCCTCAAACTAAGGACTAACAACTAAGGAGTTAAAACTACAACCCACTATATTCCCTTGTGATCGTCATCTGGTGCTTGCCATCGAGGGCGATGCTCACGCGGGTGTAGCGTCCGTGGGTGTCGATGTCATAATCAAACGTGCGCTCATGCACCACATTGGAGCCCTTCAACTCCTTGATGGCGATGAGGAATTTTTTCCCTGTCGCGGTGTCAAAGTCATAGTGATAGCGGAAGACCTTGCTACCTGTCTCCTCACGAACGACATAGCCGTCCTGATAAATCAGAGTGCGCTTTTCGCCCTTGGCCGACGTGGTGATGAGCTTGGCAAGGTGGCCGTTCTCGTTGTAGCTGAAGTCGTGACGGCTGCCGTTATCGCCCTTGATGATGACGCGGTGGCTGTGTTCGTCAAAGAGTGAGGCATAGTTGATGGTTCTGGCCTTGCTTTTGCTCTGCTTGAGCGAGAAGCCGTTTATGATGTCAAAGGTGTAGCTGTAATTGACAGTCGTCTTGCTGCCTTTGTTCCCCTGGATGATGGACTGTGTCAACAGCCCTTGCTCGTTGAAGATGAACACATTGTCGCGCTTGCTGCCGTCGGCCAAGACCACATGCTCGTCGACGCGGCCGGTACAGCCGTTGAAACCCAGGTCAAGGTGCTCGATGCGATAGCTGTGGGTGGGATTATTGACCAGATTGCCGTAGAATGTCTTCACACGAGGGTCAATCGAGCGCACGGTATCCATATAGGAGGTCAACTTCTCGAGTGTCACGTTCTCGTCACAGTAGGGAGCACTGTCAATGGCAGCCTGTTGTCCCCACATTGTTCCTATCGTCATGGCTGCCGCAAGGGCCAGCAGTAAAAAATGCTTCATCATAAAAAGATATCGCTTTAGTGTTTGACCTGCAAAGATAATTAAAAACTTCAATCTCACAAAAAATCAAACATTTCACGCTTTTCATAGTGAACATTTGTTGATTTTTGCCTACCTTCGCAGTTTGTTAACTGAAAAAACATCCAAATAAATAACAAAAAACTAATTTTTTATGAAAGACGAAGAAATCATTGTTCAACAGCAAGACGAAATGTCCTTGCCCGAGAACGCTGCGCGCGAACTCAAGCCAGGGGAGAAGTATGTCCCCATCTTGAAGCCCGACAAGACGTATCCCGAGATTACGCCCTATAGCGTCTCGCTGGGTCTGATCATGGCGGTTATCTTCAGTGCCGCCACAGCCTATCTGGGCTTGAAACTGGGTCAGGTGTTTGAGGCCGCCATCCCCATTGCTATCATTGCCGCAGGCATTGGCGCTGCGACCAAGCGCAAGAACTCGCTGGGCGAGAATGTCATCATCCAGTCGATTGGTGCCGCGTCGGGTATCATCGTTGCCGGTGCCATTTTTACTCTGCCGGCTCTGTACATCCTGCAGGCCAAGTACCCCGACATCACGGTGAACTTCCTGGAAATCTTCCTCAGTTCGCTGTTAGGCGGTTGCCTGGGCATCCTGTTCTTTATCCCCTTCCGCAAGTACTTCGTGAGTGACCAGCATGGCAAGTTCCCGTTCCCCGAGGCTACCGCGACCACCCAGGTGCTCGTGAGCGGTCAGAAGGGTGGCAGCCAGGTGCGTCACCTGCTCATCGCCGGTATTGTGGGCGGTGCCTATGACTTCATGCTCTCTACTTTCCATTGGTGGAAAGAAGTGCTCACCACCGCTGCCATTCCCGCGCTTAACGGTTTCACCACCAACGTGAAGATGATCTTCAAGGTGAATACCAGCGCTGCAGCCCTGGGTATGGGTTACATCATCGGTCTGCCATACGCATTCATCATTTTTGCCGGTAGTGCCTTCATCTGGTGGGTGATTGTGCCGCTTATGGGTTCGATGAATCCCGAACTGGCTACCGCTTCGCCCGAAGACATCTTTACCGGTGGCGCTAAGTTCATCGGTATCGGTGGTATCGCCATGAGCGGTATCATCGGCATCATCAAGTCGTGGGGCGTCATCAAGAGTGCCGCTGGACTGGCTGGCCAGGCCTTCAAGAGCCAGGAACAGAGCCAAGGACAGCAGGTGGAGCGTCACCAGCGTGACATCTCGATGAAGGTGCTCGTGTTTGCCTTGTTGGCAGCACTGTTGATCACCTTCGTGTTCTTCTATATCGGCGTTATCCACAACCTGATGCAGTCGATTGTCGCCTTCCTTGTTGTGCTGGTTATTGCCTTCCTGTTCACTACCGTAGCCGCTAACGCAATCGCTATTGTGGGTAGCAACCCCGTGTCGGGTATGACCCTGATGACCCTCATTGTGGCCAGTGTAATCTTTGTTTCCATTGGCTTGAAAGGCTCGCAAGGCATCGTGGCCGCAATGGTCATCGGTGGCGTGGTCTGCACAGCCTTGTCGATGGCAGGCGGCATGGTCACCGATATGAAAATCGGTTACTGGATTGGTACTACACCTGCCAAGCAGCAGACGTGGAAGTTTGTCGGCACCCTCGTGTCGGCAGCCACCGTGGGCGGTGTGATGATGATCTTGAACAAGGCCTATGGCTTTACTGATCCCAACGTCATGGCAGCACCTCAGGCTAATGCCATGGCAGCCGTTATCGACCCCCTGATGATGGGTGGCGATACCCCTTGGTTGCTCTACGGCGTGGGTGCTGTTCTCGCCTTGTTGCTCAACTGGCTCAAGGTTCCCGCCCTGCCTTTCTCGCTGGGTATGTTCATCCCCTTCCAGCTGAATGCCCCGTTGCTCATCGGTGCCATCGTTAGTTGGTTCGTCGGCAGCCGCAGCAAGGACGAGGCCGTGAATGCTGCCCGCAAGGAGCGCGGCACGCTCATCGCCAGCGGTTTCATTGCCGGTGGTGCCCTGATGGGTGTTGTTTGTGCAGCCCTGGCCTTCTGTGATGTCAAGTTCAATGCTCCTGAGAGCGAAATGCTGACAAACACGTTGGGCGTTGTGATGTATCTCGCCTTGATTATTTTCCTTGCCGTTTACAGTCTGCGTGCCCGTAAGGATTCCACTAAATAATCGTGATGCAATTCGATAAACACATGAAGAAAATATGTTTAATGATGATTGCCATTGCGGGCTTGACAGCCTGCAATGGCAACAAATTCCATGTCGATGGTGTCGTTGATGGCGCCAACGACTCGACGACCCTCGTACTTGAGCAATCAAGTAATGGCGAGTGGTTTGTCATTGATACGATAAAGGTTGACAAGAATGGCAAGTTCAGCGTGAGCGCTCCGGCTCCCGAGGTGCCCAGCATCTACCAGTTGCGCTATGGGGGACAGTCCATCTGTTTCCCCATCGACAGTCTTGACCACTTGACCATCAATGCCAAATTGCCAAACTTCGCTGTCGATTATACTATTGCCGGCAGTGAACATGCCGAGCAGATCATGCAAATCGATAAGGATGCGATGGCGTTTGCCGGCGGCAAGGGTACCGAAGCCGAACTGCAGGCATGGAAGGACAAGTTGTCGCGCCAAATCGTGGTTGATCCAAGTGGAATTGTCGCCTATTATACCATCAACAAGTATATTGACGGCAAGCCTCTGTTTGACCCGTTGAACGACAATGACCTGCGCATCATCGGCGCCGTGGCCAACGCCTTTAACTCATTCCGTCCCAATGATCCCCGCACCGACTACCTGGTTAATCAGTTGCTGGAGGGTCAGCGCCGTCGCCGTTCAATGTCGGCGCCTACCGACACGGTATATGCCGATGTGGCTTCAATCATCGACATCAAGTTGCAAGACTACGATGGCAAGGAATACAGCCTTGCTAAAGTCGCTGCGGAGAACCGCGTGGTGTTGCTCGACTTCACCATCTATCAGACCGAGTACTCACCGCAAATCAACAAGATACTCAATGATATTTACCAGGCCTACCACAATCGTGGACTCGCCATTTATCAGGTGAGCCTCGACCAGGATAATGTGGCATGGCGACAGGCTGCCCAGAATCTGCCTTGGATTACAGTGTTTGACCCGCATAGTGTCAATTCGCAGTATGTGGGTTCTTACAATGTGACGGGGATGCCCACGACCTTCATTATCCGCAACGGAGAGATTGTTGAGCGTGTCGAGGATGTCACCAGGCTCAAGGCGGCTGTGGCAAAGTATATGTGATATAGTTGTCCTGCATGAATGAGATAGATTTTTCATGGGAAAAATGCGCAAAATCGTGAAATCAGCAATTTGCTGAGGTCGTTTGTGTTTAATTTTTGAAGAATTTTTTGAAAATTTCTTATGAATTGTCATTTTTTTCAGAAAAAGTTTGTAATTTTGCGCTCTAGAAATGTTGTGGGTTATTTTGAATAATGATACCCATGCTACTTTTCACGAACGATTAATGACTCATTTTTTAAGGATACACATTAATAACTATAAATTATGGCAACTAAACTCGATTCACTTGATTACAAGATCTTGAAAATGCTGTCGCTGAATGCGCGCAAGCCTTATTTGGAGATTGCACGTGCCTGCAACGTGTCGGGCGCAGCAATTCATCAACGCATTCAGAAGCTTTACAACATGGGTGTCATCAAGGGCTCCATTTCGCTCATCAATCCATCATCGGTTGGATATGAAACCTGTGCTTACATTGGCTTTTTCTTGAATGACCCCTCTAAGTTTGACGAAGTGGTGGCCAGGCTCAAAACAGTCCCCGAGGTGGTGGAATGTTACTTCACTACAGGCAAGTATGACATGTTTGTCAAGCTTTATGCTCAGAACAATGACCACTTGCTGCAGATCATCCACGACCGCTTCTTGAAGATGGGCTTGGGACGCAGCGAAACATTGATCACCTTCAAGGAAGTCTTCAAGCGTCAGATTCCTATCGATCCCGAAGGCACAGGTGAAGTAAATGATTAAACTTATCGAAGGGGGCGCGGTTGTCGCTCCCTTTTTTAATGAATACACGGTTTCATATCAGTAAAGGAGGTAAAAAAGATGAAGGACAACTATGAAAAAATGTTACCAGCCAATTTGACCGCTCAGGAGCGGGATTGGTTGATGGCCGCGCAGCGGATGGGGCGTGATGCAGCAGTGGTGTTGAAGAACAACTTTCGTCGCCGCGACCTGTCAATCGAGGACAAGGGCAGTGCCTTCGACATTGTGACCGAGGCTGATAAGGGCAGCGAGCGCATTATCCTAGACCACCTGCATAGTCATTTCCCCGACCATGCCATCTTGAGCGAGGAAAGCGGCGATGATCACCGCAAGGCGCGCTCCCAGTGGGTCATCGACCCGCTCGATGGCACTGTGAACTACAGTGCTGGTATCGCGACCTATTGTATCTCGATTGGCCTCAAGGTGGATGGCGAGACCCGCATGGGCTACGTCTATGCCCCCACGCTCAACGAGGAATTCTGGGCCATCAAGGGCAAGGGTGCCTACGGCCCCTACGGACGCTTGGAGGCCAAAGGCACAACCGAGTTGCAGCGTGCCGTCGTGTCGACGGGCTTCCCCTATGACAAAGCCACCAATGACGACAACAATTTGGGCAGCGTGTCACGGGTCATGCCCCGCGTGAGAGGCATCAGGCGGCTGGGGTCGGCAGCGATGGACCTGAGCTATGTGGCTGCCGGATGGCTCGACGGCTACTGGGAACTGAACCTCAAGGAATGGGATGCCTGTGCCGGAGAACTCATCGCTCAAGAGGCGGGCGCTTTTGTCAAGCGCTACCGCAACGACCACGGCATCTGCATCCTCGCCGCCTGCCCCGGTATCGCCCAGCAACTGCTGGAGTTGGTAGAGTAAACGGCACTCCGCCATAACACACGGACTTTAACGATGTTTAACGAATTCACTCGTTGTTAAACATTGGGTGCTACGTATCTTTGTTGCATCAATCATCCGAATTTAAAAATGTCCATAATACTATGATGAAAAGACTCCTTTACTCTGTTGTGATGACCCTTGTGGCATTCACAGCCTTTGGCCACACCACTCAACAAATCACCCATGACGAGAACCAAAATACTGAATATCAGTCCATTTCGCCCGAAGCAACCAGGGCCGTCGACTCGCTGAGTATTATTCTTGGCGAAGTATTAGGCCAGGAATTACACCGTTTTTCAGATGCCGACATCGATATCGCGCAAGTCACCAAAACCATCAACCAGATGTTCAATAGTCAAGAGGGCAAATATTACATCATCGGAAAGCAGCTCGGACTAATGTTTGCCCAAATAAATCAGGAGTTCAGGAATGACCATGGCTGCGATCTCAACAAACAACTGTTTTTAGAGCATCTGAAGGCTGAATTATTGACCGAGAACCCCATTGACGACAGCACAGCAGACGCCATGGAAATAAAAATGAATGATTTCTTGGAGCTAAACAATTCCTATGACGAGTGCCCAAGCGACGCCTTAATCGACTCGTTAAGCAGCACAATAGGCACTGTGGAAGGCTTCAAGATGCGCTACGTCTTTAGTACGCCAGACGCAGACCTAGAACCGTTCTTCAAAGGCATAGAATACAGCTTTGAAGAACTGTTCAAAGGCATTGAATACGGCTTTGAACAGGAATACGATAAAACCTCCGCGATTGAACAAGAAGCGGGAATCGAAATCGTTCGCGCATTTGAAAATATCCAAGAGCAAGCACACATGCCGCTTAACAAAGGCCTCTTTATGGAGCACCTGATCAGTGGATTGAGTGCCGAATCCATCGACGAAGAAGAGTATCTAACACTGAAAAGAAAAATTGACCCGTTGATCGAAAGGGTAGTTGGACTTTCTCCCGAGAGTATTGCCAATAAAAAAGCCGGCGAGGCCTATATGGAACAATTACGTAAGGATAAGAGTTTCAAATTCACCAAGAGCGGCCTGGCCTATAAGATGCTCAAGGAGGGCAAGGGCAAGAATTTCACCGAAGATGATGAGGTAAATGCTATCTATGTGGGCAAGCACCTTGACGGCACCGTGTTCGACTCGAGCGAAGGCGAACCCATGTCCCTTGGAATCGTATATGGGATTGAAGGCTTTTCAGAGGTGCTGCAATTCATGAAACCAGGCGGCAAGGCAATCGTTGTCATCCCCGGCCATTTGACCGATGGCACCATTAGTTTCGGCGGTCTCGGCCCCAACGAAACCTTCATCTTCGAAATCGAAACCGCCGACAGCCAGCAATAATTTGCATCGGACTGCCATAATTTAGGATAGCGTCAATTGAAAATCTCATACACTTATACATTGTATTGGCAATATTTGCATTACCTTTGCAGTCTATTTATTGAAAATACAAAAAATCAGAATATGGATAACAAGAAGATTGTTTTAAGCGGAATCCGCCCCACTGGACAGTTGCACTTGGGAAACTACCTGGGCGCATTGAGTAACTTTGTAAAGATGCAGAACGAGGGTAAGTATGACAGTTACTACTTCATCGCCGACCTGCATGCCCTCACAACCAACCCCGACCCGAAGGAACTGCATACCAACGTGCGCCACATCCTGGCCGAGTACCTGGCCGCAGGATTGGACCCCGAGAAATCGACGATTTTCGTGCAGAGTGACATCCCCGAGGTGAGTGAGATGTACCTGCTGCTCAATATGCACGTGGGCATCGGCGAACTGATGCGCACCGCCGCCTTTAAGGATAAGGCCCGCAAGGCGCTCGGCATCACAGCCCCCACTCAGGGCGATGACGACGAGGACGTGGCCAAGGAAATCATCGGCGCCAGCACCAACAAGCGCGTCAACGCCGGCCTGCTGACCTATCCCACGCTGATGGCTGTGGATATCCTCATCCAGCGCGCCGACTTCGTGCCCGTTGGCAAGGACCAGGAGCAGCACCTGGAACTGACGCGCCGCTTTGCACGCCGTTTCAACTCATTCTACAAGACCGAATACTTCAAGGAGCCTCAGAACTTCAATTTCGGCAGCGCACCCGTGAAGGTGCCTGGTCTAGACGGCAGCGGCAAGATGGGCAAGAGCGAGGGCAACTGCATCTATCTGGTGGACGACGAGAAGACCATCCGCAAGAAGGTGATGCGCGCCGTGACCGACGGCGGTCCCACCGAGCCCAACCAGCCCATGGCCGAGCCGGTGCAGAACCTATTCACCATCCTCAAGCTCGTTGGCACGCCCGACAAGGTCGAGTTCTTCACCGAGGCCTATAACAACTGCTCCATCCGCTACGGTGACCTCAAGAAGGAGATTGCCGAGGACATCGTGGCCATGACCACGCCAATACGCGAGCGCATCCTGGACATTGAGAACGATGATGCCTATCTGCACCGCGTTCTCGAGATGGGTGCCGAGCGTGCCCGTGCCCGTGCCGGCAAGACGCTGGCCGACGTGCGCGAGATTATGGGTATCACGAAGTTCTGACCTCTTTTTGGAAACTACGAATTACGCTAATTATACAAATCATTCGTCATGTTCGTCTGATTCGTAGTTTAAAAAGCCATGAAAGGCTACATCGAGGACAAGGAATTCGGGAAGATACATGTTGAACTGCGCCGAGGCATGACCTCGGTGCGGTTCTCTATACAGCCTAGTGGCAGCCTGCTCATGCGTGCCCCGTTGGGGGTGTTAGTCAGTGACCTCAAAAACATGGTGGACGCCAATCGTGAGCAATTGCGACAGTTGCCTCGTCCCCAAGCGGTAACGTTCGCATACGGGCAAGTCATTGAGTGCTACAAGTGCCGTGTTGTCATCGAGCCGCAAAATAGGCTCCCAGGATACATCCTGAACCATTGGGACGGCGATACGTTGCATTTGCAGCTTCACGAGAATGCCGATCTCAATGACGATGGAATCAAGCGCACGCTGTCCAGTGTCATCGGCCGTGCAATGGAAGTCCAGGCTCATGCCGTGTTGCTGCCTTTTGCCCGCAGGGTTGCCGATGAACTGGGTCTCAAACCCGCAGGCTTTGAGGTGGGACGTGGCATGCGTAAACTGGGTCACTGCACCGGCAAACGCATTATCCAGCTATCGCGCAACCTCATGTTCCTGCCCGAGGAACTCATCCGTTACATCATCTGCCATGAGTTGGCACACCTCACCCACATGAACCACTCTCCCCAGTTCCATGCCCTGTGCAACAAGTACTGTAATGGCAAAGAAAAGGAACTGGAACGACAACTGCGCGCCTTCCGTTTCCCTATCCTCAAGTAAACAGAAGGAAAACAAAAGCACAATAAATACAAGTTATTGAAAACCAATTATTTGTACTTTTTGTTTTCCTTTTATGGTGTTGTATGAGTTGTTGTAGTTGTCTTTAAAAAAATCAATGGATGGTGACTTGGGTGGCGCCGAAGCCGTACTCTCGGAAGCTGGCGTCCTGGGCGGTGCAGCGCGGGTAGCGGCGTTTGAGTTCGCTGAGCAGGTGCTGGCGCAGTTTGCCCTCTCCCTTGCCGTGGATGAAGACGATGCGCTGGCCGTGCTTGCTCAGGTTGGCGTCCATCACCTCGCGGAACTTATCCATCTGGTACTCAAGGATAGCACCAGGCGTCATGCCGTTGAGGTTATCCATCAGCGATGAGATGTGCAGGTCCTGGACGATGATGCCGTTGTTGTCAGCTTTCTTCTGCACTGGCTTGCGCTGTGGCCGGTCTGCGCGTTTTTTCTCCTTCATGGCGCGCTCCAACTCACCGCTGTCGATGCGCATCTGGCGCGCGGGGCGGTCGTTGGTGACAATCTCCACGGCGATGACGGGCACGTCAAAGTAGGGGTTCTCATGGAAGCAATGCACCTTGTAGAACTTGGTCACGTCCAAGCGCTGCTCGATGAGCGCGGGATTTTTCAGCTTAAAGCCCTTCCCCTGCTTGAAGGCGACATATTGTACGGCGATGTGCGTCATGTCGTTCAGGTCGTCGTGACCGAATTCCTCGAGCTGCACCTGGATGTTGGGCTCGACGATGCCGTGATAGCGTGTTTTCCATTCGCCGTCTCCGTCACCACGGGTCATGTAGGTGAAATATAGGAAATAGTTTGAGTCGTTGACCAGCGAGGCGTAGAAAGTAGTCGTGTTCAAGTGCTTGATTTCACGGGCCTCGTAGCCCAGCACGACGTTGAGCACCTCACCCTCGGGGGTCTCCTCGATGGGCAGTACAGGCTCGGGGGCCGGTTGGGGCTTGGGCGCAGGTTTGTCGGGCTCGACCTGTCGGGTGCGGATGTCCAACGGCCGGTCATAGGCCGAGGCCTTGGTGCCTGCTTGTCCCACGACCACCAGGTCGCGCTCCAATGCAGGTCGCTCAAAGCCGTCCTCGTCTTCCACATAGACGGTCTTGCCGTCAATCCTGGAAACTCTGCCGCCTCCCACGTCGTTGAGGAAGCGCACGATATCGTTAACCTTTACATTCATGATCAGTTGCGTTTTTTAGGCTGCAAAGGTACTAAAAATGTTTCAGTTTTATCCTTATTGCTCAAATGGATAAACAAAAACTTGCACTATGTTCATTTGTCAGTAATCCCAGATGGCATATTCTGAAGATATCAAGAACAATTAACAGGAGCTTTCAAGGTCAAATGGATGATAATGAATTCTCGGTCTGTGTTTCAGTCACATTGATAGGGGTGCGGTCCTTGGTGAGGAGGGCAATCTGTTTCACGCTATAATAAAGAATGGCAATGCCCACTATTAGCAAGGGAATCGAAATTTTCAGTGGCAGTGATGCATCATCCTCGGACATGAAGTCCGATGGAACAAAATCGGATAATAAATATCCGATAACAAATAATGCTAGAGAATTGTTAAGGGAATGTATCAGGATTCCGGGCCAAATGCAGCGTGTGCGGTAGTACAACCATCCGACAAGGATTCCGAAGCAAGAAAAGAACAATGTGTAAAGCGAGAAGTGTGGAATCGCAAATAAAATAGCCGAAATAACGATTGCGAACCAGGGATTCCAATCCTTTTCCAGCAAGCGGCGTTCAATGGCTCCCCTGAAAATGGCCTCCTCGACGAGAGGGGCTAGCAAACAGCCAGAGATGAAGTCTATAAAATTAATGGAATCAGGACCAGAGTCCTCTCCAAAAATCAAGATATTCCATTCATCAATAACGGGGAAAATCATGGTTATCATTAAGTCGAACAGCAGGCACCCCACACTTGCCACTGCAGCCCAGAGGTATAATTTCTTTTTAGAAAAGCCATCTCCAAAACGATAACCGAAACTGAAACTGTAATTTGTGTATTTTCGTTTCAAGAACACGTAGATGGGTAATAGTTGTGAGACGACCATTAGTGATAATGAACTTAGCCATGAGCCATCCATCATGTCTTTATCACTATAGGTGAAACCTGGAATGCAATAGCTGGCTATTTTATAAATCACTGTAAGTGCGGCAAAACCAGCAAGAACTAAGAGGGCGTATAGGAAAAAGTATTTTAAAGCTGCTTTCATTATAGATGGCGGGTATCAAAATTGTTTAATGGCATCGCAAAAGTACAAAAAAATGCTGATTGATAAAATATAGGGAACGCTAGTAGCGTTACATTCAAGAATTGAACAAAATAAGATTGAAATGAAGAAAATTACTTTATTGCTAGTGTTGCTGGTATCAGCACTCATGGGCTATGCCCAGGAAGTTCTCGATATCGCTCCAGCCCAAGTGAGTGAGGTCGAAGGTTTTAACCCTGCTGCTAAGCGGGTTTATGCCCAGTTGTCGTGTGAGGAACAATTGTTCAGCACCAAGGTGAAGGTGTCGATTGATTTCGGCCAGAGCACGTCGTGGCTGACCTCGATGAGCGAATCACGCCTTGTTGACCGCAACGGCAAGGAAATCAAGTTTAACTCAATGATTGACGCGTTGAACTACCTGACGCAGTTTGGATGGCGTTTCGCCCAGGCCTACGTCATGCCTAAGGGCAGCGGCGGTGACGTCGGTGGCACCACCTATTGGATTCTCTACAAGGACGTGGACGACTATAGCCAAATCACCGAAGGCTTCACCACCAGGCGCCAGCAACGCGGCAACTAAAAGACTTTTGCCTAAACTATCTTATTACGGCAAATAAATCCGTGGCATCCACTGATGGGTGCCACGGATTTATACCTAAAGCCTAGAAGCTCAATACTTATGGTCGGTAGAATTGAGCTCGTCGCTGGTGAGCTTGCGGCGGTCCATCTTGTACCAGCAGTAGGCAATATAGGCCACAACAAAGGGTACAAGGATGCTCACGACGCTCATCACAGTGAGGGTGAACTGGCTTGACGAACTATTGCGCAAGGTGAGCGAACTCTGCACATCGAGCAGCGAAGGCAGATAAGCTGTGTTGTTATAGCCCATGACCCAGAAGAGCGTCAATACCACCAGCACGGTGCCGATGCCGGCAGGCCAGATGCCGCGGCGATATTCAGCCTTCATCAGCGTCTTACCAATGCCGAACAGCACCATCAACACTCCAATAAGCAGGATAAGCAGAGCCCACCACATTGACAGGTAATTCTTGAAGTACTTGTAGGGCACCCACTGGGCATTGCCACTGTCGTCAACAGCTACACCCGATGCGGTGAGGATAACCACCACCACGGCAATGAACAAAGGAACAAACACCCCCGCATTGACCAGCAGCAAATGACGCTGACTTGCGTTCACCTCATCATCGTCAATGTTGTTGATGAAATAGAGCGAGGCGAGTGTGCGTGCCAGGAAAAACACCATCACGCCGAACAGCAGGTTTTTCCAGCACACAATAGCCTCCAGACCATGGCGCGGGCCCCACTGCGAGATGGTTGCAGCCTGCACGTTGAGGATGTTGCTCTTGGTCACCGTGAACTCGGCACCAAAGAACATCGTGGCGACGGCCACGCCAAGCAGGACGGGCCCCACGATGCCGTTAATCAGCAACAATGTGTCATAGAAACGCGCCCCGTATATGTTTCCGGGTTTGGAGCGGTATTCGTAGCTGATGGCCTGGATGACGAAACTGAACAGGATGAGCATCCACAGCCAGTAAGCGCCGCCGAAGCTCGTGCTGTAGAACAGCGGGAACGATGCAAAGAAGGCGCCGCCAAAGGTCACCAGCGTTGTGTAGGTCAACTCCCACTTGCGTCCCATCGAGTTGATGAGCAGCGCCCGTTTATCGGGCTTGGTGTAGTTGATGAGCATCGACTGGCCACCCTGCACCATGAGCAGGAATACTAGCAATGCGCCTAGCACTGACATGATGAACCACCAGTAATTCTGCAATAATTCGTATGTAGTCATAACTTGGGTCCTCCTTCCTTAATCGTCAACGGTTTCTAAGTTGGTTTGTGATTTCTTGGAAATCTGTTTGCAGATGATGCCGATATCGGCAATCAGCAGAGCAGTGAATACCACTGCAAAGATCCAGAATGTCGTCTGCACGTAACCGGCACTCAGGTCACTGATGGCCACCTTGTTGGGCATCAGGTCCTGGATGGTCCACGGCTGACGGCCCACCTCGGCGACAATCCAGCCGCTAGCACTGCACAGGTAGGTCAGTGGTATGGTAATGATGGCCAGGATATGCCACCACTTGCTCCACTTGGCCTTGTTGAGAATCTGCGGTTTGTAGGCAAACAGCAGAGCCAGCAGCAGGAACACGAGCAGGTAACCACCCACTGTCACCATGAAGTGGAAGGTGTAGAACGTCAATGGCACGTTGGGTATTGCCTCCTCAGGCTTGTCTAGATAGCCGTAACCGAAGTTCTTGAAATCCGAGTTGATGGCAGCCTTCAGGCTGTCGGTCAGCACGGCGTTGCCGCTATTCATTGCAGCACTGTACTGCGCCATCATCTCCTGCAAGGCTCGTCCGCGCTCCATTCGTTCGGCATAGGAGACGGTGTTGACGGGATTCCCCTCGTTGTCATAGCTCACACCGTTGATAATATCCTCGATACCAGGGACAAAAGCCTTGTAATTGTGGGTAGCGAGGAATGACAGTCCATAAGGGATGCTGATGTCGAACAGATAGGCATCTTTATCGTCAAATGGTTGCTTGGAGGGATTCAGGATACCGAAGGCCACGATGCTTTGCCCGTGGTCTCCCTTGTACAGACCCTCCATCGCCGCCAGTTTCATGGGCTGATACTTGGCTACGGTGATAGCACTGGTGTCGCCGGTGATTATCGTGAGCACAATGCCGATGACACCTACCCAGGCTCCCACCTTGAGGCTGCGCTGGCAGTGGTCATAGTTGCGCTTCTTGAGCAGCATCCAGCCGCACACACCGCACACAAAGGCACCGCCCAGCGTCCAGGCACTCAGGACGGTATGAAAAAACTTGCTCATCGCCATCGGCGACAACGCCACAGCGGCAAAACTCGTCATCTCGTTGCGCATGGTGGCGGGATTGAATTCGCAGCCCGTGGGATACTGCATCCATGCGTTAGCCACGAGAATCCACAATGCCGACAGGCTCGCACCAATGGCAGTCAGCCACGTGGAGGCGAGGTGGAATTTGGGGCTTACCTTTTTCCACCCGAAGAACATGACCGCAATGAACGTCGATTCCATGAAAAAGGCCAGGATGCCCTCCACAGCCAACGGCGCACCGAAGATGTCGCCCACAAACCAGCTGTAATTGGACCAGTTGGTACCGAACTCAAACTCCAGGATGATGCCTGTGGCGACGCCGATGGCAAAGTTCACACCGAAGATGGTCATCCAGAACTTGGTCGTCGCCAGCCATTTCTCGCTCTTGGTCTTGTAGTAGATGGTCTCCATCACGGCGATGATGATACCCAGGCCCAGTGTCAACGGCACAAATAGCCAATGGTAAATCGCCGTCAGCGCGAATTGCGCACGCGACCAGTCAACAACATTAGTTAATTCTTGCATAATCTATTATAGTTTTTAAAGTAGTTAATAATCGGTCTTTATACTTGATAACTCATCAGCGGTCCGTCAGTTGGTGGCGGACATATTCGGTCTTCTCCTCCTCGGTATCACATTTGGTACTGAGGAAGTTGGGAAAGAATAACATCTTGATGATGACGAAGAATATAAACAGTTTGATGCCAATGATGAGCCACAGTGTCTTGCCCACAGTCATGCTGCGGAATCCATCATAGTACAAATGGAAAGCGTGCCACCAGAATCCATGATTGTTATCTTGGTTTTCGCTCATGGGTGAAAAGAGGACTAGTAGTTAAACAATTCACAAAGATAATGATAAAAATCTAATTTCCAAAACAATCGTCCAGATTTTGACTAAAAGAGGGAAAAAGTGTACCTTTGCAAGAAATGTCAAGATTATGATACTCAAGGAAGCGATAGAACAACTCAAAGACGGCTTGGCAGGTGTGGCCGAGCCCCAGGAAGTAAAGGCGATGATCCGCGTCATCTGTGAGGACGTTTTCAACTATGACCAGGTGGATGTGGCGCTGCGGCAGGATAGCGAATTGCCCGACTTCGCGCCGCAGCGAATTGAGGAAATCATCTCACGCCTGCGCCGCCACGAGCCGTTACAGTACATCGTGGGCAGCGCACGGTTTCACGGTCACCGCTTCAAGGTAACGCCCGCTGTGCTTATTCCCAGGCCTGAAACCGAGCAGCTGGTTGATCTCATTGTCGACGAGAATCCGGCAAGCGACCTGCGTGTGCTCGATATGGGTACCGGCAGTGGCTGCATCGCCATCTCGCTGGCCAGGGCTCTGAAGTTTGCCACGGTCGATGCGCTCGACGTGTCACGCGATGCTCTGGCTGTTGCGCGTGAGAATGCCGCGTCGCTCAAGGTCAAGGTGCGTATGTTCGAGAGCGACATGCTCGCGCCCCAGCCGTCGGCTACCTACGACATCATCGTGAGCAACCCGCCGTACATCTGCTGGAGTGAGCGCGAGGCGATGGACCGCAATGTCAAGGACTATGAGCCCAGCACGGCCCTGTTTGTGCCTGATAATGACCCGTTGCTGTTCTACAAGGCGATTGTGCCTTATGCCGCCCGGTCGCTGGAACATGACGGACGGCTTTATCTCGAAATCAACCAGCGCTTTGGCAATGAGGTTAGGCGTTTGCTCGAGGAGAACGGTTTTGAGCAGGTGCGCATCATCGATGACAGCTATGGCAAACCCCGCTTTGCAGCCGCCAAGATTTAAGTTGTCAAATGGTTGACGAGAAGTATATGCAGCGAGCGCTGCAGTTGGCTCGGTTGGGAGCGGGACACACGTCTCCTAACCCGATGGTGGGAGCCGTGATAGTCGGCCCCGACGACACAATCATTGGCGAGGGGTGGCATCGCCAGTGCGGCAAAGCCCATGCCGAGGTCAATGCCGTGGCCAGTGTAAAGAATGCTGCCTTGTTGAGACACAGCACGATATATGTAACGCTTGAACCCTGTTCCCACTATGGCAAGACCCCCCCATGCGCCCAGTTGCTCATTGAGCGAGGCATCCCTCGGGTGGTAGTGGGTACGCTGGATCCTTTTGTCAAAGTTGCCGGTCGGGGTGTGAAGATGCTTCAAGAGGCTGGGATAGAGGTCGTTGTTGGCGTTCTTGAACAAGAGTGCCGTGAACTGAACAACCGCTTCATGACCGCCCACATGACAGGCCTCCCGTGGGTTCAGCTCAAGTGGGCACAAACCGCCGACGGCTTCATCGCCTTGCCTCCCGAGGCGGGCGAGAATCCCTTGCACATGTCCACTCCGGTGACCATGCGCCTGATGCACCGCCAGCGCGCCTTGTGCGATGCCATTGTCGTGGGTGCCGCAACCGCCCGCATCGACAATCCCTCATTGACGACCCGCTATTGGCCTGGAAAGTCTCCGCTGCGGGTGGTATTGTCTCACAATTTGTCATTCCCCGTCAACTTGAACCTGTTGAATGACGGTCTCCCCACAATAGTCTATAACGGCAGGAAAAGCGAGGTTCAAGGAGCTGTCGAATTTGTTAAAATAGACACCTCTGACTCGCGCCTCTGGCTTGAGGACCTGTACCGCCGTGGTGTGACCAGTGTCATGGTCGAGGGGGGTGCTCAAGTGCTTCAACAACTCATCGGCGAGAGTGCTTGGGACGAGGCCCGCATCGAAATCAGCCCGCGCAAGGTGGGGCAGGGAGTCCCCGCCCCCGTTATAGATGGCCTGTGCCGCTCCCGCATGATCATCGACGGTAACACGATTACCACCCTGCTTAAAACGCCTTAAAGTGCCCTAGATGGGCATGGAAAGCGGCTGAGTTCGTTAAAAAGGTGTAAAAACGGCATTTTATCGTTTATTATCTTTAACGACTGTATTCCGTATGGTCGTGATATAGTAATTTTACCCCCTAAAATGGCGGTCGTGAACATTATTATAAAGAAAAATCCCGTGCATGACCGAATTTTTTTGTAATTTTGCCGTTTGTATAAAAAGAACTGTAAAACGAGAATGACGAAAAAAACGCTACTATACTCAGTGTTGGTGATGTGTGTGATGTTCACATCGTTGCCCATGCTCATGTCATGTAACAAGGATAAAGATGATGATAACTCGGTCTATTCCTACAGCACCAGCCAGCAGACGACCCTCGTGACGGGATTTGGGCTGCAAGCCGATTCCAAAGTGCTGGCCAACCTTGACTCGGTGCACTTCACCATCGATTATGATAACGGTTTGATTTATAATGCCGACTCGTTGCCTGTTGGTACCGACGTCACGGCGCTCAAGGTGAAAGTTGAATTCTTGAATACGGTCAATTCAGCCGTCTTTAACATCACAGGTGCCACCGTGCAGGCCGACACCACCATCAACTACACGACATCGATGACCAGGTCGATTGACTTCAGTGGCAAGACGGTGCTCACGGTCACCTCGGCCGACAAGTCGCGTGCCAAAGATTATGAAGTCAAGGTGCTGGTCCATAAGGTGACGCCCGACACGCTCGTCTGGGACCCCTCATGGCGTCGTGACCTGCCGGGTTATCGACACAGTGCTATCGGCCTCAAGGCCGTGAAGCAAGGCGACTTGTACCGCATCATGAACTTTAACGGAGAAGAAAGTTACTTGTTCACTGCATCAGCGCCCAATCAGCCGACATGGGACAAGCAGTGGGTCAGCCTACCTTTTACCCCTCAAATCCCGTCGTTAACGGCGACCGATGATGCCCTTTACATGTTGGATACCGACGGAGTGCTTTATACTTCGGTCGATGGACTGGATTGGAGCCCCTGTGGCGTGACGTGGCACAGTGTGCTTGGCGCTTATGATGGGCGAGTGTTGGGAATCATCAGTGGCGAAGACGGCTACTATCATGATGTGTATCCCCGCACCGAAGGCTTTGTATCGGCCAGGGTTGCTGACGATTTCCCCGTCAGCCATTCATCAGACATGATAGTGACCGATAACACCTGGACCGTCGCTCAACAGGCGATGATTGTCGGTGGCCTTGACAGTCAAGGCAATGCAGTGAGTGACGTGTGGGGCTTTGACGGGAACAAGTGGGGCAAGATCAATAACATCCACAGTTCCTTGTTGCCCGCCTTGACCGATGCTACCTTGTTTGCTTATTATACTTACAAGACTGTTAGCGGCACCCGCCGTTATGCCCGTCAGGAGACATGGTATGTCATGGGCGGCAAACTTGCTGACGGCTCCCTCAATGGCGACATTTACCTGTCCAGCACTCAAGGTATCACATGGTACAAGAGCGACGCCACCATCACACAGCCCGGTTTCATGCCCAAGTTCTATGGTGCTCAGGCTTTCGTCAACTTTGAGACAATCACGGCTGCAGGTGGAAACTTCATGCCCCGTCGCATTGCATCGGCAGTCACTTCGTGGGAATGCCCATTTATCTACCTGTTTGGTGGTTACAACGACCAGAATGCTTTGCTCCCTTACGTGTGGCGTGGCGTTTACAACCGCATGACCAACTATCCGGTTTACTAATTCAATCACCCGAGTGTGTTAGACTGCAAGATGATGAAAAAATCAGTGTTCATAGTCCTGTTCCTGCTGTCGTTCGCCATGACGGTAACAGCACAGCAGTACAAATATGAGGTGGGTGGCTCACTCGGTGTCACGGGATACTTAGGTGATGTGAACAACAGTAACTTGTTTAAGCATCCTGGTATCACGGGAGGAGGTATATTCCGATATGCCCACAATAGCCGATGGGCTTTCAAGTCTACCCTGAATTATGCCAGCATCAGCGGCAACAGCAAGGATATTGAGATGCAGTTCCCTGAAAGTGAGCAGTACAGTTTCTCATCGAGCCTCATTGATTTGGGTCTCACCGCCGAGTTCAACTTCCTGAACTATGGCCGTGGTCCATTATACAAGAAATATAAGCCCATCTCGCCCTATATGGTAGCGGGCGTGGGTTTTGTGTTTGCCATCAGCAATGGCCACAACCAAGCATCGTTCACAATACCCATCGGCATCGGTGTGAAGTATAAACTCAAGGACAGGCTCAACCTGGGCTTTGAATTCACGATGCGCAAGGAGTTCAGTGACCGCATTGACGGCCTGAGCGACCTGTTTGACATCAAGCACTCGTTTGCCAAGAATACCGACTGGTACTCGTTTGCCGCATTCTCGGTGACCTACGAGTTCGGCAAGCGGTGCATCAAGTGTAACTATATAGAATAATATATCGCCATGTCATCTCTCAGCGACAAGATACAGCAACTTGACCCGACACGCATCCCGTGCCACGTCGCCATCATCATGGACGGCAACGGGCGCTGGGCCAAGCAGCACGGCCACGAGCGGAGCTTTGGCCACGAGAATGGTGTCTCCACCGTGCGTCAAGTGACCGAGATAGCCAGCGAGGTAGGAGTCAAGTATTTGACACTCTACACCTTCTCGACCGAGAATTGGAACCGCCCGCAGGACGAGGTGGACGCGCTCATGAACCTCATTGTGGTGAGTATCGAGCAGCAGACGCCCGACCTGATCAAGAACAACGTCCGACTGACGACCATCGGCGACATGAAGCGGATGCCCGAGTTCGCGGCATCGAGGCTGCGCAAGTGCATGCAGGATACCAGCCATTGTACGGGTCTGGTGTTGTGCCTGGCCTTGAGTTACTCGTCGCGATGGGAGATTGTCGAGGCGTGCCGGCAGATGTCTCGCGAGGTGCTGGCTGGCACTCTGGCTCCTGATGACATCAATGACGAATTGATGTCGGCCCATCTCGCCACCAGTGACATGCCTGATCCCGACTTGCTTATCCGCACCGGCGGAGACTTGCGCGTGAGCAACTATCTGTTGTGGCAGATCGCTTACAGCGAACTTTACTTTACTTCAAAATATTGGCCCGATTTCACCAAGGAGGATTTTGTTGAGGCGATTGCCGACTTCCAGGCGCGTGAGCGCCGTTATGGTAAAACGAGCGAACAGGTAAAAGACGAACAATGAAGATAAAAACAATGAATATCAAGTACACATTGCTGTCGATGGTGGCGGTCGCTCTGTTCGCGCCGTTGTCGGTGATGAATGCACAGGAATCATTCACAGTCAACGATACAATCTATAATCCCAAGGTGGTGTTCACTGGCTCGCCCAACACCTATGAGATTGCGGGAATCCGCGTCGATGGTGTGGACAACTATGAGGAGAGCATCATCATCGGGTACTCGGGCCTGGCTGTCGGTCAGCGGGTGGAAATCCCCGGTGACGACCTCAAGGCCGCAGCCAAGCGCTTTTGGCGTCAGGGCCTGTTTTCCAAGGTGCAGATCCTGGTCGAGAAAATATATCAGGACCAGGCCTGGCTGGTATTCAGCCTGCGTCAGCAGCCGCGTGTGTCCCAGGTGAACTATAATGGCGTGAAGGGAAGTGAGAAGAAGGACCTCATGGAACGCCTGAATTTCACCCCTGGCAGCCAGATGACCCCCAACATCGCTGACCGCATCAAGATTATCGTCGAGAAGTACTATGCCAACAAGGGCTTCGGACAAGCTACCTGCGAGGTCGTTCAGGTTCCCGACTTGAGCAAGCAGAACGAGGTCATTGTCAATATCAATATCAATAAGAATGAGAAAATCAAG
The DNA here is from genome assembly GCA_900317835.1 of uncultured Prevotellaceae bacterium. Classification (GTDB taxonomy): domain Bacteria; phylum Bacteroidota; class Bacteroidia; order Bacteroidales; family Muribaculaceae; genus Sodaliphilus. The sequence goes on along the minus strand of ONIL01000003.1, from coordinate 21,985 downwards.
GTACACAAGATCTATATCGACGGTAACGAGGTGCTGAGCGACCGCAAGATCAAACGCACCATGAAGAAGACCAACGAGAAGAAGGACATCTTGAAGATTTTCTCACAGAAGAAGTTTGTCCAGAGCGATTATGAGGCCGACAAGCAACTCATCATCGACAAGTATAACGAGAAGGGTTACCGCGATGCCGTCATTTTGAGCGACAGCGTGGTCCCCTACGACGAGAAGAGTGTTGACGTTTACCTCAAGGTAGACGAGGGCAAGCGTTACTATATCTCGGACATCAACTGGGTGGGCAACACTGTTTACCCCTCGGTGATCCTTAACGAGATCCTGGGTATCAAGAAGGGTGACGTCTATAACCAGAAGCTGCTCAACAAGCGCACTCAGGAGGATGATGACGCCGTGGCCAACCTCTATCTCAACAACGGCTACCTCTTCTATCAGCTCATACCCATTGAGACCAAGATCGAGGGTGACAGCATTGACCTGGAAATGCGTATGTTCGAGGGCAAGCAGGCCCGCATCAACAGGGTGGTCATCAATGGTAACGACCGCCTGTATGAGAAGGTGGTGCGCCGCGAGTTGCGTGTGCGTCCTGGTGACTTGTTCTCCAAGGATGACCTCATGCGCTCGGCTCGTGAGATTGCCCAGACCGGGCACTTCGACCCCGAGAAAATGGACATCCGCCCCGAACCCAACCCCGATAATGGCACCGTGGATATCATCCTCAACCTCGAGAGCAAGGCCAACGACCAAGTCGAGCTGAGTGCAGGTTGGGGCCAGACGGGTGTCATCCTCAAGGCTTCATTGAAGTTTACCAACTTCTCGATACAGAACCTCTTGCATCCGTCATCCTATAAGGGTCTCATTCCGCAGGGCGAGGGCCAGACGTTCACCATCAGTGCCCAGACCAATGCCAAGTACTATCAGGCCTATAGCGTGTCGTTCCTTGACCCGTGGTTCGGTGGCAAGCGTCCCAACTCGCTGTCGGTATCGGCTTTCTACAGCCGCCAGACGGGTATCAACTCGTCATACTATACCCAGCAGTACCAGAATGCGATGTATAACGCGATGTACAGTGGTTATGGTTATGGTGGTTACGGTTATGGCTATGGTTATGGATATAACGGCTATGGCGGATACAACTACTACGAGAACGCTTATGACCCCAACAAGTACCTGCAGATGGCGGGCCTGACCGTGGGCTTCGGTAAGCGCTTGAAGTGGCCCGACGACTACTTCACCTTCATGGCCAGCTTGAGTTACCAGTGGTACAGTCTCAAGAACTGGGAATACCTCTATTACATGAAGAACGGCGTGTCTAATTCCTTTGTGCTGGGATTGACTCTCTCGCGCAATAGTATCGACAACCCGCTCTATACCCGCAGGGGTAGCACATTCACCTTGAGCTTCAATGCCACGCCGCCTGCCAGCCTGTTCGGCAAGAAGAATTGGAAAGCGTTGAGCGAGAGCAACACCGAGCAGTCCAAGAAGGAACTCTACAAGTGGATCGAGTACTGGAAACTCAAGTTCCAGGCCCGCACCTACACGCCGCTCACCGACCCCGATGGCCGTTGGACCCTGGTGCTGATGACACGTGCCGACTTCGGTCTGCTGGGCAGCTGGAACAAGTGGCTCAAGTCGCCGTTCGAGACCTTCTATGTCGGTGGTGACGGTATGTCGGGTTCTTACACCTATGCTACCGAGACAATTGCCTTGCGCGGTTATGAGAATGGTGCATTCACGCCTTATGGCTCTGAGGGTTATGCCTACGACCGTTTTGCCATAGAGTTGCACTTCCCGTTGATGCTGTCACAAAGCGCTACCATCTACCCGCTCGTGTTTGTCGAGGCTGGTAACGCCTGGACCCACGTGAGGGACTTCAATCCGTTCAACATCAAGCGTTCGGCTGGCGTTGGTGCCCGCATCTTCCTGCCCATGATCGGTATGATGGGTATTGACTGGGGCTACGGCTTCGACAAGGTCTTTGGTGAGAAGGGTGGCAGCAACTTCCACTTCGTGCTCGGTCAAGAATTTTAACTCAATTAAGTTAATCGAATAAACGTTTTGACTCTTTGTCAGTCTAAAAGTCGAAATTTATCAACCAAAATATAGTTAGGAATATGAAAAGAATAGCTTTAACTGTTGTAGCGCTTGTCGCAGTCTTCATGGCAGCCAATGCGCAGAAGTTCGCTCTTATCGACATGGAATATGTCCTGAAGAACATTCCGGCCTATGAAATGGCCAACGAACAACTCAACCAGGTTTCTCAACGCTGGCAGCGTGAGGTCGATGAACTCAAGAAGGAGGCCGACACCATGTACAAGAACTACCAGAGCGATATGGTCTTCCTGACCGATGACCAGAAGAAGAAAAAAGAGACCGAGATCACCGAGAAGGAGAAAGAAGCCCAGCAGTTGCAGTACAAGTACTTCGGCCCGCAGGGTGAACTGTTCAAGAAGCGCCAGTCGCTCATCAAGCCCATCCAGGACGACATCTATAACGCTTGCAAGAAGGTGTGTGAGGAGCGTGGCTTCCAGGTCATCTTTGACCGCGCCAGCAGCCAGAGCATCATCTTTGCCTCACCACGCATCGATGTGAGCAACGAGGTTCTCGAGAAGATGGGTTACAAGTAAAGAAATCACAGAATACTAGTATAATAACAAACGAAAACTTGTGCAAACCTATGGCCATGAAGTTTGCTTTAATTGCTGAGGTGAAGCCAAGTTTAAACAAAATCAATTTTAGACATGTTTAAAAGATTTATGCTCTTAGCCGTCACGGCTACAATGATGTGCTTTGCCGCACAGGCTCAAAAGTTCGGTTACGTCAACACCACCGAGATTTTCAACGTGATGCCCGAGAAGGCCACAGCCGAGAATACCCTCAAGTCGGTGAGCGACAAGTATGAGACCGAGTTTAAGAACCTGCAGGATGCTTTCCAGAAGAAGATGACCGAATATGAGGCCGCTGATAAGGACGCCACCACGCCCCAGGCTATCAAGGACCGTCACAATCAGGAATTGCAGGACGACTACATGAAGATTCAGAACTTCCAGCAGACCGCTGCTCAGGACTTGCAGCGTCAGCAGGACACTCTGCTCGCCCCCATTACCCAGAAGCTCCAGAACGCAATTCAAGCCGTTGGTGCTGAGGGCGGTTACACCTTCATCTTTGACCAGGCAGCAGGTGCTATCATCTACACCGGTACCAATGCCGAGGACGTGAGCGCCAAGGTGAAAGCCAAGTTGGGCATCAAGTAAGAATAGGGTAAAACACACTAATATCACGATTATTTGAAAGAAGCGAAGTCCCCTGCCGGCTGCAAGCCGTCGCAGGGGACTTCTACTTTTGGACAACCGTATTGCGGGAATGAAAAAAAGTCTCTATCTTTGTCGTTGCAATAATAAATAATGTATTAATCACTGATTGGACGATGAAACGATTTCTCATGATTGCAGTGGCGATGATGCCACTCATGTTAATGGCTCAGGCTAGAATAGGTGTTGTCAACTCCCAGCAGATCTTTGACCTGATGCCCGAGAAGCAGGCAGCCGAGGCTCAGCTCAAGACGATGAGTGACAGGTATCATGCCGAGTATGAATTGCTGCAGGCGGAGTTTAACAAGAAATATGCCGACTATCAGACTGTCGCCACCGATGCCTCGATGCCCGAGACCATCAAGGAGCGCCGCGTCCATGAGTTGCAGGAGAGTGACAAGAAGATGCGTGATTTTGAGCGCAAAGCTGCCGACGACCTGGCTGCTCGTCGTGCCGCTCTCACCAAGCCCATTACCGACAAGATTCAGAATGCGATCCGCACCGCAGGCGAGCAGGGCGCTTTCGACCTGGTGCTTGACACCGCCGTCACCCCGGTAGCCTATACCGGCCCCAACACCATCGACATCACCCCGATGGTCATGACCCTGCTGGGCCTCAAGTAAGATACTGGCACAGGCTTTCCTGTTTGTCATTTTTTTGAAGGTATTAGTTGAATATTCCGAGACAAGTCCAAATCTTGTCCCGGAATTATTGTATCTTTAAGGTCAGATTATTAACTGATAACACCTCTAATTATGAGATCGTTCCAAGACTTTTTCAGGATGACAGTGGTTGCCATGCTAGTGGTTGGCACGATTGTTACCGGATGGTGTATCTACTATAATAATTCCCGAGGGTGTGACCACAATCAACGATGTGTCGGCTTTGATCGACTACCTGCTGAGTGGTGAGAGCCCAATTACGTCAGACGTTAACAATGACTATCAGGTGACCATCGGTGATGTTACCCGTCTCATCGACCTGTTGATACTTGAAGGTGGACACCATTAATCAAAAAAACCTGCATCAGTTAACTGATGCAGGTTTTTTAGGGTGGAAGATGGGGCTCGAACCCACGACCTTCGGAACCACAATCCGACGCTCTAACCAGCTGAGCTACGTCCACCATGTAACGCATTTCTGTCGAAACGCGGGTGCAAAGATAATACCATTTTTGTTCTTGTGCAAGAATATCGCGAAAAAACTCGGTTTTTTCTTGTATTATTTCTCCACAATGGCAGCAGGGGCGATGCGGTCGCTTCCCTTGACAAACTCGCCCATCGAGAAGACCCCACGCAGATTGATGTCGCTGTCAAACAGCAGGATGTCAGCGTCCTTGCCGCGTTGCAGCGACCCCTTGCGGTCATAGATGCCCATGATGCGCGCTGGCGTCTCGCTGGCCATGCGCACTGCATCCTGCAAGGGAACATCAACGACACGTACCATCGTCTTGATCAGGCGGTCCATCGTCGCGATGCTTCCGGCCAAGGCGCTGCGGTCTGAAAGTTTGCACACACCATCCTCGATGATGACTCGCGGGTCAAAAGCGTGCTCGCTGTCGCTGTCGGTCACGGCTAACGCATCGGTGCAAAGGGCCGTGCGCTCCACGCCCTTGATGTGATAAACCAGGTTGAGCAGGGTAGAAGGCACATGAATGCCGTCGGCAATCACTTCAACAGCCATGTCCTCAAGCAGATAGACGCTCTCGACGGTGCCGGCGTGCTTGAACTCGCGCACGTTGTGGAAACCCGGCATACCATTATAGAAATGGGTAGCCAGGGTGTATCCTGCATCCCATGCGGCCTTGACTTGTGGATACTCGGCAGCAGTGTGCCCGATGGCGGCGACTATTCCTTTACCTGTAACATATTCGCCCATCTCGACGGCGCCAGGAAGTTCGGGTGCCGAGGACCATCGGCGCATGCAGTCAAAGTCCTCAACGATGTGACGGTATTCGTTGGGTTCGGGGATACGGATGACCTCAGGCATCTGGGCGCCCGCTTTGCTGGGATTGAAATAAGGGCCTTCCATGTGCATGCCCATGATGGTCGATTTGGGTTCTTTCATCAGGTCATCGCAGGTCTGGCAGGCGTGCTCCATCATGTCGAGCGGTGACGAGGAAAGCGTAGCATAGATGGCTGTCGTGCCGTGGCGCAGGTGGGTCAGTGCAACCGTTTCAAACGCCTCATGTGTGCATTCCTGGAAGTCGCATCCGCCACCGCCATGGCAGTGGAGGTCAATGCCACCAGGCACCACGTGCATGCCGTGAGCGTCGATGGCCTTGTCCATGCCTTCTAACTGGCGGCTGCTCTTGCTCACCTCCTTGATGCGGCTGTCCTCGATAATGACCGAGCCACCATTGATCCAACCCTCGGGAGTGAGCACATGACCGTTGTAAATCTGAGTCAACATTCCCAATCTTTTTTATCCTTGAAGTGCAAATATAATGTTTTTTTCGTTACACAGCATGTGGTGAATACATTTTTTTTGATTTCTTGACGATATTTTAAGATAATAGCGCCGTTCACATGGTTTTTGGCTATTTCCGGACGGGAAATTTTGTCTTGAATTTTGGTGTGTTTGTCAACATGATTTGTCGATTGGTCACAACATGGTGATTTGCCGTTTTTTTAATTGAAAAATAATATTTTCCTTTGCATCGAGATCAATTTGATTTCGCGACAGTTTACATTATTAATTCAAAACACCGATTAGAAAGATGAAAAAGATTGTTTTAGTATTGGCAATTGCCCTGATGGGCATTGTAGTGAACGCTAAGCCGCCCCGCCATCATGGTCATCATGGTTTGCCCCAACAGATGATTGAGAAGCGCATTGAGAGACTTGAGAAGGCTCTGGGACTGACTGAGGCGCAGAAAACCGAAATCACCAAGATTTACACAACCGAGATGGAAGCTATGAGCAAGAACCGTCCCGAGCGCGCCGCGCAAGACGGGAAGCGTGAGAAGCCCGATCAGGAGGCCATGAAGGCTCGCCACGAGAAGATGGAAGCCCAACGTGCCGCCACCGATGCTAAGATCGAGGCTTTGTTGACTCCCGAGCAGGCTGCCAAGTTTGCCGAGCTGAAGAAGCGCCAACAGGCTAAGCGTGGCGAGGGTCCTCGGCATGACGGCAAGAAGGGGTTCAAGAAAGGCCAAAAGATGAATGGCTGCTGCCCCGAGGGATCGGATTGCTGTAAATCAGGTAAGTGACGTTTTCTGGGAGGAAGAGACTTTAATCGTGTGTGTGTTTTGAATGAGGGAGGCATTTCCTGTTTGAAGGAAGTGTTTCCCTTTTCCTTTCCCGTGAAGCAACAACTATTCGGTCGCTTAAATGCCACTAGAAAAGAATAGAAATGTTAAAAAGGGGTCATTTTTACTTAAAAATGACCTACATGGGCATAAATAATGGCGTCAAAATGAAAAAAAATTGCTAACTTTGCATTATAAAAGAAGAAACAAGCAACATGGATGTAAAGAAAGTCTTATTTATATCACAGGAGATCGCACCCTACGTCCCCGAGAGACGATTGTCGCAAATCGGACGCATCTTCCCTCAAGGAATTAAGGAACAAGGGATTGAGGATCGCACATTCATGCCAAAATATGGCATGATTGCCGAGCGCAGCAATCAGTTGCACGAGATGATCAGGCTGTCGGGTATGAATGTGATCATCGATGATACCGACCATCCTCTCATCATCAAAGTGGCGACCTTGCAACAGGCTCATTTCCAGGTCTATTTCATTTATAATGAGGACTATTTTGCCAGCAGCCGCATCGATGAACTTGAGATGAACTGCTCAACCCACGACAACGATGAGCGCAGCATCTTCTTTGTCCGTGCGGTTATCGAATCGATACGCAAGATGCGCTGGGTGCCTGATATCATCCAGTGCACGGGTTGGATTTCGGCGCTGGCTCCGGTTTACATCCGCACGCTCTATGGCGACGATCCTTCCTTCCGTGACGCCAAGATTGTCACCGCACTGTTCAACGAGTCAATACCCGCCCCTCTTGATGCCCGAATGGCCGAGAAAATGCACCAGGACGGCATTCCCAAGAATGCCCTCAAGCCCATCAACGGCAAGGCATTGACTTATGAGGAGCTCATGGCCTATTCGCTGCGCTATGCCGATGCAGTCATCGAGTGCGAGGAAGGTGTCAACGATGTGGTGCTTGAAGCAGCCTCGGCGTTGCCCAAGTTGCCGTTTATCGGTGAAGATGATGTCAACAAGGTCACTCAGTTCTATGCCTCACTGTTCGACTAGACACCGCGTTCTTCAATATTCTTAAATCGGTTTTTCATTTCAGGAATATGAAACATTTTTTCTATGTGATACTGGCAGCGGGAATTCTGCTTGGCCTGTACGCATGCACCGACGAGACCATCGGTGTGAGCATTACCGACAGCGTCTCGTCGATTATCGAAGATTCTTCATTTGTCATCACTGGACACTCGGTGCTCAATGACCGTGTGCAGATGCGCACCAGCACCAAGATGTTGGGCAGCATCAGTGCCGATGGGTTCGGCCAACTTAGTGCCGAGGCCGTGACTATGTGGATGCCCGCTGTGAGCATCGACACCGCTGGTGTCAAGCGCGAGTGGATCGACTCGTGCCGCCTGAAGTTGCGCATGCCCTACAGGAAAGGTTTCACCGGCGATTCGTTGGCTCCCATGCGTCTGAATGTGTATCGTCTCAACAAGGCGTTGCCCAGCCCCATCTACAGTGACTTTGACCCGTCTGGCTACTATGACAATAGCGATCTGTTGGCTTCTGAGTCTTATTCCCCCACGTCGGGGTGGATGGAGACGTCCACATCCTATTTGACGGGTACGGCGCAATATGACACCGTGCGTGTCATTTCGGTTCCCATGCCAGTGGAGCTGGGGCGTGAACTGTTCGACACCTATGTCAATGACCCCTCCAAGTTCGCTTCGCCCAAGGCTTTTGCCAACGTTTTCCCGGGCATCTATATCACTAACAGTTATGGCAGCGGCCATGTGATTAATATCAAGGCTACCGAGTTCGATGTGTATTACCGCAAGCACATTCAGACCGACACAACCGATACGATTTTACCCGCTCAAGCCCAGTCCTATCTGGCATCGACACCCGAGGTGGTTTCCAACAACATCATCCGTTTCGATATGGATGATGCGATCACGTCGATGGTCAATAACGGTGAAGCCCTGATTGTTGCCCCTGCAGGATATGAGGTGCAGGTGCGTTTCCCCATCCAGGACATCATTGACAAATATCAGGCTAACGTGGGCAACAACCAGTCCATCATTAACTCGCTGTCGCTTGAATTGCCCGTGAGCATTCCGTTGACTCAATACAACATTCAGCCGCCCAGCTATCTGCTCATGGTCAAGACTTCCAAGAAGGACCAGTTCATTAACGGGGACAGCCTGACCAATAACAAGGACTCGTTCTATGCCATCTATGACGCGAAAAACAAGGAATACATCTTCACGGGTATGCGCAACTATGTGTTGAATATCATCAACAATCAGGGCGGCATTGCCACCGAGGATGATATCAACTTCACAATCACGCCGATTGATGTGGTGAATTACACTTATTCGCAGTCTTATTCCTACTATTACTATTCAGCGACACCCTCATCGGTTGTGACCAAGATTTCACCCATGGTGTCTCAACCGGCCATCGTGCGCCTCTTGCTGGATAAGGCCAAGATTAAGTTAACCTATAGCAAACAAATTGTCAACTAAAGTTTGCGGGATTAGAAAAATAGTGCTACCTTTGCACCCGCATTGCATCGCATCGCAGTGCACCAAGCCGCAATAGCTCAGTCGGTAGAGCATTTCATTCGTAACGAAAAGGTCGCGGGTTCGAGTCCCGCTCGCGGCTCCACCACAGCGGGAAAACTGTCATGGTTTTCCCGCCTTTTGTTTTTAAAAACACAGAATGACGATATGGACATCAGCGTTAAAGACTACATGGAACGTCAGCCCGGCAACCCCAAGGTGGCCGAGACCGACCAGTTCTATCTGTGGATTGCCCTGCGGCTGGCCAAACTGTGGGATGAGTCGCCATGGCTGCGCGGGCTGGATGACGAGGTGCGCCGCGACGTGGTGCTGGCCGTGACAGGTTATTTCCAGGACGTGGTTGCCGATGGCGGCCTGTGGCGCTCGTTCACCATGCTGCACAATGAGCGGCACGGAGCCCCGTTGCCCCACTATGGCCGCGCCGAGGATTATGTGGACTATGAACTGAATCGCGACGACGTGCGCTATGTTATCTGGTGGACAATCGTTGGCGAGATTGGCAGCGAACTCCTCGACCCGCGCGATGCCGAGCTCGAAGCATTGGCGACCGCCTTCTTCATGCTGCTTGATGAGGAATATGAGCAGGCTCCAGTGCCACGCCAGTTCTGCATTGCAAGCGAGGTTGACCTGGATAATCCATTGGACGCTCAGCGTATCTATGACTACGCTTATTGGCTCTATTGGCGCAGTTTTCTGCTCCGCCCATCATCCCTCGCTGTCATGCAACGCGCCATGCCTGAGGCTCATGCCATTATTGCCCGTGCCGGTGAGTCTGATGCCCGCCCCTTGCTGCAAGACCTCAACGAACGTCTCATGGCCAATGAACCCGCAGGGCCCATCCCAATGACCACGGCCCAATGGCTCCACCTCATCATCGACGACCAACTACCCTAAACACAACAAAAACCAATCCTCTCATCAAAACCAAAGAAATGCGGTTATAATCGCAAGAAGCAGGTAAAATGCGCGATTATAACCGCAAATTATTAGTTTACTGTTGTGAAGAGAAGATGGCTATATCGGTCTTGTCAATCTTTCTTTTTGGCGTCGAGGTGGTAGGTGAACGAGATGCCGATGTAGTGGTGCAGCGTGTCCTGCCACTCGTTGGTCTGCTGATAGGCAGTCTGGCTACTCCAGCGATAGTCATCCTGGTTAAGAATGTCCTCGGCAAAGAGCCTGATTTGACCTTTGTTCTTCAGGATTTTCCAAGTGATGGAGGCACCCCAGAGTAAGCAGTCACGGTTCATTCCGCTGGAGATATAGCCGCGCCGCATATACTCAGTAAGTCCTGTGGTGAACACAAAGTTGCGGTAGTTGGCCTCAAACTCCATGCCGTAATTGTTGTTCCACAGGGTGGTGTTCTGGATTGGCGACTGCGAGAAACGCAATCGGTCGGCGTTGAGTTCGGCAAAGACAGCGGCCTTGATCCAGTTGTGGTCAAACGATACGGTCAGTTTGTCTTTGGGGTGAACGCTCGTCTGACGGTTAAGGATACGCTCCTCGTGGGTGGGCAGCATGGTGAGGTAACCGTAGTAGCGTCCCCCCGTAACTTTAAGGTCGTTCTGCAAGCGGAAGTAGTTGCCCAAGCCGTGGTCGTAGTTGAGATTCACTTCCCACGTGCGGCTGCCGGGCACCGACTCGGGACGGCTGGTATAGACGTTTGTCGCCGGGTCATAACTGAGCGCCGTGATGTTGCTGTGGTCAGTCGTGCTGTATTTGGCATTGAAGCCGATGGACAGTTGTCGGCTGGGCAGCACAGCCTTATAACTCATCTGGAATTCGTTGGTGTGGCTGTCCTTCAGGTCAGGATTACCTTCGGTGATGAACAAGGGGTCGCTCAAGTCACGGTAGCCGATGGTCTGGAGCAGTTCGGGTTGCATGGTCTTGTAACTGTAATTCAACTCCAGGTTCATGCCGCTGTTCACTTTCCATGAGACCTTGAGCGACGGCTCAATCTTGAAACGGTTCCTAACGACAGTCGTATCAAGCATTGCCCGAAGGTAGTCCTGGTGCTCACGGTTCCAATTCAAGACCGCACTGGGCAACAGTTGCACTTGGCCGATGTTGAATGTCGAGCCTGCGGTGACGGTGTTGCCGGTGCTGTGGTAACGGTTGTTGAACGAATTGGCGGCATCGGCGATGCCGTCGGTGGTGAATTCACGGTCTATCCGAATGTTATTATAATCCAATCGATAGTCCATAGTGAGCATCCACTGCTTGGTCAGCCAGTTCTGATAGGTCATGCTGCCGTTAACCCCGAACTTTGATGAAGGTTCGATGGCATACTGGCTGAGCGTCGATGAACTGTTGCCCGAATAGTCGGTGATGGTGCGGTCAATCCACTGCTTGCTCTTGCTGTCGGTATAGTTCAGCCCTCCAGCGATTTTGAGGGAGCCATTCTTGAAAAGGTGTGTCCAATTACCAGTAGTCTCGAACTGGGTCTCGTGTCCGCGGTTGAGCGTATTGACGTGTTGATTGATGGTGGGGGTGTAGCCGTTGCCTGAATTGACCGACTGCTCGGTCTCGCGTCGGTTGATGGAGCGGTTGTTATTATACTCGATTTGAGCCCACAGGAAAATATTGTTGGTTGTGTCGGGTCGCCATCTCATCATGCCCAGGATCGTCGGCATCAACTCATGGCTGCGGTCAAAGCCCGTTGTCTTGTTATAACTTTGCGCTTCACCAGGGAAATAGTTCTCGGTCTCGATGCCCGAATTTTTCCATCGGTCGTCATGCGCCAGTCCTCCACTGATGCTGTAGTAACTCTTTAGCGTCTTATTACCCTGCTCGCGGCTCCAGTTATGCTGATATCCGCCCGAAATGCCTTGCTCTTGGCCATAGCCGTAACCCGAACTTAATATAGATTGGTTTTGGTAGCGTCTATGCCGTTTGGCCACATTATTGGCGTCACCGAACACCATGACCGGGTCATTCTTGGAAAGACGGTTCATTTGGACCTCGGCCTCATAGTGGTCGCGGGTCCTGTAGCCTGCAGTGGCATCGCCATACCAGCGGTCGAGGAATCCCGGCTTGATGGTCAGGTCCAGCACCATGTCCTCGCTGCCGTCGTCATTACCCGTATGCTCCTTGAGTTCCGACGCTTTGTTGTAGGCTTTGATGTTCTGCACCGCCTCGGCAGGCAGTTGGCTCACCAGGTCATTGCCGCCAAAGAGGCTCTCGCCGTCCATCGTCAGGCGGATGGGCTTGCCGTTCCACCACAATTTGCCGTTAGCATCCGTTTCAACGCCAGGCAGTTGCTTGATGAGTTCGTCAAGTCGTGCCCCCTCTTGCAGCCTGAAGGCCGACGGGTTGAACACAATGGTGTCGCCGTGCATGGTGAACCGTCGGGCATGCCCCGTGACCTCGACCATCTGCAACATCTGTGAGGACATCTTCAGCTCGATGGTGCCTATGTCGAGCGTATCCTTGCGACTGTCAGTCAGCGCCATGACATTTTTCTTTTTCTGGTAATAGCCCAGCATGGACACGGTCAACTCGACACGTCCGTCGGTATAGAACGAGAATCGGCCAAGCGAGTCGGCTATCACGGTACTGCCCGAATAGCTGGTTTCACCGATTTGCTGCATGTACTGAACCGTTGCACCAGGCAAAGTCTCCCTGGTATCGGTGTCGATGACACGCCCGCTGATGATATCCGCATGAACCGATAAAACACTGGATATCAACAAGATAATTGTAATGTAGTATTTCACAATAGAGCATAGTTATGGCTGTTTCATGCGTTAATTCACATGAAACAGTAGGTTAAACTTTAGTCTGCATTAGTCTGGATTCCAGGAGTGTATACTCTTGGTTTTGTTCTCGAGGATATCGACCATGCTCTCGAGGAAGAGGAGCTCGTTTTCCTTGAGTTTTTTCTTTTCCTTGAGTTGCTTATATACTGATGCGAGTTGCTGCATGCCGATTTTCAGGTCTTGTTGGTCCAGACCCTCGGTGTCCTTGCACAGTTCGTAGAGTTTGGAAAGGTAGATGTAGCGTGAGTCGCTGCCGTCGTGCTGTATCTTGTCCAGGTAAAACAGCAGTTTCTTCATCCAGTCCTTAGCATCTGGCTTGCTGGGCATGAGTGACTTATCCTTTTTGGGCACTCTAAGGAAAAGGTCGGATAACTCGTTGTCATCAGACATGCCAGGTGTCATCGAGATTATCATGTTGGGCTCAACAGAAAGGACTTGGGTCTGATAACCCACATAGGAAACCTTGATTAGCTTCACGTAGTTGGGAAGACTCAGCGAGAATTCACCATTGTAATCGGTGGCTGTGCCATAACTTTTGTCAACTGATGCTACCATGGCGCCAATCAGCGGTTCGCCTTTCTCATCGGTGACTTTTCCCTTAATAACTGAAGCTTCATCAAGAACATTCTCTTTGGCGGCCTGGGCTTTTTCCTTAGCGGCTTGAGCTTTTTCTTTGGCGGCCTGGGCCTTTTCCTTAGCGGCCAAAGCCTTCTCTATTGTGGCTTGATACTTCTCCAAATCCTTTTGATAGGCCTCTGGGTCTTTTATATGGTATTCCTCCATATCGGTCTGGAGTTGCTCTATCCACTTGTCAAAGTTGTCAGTGTCAATGTCAGGGATATAACCAGGAGTGAGGATATGGCCGTTGATATTACCAAGAGCGTTGAGCCTTAAGCCATTGCTCGACGCCTTGCCCTTGATGGGGCCGAAGGTGGTGATGATGCGCCCCTTGATGCTATCGCCCTCGGTATCGTTCCACTCCAGGGTGTAGGTGTGGCGATAATCAGTATTCTCCGAGAGGTAAAACCCCACGGTGTAGCAGTTGTCGGCATCGGTGCCCACTAGGATGCTGTTATCGTGACTGTAATAGAGGTTGATGCCCGAGTAGGTCCTGTCCTTATTGTCTGAGTTAAACCATAGCGTGTACAGATAGGGGACTTCTCCATCTCGCGAGTCAACGTTGATCTGTTGATAGACCGAAACGGCCTGGTCGATCAGGTATATATCGCGGCTGCCCAGTTTGAACATGACGACACGCAGTTCACCGTCAATGCCACCGGTCTCGGGATCGGTATTAGCACTATAGGTGAGCCCGATGTTGCTGATTTTGGCCTTTTGGGAGATATTCTCGAGCGCCTCCTTGACCCTGTTCTCATACACGTTGGCACTTGCCAGGGCGGGCATGAGCAAGGCCAGGAGTATGACGATAATGATATGGATGGTTGTTTTCATAATGCAGGAATATTGGTAGTGGGTTGATTGTTCAATTCATTTTCTAACTCTTGCTCGAGGTCGATGAGCACGATGCTGCCGTCCTCGTTCATCACGGTCTTGTAGCCATTAGCCTCCAGGTCGATGATGAAGGCACGGCGACGCAGGTCGGCCAGTTCGCGTTGCAGGCGCTCGTTCTCGCGGGCGAGTTTGGCGTTCTCGGCTTGCAGGCGGCGGACATTGCTTTTGCGCTTGTGGCTGGTTTTAACTGCCGCGGATCGAGACGCAAGATGTTGTGTCCCTACAGGCTGTTCGGGTGCCGTTTGTAGAGACGTAAAATTTTGCGTCTCTACTATAGGTGTGGCTTGCTCTTGCGTCTCCCCGATGGGTGTGGCTTGCTCTTGCGACTCCTCTTGAGTGGCCTCGGCAACAACAGGCTGGTTGGTTGACGTCGGGTGATAAAACACGGCTGTCCCAACGATGAGCACGGCGATGGCGGCTGCAGCGGCAATGCCCCACCAACGGCGACCCATCAACCGCATGAACGGCTGCTCTTGCGGTGTAATCAGCTCGCCCTCCATCCCCCGGTCGAAATAACCGAACATCTGGCGGTAGTCCTCCCACTCCTGTGGCACCTCATGGGTGCGGAAGTAGTCGCCCAGCGCGGCCTCCTCCTCCAGCGTGGTGAGGCCGTTCATGAACTTGTCGAGCAAGTCCTGGATGTGTTGCTGTGTATACCGTTTCATCGTTTATCGTTTTTGCGTTGTTGTTGGATTTCGTTGAGTAGTTGCCGTCGGGCTCGGGCTAGTAGCGTGTTCACGCTCGAAGGCTGGATGCCCAGGATGTCGGCTATCTCCTCGTTGGAGCGGTGCTCAACCTGTCGCAGCCTGAGAATGGCGTGTTGGGTATAGGGCAGGTTGCGGATGCGTTCCCGCAGCCATCGCTCGTCCTCGGCTTGTAGCATCAGGTCCAGTGGCGAGGGAACTGTCAGGTCAGCTGCTTGGCGCTCGTCGAGCGGTAAGGGAGACTTGCGGCGGAACTGGTTCACTGCTAGGTGGCGTGCAATCGTCGAGGCATAGCCATCGGGATTGTAGAGGCGGGGATCGTCACGCATCTGCCACAAGCGCAACATCGTCTCCTGGGCGATGTCCTCGGCTGTGTCACTGCTGGCACCCGCTTTGGCGGCTGCCCTCAGTGCCAGTTGCCTGAGCCGTGGCGCTTGCTGGTTAAATGCGTCTGTCGTCATCAACTTCTCGTTGTCTGTATTGATGTTACACTCTTATAACACACAACATCCCCGTTTTTAAACAAAGAATCAATAAAAAATGATGGTAATTGACCTTGTGGCATAGTGTCGCTTCAATTGACTGCGCTTGCGCACGGGAAATGGAAAGAAAAATATTTTAAGATTAATTTGTTCAATTTCCCGCCCGCAGGGCGGTTATAAACCACCAATGGGCCAACATTTATGTCATTGCCATAATTATTGTAATGGGTCATTTTTTATGACAACAGGCGTGCCAATCACGATGAATGACGCGCCTGTATTTTATTGGCGGCTGGGCTTTAGGCAAGACCCCTGCCGTGACAGTTCTTGTACTTCTTGCCGCTGCCGCACGGGCAGGGATCGTTGCGACCGATCTTGGGACCCTCGTTGCGGATGGGGCCAGTAGGACCCTGGGGACGCGGACCGACGGGAGGTGCGCCTGGCTTGGTAGGATCGGGTTCGCCGCCGCGGCCCTCACTGTAGCGGGTTCGGCGCTGCGGCTCATTCTGCGGCACGTTCTGTTGGGGCGGTGCCTCGGGAATCTGGCCGCGCATGAGGATGGCGATGGACTTGCCGTTCATGACGCCAACCATCTGCTTGAATATGTTGAAGGCCTCGGTCTTGTAGATCACGAGCGGGTCTTTCTGCTCATAGCTGGCGTTCTGCACACTCTGGCGCAACTGGTCCATCTCACGCAGGTGCTCCTTCCAGTTTTCGTCGATGGTCAGGAGCATGACGGCCTTCTGCCAAGCCTTGGTCAGGCTCTTGCAGTGGGTGTCGGCAGCCTCCTTGATATCGATGACGATGCCAAAGGTGCGCTTGCCGTCGGTGATGGGCACACGAATCAGGCCCTGGGGTTCCATGCCGTCGGCAATCTGTTGTTGAACAATCTGTTGGATGATGGGGTCGGCCACCTCACTCAGGCGATCCATCTTGCGGTTGAATGCCTTGAGCACGGCATCATACAGGATTTCCTGTTTCTTGCCGTTGTCCATGCGGCGGTATTCCTCCTCGTTGAATGGAGGCTCGATGGCATAGGTCTTGAGCACCTGCATCTGGAAGTCCTCATAGTCGTCAGTATCATACTTGTCCACGACGTCCTCCACGCTGTCATACAAGGTATTGATGATGTCGAGACCGATGCGCTCACCGATGAGTGCGTGGTGACGGCGGGTGTAAATCACCTTGCGTTGTGCATTCATCACGTCATCATACTCGAGCAGGTGCTTACGGATACCGAAGTTGTTCTCCTCAACACGCTTCTGAGCATTCTCGATGCTCTTGGTCACCATATTGCTCTCGATGGCCTCGCCGTCCTTCAGTCCCAAGCGGTCGAGTGTCTTGACGACACTCTCACTGGCGAACAGTCGCATCAGCTTGTCCTCGAATGACACGAAGAATACCGAAGAACCCGGGTCTCCCTGACGGCCGGCACGACCACGCAACTGACGGTCAACGCGGCGTGACTCGTGGCGCTCGGTGCCGATGATGGCAAGACCTCCAGCCTCCTTAACGGCAGGCGAGAGCTTGATATCGGTACCACGACCGGCCATGTTGGTGGCGATGGTCACAACGCCCTTGCCATCGATGGATTGACCAGCCTGGGCAACGATGTCGGCCTCCTTCTGGTGCAGCTTGGCGTTGAGCACGTTGTGCGGGATGTGGCGCAGGTTAAGCATGCGGCTCAGCATCTCACTGATCTCGACACTGGTCGTACCTACCAGTGTAGGACGGCCTGAGTTTCGCATAGCCTCAATCTCGGCAATGACTGCGTTGAATTTCTCCTTCTGCGTCTTGTAAACGCGGTCGGACATATCGTCACGGATGACAGGCTTGTTAGTCGGGATGGTTACGACATCCAGCTTGTAGATGTCCCAGAACTCACCCGCCTCGGTCTCGGCAGTACCGGTCATACCAGCCAACTTGTGGTACATACGGAAGTAGTTCTGCAACGTGATGGTGGCAAACGTCTGGGTGGCAGCCTCGACGTTTACACCCTCCTTGGCCTCGATGGCCTGGTGCAGGCCGTCACTGTAACGGCGGCCCTCCATAACACGTCCCGTCTGCTCATCGACAATCTTTACCTTGCCCTCGGCATCGACGATGTACTCGTCGTCGCGGTTGAACAGGGTGTAGGCCTTCAAGAGCTGGGTGACGGTGTGTACGCGCTCGGCCTTAACCGAGTAGTTAGCCAGCAATTCGTCCTTCTTGTTCATCTTCTCCTCGTCGGTGAGGGACTCGTTGGTCACGGCCGACAATTGAGCGGCGATATCGGGAAGGATGAAGAATTCAGGATCGTCGGTGCCTTTGGTCAGCACATCGATACCCTTATCGGTCATCTCGACCGTGTTGTTCTTCTCTTCGATGATAAAATACAGCGGGTCGGTGACGGTGGGCATCTCGCGGTTGTTGTCCTGCATGTAGTAGGCCTCGGTCTTGAGCATGGCGTTCTTGACACCTTCCTCACTCAGGAACTTGATCAGTGGCTTGTACTTGGGCAGACCCTTGAAAGCACGGAAGAGCCTCAACGTGCCTTCCTTGACGGTAGCTTCGTCGTCACTGGCCATCATCTTCTTGGCATCGGCGAGCAGTCCGGTCACCAGTTGGCGCTGTGCGTTATACACGCGCTCCACATTGGGTTTGAAATCGTTGAACATCTGGTCCTCGCCCTTGGGCACGGGGCCAGAGATAATCAACGGGGTACGGGCATCATCAATCAAGACGCTATCGACCTCATCGACGATGGCGAAGTTGTGGGGGCGCTGCACCATATCCTCGGGGCGCATCGCCATGTTATCGCGCAGGTAGTCGAAACCGAACTCGCTGTTGGTACCGAAGGTGATGTCGCAGTTGTAGGCATCACGGCGCTGCGTTGAGTTGGGCTCGGTCTTGTCGATACAAGCCACGGTCATGCCGTGGAACATATACAACGGACCCATCCACTCGCTATCGCGCTTGGCCAGGTAGTCGTTGACGGTAACGACATGAACGCCGTTGCCGGTCAAACCGTTAAGGAACACGGGTAGGGTAGCCACCAGGGTCTTACCTTCACCAGTGGCCATCTCGGCAATCTTACCCTGATGCAGGACGATACCACCAATGAGCTGTACGTCATAGTGTACCATGTCCCATTTGATTTCGTTACCACCTGCAATCCAGTGGTTGGTGTAGATGGCTTTGTCGCCATCGATGCTCACGAAGTCCTTGCCCTGGGCTGCCAGGTCGCGGTCGAGCTGGGTGGCGGTAACGGTGATGGTCTCATTCTCGGCAAAACGGCGTGCCGTTGATTTCACGATGGCAAACACGGTGGGCAATACCTCGTTGAGTTTTTCCTCGAGGATGTCGAGAATCTCCTTCTGGATGTCATCGACCTTCTTCCACAGCGGTTCGCGCTCCTCATAGTCGAGAGTCTCGATTTCGGCCTTGATGCGGTCGATCTCATCGCGTTTGTCCTGAACCGAGTCATTGAGTTGCTGGCGGATGTCGGCAGTGCGCTGGCGCAATGCGTCAATGTCCAGTGCGTCAATCTCGGGATAAATAGCTTTGATCTGGTTGACAATAGGCATGATCTTCTTCAAATCACGCGTTGACTTATTGCCAAACATGGATTTCAAAATGTCACTAAGTCCCATTTTTTGTTTTATGTTTTTTTGATGTTGTTTTTTTCTCAAACCGCAAAGGTACATTTTTTTAGCCGATTACAGACTAATATATAAGGTATAAATCACCCTAATGACTAAAAATGCGGTTTTTGGGGAGGTGGAGAGGGTTGTCGAGAGGGCGTGTTTTTCACTTGCGGGTGGGGCCGCGGGTAGTCTGTCCCAACAGCCACACATTGGTGAGCGAGCGCGTCACCAGGGTCGCCATCAGCGGGAAAAAGGCGATGTTGCCCACTTGGGGTTGCCACGGCCATGCCAGCATGAGCAGGGCAACGACAAGAGCATTGAGCGCATGCAGCCAACGAGCGGCAGTCCGCGTTTTCTTGAACCAAGGTAACACAGCAAGCAACAGCAACAGCGGGTTGAGCCACGCGATGTTGATATTAGGCGATGTGGCCTCATGGGTCGAGAAACAGATGAGGAAAAACAGGAGACAACCTGCCAGTCCGCCCGTGGTGAATAATATGCTGTCAAACCATTTGGAGACATTGCGGCGTCTCATGTCACGGCCCGTCACAAGCAAGGTCAATGCCAGCACAAGAAGGGCTACAGTAAGGGGTGACAGATACCACGGCGTGGGTGGCCTCACGTTGCCCTCGGTGCTCTTGTCGATGGGCACGGTGGTGGCCTTGACCAGTGGCATCGTCACACTGTCGGTCGTGATGGTGGCATCGGCCACGGCATCCATCAGCAGCATGGGGATAAACATCGTGGCCCGTTGGTCAATCACAGTGTCGATGTCCCATCCCAGCACCAGATCGATGCCGAAGCGCTCCCAGGCATAGTTACGGCTGTAGTGTGCCAATATGTCACGATAGGTGACAGTCGTGTCGGTCATCACGGGATATTGCAGTCCCTCGCCCGCTGCCATCTCGATGATGTCGCGGGGGCGGGTAGAGCAGTTGTCGCTCAGGAACTTATAACGGTAGGTGCGATTCTCAGGCTGGGCATTGTTCCACAGGAAGTCCCTAACAGCAATGGCTCTGTCTTGGGGCAGATTGAGTTCCTGCTCAACCATGCGGCGTTCTTCCATACCGACAGTAGCATAAGCCCGTGGGACTGGGGCACAGATGTAATCAGTCTTGCCCAGCATGAATCGCCACATGAACGCTGGTGTCTGGAAGTCAAATAAGCCGTAGTTGAAGTATAGGTCAATAGGACCTTGTTGAACACGTATCTCGCTGTGTCCCCAGATGTTATGGGGCTCACTGCCAGGATAAAACGTGACGAGGCTGACGCTCACGGGTTCCTCCTCCTCCACTGTCTTTGGAGCCTTGTGAAGGGGCAATTGGGGCGCAGCATCAAGTGTACCCGTTGCACACAGGGCACACAGCATTGTTGTCAGGCAATATGTCCGCAGCAGCCGTTGCATTTATTATTTTAATATGGCAAGAATGGTGCCATAATTCATTTAATTAACGAGAAAAACCTTCCACATAGTATATCATCCTCCCTAAAACACTTTTTCTTCCTCAACGTTTATGATGTGAAAAACCTCGTGACAAGAGGCTCCCAATCAATCTCTCAATCGCTTCAATGGTAAATGTGAACAATGGTGTGAAGGCGGTGGAATATTCAATTTTCGAGAACCATTAAAGCCTGAAAATGTGGGCAATCTCTAACTTAAAGTGGTAAAATATACATTTTTTTGACCCCGAGGCGACATTTTTCTAGTTAAAAATTTTGGCAATCCAAAAATAATGACGTCCTTTGCAGACGAATTCAAGAAGATATTGCACTTTTCTATACAGATTCTATTCATAAAATTTAAAGTCCCACTCGTGAGAGCCGGACTTTTGCTTTTTTTTATAGTGCATAGAGCTTTACCAGGAGCCGTAGGAGTGCCGGTTGGCTCTTAAAGCCTTAGTTGAAAAAGAATTGGTTTTAGATATTAAAGGCAAATATCAGGTTTACGACCGTTTCTTAGATCTTAAGCTAAAATCAAATTAATAAACAACTCAAACAAGCCCTATGTTGCACGTCAAAGTCAAACATAGGGCTTACTGTCTTACAACCGAGCGCGGATGCCTTAGTATTTCTTGTTTTCCTTTTTAGAAGGGACGTGGATGTGGATGCCAGGGCTCCAGATTCGGCGATAGGCGGTATAATTCTTGAAATCCTCGTAAAGCGACAGCAAGAGGAAGCCATTTTCATCAATGGTACAGTACAGTTCGTCATAATCGCCGTCATTGTACCAGATGTATAGCCGTTGGCCTTCCAAATTCCACCTTAGCGCAGTAAGTTCGTCGATACCTTCACTACCTGTAAAGGAGTAGTAGCCTGTCTTGTTGCGATAGAATGTAAAATACACCGCGTTTTCTTCCGGTATATCATATCTGCCATCTTCATCGACAAAATACTCAGAGCACCACATGCCCGTAATGTCTAGGGCATTATAATCTCCTAAAATCACATCAATCACGGTATTGACATCAGCAATGTTGACTTCTCTGTCACCGTTCACATCGGCTGCTGCATTGTCGCCGCCAAGGACCACATCGATGATGGCATTGACGTCGGCAATGTTCACCTCATCGTCGCCATTCACGTCTCCATTGACATGTTCCATCTCCACGATTCTTTCGAAATACGGGAACCAATTCCAATCGGCTTGATAGGCATCGGCAGTGCCGTAGGGCACATGAAGTATGCGACCTGAAATGTTTTGATCTTGTTGATGGAACACAGCATAGCCCATTGTGATTGCTGACAGGTCGGTAATATAGCAGTACACGTGCTTCAGGCTGCTGCAGTA
>ONIL01000014.1 GCA_900317835.1 uncultured Prevotellaceae bacterium | reverse complement strand
GATGTTCTTAACGGTACCCTCGAGTACCTGACCCTTCTCGAGCTTGGACATGATCTCTTTCTTCTGCTGTTCGAGCTCGGCCTCGATGAGTGCCTTGTGCGAAACAACAACATTGCGGAAGTCCTGATTGATCTTCACGATCTTGAACTCCATAGTCTTGTCAACGTAGTCATCATAGTTGCGGATGGGGCGTACGTCAATCTGCGAACCGGGCAGGAAGGCCTCGATGCCAAATACATCGACGATCATACCACCCTTAGTGCGGCACTTGATGTAACCCTTGATGATCTCGTTGTTCTCAAGCGCTTCGTTAACGCGATCCCAGCTCTTGGCCTGGCGCGCACGGCGGTGTGACAGCACGAGCTGACCCTTCTTGTCCTCACGGTTCTCGACATACACCTCAACGGTGTCGCCTACCTTCAAGTCAGGGTTGTAACGGAATTCGCTAACGGGAATGATGCCGTCCGACTTAGCACCGATGTTAACCACTACCTCGCGCTTGTTAATCGAGATCACGGTACCTTCGGTCACTTCGTTCTCCTGGAACTTGTTCAAGGAGTTGTCGTAGGTTTTTTCCAGTTCTTCAAAAGATTTGTCTCTTTTGGTCTCGCCTTTCTCATAGGCGTCCCAATCAAAATCGGCGATTGGAGAATTTTTTAATTCTTCGCTCATTTAAATTGTTAATAATAAGTTAGTTAAACAGCCTTTTCGGACTCGTTCCCGAAAAGCGCGACTGCAAAGGTACAACAAAATTCCTGATTCACAAGCAAAAACAACACAAAAATCTTCTTAACAACTGAAAAATCTGAAATTCCAACTCAACCTGCAACCCCGTCACCTCGCTCGCCGTGTAAGCCGTCGTCGCACCCAGCCGCCGCGCCTCGTCAGTCAAACCCGCTATACCAGCCTTCGTCGAGCCCAACACACCAGCCAACTTGCTGTTAGCCTTCTCAAAGTCAATGATCACATTAACCCCCTCACGGAAACCATTCAACACTACATTCAGCAACTGAGCACCGATCCCCATAAAGAAGCCCTGCAAAACCGACTTCATCTTTGTCAAGTTAAAGAATTCTGTGGCTAGTGAACGAGTTCCGCTCGATGCCTTTGCTAGCTCTTTTTCAGTCTCCATAACCTGGTGTTGCAGGTCTCTGAACTTTTGCGGATCCGTCGCCTTCGACGTGTTGCGCAATTCGTTGCGCAAATCCTTCAACCTTTTCCCCAAATCCGCTGCTGAACGCTGAGTCAGGTTCAGCCGCTTGTCCAGCTCCTTCAGCTTCTCATTGTTCGTGTTGATGGCTTTCTTGTATTCATCAACCGACTTCCTTAGGTTCTGCCACTCCTTCGAGCCTTTCTTCCCCTCAGACTCAAGCTTCACCATTGCTTGACGAGCCGCATTCTGCTGCCGAGAAAGTTCCTTGCTCTCCTCGTTCACCTTGTGAATCTCCCTCAACGCCTGGTTAGCATTCAGGCTCATCACCCACTCAATATAATCCGGTGTCAACCTCGACTTTGCCATAATAATATACTTTTTATGGCAAAGGTATGTAGCGTTAACCTATCTAGAAAGGACTAAAAAACAAGACCCTTATTGAGAGCCTTGCTTTTTGTTACTATCCTAAACTCGTTGATTACATTATATATTAACGTCAACATAATCCGTATCTCCTTCCCATCCCATCGGTGGCAACGGTTCATTATCCATATTCACATTCCTGTACTTCCGCTCAATCTCCTCAAGCATTTCACGCCGGTATTCCTCCTCTTCGCGCTCTGCCTTGGCCTTCAGCACCCTCCACCGCTTCGAGAAGATCATCATCAGTTCGGGAGACAGGTAAACGACCATTCCGGCACACAATAGCCCAAACTCCCAGTTGACCAGCAACCCCGACAACACCATGACCAGTAAAGCCACGGGAGCCAGGATTAATCGGCTAGTAGTGTTATTTGTGTTCGTTTTCATCGTTCCGTCTCCTTTCTATCCTTTAGACTCACAAAACCCCGTTTCGTTTACTTCAACTCCACCGTCACCGGCTTTCCGCAATGAGGACAAACTACTGTCGCGCTACCGTCACCCTCATCCTTGAAAAAGTCGCCCACCTGGCAACCGATGATATCAGCAATATCCTTCAGTGTGTTTACTGTTGGATTTCCCGTGATGGCAAGATACAGGTAAAACTTTTTGCCATTGCGCCCCATCTGCTGGGATTCTACCTTTGCGTGAGTACACTTTATGCTATTAACATTCATTAAGAATCCCGCACGACACTACACACAACAGAACAACAAAAGCAGGTACTGATAATCAATCGGTTACAAAAATGGCCCTAAAAAACCGATCTGCCTTTTGTCACCACGGCCACCCTAATGTGAAAACGGGGCGGAGCTTTACCTGTTTTACGCATTGGGACATGCCGTGATGTCGTTCAGAGCCCTTGGTACGTCCAAACAGGTCGTAGACCTGCACAAGGCCAGCGGCCTTGACTTGAGTTAACACCACGGCGCAAGGGCCGTAGGTCCTTGTGGCGTGGTGGCTCGAACGCTACTCACGATGGGCCCTGAATGGGGCCACTAACTGCGAAATTTCCTAAGCCTGGAGTGCATGGCCCTCTTCGAAGCCCTTTCTATAGGCCCCCTTTCCCCATGCCACACAGACCTATCAGCCTGTTCGCCATGGGGTTACCATAATTCAAGGCCTACGGCCTTGTCAAGGTCTTTCGACCTTTTCAGTCAGAAAAAACAGCATGGGACACGTCTTTTTGCAAAATCCGATGCGCTAATTCCGTGAATATCAGGCACAATCTCTTATAGTAAAATGCTAGTGCTGAAAACAGGAAAAACGGGGCGGTGCATTAGAGAAAATGCCCGGGGGCTCCTGATTGAGTCCTCGGGCACAAGATATTAACTTTTAAACACTAACGGCTATCTATCGCTAATAGCCTGCTATCTTTACTTGATCACCTTGGTGGCGGTGCGGGTGCCGTCGGTGAAGGTGGTCACTTGGATGGTCAAACCGCTGGGCAGCTTCATCTCCTGGCCTGCCAGGTTGTAGTAGCGCACGTCGGCAATCTGCTTGCCTGCATTGAGCTCATCAACACCAGATACAGGGAACACTTCCAGATAAACGATGTCGCTCGCATTCTTCACACCGTCGATGGTGTAGAACACCTGGATGCCCACCTGATGGGTAAACAGCGGTGCCTCATCAAAGTAGAGGTTTGCACCGAAGCTCGAGAGGTTCCAGCTGTTGAAGAAGATTGACGAGGGAATCTCGGTCACGTCCTCGGTCAATTCGTTGGGGAAGTCACTAGCCCTGAAGGTGTAAATCTGATCGTCGTCGAGATAGATACTGTAGCTCAAGTAGTACTGGTCAATATAGTTACCATCGACATCGGTCGTCGGCAGATCGAAATAGAAGTTGCCATAGTTGCTGCCATACTCGCTGTAGTCATACCATGCGCTGGCCTCGGGGTTAGCAGGAACGGCGGGCTCGAGGTCACCGGCATTGATGTAGACGATGTCGCTAGCATTCTTGACGCCACCCACGGTGTAATAAACCTGAATACCGATGCGGTGCTCAAAGATGGGATCATCGCAGTGATTGGTGCGGAAGAAGGTTACCTGGGTCGGCGTGAAGTTCCAGTAATTGGACCACAATGAGTAAGGAACCTCGGTAATATCCACGTCGATGCTGCCATAGGAAGCCGCATCAAAGGTATAGATCTGGTCATCGTCAATGAAGATGCTGTAGCTGATGAACTCCTGTTCGATGATATTGCCATCGACATCGGTCGTGGGCAGCGTGAAGTTCAAAACGGTCGTGCCATCAGTAGTGCCCCTATCCTGCCATGTCAAGTTGAAGGGATTGGCGGGAACAGCGGGCCTCAAGTTCAATAAAGTGCCATAGGGCACATCGGGACCCACATATTCCAAGCAGGTCATGTTGGAACCGTCGCTAAAGTGGCCCAGCAGACCGGTAGCGTTGTAATATTCGGGGAATTCGGCATTGGGATCACCCTCACAACCGAGCAGATAAAGGTTTTCGCCATCGATCTTGTAGAGAATTTCATCAACGTCGTCGATGAAGTACTCATACATATAATATCCCTCGGCATCCTGATAGAGGATGCTGTGACCCCACAACAACTGAACACCCAACTCAGCATCCTCGCTATACATCAGATACTGGCCAACGGGTACACTGATGATGCCCGTCTCTGGGTCATAGTCTCCACAAACCCAGGTATTGTAAGACTTGTTCCACCACAGGGGGTTCTGGATATAAACCTTGCCGTCGGTACCATAGACGAGATTCATCTTGTCGGCAAACGAGGAGGACTGCACGCCAAAGTATCCGGTGAAAATTGACATACCGGCACGGTTATAAGTAACCATCTCACCCTCGGGCTGGTTATAAATCACAGTGGGCACAACAGTGGTCTCGGTGCGGGTCAGCTCAGTGTTCCACTCCAGGCAACCGCCAAACGCGCCATCATCACTCCAGCAGCAAGACAGACCGTAAGCATTCCAGCGATCCATGTCATGACCGGTGGCATCCGAGCCCTCGGTGCCCAGCAAGGTAATCTTGTCACCATCGATGGCATAGGTTACCTCTGTCACGCTCTCATCGGCTGTAAATTGGATTCCGGGTTGGCCATCGACATACACGAGTTCGGTGCTACCCATGCACAACACGATTTCGGACTGGTAGTAATCGCTCCAATAGATCGATTGTCCCATCGGCACAGTGATGGTTGTGCCATCTTCGCTGAGCGTACCCTGAACCCAACTACTGCCATAAGTGCTGCTGAAGTTGAACAGGATATTCTTCAAATAAACCACGTTATCTTCGGCGAAGACCATATCTATCTTGCCGCTTTGGACATCGAGTCCCAACTGGTCCTGGTTCGGGAAAATACCTTGTCCGCCAGTGCGCGCATAGGTCCTCAACTCGCCTTCGGGCTGAGTGGTGATGACGTTCATTCGTTGATTGGCCTGCATGGCTTCGGCCACTGACTGGGAAACTGCAGGATTTACAGTTTGGGTTTTCTTGACATGACGTTGGTTAGCGTTTTGCAAACTGATCATGTCGGCTTGGGCACTGAAACCCAGTGCCATAACTGCTAAGAGTAATAATAATTTCTTCATAAAAAACACTCTTTATTAAAGGTTAATGATTAATACTAAAATTCTAAAGATAAAAGTTATTTCATCAATTCAAAACAGGAATAATTTTGGTTTGGTTCTCAAGACCACAAAAACACATCTTTTGTATAACTTTCACAATAAATAGTCACAATTTATACAATTAACTACTATTTTACACTAACAATTAAATCTTTCTCCCATCAATTAAAAAGACGAGGCACTGATAGCATGCCTCGTCCTTGATTGTGTGACGTACCGTTCAACCGATTACTTTACAATAATCTTGGCAGATTTGCTGGTGCCGTCCGAGTACTTAACAACCACGATGTTAATGCCCTTGGTCAGGCCATTGTGCTGACGGCCCTGCAGGTCAAGATAGGTGGTTTCTACAACCGTCGCATCGCTGGTAGTCATCTCGTTGATGCCAGTGTCATCGGGTCCACCCTCAGGATAATAAATGATGGGCGAACGCCTTTCTTCTCCACCACCCAGGTAGATTGTCTGAACGCCAAAGTACTCAAAGTCGCCAGTGTAGAAATAGATGTAGCGTGATGTTGAACCACCGCCAACAATGTCATAGTTGGAGTAGCCATAAGGAATCACGGTCATGTCCTCATCCAGATCAGGATAGTCCTCTACCGAGAACACCAGAGGAGTCCTGTCGAGATAGCAGGTGTAGAACAATTTCTCGGGCAGGATATAGTTGCCGTCAACATCCGTTGTGTAGATATTGAATCCAGCATATCCGTGAGCGTAGTATTGAGTCTCAGTGTAAGGCAAGAAGTAAGTGAATTCAGGCGATGCAGGAGTAGCGGGCTCTTCGTTGAACTGATAGAACGTGGGACGCAGATACACCTCATGGGTGCTGACTGTAGCCTTGCCGGCATTGACGAGCAAGCCGTGATCAGGATCGGTGAATTTACAAAGGTCGGCATCGTAATCCAAGATCATCTCTTCGGTTTCGTAGGTATAGAGCGTAGCCCATCCCCACTCATCATACACTTTCTCGATGGTGCACGGCTTGAGGTAAGCAAGCGTGCTGTAAGTGTTGTCTACACCCAGGAACTGGTTGGTCTCGATGCGTGCCTTGTCACCCTCAATAGTGGCTTTAATGACAGCGTCAGGAACAATCTTGGCAATCTTGGCATAGAAGATGTCATCAACGACAGCGCCCTGGATTACCTCGTAGGAGATATTGCTGTCATAGGGATAGTGCGTGAACACGAAGTCGTGGTACTCTATGCCCTCGGGAGCTGTTTGAGGAACTTCATCAAAGGGATAGAACGTGCAGGCCATGTCACCCTGTCCAGGCCATGAGAGAACCCCATCAACTTCCTCCATACCGCCATAGAGCAGATCAGGATCCTGTGAGGTGATGGTGCCGTCTTCCTCAATGTTGAACTTAATCTCGGTAACCTCCACATCGGGAACGAGGGCGGTGTAGGTGTACTCGTTGCCTTCCCAGTCAATGCCAGTGGCTTCTACTGCCTTCAAGGCATGGAGGTAATAGGTGTAAAGTTCGTTGGAATACCCGTTGTCATACCATAGTTGGGCGTTGATTTGGCCCGTTTTCACGGTGATGACGTTGCCTTCCACTTCACCTTTAATCCACGTGCCACCGTTGCACATGTTGGTAATGAAGTTTTTGAAGTAGTAGTTGCCATCAGTACCCTTGACAACATAGGTGCCCTTCTCGGAGTACTCAGCGGGTGCAGGATTGCCCCAAACAGGCAGGTAGTCAATACCAGAGCGCCTCATCAGTTGAAGTTCGCCGTCGGGTTGAACAAACAGACTGGGATCGAGTTCCGTCGGGTTCTCATGCTTGGGTGCAAGAACTGCAGGAGCGTCAGCAAAACGCACGTTGTCGTTGATTACTCGCTCCTGCCTGGCATTCACATAAGAATTGTCCTTATCGTCAATCGATTGATAAGGCGATTGTGCAAATCCAGTGATTGCCATCAGTGTTACCAGAAATAGTGTAAATCTTTTTTTCATAACATATAGGAATTTAGAGTTAATAGTTGCGTTCCAAAGTTAACAAACTATTCAATATTATGCAAATATAAACCATAAAATTGATTTATTCATGCAATAAAACTATTATTTCCAATAATATCATTCTTAATAGGTTAGGTTCATTTGTTTTAAGAGAACCAAGACATCACAGTAATTCATACCCCACATAATCCAATAGAAGCGGTTACTGCATTCAAAAGAACTGTAACCGCCTCTAATAACCTCTATTTATTGAAATCCGGTTCAGGGATTAAGTGCAAGACGCAGGCCCACGATGAGATTGGCCGACTCAGGCATGTTGACGGCCCGATAGCTCACGCGGCTGTACTTGGGTGTGCCACCAGTGCTGCCACCACGGACAACACGGTAAGGAATAGAACCCTCAGTGCAGATGGGATCGGTCTGCGCTTCCTCGGGATATGGACCAAACCTGTCCTCAACCCACTCATTAATGTTGCCACTCATGTCATAGAGTCCCAATTCGTTGGGCGCTTTGGTTCCAACGGGCTGTGGAACTGAGTTGGAATTACCGTTATACCATGCCACTTCATCGATATTGTCGCTGCCAGCATATTTAAATCCCCTGCTGTTCAGACCACCACGCGCGGCATATTCCCACTCAGCCTCAGTAGGCAGACGGAAAGTGCGACCAGTCGAAGCGTTCAAGCGGCTAATGAACTCCATACAATCGTTATAGTTCACCGATTCGACAGGGCGGCGAAGGTCGGTTGCATAGCCGCTAGCTGGCCCGAAATAGCTGGGGTTGCTGCCCATGACCGCAAGCCATAGGGCTTGTGTCACCTCGGTCTCACCAATGCTGAAGTTCTTAGTCAGCGTCACCTGATGGAGAGGCAACTCAGAACTGGTTGCATCGGAACCCTGTTCAGCACCTGCACCCATCATGAAAGTGCCACATTTCACACCAATCATCTTAAAAGTCACGCCGCCCACCGTGAAGGTTTCATCAACCGGCTCAGGAGGCACGACAGGTGTGTCAGGCCATTCGCCAGACAACAGATAATCAACCAAGCTGGTCACGTCGGCGATATTCACATAGCCATCCTGATTGACGTCACCACGCTGGTACTCCATTCCCGCGGTGAAAGACACCAAGCCCACGCACACAAACAACAATGCAATAGAAATTTTTCTCATAGCTGTAATAATTAATGGTTAATCATTGATAATAACTCGTAAATATAGTAACTCTATGGTCAATTATTTTGGTTACATCGGCAAATATACACCAATTAATTGGCAAAATAAGATAATTATTGTGAAAAAGCACTCGACAGGGCTTTTGTGGTTGTGAATGGAAAGTATTACCTTTGCAGCGATACTACAACATTTTAATATGATGACAAAAAAGGAATTAAGAAGGCAAATCAAGGAGCTGAAGGGCATGACACCTGTCGCAGTGCGTCATGTTGAAGCTGACATGGTGTTTAATACCATCAAGGCAATGCCCGTTTGGAAGCAGGTGCAACACATCTTGTGCTATTGGTCGCTGCCCGATGAACTGCCAACCCATGAGGCGGTGAACCAATGGCTTGCCGATGGCAAGAGCATCTATCTGCCACGCGTCAAGGGCGATGACCTGGAGATCGTTCCCTATCATGGTTCCCAGAGCCTTGACGACAATAACCAATTCCACATCGGGGAGCCCGTTGGCGAGGCGGTGGATGCTTCATGCCTGGAACTCATCATCGTGCCTGCTGTGGCACTTGATGCCAAGCGCAACCGGCTGGGACGCGGCAAGGGGTTCTATGACAGGCTGCTGAGCGGCACCACTTGCCCCACCATCGGCGTTGTGTGCGACTTCCAAATGGTAGAGGTCGTACCCGTTGAGGCTCACGACCGCCCGCTGGACTGCGTCGTCACGAGCGATTGCGTCATCTGTGACGAAGAGATGAAACAGCTGTTTTTCAGTAAATAGTTATTTATCGTTCAGATGGGCAGGAAGCGACTAGTTTTATTGACCATGATCGCCCTTGTGGTGTTGACGGCCGTTGCCAAGGGTGAAGAGCAGTTGCCCGTTGACCCAGAGTTGAGGATTGGGCGGCTGGAGAATGGCTTGACCTATTACATACGCCACAACGAGCAGCCCAAGGGGCGTGCCGAGTTCTGGTTGTTACAGAACACTGGGTCGCTGGTCGAGGAAGATGATGAGCGCGGCCTGGCACATTTCATCGAACACATCGCTTTCCAAGGCACCCGCAATTTTCCTGGCATCAAAATGGTGGATATCCTGCAGAACAATGGGGTGTCCTACGGCAATGACATCAATGCCTCAACAGGATTTGACGACACACGGTTCCAAATATCCAACGTTCCCACCGAGCGGATTGAACTGCTTGATACAGTGCTGCTGATGCTAAAGGACCTGTCCACCGAACTGAACTTCGACGATCGTGCCATCGATGAGGAGCGTAGTGTCATCCAGGAGGAATGGCGCATGCACGCCGATCAGACGATGCGCCTCTATGAGAACACATTGCCCATCCTGCTGTCGGGCAGCCGATATGCCTATCGCATACCCATCGGTGACATGAGTGTTGTGCGCAACGTCACGCGAGGGCAACTCATCAGCTTTTATCACCGCTGGTATTGCCCGCAGCGACAAGCGATTGTCATCGTGGGCGACTTTGACGCTAAGCGCATGGAGAAAATGGTAAAAAGCACCTTTTCGTCAATTCAAAAGCGAGACAATGCCGACCCTGATCCCAAACTGAGCCAAGTACACAATCACAACGGCATCACCTATGCCTTGAGCACCGACCCCGAGGCTTCAAACACGATGGTTTACCTCATGTTTGAGCATGAGCAGACTCCCTTGGAACTGCGCAACACGCCTACCTACCTGCAGCATAACGTGCTCACGACCCTCGTACAGGAAATGTTCACCCAACGAATCGATGAGATGGCAAGAACCCAGGCTTCACCGATTAACTATGGAGCCGCCTACGACCGTCGGATGCTTGTGACCCGTACACGCGATGCCCTGACACTTGCGGCGATGGTCAAGGAAGGCCGTTCGCTCGAGGCGCTCGACTCGCTCATCGTCTATGCGGCACGAGTGATGCAGCATGGATTCACCGCTACTGAGTTGGAGCGCGCCAAAAACAATGCCAAGGCCGTTTATACCGACCTGCGCGCCGAGGCCAGCAACCGCAAGAACCGCGAGTACGCTGAGGAATACATGGACCATTACTGCAATGGTGGATACATACCAGGTGTGATTGCCGAGTCGCAATTGCTCATTGACGAAGTGCAACGGGTGACACTCGATGAAGTCAATAACTACCTGCTGCAGGTGATTGGCAAGGACAACGTCAGCGTGCTCATCTCAGGACCTCAATCGATGGGTGGGCCCAGCCAATACCCCACTTCCCGTGATGTGATTTCGCACTTCAACCGCATCATCAACACGCCACAATCGCCATACATCGACATGGCTTCCAACGGTCAACTGATTGAGAACGAGCCTGCCATGGGCGGCATCATCAACGAGACCTACGATGAATCGACAGGCATCACCACAATGACCCTGATTAACGGGGCTACCGTGAGACTGAAGCCGACTTCTTTCAAGAACAACGAGGTGCTGTTCAATGCCTTTAGTCTGGGCGGAGAATGGGCATACGGCGACACGGCTGACGTGAACGTGCGCTTGATGGACCAGGTCATCGAAAACTGCGCCCTGGGTGGTCACACCATCAATGAACTTAACCGAATGATGAGCGGGCGCCAACTGGGTTTGTCTTTCATTCTCAACGACGCAAACGAACAATTGAGCGGTGGGTGCCAAAGTGCCGATCTCGAGACGTTGCTGCAACTGTGCTACCTCTACTTCACTGACGTGAGCATCGATGATGAAGCCTATCAAGGTATCAAACATCGCGTGCGCTCCCAGTTATCGCAGGCCTTGTACAATCCCAAAAGGATATACAGCGATTCCATCGGCAGCACTATCTATCAAGGCAATCCCATGTATCGCACCATCAAGCCCGAGGAGGTGGATCTTCTTGACAGTGAACGTGTGCTGGAATTGTACCGCCAGCGCGTTGAAAATGCGGGAGACTATTCATTCTCGATAGTGGGTGCCTTTGATGTTGATGAGGTTAGACCTCTCATCCGGAAATACCTTGCTTCGTTGCCTGACAACGGTAAGCGGGAGACCTACAACAGTTACCGTCCAGCCATGGCGACAGGTATGGTGGATAACTTTTTTGAGGTACCGATGCGCAATCCCAAAACCTCTATCTATGTGAGCATTATGGGTGACAAGATGTACAGCTATGATGACGAGTTCATGATGGACCTTGTGGGTGAGTCGGTAGGCACCGCTTTATTAACCCTGTTAAGACACGAGAAACATGGAATCTATGACGTGGCGGCTGATGGCCATCTGTCTTTCTATAACAATCGATGGATGGTGAACTATGAGTTCGAGACCAGTACTACCGATAGGGACAGCATGCTCGTGTACGCCGACTACGCGGTGAATGCCATACTCGACTATGGCGTATCGGAGGATTTATTTAACAAGATGAAGGAACGTGTCGATAAGGAGCATGAGAGCGCATTGCAGACCAACGGCTTTTGGTTGAGGGCCTTGCAGATGCGAGCACTAGGTGTTGACGTCATTAACGGCTATGACCGAATTTTCCCCACACTGACACTGGACCTGCTGAACAACTACATCGAGGCGCTGAGACCCCACACGCGGCTACGCATCGTCATGAATTAGATCACGAGAAGACCTATCAAAATCAATCACTATTTAACTGTTAATTGCTAAAAGGGTTTGCGGTATTTGTTGTTGGGATCCTCGTCGAGGATACTCAAGTAGCTGGTGTAACGCGAGATGGCAATCCGGCCTTGCTCAACGGCTTCGCACACAGCGCATCCCGGCTCGTGAGTGTGTGTGCAGTTATTGAATCGGCATTCACTGGAAATGTTGAAAATCTCTGGAAAATAGTGAGCCACCTCGGCACGTTCAAAGTCGATGGTGCCAAAGGCCTTGACACCCGGGGTGTCGATGATGGCGCCACCGCCTGGTAAGTCCAGCAGTTCACTGAACGTGGTCGTGTGCATACCCTTGTGGTGGGTGTGGCTCACATCCCCCACCCTGACGTGAGCATCAGGAATGAGCAGGTTGATGATTGATGACTTGCCAACGCCACTGTTGCCTGAAAGCAAGGACATCTTTCCCGAAAGCACATCCCGCAAACTGTCGGCCCCATCTCCTGTTGTTGCCGACATGGTGATGACAGGATAACCGACATCCGAATATATCGCTTTTAACTCATCAAGTTGTTGCCGCAACTCATCGGTATTCACCAGATCCTCCTTGTTGAAGGCCAGGACTGCAGGCACCTGATAGGCTTCGGCTGTGGCAAGGAAACGGTCAATGAACGTGGTGCTTGTCACAGGATTGGTCAAGGTGACGACCAACACGGCCTGATCCAGATTGGCGGCGATGATCTGGAATTCCTTGGAAAGGTTGCTGGAACGACGAATGATGTAGTTGCGACGTGGCTCGATGGCACCCACAACGGGAGCGTCGCCTCCCTTGCTCTCGACTTGCACGATGTCACCCACAGCGACAGGATTGGTGCATCGCATTCCCTTGAGACGCAACACACCGCGCATCTTGCAGTTGACGACGCCACTGCCGTCGTCAAGACGAACGGTGACCCAACTACCGGTATTTTTTATGACTAGTCCTTTCATTGTCTATTGTTGATTGTGGCATTGCCACAATATACTTAACATTTATTCCCAGGCTTCCAGGTCATCGGCAATCTCGGTGAGGTCGCTGCGATGAAAAACCGGATTTTTAATACCTTGACGTTTTTGGTCGCGATAGTTATTCAGCAGTTTGAAGGCATATTTGCTCAGAAACGCCAGAGCGATGAGGTTGCACAGGGTGACGAGCGCCATGAAGAGGTCACCGAGGTTCCATACGAACTCGAAACTGGCTACAGCGCCCAGGAATACAAAGGCACCGCCCGACAGGATGCGGAAAACCGTGAGCACCCACTTCTTTTGGGTCAAGTAGCGGATGTTTGCCTCGCCATAATAGTAGTTACCAATGATGCTGCTAAAGGCAAACAGGAAAAGGGCAATGGCCACAAATATTGTTCCCCAACTGCCCACCTGTGTCTCAAGAGATGCCTGGGTGAGCTGGATGCCCTCGAGACCCTCAGTAGTATAGAGGCCACTGACGAGCACCACAAATGCAGTACAACTGCACACGAGCAACGTGTCGGTAAACACTCCCAAGGCTTGAATAAGGCCCTGCTTGACAGGATGCGTTACGTCGGCAGTTGCCGCCACATTGGGAGCACTACCCTCGCCCGCCTCGTTACTAAACAGGCCTCGTTTGATACCTACCATGATGGTCATTCCCAAACCACCACCTGCCACTTGTTCAAAGCCGAAAGCATTCTCGACAATCAATCGCAGCACATGAGGAATCATGTCGATATTCATGATGACGACAACCAGGGCCAGAATGAAATAGCCGAAGGCCATAATCGGCACCATGACACTGCTCACGCGGGCAATGCGCTGAATGCCACCAAAGGCGATGAACAAGGCAATCGCAGTGATGATGCAACCCACCACCAACGGATCGAAGCCGAAGGCCTTGTTCAATGCGCCACAAATGGCATTGCTCTGGATGGAATTATAGGAGAGGCCGAAGGTGAGCGTAATCAGCACCGCAAACAATCCCGCCATCCACTTGCTGTGCATTCCATGCCTGATATAATAGGCGGGACCACCAATGAACGAATCACTTGAAGGGCGCTTAAACAACTGGGCAAGCGTTGCCTCGACAAAGGCCGTCGCTGAGCCGAATAGAGCTATCAACCACATCCAAAAGATGGCTCCAGGGCCACCCACGGCAATGGCTGTCGCCACGCCCGCCAGGTTGCCCGTACCCACACGTGTGGCCATCGAAACGGCAAAGGCTTGGAACGATGAAATGTGCTTTTTGCCACTCTTGGAGGACGAATCCACGAGTTGGCGGAACATGTCACCAATCATGGTAAATTGCACGAAACGCGTTCGAATCGTGAAATACAATCCGCACAAAATCAATGCACCTATCAGCAAATAGGCCCACAGGGCATCGTTAATCTGGGTGATTACAGTATTGAGAGCGTTGAGGTCAAGCGTCATATCAAATGATTTGAAATTTGACCCTAAAGGTACTGCTTTTTCTTGAAACTGGGGGGAAATAGTTTGAAATTTGCCCTTTATTGAGTATATTTGCGACTTAATTGCAAGAAATTATGAAACAGAATCGACTCATTTTTATATTAGTGGCAGTATTGGCGCTGGGTGCTACAGCGCAGGAGATGAACCGCCCCATCGGGCAATATCCAGGAAATCCCAGCGAGTATTACGGACCAAGCATCGAAGATGGTGAAGGCCGCAGTAATCTGGAATACATGTCCAAATATCACACCGTGTATCAGTCATCATCATGGGACTTTAACCTCACGTCGCAGCTGTTGACCGACGGCATCATCGACGACCAAGTTCCCGCTTGGCTCAACGTCACCACCCCCGAGGGACCGCTGCCACCCCACAAGCGCGAGGCTTGCATCGACGGCAACGAGTGGACTAGCAACATCGTGATGGGTGGCGACACTTGGCTGCAATATGACTGGGAAGGTATGAGCATCGATATCGATGAGGTGGAAATGGTGTGCAGCATGGCCTACCGAGAGGAGGCACCACAAGGCTTCAAACTGCGATTGCTCACGTCCACCGACGGCAAGAAGTGGAAAGTGGCTGATGAATGGTTGGGCAAAGACCTGCCTGGCAAAGCATCAAACTCGCGCGTCCACAGTGACCCCAACAAGAATTCGGGCGATGACCTGTTGCCGACCCGCAACATCGACCACACCTTCCACATCAAGAAAGGTAAGGCGTTTTCACACATGAAACTTGAAATGGTCACCCCCAGCGCTGCACACTGGACCATCACAGAATTGAAGTTGCGTAAGGATGGTCGCCGCGCTACGGGCATTCTGCCGGCAGAGCAGTTCGTCAGCGCCTGGCGCAGCCTGGGCAATAGGGATGAATGGGTCACTGTTGATTTAGGTGCTCAAACCACCATAAACGGCATTGGTTTGCCCTGGATCAACGAACCGTCAAGCGGCAATATCCAGATCAGCGATGACAATCAGAATTGGAAAACTATCGCTACACTTTCAAAGAAAAACGAACTGATCCCACTCGATAATGTAACAGGACGATATGTCCGCATCAACATGATTGAGCCCAATCCCAACAAGCAACCGTTCTGCCTCAAGGAAATCATCATCATGGGCAAGGGTGGCACGATGGCCGTTCCACATGAGGCTGGAGGCTGGGATGGCAACAAGTGGTTGCTGAATGGCGGGGACTGGCGGTTGCAACGAGCATCTCATGCAGGCTCAATGAACGGCTCTCAATATGTTGTCCACAATGGATTTTATGAAGAAGGATTGCCTGCCACCGTTCCCGCGACTGTATTGTCGAGTTACGTTAATGCCAGGGCGTTGCCCGATATGAATTTTGATGATAACCTGATGCTGGCTTCGGAATCGTTCTTTAACGGAGACTTTATCTATAGGCGCTCATTTGATTTGCCACAGGAGATGCAGGGCAAGCGCGTTTACCTCAACTTTGACGGCATCAACTGGAAAGCCGAGGTAACACTCAATGGTACTAATTTGGGACGCATCGAGGGCGCCTTCAAGCGTGGAAAATTTGACATCACGCCTTATCTCAAACCCGTTGGCAACGAGTTGAAAGTGCTCATCATTGCCAACGCCAATCCTGGCGGTGTGAAAGTCAAGACCGAAAAGAATACCGACTTCAACGGCGGCATCCTCGGGGCCGACAATCCCACATTCCACGCCACCATCGGTTGGGACTGGATTTCGACCATTCGCGGTCGCGACATCGGCATTTGGGACGATGTTTACCTAACTTCATCGAGTGAAGTGACCGTTAGCGATCCTGTTGTGACCACCAAGCTTGGAGAAAGCGACACCCTTGCCACGATGACGCCTGCCGTGATGCTCACCAACCATAGTGACCGACCTGTATCGGGTACGCTGCATGGCCATATTGGGGACATCTGCTTCGAGAAGCTAGTCACCCTTGCCGCTGGACAAGAGATTGAGGAATCATTCAACCCTAACGAGTTCCCGCAACTCAAAAATCAACGGATGCGGCTGTGGTGGCCTAATGGTTATGGCGAGCCGTACCTCTACGATGCCAGTTTCTCGTTTACGGTTGATGGCGTGGAAAGCGATATCGTCAATTACAAGGCGGGCATCCGCGAAATGAAAACCGTGGACAAAGACACTAAGTTAAAAATCTATATCAACCACCGACGGTTCATTCCCCTAGGCGGCAACTGGGCGTTTAGCGAGAACAACCTGAACTATCGGGGCAGGGAATTTGACGCTGCCGTGCGCTACCACAAGGAGATGAACTATAACATGATTCGCAACTGGGTGGGCATGACTGGCGACAAGGAATTCTTTGAGGCATGTGACCGCTATGGCATCATGGTATGGCAGGACTTTTGGCTGGCCAACCCCGCCGACGGTCCCGACCCTGATGATGAGGTGATGTTCATGGATAATGCCAAGGATTTTGTGCTGAAAATCCGCAATCACCCTTGCATCGGCATCTACTGCGGTCGCAACGAGGGCTACCCGCCCAAGACGATTGATGACGGGTTACGCAGCACAGTGGCCACGTTGCATCCCGGACTGGACTATATTTCCAGTTCAGCAGACGATGGCGTGAGTGGTCACGGGCCCTATTGGGCGATAAGCGCCAGGGAATATTTCGAGAAACAGACAGGCAAACTGCACACCGAGCGCGGCATGCCCAACGTGATGACCATTGAGGGTTTGAGCCGCACGCTCGATGCCGACCACCTGTGGCCGCAAAACATCTATTGGGGCCGCCATGACTATACGATGGAAGGTGCACAGCGCGGAGCCTCGTTCAATCAGCTGATTGCTGACAACTTCGGCGACCCGACATCGGCTCAAGAATTCTGCGAATGGGCACAATGGATTAACTATGAGGGCTACCGGGCTATGTACGAGAGCGGTAGCAAGGACCGCATGGGACTGCTCATCTGGATGAGTCATCCCTGCTGGCCGTCGATGGTGTGGCAGACCTACGACTACTATTTTGAACCCACAGCGGCCTACTTTGGCGTGAAACATGCCTGCGAACCGCTGCACGCGCAATGGAATCCTGTGAACAACCATGTCGAGGTGGTTAACTACTCCGCTGGTCATCAACAAGGCACCGTTAAAGCATCAATCTTTGACTTGAATGGCAAGACAATGTGGGAACAGACTCAAAGTTACGTTTGTGATGAGGACATGACGCTTGACATGATGCTGGTTGAAGTACCTGAAGAGATTGCAGGAGCTTATTTCCTGCGCCTGACATTGATTGAC
The DNA here is from genome assembly GCA_900317835.1 of uncultured Prevotellaceae bacterium. Lineage (GTDB taxonomy): Bacteria > Bacteroidota > Bacteroidia > Bacteroidales > Muribaculaceae > Sodaliphilus. The sequence goes on along the minus strand of ONIL01000014.1, from coordinate 130,020 downwards.
GACAAGGGTAATGTGCGCTCAAGGAACGACTACGTGAACTCCACGATTGACAATGACCGCACCTCACTTCACGACATGCGCCGCACTCAAGTCACAGCGATTGCATCATCTGGCAACCAAGTCACCCTAACCAATACAGGTAACGTGCCTGCTACCATGATAAGACTGAACCTCAAGGGTGATGATGGCGAGCAGATACTGCCCGTCATCTACAGCGACAACTATTTCCACCTCATGCCAGGAGAAAGCCGTGCCATTGATGTTGAGTGGAAGGTTGAGGATAGCCGCGGCTGTCAACCTATCCTAGAAATCACTGGCATGAATGTAACAAAAACTGCAATTGAGTTATGATAAAACGAATCCTATTGTCGGCCGTCGCATTGTTGTCATTGACAACGGCAGCAGGACCAAAGTATACCTATCAGGACGCCAATCTGCCCGTTGAGCGACGGGTAGAAGACCTGCTATCGCGCATGACCATTGAGGAAAAGATTGGACAGATCGTGTGTCTCATGGGGTGGGATTCCTATGTGAGAAATGGTAATCAAGTGACCGTGAGCGATAAATTCCGCAACGAGATTGACAGCCTGCACGTGGGCATGTATTGGGCTGTATTCCGCGCCGACCCATGGACCCAAAAGACCATTGCCAACGGTTTGAATCCGACGCTTGCGGCACAAGCCGCCAATGCGATGCAACGCTATGCCATCGAGCACACCCGACTGGGAATTCCCATCTTTCTTGCCGAGGAAGCGCCTCACGGACACATGGCCATCGGGGCAACGGTCTTCCCGACAGGATTGGGTATGGCAGCGACATGGGACCTGCACTTGATGGAGCAAGCAGGGAGTGTGATTGGCAAGGAAGTCCGGCTGCAGGGCGGTCACATCAGTTACGGACCCGTGCTCGACCTGGCCCGAGAGCCCCGCTGGTCACGTGTCGAGGAAACCATGGGCGAGGATCCTTACCTGAGCGGCGAAATGGGCGCCGCTATGGTGCGAGGACTGGGCGAAGGAAACCTGAGCCTCCCCTACTCGACCATTGCCACTTTGAAACATTTCATCGCATATGGCGTCAGTGAGGGAGGCCAGAATGGAGCGCGCAGCATCGTGGGCCCAAGAGAGCTGAAACAAGTATTCCTGCCTCCGTTCAAGCGGGTCATCGATGCAGGAGCACTGTCGGTGATGACGTCCTATAATTCGTTAGACTGCATGCCTTGCACCTCAAATCGGGAGCTGCTCACTAACGTATTGCGCAACGATTGGGCCTTTAGCCGAGGACTTGTTGTGAGTGATCTGTTCAGCATTGATGGTCTAAGGGGAACACATCGCACCGCTGCGTCACTACAGGATGCCGCGATACAAGCGTTGCTCGCTGGCGTTGACGTTGATTTGGGCGGCAACTGTTATATGTTGCTCGCTGATGCCGTTAAAAACGGGAAGCTCAGCGAGGTGGCGCTGGACCAGGCTGTAAAGCGAGTGCTACGGCTAAAGTTTGAAATGGGCCTGTTTGAGAAGCCTTATGTTGACGTGAAATCAGCTGGGAAACAAGTCAATAATGCTGAGGCTGTAACTACCGCACGTCAAGCCGCCCGGGAATCCATCACACTGCTCAAGAATGACGGTATCCTTCCGTTAAGCAAAGACGTAAAAGTGGCCATTGTCGGTCCCAACGCCGATAACGTCTATAACATGTTGGGAGACTACACCGCACCACAGGCTGATGGCAAAGTGATCACTGTCTATAACGGTATAAAGGCGATGATTGGCAAGGCCAATTGCGTGTATGCCAAGGGTTGCGCCATCCGCGACACCATGGATTGTGACATTGAGGCAGCAGTTGTCGCTGCTCAAAGCGCTGATGTGGTGATTGCCGTGGTGGGCGGCTCATCGGCAAGGGATTTCAAGACATCCTATGAAGATACGGGTGCTGCAAGCGCCGAGCAAAAAACCATTAGTGATATGGAATGTGGCGAAGGGTTTGACCGCGCCACGCTTGACCTGTTAGGCCGCCAAATGGAACTGCTTGAAGCACTGAAGAAGACGGGCAAGCCGATCGTTGTAGTCTATATCGAGGGGCGCCCATTGAATAAGAATTGGGCCGACGAGAATGCCAATGCGCTACTGACAGCCTATTATCCTGGCGAACAGGGAGGAAACGCTATTGCTGATGTACTGTTCTGCGACTACAACCCTGCCGGAAGATTACCTGTTAGCGTGCCGCGCCACGTGGGGCAACTGCCCGTCTATTATAACAAGCCCCGCCCCACTGCTCATGATTACGTTGAGATGACAGCCAAGCCGCTTTACCCCTTTGGGTATGGCTTGAGTTACACCTCATTTGAATATAGTGACTTAACCATCACAAGCACCGAAACAGCTTTCAAGGTGACCAATACTGGACCGAGAAAAGGTGATGAGGTCGTGCAGTTGTATGTTAGGAATGCAGGAACGTCGGTGGTGCAACCCGAGCGGCAGTTAATCGCTTTCGAGCGCGTGACGCTGGAACCAGGTGAAAGCCGTGTGTTGACCTTCAACATCCGTCCCATCGACTTGGCCATCGTGAACAACAAGATGCAATGGGAAGTCGAAGGCGAATTCGAGATTCTGATTGGCAGTTCAAGCGAGGATATCCGATTGAAAGGAAAACTTGAGAATTGACAGCCTTCTCCTCATCAATGGCTTAGAAAAACAATTAGGGAGCGCCATCCGATTGATAGCGCTCCCTTGTTCAACGTATTGTTGCCTTTCACATTAATATAGACATAGTTTAGCCACACCGGGACGTGCCGCAGTTAGTGCAGATGAGGCAGCCTTCCTGATAAACCAGGGATTCCTGGCCACAGTTGGGACAGCGCTCGGCAGCGGCCTCACCGTTGTGGATATACCGCTTGAGAGCACGCTCAACGCCCATCTTCCAGGTGTTGATGGACTGGCTGTCCAATTCCAGACTGCTCACAAGTTTGAGCACCTGAGGAATGGGCATGCCGTAGCGCAATACACCCGAAATAAGCTTGGCATAGTTCCAGAACTCGGGATTGAACTTCTCACTCAAGCCCTCGATGGTGGTCTTGAAACCGCGCTTGTTGATGAACTGGAAGTCATAGCGTTTCACGCCATCCTCGCCTACGGCTTTGATAATCTTACCCTTGGTCACCGACTTGGGGCAGAAAATACCCTCGTCATCATCGGCAATACCAGTGAAGATCTCATAAGGACGGCCGTCGATCAAGCCGATGAAGGCAATCCACTTTTCCTTTTTGTTCTGGAAACGCACGACATCAGCCTCGAGTTCAACGGGGCGCTTGAGAATATGCTCCTCTTCAGCAATATAGCGGGCCGCCTGCTGTTCGCTAGTGGCGTTTTCCTTCTCTTTTTCCTTCTTCTTGTCGTTGTCGCTCAGGGCCACCAGCACGCCCGTGCGTGAGCCGTCACGATAGACGGTGCAGCCCTTGCAGCCACTGCGCCATGCCTCGACATACAATTTGCCCACCATTTCCTCACTGATATCGTTAGGCAGATTGATGGTGACGCTGATGCTGTGGTCCACCCACTTCTGCACCTCGCCTTTTGTGGTGATAGACGATGAACTCTTCAAAGGAATCGCCATTCTCGTCCACCAGGTCAACATGCACGTCCTTGTCGCTGGGGTTGACCTTGCGACGGCGTTTATAGACAGGCATGAAGACCGGCTCGATGCCCGATGTGGTCTGGGTCAACAGGCTGGTAGTGCCCGTCGGGGCGATGGTCAGACAAGCGATGTTGCGGCGACCGTATTTCACCATTTCCTCATAGAGTTTAGGGTCGGCTTCACGAATGCGGTTGATATAAGGATTATTTTCCTCTCTCTTGGCATCGTAGATTTCAAATGCGCCACGTTCTTTAGCCATCTGTACCGATGAGCCATAAGCAGCCAGCGCCAATGCACGGTGTACGCTCACCGAGAATTCCGTAGCCTCAGGGGTACCATAGCGCAGGCCCATGGCAGCAATCATGTCACCCTCGCCAGTTGTGCCCACACCTGTGCGACGGCCCTTAAGAGTCTTGGTGCGGATTTTGTTCCACAGGTTAATCTCGGTCGTCTTCACTTCCTGAGTTTCGGGGTCAGACTTGACCTTATCAAGAATCTTCTCGATTTTTTCCATTTCCAGGTCGATGATGTCGTCCATCATGCGCTGCGCACAGGCAACGTGTTCAGCAAACAGGTCGAAGTCAAAATAGGCCTGGGGTGTGAATGGATTCTTCACATAACTGTAGAGGTTGATGGCGATAAGGCGGCAGCTGTCGTAGGGGCACAAGGGAATCTCACCACAGGGATTGGTCGAGATGGTTTTAAAGCCCAAATCAGCATAGCAATCGGGCACTGACTCACGGGTGATGGTATCCCAGAAGAGGATGCCTGGCTCAGCACTGCGCCATGCGTTGTGAACGATCTTGGCCCACAGGCGTGCGGCATCGGCTTCCTGCACATAGGAAGGCTTGTCGCTATCAACGGGATATTGCTGGTGATAGGGTTTACCATCAACTGCGGCCTGCATGAACGCATCATCGATGCGGACTGACACGTTGGCACCCGTTACCTTACCTTCTTCCATCTTGGCATCGATAAACGACTCGGCATCGGGGTGCTTGATGCTCACAGTCAACATCAAGGCGCCACGACGACCGTCTTGAGCCACCTCGCGGGTGCTGTTACTGTAGCGTACCATAAAGGGGACAAGACCCGTCGATGTCAGGGCACTGTTCTTGACAGGCGAACCCTTGGGACGGATATGGGAAAGGTCATGGCCAACGCCGCCACGGCGCTTCATGAGCTGCACCTGTTCCTCGTCAATCTTGAGAATGCCGCCGTAGCTGTCAGGCTCCCCGTCGAGTCCCACAACGAAGCAGTTGCTCAAAGAGCCCACCTGGAAGTTATTGCCTATTCCAGCCATGGGACTGCCTTGTGGAACGATATAACGGAAATGACTCATCAAGTCAAACAGGCGGTCTTCACTCAGGGGATTAGGATACTTTTTCTCGATTCGGGCAATCTCACGGGCGATGCGGCGGTGCATATCGTCGGGGGTCAATTCATAGAGATTACCAAACGAATCTTTCAAGGCATACTTCGTCGCCCACACCCTGGCGGCAAGCTCATCGCCGTCAAAGTATTTCAACGAGGCCTCGTATGCCTGTTGGTAATTGTAGGTTTTTGATTCCATTGCTATCAATTGTAATTATTCTGTTGGTTTTTAAGGTAAAAAAGCGGGAATATTGCCAATTGTGACAAAATCCTCGCAAAATTAATATCTTATTTCTGAATAACAAAATTTATAAGCGGTTTTCTAAAGTTTTTCTTTAAAATTTTTAAACTGCTGATTTACAGTATTTTAAAAATCTAGCATCTTCTAAAAGTTGTCCAAAACTTGTACCCACATATCATCAAAGTATCTCAATACAAACAACTTGAACAAAAAAGAGCCTTCTCCAAGGATAGAGAAGGCTCTCATAAATCAATACCTTAAAAGGATTATTCGAGCGTGCCGTTTTGTGCAGCCTGAATCATATCCTCGTTAGCGGTGATGTAGATCTCGACACGACGGTTCTGGGCACGACCAGCCTCGGTGTCATTGCTGGCTACAGGATAGTCATAAGCCAGACCCTGGCTGGAGAGACGAGCCTTAGGCACACCAGCACCAGTCAAGTAGTTCAATACCTCAGATGCGCGAGCGTTGGATACCTTCTCGTTGGCAGCACGGGTACCCACGTTGTCGGTGTGACCGTAAATCTGCACGTCGGTCTGCGGGTTATTGAGCAGAGAAGTTGCGAACTTGTCGAGCGAAGCCTTGGCCTCATTGCCAAGCTTGGAGCTGTTAAAGCCGAAGAGGATGCCATTATCAAAGGTCACCTTGATACCCTCGAAGCCGTTCACGTCGGTCACGGTATCGACTTGTGCACCAGCGATCTGTGCGAGCTCACGAGCCTGCTTGTCCATCTTCTTGCCAATGAGCGTGCCGGCAACACCACCAGCAACTGCACCAATAGCACCACCGATAGCAGCACCCTTGCCCTTGCCGATGAGGGCACCAATGCCTGCACCGAGAGCGGCACCGCCACCACCACCGATCAAGCCACCCTTAGTGGCATTGTTCATCGAACCACAGCCCGAAACGCCGAGCAACAACAAAGCACTCAATAATAAACATAAAGACTTTTTCATTTTTCTATAATTATTAATGAATAATGTGAATTAATTGTCGATTTGGACATGCAAATATAATCAAATATTTTAATCCGCAACCTCCTACAAGAAAATAAAATGCCATTATTCCTATTATTATTGCTAATATCGGGGTGCGTGAACTTATCCTTGCCATGAATTCAGAGGTCATTTTTCGGTTATTGGGAGTGCAAAGTGATGGTTCAAGCGCTTTTTAGGCCCCATTGCCAAGGGCGACTCAAAAAAAGATGTAACTTTGCAGTGATGGAAGAAAAAGAAATAACCAAAAATAAACTGCCACATCCCCTCATCTCACTCATCCCGGTGGTGGTGCTTGTCAGTCTGCTGGCGATTGCCATAGCCCTGTTCGGTAGCGACTCGTTGAGTGGCGGCAGCCAGATAGCACTGATTATGGGAATGGCCGTCTGTGTGCTGATATCCACAACTATTTACCATGTTCCATGGAAAGCCTTTGAGGAACAGATGACCAAGACCATGGGCGGCATTTTTGTCACGCTGCTCATCTTGCTGTCGGTGGGTATGTTGTCGGGGTCCTGGATGATCAGTGGTGTTGTGCCCACACTCATTTACTACGGAGTACAAATCCTGTCTCCGCAGTTTTTCCTGGTGAGTGCATGTGCCATTTGCGCACTGATATCCTTGCTGTCCGGCAGTTCATGGACAACGATAGCGACCATCGGTGTTGCTCTGTTGGGAATTGGCCAAGCCTTGGGCATCAACGAGGCTTGGACAGCCGGCGCCATCATTTCGGGAGCCTACTTCGGTGACAAGATGTCTCCGTTGAGCGATACGACAATTCTCGCATCATCGTCAACACGGGTGGATATCTTCAAACACATCCGCTACATGACCCAAACGACAGTGCCCACCATCACAATCACACTGCTGATCTTCATGCTTGTGGGATTGGGACACGTCAACGAAGGGGAATTGCATATCGAAGCCTATACCCACGGGTTGGCATCAACATTCAATATCTCGGCATGGACACTGATTGTCCCGCTGGTGACAGGTATCCTCATTGCCCGACAAGTTCCGTCGTGCATTGTGTTATTCACGTCGTCCATCCTGGCTGGTATCATGGCGCTGCTCCTGCAACCGGGAATCCTGCACCAGATAGCAAATGACCCGTCATTGGGCACCGCCGCTTCACTGACCAAGGGACTTGCGATCACCTACTATGGCTCGACAGCGATTGATACCGGCGATTCGTCGCTGAATGATCTGGTTTCGACAGGCGGTATGGCCGGCATGTTAAATACCATCTGGCTCATCATTTGTGCTATGTGCTACGGAGCATCGATGGTGGCAAGCCGCATGTTGGAAAGCATCACGCGCGTCATCATCAAGTGGGTGCGCACCCGTTTGAGCCTCGTGACATCAACAGTGGGTACAGGCCTGTTCCTAAACATCGCCACTGGCGACCAGTTCATCAGCATCGTGCTCACAGCCGACATGTTCCGCGAGGTGTATGACAAGGAAGGATATGAGGCAAGGCTTTTAAGCCGCACAACCGAGGACGCGGTGACGGTCACCTCGGTACTGGTGCCATGGAACACCTGCGGAATGACCCAAGCCACAGTGCTGGGAGTTCCCACTCTCACCTATCTGCCTTACTGCTTCTTTAATTACTTGAGTCCCATCACGACAATCCTCGTTGCCGCAATAGGATGGAAAATTAAGCGCCACCGCCCCGAAACCATCGAGACGGTAAACTCAGGTCAATAGACTATATACCTGCTACTTATTATTTAACTAGCACTACCCTAAAGCCCAACTCGTCACTGCGAATTGAGGCCTCGGTAGGATCAGGACGGCACACACAGCAGTTCTCTTTCTCAGAGAGCAGGCCGCCACCACGGGCAACATGCGTATTGCGGGTAGAACTCTCGGGGCCCATGGGATTAAATAAAGCCGGAGATCTCTCGCTGATTTCCTGACGCCAGTTCCAAGAGAAGTCAGAGCACCATTCCCAAACACCGCCTGTCATGTCATAGATGCCCAACTCGTTGGGTTTCTTCAGGCCCACGTCGTGATATTCGTTCTCACTATTGCCGTTGTACCAGGCAATCTCATCAATATTGTTGCTGCCCGAGAAAGCATATCCCTGTCCCTTGACACCGCCTCGCGCGGCATACTCCCACTCGGCATCGGTGGGAAGGCGGAACGTCCTGCCTGTCAAGGAACTCAGTTTTTTCAAGAAAACATTGCAATCATCCCATGAGACATTGGACATCGGCTCCAGGGGGTGATTTTTCACTACACTGTCGGCCATGACAGCATACCACAGCTGACAAGTCACCTCATGCATCCCGATGTAATAGCTGGAAAGCGTCACACGATGAGCCGGCGGAACGCTACCAGGTTGAAGATCGTCGACATCAGGAAGCTTATACCTGACGTAAGTGCCACCTTGCACATAGACCATCGAGAATGTTACACCATTGACTGTAAACGTCTCGTTTGGAAGATCTTCTATCACTACTGTGGGTGCAGGCTCGCTTTCTTCCTCAGCAGCAGGAGGGGGTGATGTTCTGAATCCAAAAGAACTCTGGGATTCATCCACGGGTTCCTCCTCAACATCATCGTCATCAAACTCCTCAAGTTCAAAATAGAAATAGGTGTTCTCTTCGTCAACCTCGATAACCTCAGTGTAATCCCTATAACCCTCAGCCTCGACCTCAACAGTGTAAGAACCGCCTCGCAGCATGCAGCTATCATCCACATTGTACTCCTCATCGTCGATAATGATGACCGCACCATTGGCATTACAGCCAAAGGAGATGTCATACAAGGGTCCATTCTCGCGAATGCGTCTTGTGGGAGTGGTCGAGTGGTAACGGTTACCTGTTACACTTCGCGTCCTGCCTGAACGGTTGCGTGTGCCGTGTGTAGTACCCCTTGCCGATGATTTATTTGATCGTGTTGTTGCCGGTGTAGAGGGCTTCGATGATTGTTGCGTTTTGGGTGTTGGGGACGTCAATTGCTGAGTGTTCTGTTTAGTCCTCACAATCTGTCCCAATGCCGGTGCCAAAGGCATCAACAACATCATCGCGAAAAGTATGACTATAAACTTTCTCATCTTTATTATAATAGCCTGTCTATTTTTTATATCATCGTTTTGTCTTCAATGACGTGGCTGCGAGTCGCAACCCCAAGGTGCTGCTGCAGTCATCGGGTGCAACCGGGTTACGGTAAGACACCGTGCAATGCGTATCCTCGCTCTCCCAAAAGCCACCACGGGTGACACGGTAATCGCCCGTCTTGGGGCCGGTAGGATTGCGGTGGGTTCCAGCCCTGTACGGGCCATGCCAGTCGGCACACCACTCCATCACGTTACCCGACATATCGTACAGCCCCAACTCGTTGGGGGCCTTCTGCCCCACCTCATGAGACGTCTCTTCAAAATCATAAAACCAAGCCACTTCATCAATACTGTCACTGCCTGCATAGCGATAACCGTGGCTTTTCAAACCACCGCGCGCGGCAAACTCCCACTCAGCCTCGGTGGGCAAGCGGAAATTAATGCCGGTTCTAGCATTTAACTTCTGGATAAATTGCTGGCAGTCTTCCCACGAGACAGATTCAACCGGCAAGAACTCACCCATGTTAGTACTGGGATTCTCGCCCATGACGTCAAACCACAACTCCTGAGTGACCTCATATTTGGAAATATAGAATGTTGACAATTTCACCTCATGGGCAGGAGTCTCGTCAAACTCGGCATCGGGACCATCGGGGGTTCCCATCTTGAATGTGCCACCCTGCACCATCACCATATCATCAATGAGCATCTTGATGGACTGTGGAACGGCCGCCTTGAGATTGAAGCGGAAAGAGTTGCGGGATGGAGTAACATTGATGTTCTGGACAAAGTCATCGCACCCCTTGGCAACAATGGTAACCTGATGGGGGCCAGTCACGACACTATAGGATCCATTAGCATCGCCCATATAGGACATATCCACATAGAGGTCGGCACCATTAACGTCACATGCGAAGTTAACAGTGACATCTGTGGGTGAGGATGACGAGGATGAGGGAGCAGCATAAGCTTTGCCTGGGCTCGATATTTTGGATTTTCTTGTCGTCTTAGAGGGCTTGGATACAGTACTCTTGGACGTCGTTTTCGTCTTTGTCGTACGGGTTGTCGTGTTGCTCTTGGGCAGAGTGGATGAGGATGATTTCCTCACAATCTGACCAGAGAGCGTCGTGGCAAAGGCCATTGCCATTACCATCACCAGAGACACGATGCTGTACTTATTTTTCATGAGCCAAGAGTAAATACTTCACGTTATTTGATTTTGTTACCATTCTTGTCAGTCCATGCTCCCCTTTTAGGATCAGGACCGTTATCCAAGAAGTAACCTTCAAAGTAGGAACCGTCCTTTCTTGTCAGTCGGCCCTTGTTCAAGGCTGCGGTATTATTGACAATATTGATTGAGCCCACAAACACATCGCCGTTGTCACTGAAATGGTAGCTGATGGTATCCAAGCCAATCTCGCCATTGTTGAATGTGGCCTCACACTTATCACCATTGGAGAACGTCACGACACCCTTGCCATTGGGTTTTCCTGCTTCATTGACAGGTCCCGTGTAGCTGCCTTCACCAAAAGCGATTTTGATGAACTGGTTGGATACCGAATCCACGGTTTCGATATTGGGTTTGCTGCTAAAACCGCCATTAAAAAAGTAATAACCACCCACGGCAATCAAGAGTCCCAGGAGGATGGCCACAAATATGGCCTTCTTGGTCTTATTGGTATTTTCAGCACTGTTCTCCGAGTCATCGTGATCTTCCTCTTCATCAAGGACGGGTGTGACAGGTTGAGCAGCATGAGAAACCACATTGACATCAGCAGGACTCTCGAGAATGGTGGTCTCGACATCATGTGCAGCCCTTGCACGGTCAGGCGTGATATTCATGTAATCCATGATTTCCTTGACCGTTGCAGGGCGCTCCTTGCGGTTGGTTTTCATCAGCCACAACAACAGGTCGCGCATCTTGTCACTCACTCCAGGAGGCAGCGGCAGCGAGAGGTGCTTGTCGGGCGTGTGATCATCATTGATGTCACTGGGCATGGGAGGACGCTGGTTGGTCAACACATTATAGAGTGTTGCTCCAAGGGCATAGAAATCGGTCCATGGGCCAAGTTTCTCATAGCTCTTTTCCATCTGCTCGATGGGAGCGAATCCGTTGGTGTAGGTTACTGATGACGTTGACAAGGCACCGCCGGTCTTACTGTTGAACTGCTTGCTAGCACCAAAGTCGATGAGCTTGACTGTGCCGTCGGCATCGATCATGACATTGGCAGGCTTGAGGTCAAGATGCCAAATACCCTTGGAATGCACTTCCTGCAAGGCATCTAGCACCTGGATCAGTATGTTGGTCGCAGCTCCCTCCGAAATGGGTTTTCCTGTGCGTTTTAGCCGTTCCTTGAGATTCTCGCCATTGATGAAATCCATGACATAATAGGCCGTGGCATTTTCATCAAAGAGGTCATAGACCCTGACAATGTGAGAATTATTGAGTTTGCGCAATCGGCGGGCTTCCTTCTTGAATTTCTCAAGTTGTTCATTGAACTCAGTTACCTTCTCGCTATTGCTCACGCTCACGGCGGTGTTGTTGCCATCACGCTCATTCACCCCCTTCATGAAAAACTCCTTGATGGCATACTTCTCGTTGAAGTTAATGTGTGTCGCCACGTAGGTGTTACCAAATCCGCCACTAGACAGATAGCCATCGATGCGGTAGGTGCCATGTAACACGGTGCCCACGTTGAGCATCGATTCCATGTTGATATTTTCCTGATTAGACATCATCGGTTATATCGTTTTTTAGGATTATCATTAATTATTCGCCTCGGTTACTTCCGGTTCAACTTCGGGAGCCTTTTTCGAAGCAGTAACCGGCTCGGCCGTCGAATTATCGGACTTGACACTCTCGCGAGACGCCGACTTCTTGCTGGTGGCGGCACGGGCCGCACTCTCACGAGAAACAGTATCGGCGGGTTTGCGCTTGATCATTGGCTGGTTAGAAATCGAGGAAGGCTGAACCGCTTCGGTTGTAGTATCGGGAGCCGATTTCTTGATATGGTTTCCTTGCCATCCGTAGAGCGCCAACCACATGGCTACGGCCACGATAGCTGCGATGAGCATCGCCCACCACAGCCAGGCAAGCGTCTTCTTCTTGCGAGGACGGCGAGAGTGAGAGACCTTCTCGGGGCCTCGCGCAATCTGGGTGGCGTCCGAGTCATCGGAATCATCATCCAAATTGCCTTTTATTGATTTGATGTTCAGTGCATTGCATTTAGCAGTCAATTCCTCGTTCACCGAATTCCGGTCATCACTGTCTTCATGTGTAACCGACTCGACATGAATCATATAGGCGCTATGATTATCATTATTGTCGGATGTGGCCGCCAACAGTTGACGCAGTTTCTTCTCGTCACTGCCTCCGCTGGACAATAATCTGAACAGCTCGTCATCCTCCATCTGCTCAAGCATGCCGTCACTGCACAAGAAGAAGTAATCTCCAGGCTTGATGTCAGTGATGTGGATGATATCGGGCTTGACCCTATTGTCATCTCCGGGAAGCACGGCACGCGTGATGACATTCTTCTGTTGCGAGGTCTTCATCTCGCTATAGGATATCTCGCCACTCTGATAGAGGTCGAACACCAGTGAGTGGTCCCGACTGATATAGAGTATCTTCTTGCCAGGCCTCAAGTGATAGATGCGGCTATCGCCAATGTGCGCCGCAGTGATGCCGCCACGATGCAGGAACAGGAGGGTGAGCGTAGTACCCATCTTCTTGTAACTGCCATTGTCTTTCTCATCGAGCTTGCCGTAGGCATAGGCGATCGCACTGTTGAGCCTGTCGTCAGGCAACGGCTCATCACTGTTGATGTGTGCATTGAAGTAGTCGGCCAGGGCGTTGGCAAATGTCATACTCGCCACCTCACCGTTCTCATGACCACCCATTCCGTCACAGACGATAAAAAGGCTATCAGCAGCTGTCGCTTTGTTCAACTCAGGATAGATGAAATCTTCCTGATTCTCGCGTGTTCCCAGCTCATGAATTGCCAGTGGCGGATATATCTTGAGTCTCATTGTGTTGTCGAGTTGAATTAATTAGTGTGAAAAGTCAATTTGGTCTCCCCGATGCTGATGATGTCACCGTCGTGCAGCACGATCGCATCGCCCTGCTCGAGCAACAAGTCGTTGACACGAGTGGCATTCTTGTTCTTGTCATTGCTCACGTCAACCTTGGCACCCCCATCAGGCAGACGGCGCACATTAATGACCATGTGCTCACGGCTAAAGAAGCGGTCGGCAGTATCAATCTGAACATCGGCATTAGACGTAATCGCCTTGCGACCAATAGTGTTACGACCGATAGAGAGTGCATAGGTCTTACCGTCACACTCAAGATAACATGACTTGTTGTCAATATTAGTCCCACCTATCTGGGTAGCCTGGGTTCCGGGCTTGCCATCGAGTTGAGTCTCGCCATCATCCTGCTTGAGCTTATAGAACGGAACGACAATGTGCTTGCCACACTTGGGACAAGCAAACCTCTTTTCATCTTCATTCTTGGAGTTGGTCACCCTCAAGATGACGCCACAAGCCGGGCACTTGATATTAATTGTCAATGGTGTCATTTTTCTTTCTCGGTTTCTTGTTATTAACTCTTGGGCTCTTTTTCCACTTGATGATGGGAACATTACCATCGAATCGGCCCCACATCACGGGGTGCTGTGTCTCACGCGAATCCCTGACCACGCCCTCATGCACAAAGTCGAAAAGTTCCTTTGCCGTGATGGTGAGGTCTTGGTTGACATCGGCCTCACCATACAGTCCCCGCTTGAGATAGATGGTGAACAGGCTGTTATCCACAACGGTTTCCATCGAGGTCTCGTCGGTACGCGAAGACAGGAAAAGAATCACATTCTCGCCAGCAAACGCTTTCTGCCAAGTGGTGTCGCTGCGCATCTTGCCTGAATAGCAGGCATCGGCAATGATTACCTTAGTGCCGGCCTTGCACTTTCTCATGATTTCCAGAACCTGATCGGTAGGGAGTGTTCTGTCGATGCACAGCAAGCCTGATTCAGTGCCATGGCCACTAAAGAAGAATATTGCGGTATCATCTTTCTTGGCCATGGCAAAGGTGTACTTCAGTGCCTGTAACACTGCGCTGGATGTAGCATCATTATCGGTGAGAAGCATCACGCTTGATTGGGCATTATGCTGGAAAACCTCCTTGAAGGCCTTGGCATCATTGGTGCTGACCATCAACACACCCACATTGCGGGGATAGTTGTTCAATCCCACGGACAACACATAATTGCGGGCCATGGCAAACTGAGGCAAAAAGGCCATCAGGGCGAACAGGAGCAGACAATGAATCAAGCGTCGCATAGTGATTACATCAATCAAAAATGGGGAATGGCATCATCCATGTAATCGGGCATGTCTTGACCCATATCAGGATGATTGGCCTGCATCTCGTCCATCGGGTTGGTGCTGTCGTCAGGCTGTTGGTCTTGGGCTATGTCAACAAGTTCATCATAGGTTGACACATTGCCCTCACTATCGACGACGATGTCGGGCTCAGCATAGCTGCCTGAGTCATCCACGTCGATAACCAGGATATCTGCCGAGTTGTCTCCATCCATGTCGAGACCCATGACCATGTGTCCGTCGGACTCACCATAACCGATGATGCGCACCACGTTGTCGTCATCGTCTTCCTGCTGCGCCTCGTCCTGAGCCACCACATTAAACTGGGAATCCATCATATCGTTGACAGGCTGCTTGGTAACCATTTCGGCAAACGCAAGGTCGTTGATGGGCTCTTGAACATCAGCATCTGCGATAGCCACATCCTCGTCAGCTTCCAGATTATCTTCCTCGGCCATAGCAACGTCTTCATCCATCTCCGGGATTTCACGGAGATCTTCGATCAGGCCCATAGCATCCTGCATGTCGGCATTAATATGTGCCATTGCAATGTCAGCATCCTGGACATCCATGTCAGGCAAGGCGATATCGGCCAAGAGTTCATCGTTCTGAACCTCAGCAATAGCGATATCCTCATCGGTCTCGACCATCTCGTCCTCGACCTCATCTATCGCCTCGGCCAAGGCCATATCCTCGTCATTCACGGGATAAATCTGATCAGGCTCGACATCCGTCATGTCAATGCTGTTGGCGTCAACCTCGGGACGCACCTGAATGGCGAACAGCTCATGCTCCTCATCGGTCATCGCATTCCATTCGTCAACGGTATAGGTGCTGAAAATAACACCACGCCAGTAGAACACGCCGCCAGGACCCACCAGATCGCGAGCGGTGGCAAAGGCCTCTTCAAACGACATGTCATCGGCGATGGTGGCCACATTGAGCTCGGTTGCAGATGCCTCAGGCTCGGTTTCAACGACCTCCTGAGTAGTGATAGGCTTGGACTCTTGCACGGGAGTCTCATCAGCGCCGGCTTCATCCTTATCGGTCAAAGCATATGCCTTGCTGGCAAGCATTGCGCCTGCGCCCAGTACAATACCAGTAATTCCACCAATGGTGACGGGCTTCCAGGCCTTAGCCATAATGTTATTCTTCTCCTCACTGTGATTATTATTCTCGCTGGAGAGATTGCCCATGTAAATTGTTTCTTCGTTCATAATCTTAAGTTTTAATGCGTTAATAATTCTGTTGATGCAAAATTAAAACTCAATCATCCCGGTGTCCAAATATTTCATGCCTTATTGGATGAAATGGTGGGATTAATGTATGAAATTATTTTTTGTACCTCGCTTTGCATGAGGGACAGTTGTTATTTTGCTGTAAAAGGTCATAGTCGACGAAACCCAAGAAACGTCCACACTTGGGACACACATAGTCACGCTGGAACTGCTTTTTCAACTTCTCTTGCTCGTCGATGCCGCGGTCGGTAGCCTGACGGTAGAAACCATAGGCCATGATGAGCAGGGCTATTACAGTGAATGCAATGGAATAAGGCCTGATCGATTCACTCACGGCAATCAGGCAACCGCCCAGCATGGTCAGGAATATGGGTATCCTTGAAAGAAGATTGTTCATCTGCTGGCGTTTTCTGATGGCAATAGTGTTGCGGTTAAAATCTTCCCACACGGCCTTGAGTGGAGTTATGTCGGCAATGTTGGGCCTTATCTGGTCCAAGATGTCGAGAAGCGGCAGGACATAGCGGCTCTGCCCCAGCAGGATGACGTCATCCTTAGTGATTCTCTTGGTCTGCACTTCCACACCATTAACCCAGGTGACATTGGCGGCCTTGATATTCTTGATAACAAACGTGTTGTCATCGATTGCGGTGAGCTGACAATGCTGCCGGCTCACGTCACCAGGTACCGATGCCGCTTCACCGAAGAGGCTCACCTGAGTGCCGTTCACCACCTTGAGCTTGGCTGTAGCCCCGTCTCTGCCAATAATCAGTTCCATAGAATCAAATCTTGATTTGAACCATGATCTCCTTCAAGGACTTCAAGGCTTCACGCGAGATGTCCACCTGATATGAGAAGTTCGTAAAATCGGTCAGAACAAGCTGTTTCTTGAGCGGATTGATTTTATAGACATAATTAAGGTTGACGATATACCTCTTGCCGATGCGGGCAAAGATATTCTTCCTGTCCTTGAGTCGCTGGGCTAATGCATCTTCCATCTGCCCCAGATTCATGCACACCGCGCTCTTGAGTTTGTTACAGGTGATGATGTAGGTGTAATTACCGTCAGCCTCAAAGTAAACGATGCGGTGGTCATCGATGCGCAACAACTCGTCACGGGAGTTAAATATTAAACGTTGATTATCCATCTGATAATTGTACTTAAATTAACTAAACACATTTGACCCATGTGCTGACGATGGCTTATCAGTTGCTCCACAGTTATTGCAGGTGACGGATAGGGCGACAAGGATTGCCGACGGCAAGAGTGTGGGGCGCGATATCGCACGTCACTACCGAACCGGCTCCGATGACACAACCGTCCCCGATCGTGACACCAGGCATGACGCACACATTGCCACCAATCCACACGTCGCTGCCCACAGTGATGGGCTGGGCATATTCAAGTCCCAAATTGCGACGCTGGTAGTCCAGCGGATGTCCAGCCGTGTAAAAACCGCAGTTGGGTCCAATGAGCACATTGTCGCCAAACGTCACAGCGGCAGCATCAAGGATGACCAGATTACAGTTAGCAAAGAAATTCTTGCCCACATGGATGTTGTAACCATAGTCACACTTGAACGGCTGGATAATGCGCAAACCAGCACCAGCCGTTCCCAGCAGATTTCTCAACTGGTCGGCAAGGCACTGTAAGTCGCCTGGAGGTGTGTGATTATAGTCAAAACACCTCGATTCACATTGGCGGATCTTCTCGAGCAGAGCAGGATTCTCCCTCACATCATAGAGTATCCTTGCATCATTCTTCTCAATCACATCCATAGTACAGCACATTAGTTCCCTGCAAAGGTACAACATTATCATGAAATAGACAAAAAAAAATTCCCCTGTCGACAAGATTGTCTGACAGGGGATAAAAAATTCAGTATTAGGTCAAAACATGATTACATCATGCCGCCCATGCCGCCACCCATACCGGGGCCTCCAGCGGGCATTGCGGGCTCGGGCTCTTTCTTCTCGGCGATGACGCACTCGGTGGTGAGGAACATACCAGCGATGCTGGCAGCGTTCTCCAGAGCGATGCGGGCTACCTTGGCGGGATCGATGACACCCGTCTCGAACAGATTCTCGTAGTTCTCGGTGCGGGCATTGTAACCGAAGTCACCCTTGCCCTCCTTGACGCGGTTAACCACAACGGCACCCTCCAGACCGGCGTTAGCAACAATCTGACGCAGAGGCTCCTCAATGGCGCGCTGGATGATGTGAATACCAGTGGTCTCGTCATCGTTGTCACCCTTCATGCCCTCGAGGGCCTTGAGGCAACGGATGTAGGCGGTACCGCCACCGGGCACGATACCCTCGGCAACAGCAGCACGTGTAGCGCTCAAGGCGTCGTCGACACGGTCTTTCTTCTCCTTCATCTCGACCTCGCTGGGAGCACCGATGTAGAGGACTGCCACACCACCCGACAACTTGGCCAGGCGCTCCTGCAGTTTCTCCTTGTCGTAGGTCGACTTGGTGTTCTCGATCTGGACACGGATCTGGGCGATGCGGTCAGCAATCAGGTCCTTGTTGCCAGCGCCGTTGACGATAGTGGTGTTCTCCTTGTCAACGGTAACCTTCTCGGCCGTACCCAGCATTTCCAGGGTAGCCTTCTCGAGGGTCAAGCCAGTCTCCTCACTGATGACAGTGCCACCGGTGAGGATGGCGATGTCCTGAAGCATCTCCTTGCGACGGTCGCCAAAACCAGGAGCCTTCACGGCACAAACCTCGAGCGAGCCGCGCAAGCGGTTCACTACCAGCGATGCCAAAGCCTCACCGTCAACGTCCTCGGCAATGATGAGCATGGGACGATGGGCCTGTACAGCACCCTGAAGCAGGGGCAGGATATCCTTCAAGCCTGAAATCTTCTTGTCAAAGATGAGGATGTAGGGGCGCTCCATCTCACATGCCA
The DNA here is from genome assembly GCA_900317835.1 of uncultured Prevotellaceae bacterium. Taxonomy (GTDB): domain Bacteria; phylum Bacteroidota; class Bacteroidia; order Bacteroidales; family Muribaculaceae; genus Sodaliphilus. The sequence continues at coordinate 111,188 of ONIL01000014.1, read as the reverse complement.
TTTTGTCTGCATTGGTGACAAAATAGGGAGAAATGTAGCCGCGGTCAAACTGCATACCCTCGACCACATCGACACGGGTCTCGGTGCCCTTGGCCTCCTCAACGGTGATCACGCCGTCTTGTTTTACCTTCTTCATGGCCTCGGCAATGAGCTGGCCGATAGCGTCATCGTTGTTGGCGCTGACGCGAGCCACGTTCTCAATCTTACTGAAGTCGTCGCCCACTTCCTGAGCCTGCTCCTTGATACCCTCAACAACAGCCTTCACGGCCTTGTCAATACCGCGCTTCACATCCATGGGGTTAGCGCCGGCAGCCACGTTCTTGAGGCCCTCGGTGATAATGGCCTGAGCAAGCACGGTTGCAGTGGTAGTGCCGTCACCAGCATCATCGTTAGTCTTGCTGGCTACTTCCTTAACGAGTTGGGCACCAATGTTCTGGAATTCATCCTCCAGTTCCACTTCACGGGCAACGGTAACACCGTCCTTGGTGATGTGGGGTGCACCATATTTCTTGTCGAGAATCACGTTGCGTCCCTTGGGACCCAGCGTCACCTTAACGGCGTCACTCAACTGGTCAACGCCTTTCTTGAGCTCTTCGCGAGCCTTGATATCGAATTTAATTAACTTAGCCATATCAGTGTTTTATGTTTATAGTTTATGATAATTGATAAATGTGACTTAATCCATCACGATGGCCAGGATGTCGTTCTGACGCATCATCAACAGTTTTTCACCGTCAATCTCAATCTCGTTACCGGCATATTTGCCGTAGAGAACAGTGTCACCAGGCTTGACAATCATTTCCTCGTCTTTAGTGCCATTGCCAGCGGCACGCACAATACCTTTGAGAGGTTTTTCTTTTGCACTGTCGGGGATGATGATACCGCCGACAACTTCTTCTGCCTTAGCCGGTTCAATGAGAACACGGTCGTTTAATGGTTTAATAGTCATGATTTCTTTGAATAATATTTTAAAAGTTATTAATTTTAATTTCCGTAGTGCGAGACTGCAACCAGTGTGCCAAAGGCAGCCAAGCGACAAATTGTCACCCCACCCTGCCACTTCACTCAAGTTGAGCAAGCGGCATCATGACAAGTGATGACAAAATAGAAAAGAAATGGGAAAAACTACTAATTTCAACCGAACAGGTAGCGGAAAGCATCTTCGACACGGGCAACCTCAACGACGCGAATGGTCCAGGCATCGCGTTTAATTCCCTTAAGGTTATTCTTGGGGATGATGATGGTGCCGAAACCAAGCTTCTGGGCCTCGGTAACGCGCTGTTCACAACGTGTAACCTGACGAATTTCGCCCGAGAGCCCCACCTCGCCAGCGAAGCAGACACCAGTATTGACCGCCATATCAACATTAGATGACAGGATGGCACTGATGACCGCCAAATCAAGCGCAGGGTCATTGACCTTGATGCCACCGACGATGTTGAGAAAGACATCTTTCTGGGCCAACTTGAAGCCTAGGCGCTTCTCAAGCACCGCAAGCAACATGTTCATGCGCCGCTGGTCAAAACCAGTAACTGACCGCTGTGCGGTACCATAGGCGGCAGTGCTGGCCAGCGCTTGCACCTCAATGAGAAAAGGACGCATGCCATCGATGGTCACACCGATAGCTGTGCCCGACAACTCGCTGTCACGGTCACTCAAGAGCAATTCGCTGGGATTGGTCACCTCGCGCAGTCCATCTTCCTTCATCTCATAGATGCCTATCTCATTAGTGTTGCCGAAGCGGTTCTTGATGGGCCGCAAAATGCGGTACAGATAATTGCGGTCGCCCTCGAACTGGATAACTGCATCGACGATGTGTTCCAGCACTTTAGGGCCTGCAATGCTTCCCTCCTTGTTAATGTGGCCAATGAGGATGACAGGGGTATAAGTTTCCTTGGCATAGCGCTGGAATGCGGCAGCACATTCACGCACTTGCGTCACGCTACCAGGTGCACTCTCCAGTTGCTCGCTGGCGATAGTCTGGATGGAATCCACGATAATGAGTCCCGGTTGGAAAGCACGAATGCTGTTGAAAATGTTATCCAATGAGGTCTCACACAGCAGGTAACACTCACAGTCCATGCGACCACCTGCTATGCGGTCAGCCCGCATGCGCAACTGCTGTGGGCTCTCCTCGCCCGAGACATAAAGCACGCGACGCGAGCGGATGCGAAGCACATTCTGTAAGACCAATGTTGATTTGCCAATGCCGGGTTCACCTCCCAGCAGAACAATGCTGCCTGGCACAAGACCGCCACCCAGCACACGGTTCAACTCTCCACTGGGCAAATTGATGCGAGGCTGGTCCTCGGCTCGTATTTCCGAGATTTTGACAGGTTCGGCGGCCTTGTGAGAGCCGTCTGCTGTCCCAGCATATCGCGCAGGAGCAGACTTTGGGGGCTTGGGTTCTTCGATATAGGTGTTCCACTCACCGCAAGCAGGGCACTTGCCCAGCCACTTGGGTGACTCATTGCCGCAGTTCTTGCAGAAGAAGGTGGTTTTAACTTGCTGCTTGGCCATACTGGATCAACGGGATTGACGGGTTATCTTCTAAAGAATTCGCTAATGGTGATTGCTGCGGCCACGCCCACGTTGAGCGACTCGCTGCCAGCTGTTTTGGCCTTGGGAATGAGCAAACGTTGATCGACGTGCTTAGCGACCTTGGCTCCAATGCCCTGGCCCTCGTTGCCAAAGACCACGAAGCCCTTCTTTCCCAACTCGCTGCGATAGATGTCCTTGCCGTCAAGAAAGGTGCCATAGACAGGCAGGTCGGGATACTGGTCAAACACCTGTTCCAGGTCTCCATAGTGCACCTTGACTCGAGCAATGGCGCCCATCGTAGCCTGCACCACCTTGTGGTTATAGACATCGACCGTGGTTTTGCTGGCAAATATGTCACGCACACCGAACCAGTCGGCTAGCCTGATAATGGTGCCCAGGTTGCCCGGATCCTGGATGTTGTCAAGCACGATGTTTAGGTTGCTTGCAACACGTTCAGCGTCAATCACATCCTCGAGTTTCTCATAGACTGCAATGACGTCACTGGGCGTGTCGAATTGTGAGATGCGCGACATCTGTTGGCCATTGGCAAATACAATCTTGTCATAGTGTTCGGCAGTGCCACACTGGTCATACCAAGAGCGCTTGGCGATGAGCCAGCGGCAGTTGAAGTGTGGCCAGGTGTCTCGCACGCACTTGGTTCCCTCGGCAACAAACAAGCCTTCATCGTCACGGTATTTCTTGGCAGCAAGGCTCTTGACGACCTTGAGAATGCCGTTGTTCATGTCCATCATAAGGCGGTCTCAGCTTCTCGTTTGGCTACCAGCTCGTTGAAGCGCAGCAGCAATGTGCATAATTCTTCACTCAACCGCACGATGACGGGCTGGGTGATCTCGTTGGGTACTTCCTCGGTTGCCGAAGCAATTGAGCCTGCAATAGCGGCAAGAGTGTCGGCATCACCAGCAAGGGAAACGGCCAAGCGGACAACATCCTCGTAATCCGTTCCCTCCATGTAACAGGTTATTGCCTCGGGGACCGTGCGCTGGCATGTCTCGTCAAAAGTGAACGTTGGACGTATATCCTCGAGTGTCCGGTCCAAATCATAACCGAAGGTTTCCTTCACATAATCGCGAATTTCGCTCTTGTTTTTCCCCTGTCGGGCAAGGAAGATAGCGGCAACCGTTGCTTGGGCACCCTTGATGCCTTCGGGATGATCATGTGTCACTTCGGCCGAGATCTGAGCGAGCGCGAGCGCCTCTTCAAGAGTCTGAGCATAATAACCCACAGGGCTCACACGCATTGCCGACCCGTTACCGAAGGAGTTGTAGGGTTGAGGATTTCCATCATGTATCCATCGGGCGAAACGACCGCCATACCCCCTATCGGGATACTTTCGGCACATGTCAAGCATGATTTCCACTAACCGCTCGGGGGAGTGTGTATCGTCCTCAAGCAGCCAGCGGGCGTTAGCCATGGTGAGCACAGTGTCATCGGTAAAGGTGCTCTTGGGCGTGAATAGTTCAAAATTATAGTCACGCGTTGGGTTAAACTCGTATGCCGACCCTATAACATCGCCGGCAATGGCTCCGATAATTCCTTTCATATGATATAATGTTTAGAGATTACAAATTTACAACTATTTTACCAATCATGGCTCACAAACGAGTACATTATTTTTCAAGAAGCCCAGGGAATGAGGTATTGCGCTCCGACACGAGGCATGGTACCGATCGAAGGACAAGCAGCAGGACGGCGCATTGTCGCGAGAGTCGTCACATCACGCCAACCCTGAGTGCAGTTGCGCACTGTCAAAACAGCCATACCCACATAGCGGCCCGCCAAGTCGAGCAATGCCCGCCTGACAGCATCAAGGCTGGAAAAACCGCTTCCCTTCACACTGGCGAGGCGACGCCCGTTGCATTCGAGAGAGGCAAAAATCTCGTCGCCGCAATTCACGATGTTTATCAAATTCTTTTTCATAGTCATCTCCTTTTTATTGTTTTACACTGCAAAGGTAGAATGACACAGTGCCAAAATTAGGCACTGTCAGTTTAAAGAAACATAAATACAAAGGGTCAGTCTGACTATCCCGAGAAAATGTTGACAGATTTGAGAGCGATTAACTAAGTAGGTTTACACTAATTTTATCGTTCGCCTAAACCGTGTTGACAGTTTGGCGGTTTTATCACTGAATGGGTTTACAGCTCTCGAGGTTTCCCTGTTTCGGTTTACAGCGCAAAGGTATAAACATAAATGTCTATCCCTAGAATACGATGAAGAATGAAAGGGGTTATAAAACGCAAATCCTTGACTCAACGTCAAGGATTGCTTAACTAATTAACCTTCTAATACCATTAACATAAACCTTTAACTAGGAAATCATTCCTGCCTCACGGCAAATCAATTTCTCCAATCTTTTAAAACTAATACCATGAAAACCACTGCAAATTTAAGGCCAAATATTTTTTTCCACCTAATTTTTCGACAAAAAAATGCGCCAAATTAACACAAATTAGCAAAAATCGGCCAAAATTCATCGAAATATCACAAAAACTAGCTAAAAAATTGCGGTTTGAAAGCAGGTATCAGTTTTCAGGCTTGAAAGCGTTCCAACCTTGAGCGCGGATCTCCAATTCCTGATTGTCGCGTGTCACCATGCAGGCGCCCAAGTCGGACTTGGTGATGTGACCGATGAGGCGGGCAGTCTTCATCCGAGCCACCTTGTCATGGTCGGTCAACGGCACGGTGAACAGCAGTTCATAATCTTCACCGCCATTCATGGCAGCGGTGACAAGGTTCATGTTAAGTTCCTCGGCCATGAGCGCCGTCTGGTAATCGATGGGGATGCGATCCTCGTAGATGCGGCAACCGACAGCAGAGTCCTTGCAGATGTGCAACAACTCGCTCGATAGACCGTCGCTCACGTCCATCATGGCCGTTGGACGAATACCCAATTCACGCAATTCCTGGATGACATCACGTCGAGCCTCGGGCTTGAGCTGACGCTCAATGATATATTCCTTGCCTGAGAAATCCGGCTCAAAGGCCTCATCCTTGACCTGGGCACTCACTTGCCGCTCTCGCTCGAGCAGTTGCAGTCCCATATAGGCAGCACCCAGATTGCCACTCACGCAAATCAAGTCAGTATCCCTCGCTCCTGAGCGATAGACAATCTCGTCGCGCGATGCCTCGCCAAGGCACGTCACACTGATGATAAGCCCCGTGACCGAAGCACTCGTGTCACCGCCAACGAGGTCAACACCATAGTGTTCGCAGGCGATGCGCATACCCTCATAGAGCTGCTCGATGTGTTCCAGAGTGAAGCGCTTGCTGATGCCCAGCGACACCGTCACCTGGCGCGGCGTGCCGTTCATGGCATACACATCGCTCAAGTTCACAACGATGGCTTTATAACCCAGATGCATCAACGGTACGTAGGCCAAGTCAAAGTGTATGCCCTCGAGCAACAGATCGGTAGTCACAAGCGTATCCTTGTCCTTGCCATAGTTAATGACAGCGCAATCATCCCCCACCCCGCGATGAGTGGATTCATTGCGCACAGGAAATGCACGGGTGAGGTGCTCAATCAGGCCAAACTCACCCAAGGTAGAGATTTCAGTTTCTTTCATGAATTACAATTCGTCGAAGCGGTTGACCATTTCCTGGACGAGCATTGCCATGATGGGTTGGGCAGCGGCTGCAGCCTTTTGCACCTCCTCATGTGATGCACGCTCAACGGCACCCTCAACACCCAGGTCGGTGATGATCGAGATACCGAAGACCTCGATGTCGCCATGACGAGCCACGATGACCTCGGGGACAGTGCTCATGCCCACAGCATCACCGCCGATACGCCAGAAGTAGCGGTACTCAGCAGGTGTCTCAAACGTCGGGCCTTGAGTGCCGACATACACACCATCGACAAGGCGAATACCTTTCTCTTTAGCGATATCGCGAGCCATCTTAATCAAGCGGGGACTGTAGGCATCGACCATGGCCGGGAAACGGGGCCCCAACTCATTGATATTCTTGCCATGCAATGGATGCTCGGGGAACACATTAATGTGGTCGGTAATGATCATGAGATCGCCCACCTTGAAGTTGGGATTCATGCCACCAGAAGCGTTTGAGACAAACAGCGTCTTGATACCGAGGGCCTTCATGACACGCACAGGGAAAGTCACCTCCTGCATAGAGTAGCCCTCGTAGTAATGGAAACGACCCTGCATAGCCATGATATACTTGTTGCCCAAGGTGCCGAAAATGAGGCGTCCCTTGTGCCCCTCAACGGTCGAAACAGGGAAGTTGGGAACCTCGCCGTAAGGGATTTCAGTCTCTATGTTGATATGGTCCACTACTGCCCCCAGACCAGTACCCAGGATAATGGCAGTGCGTGGCAGCTTATTATTTAAGCGTCGCTTAATAAAGTCGCTGGTCTCTTCAATTTTGACCAGCCAGTTGATTTCGTTTGCCATAAAAACAGTCCTTTCTTCTTAATATAAAAATGTGTAAAGTGTAACCAAATCAAGTCGCCTCCTGCTCGTCGATTTTCATGATGAGGTCTTCGATGAAATTAGCCCCTTCCATCTCAAGGAAGCCCACCTTCATAGGAATATAGAAAATGCAGTTGCGCATGGTGGGTGGATAGTAAGGATTATTGAGAATGCGCACGGCGTCTTTCTCGGTAGTGATGATGAATTTGCGTTTTCCTTCAAGGCTGTTGAACACCTTGAAGATGTCGGTAAAGTCACGACGTGTAAAGAAATGGTGGTCATCAAAGTGCATCACCTTGATGTTGGTCGAGAATTGGCGCAAGTAACGCACCAGGGTCTTGGGTGTCGCTATACCGGTGAGACACAGCAGGGCGTCATCGTCACGCAACCATTGCAGCGAGGTGACCTGTGGCGACTGAACGGGGAACACCGGCACAGGATCAGCATACCGAATGTTGCTGAAGTACAATTGCTGCGAAGGGAACAGATCAAGATTTTTCTTCATCATCCTGATATCCATTGCCGTCAGGTCGGTGGGACATTTGGTCACCACCACCATCTCACACCGCAGCAAGCGCTCAACGGGCTCACGCAAGGTGCCCAATGGCATCAAGTGGTCCTCATAGGGGGGGCGGTTATAGTCCACCAGCACGATGTTGACCTTGGGCTTGACATAACGATGCTGGAAGCCGTCATCCATGAGGATGAGGTTGATGTCAGGATCAATGCGCATGAGTTCGCGTATCCCTTTGCGACGGCTCTCGCAGACGGCCATGGTGATCAGCCCACCATACTTGCGGTAAATCTGGTAAGGCTCGTCACCGATATCACGCGGTGTCATGTTGTTACTGGCCAAGATGAACCCCTTGGTCTTGCGCTTGTAGCCACGGCTGAGCACAGCCACATGGTAGCGGCGGTAAAGCGCCTCGATGATATACTCGACATGAGGGGTCTTGCCCGTGCCGCCCACGGTGATGTTACCCACCGACACGACAGGGACGTCAAACTCCTCCTGCGGCAACAACCCGATGTTGAATGCCGTGTTACGCATCCACACGCCGGCGCCATATCCCCAAGAGAACGGCGTCAGCAGTGTGTCAACGATAGATTTGCGTTGTTCTTTATTTAAAATCTTTGACAGGTCCATTATTTAACTGCCAGTATCCGTTTGCAAGGAACTAAAACAGAATTTCTTCCTCAGGCATAATGCACAGGATGTAATCACGGCCCAAAATGCGCTGCAGTTGCTTGTGCCAGTCGTAGAGTAATCCCATCTCGCCCTGCAGACGCGCCTCATAGCGATTGACCATGTACTTGTCGAGCAAAGCCTCAAAGCTGTCCTTCATGGTGGGATAGTTCTGGGTCTGATAGTCCTTACCCATCTTAGCCTTGTCAGCGACCCATGCAACGGCCTCGCGAATGCCACCGAAGTCATCCACCAAACCAATCTGCTTGGCAGTGATGCCGTCCCACACGCGACCCTCGGCAATCTTCTTGATTGAATCCTGACTCACGTGCCGGCCATCGGCACAACGCTTGGTGAACAGTTCATAGCCCTGGTTAACCATGTTCTGCATCGCTGCCAACTGAGCGGGTGTCAGTTTTTTGCCAGCTGCAGCCATATCGGCATTCTCATTGGTCTTGACAGAAGCCATGTGTACACCCAACTTGTTCTCGACGAGTTCAGAAAGGTTGGGAATCACGCCAAAAATACCAATCGATCCAGTGATAGTGGTGCGCTCAGCAAAAATGCGATCGGCACAGCACGAGATATAATAGCCACCTGAAGCGGCATAGTCACCCATCGACACGGCAACAGGCTTGCCGGCTGCCTTGAAGTCCATGACAGCTTTCCAAATCTGTTCACTACCGAAGGCGCTACCGCCGGGCGAGTTCACCCTAAGTACCATACCCTTGACATTATCATCATTCATGAGCTTGGTGATCGTCTTGCTCAACTTCTCGCTATTGATACCCTCATCGGTCGAAGCGAAACTGCCGCCATCGTCAATACCACCCACAGCATATACCACTGCGATATGGTCGCCACTGGCGCCAATCTCCAGATCATCAGCCAGGTCGCTGGAAGTCACATAATTCAAGTCGTCGCCCTTTTTCACATCAGTGCGGGCACGCAGGATGTTCTCCATTTCATTCTTATAAACCATCTTATCCACCAGTTTCTCCTTGATGAGCTGGTCGGGCAGGAAGGTGAGCATCACACTGTCGCACAAGGAATTCAGGGCATCGGTCTGCAACTTGCGGTCAGCAGCGATGCTGTCGAGCATCTCTTTCCAGATGACGCCCATGTAGTGCTCCTGCTGCAAGCGGTTGGCTTCACTCATGTCAGTGAGCATGTAGGGCTCAACTGCACTTTTGAACGTGCCTACGCGCACAACCTGCATTTCGACACCAATCTTGTCGAACAATTTCTTAAAATAGGGGGTGACTGAAGCCATACCATGCAGGTCAAGCGCCCCAACTGGGTTGATATAGATGCTGTCGGCAACGCTAGCCAGGTAATAGTCGGCCTGATTGATACCCTCATAACCGTAGGCTGCGATCCACTTACCGCTTTTTTTGAACTCCTTGAGTGCCCGACGCACGGTTTGGAGTGTGGCGGGAGCAGCGCTCACACCATTGCACTCGATATAGATGCCATCCACCTTGTCATTGCTTGCAGCATTCTTGATGGCCGAGAGAAGCGTGTTCAGACCAAGGCTGGAAGGCAGCTCTCCGCTCTGCAGAAAAGACATCATGTCAATAGGCTCAGCACCACCGCGCTCGGTGATTTCGGTGCCAAGATCCAACTTGAGAATCGAATGCTTGGAAACGCTAACAGCCTTCTTGGCGGAACCCATACTCATGGAGCCCATGACGGCAAAGCTCATGACCATCGCAGCAAACATGAACAACAGGAATGCCAAGAATGCACCGACAAACGAGCCACACACGATAAGGATAAATTTCTTCATCATAATCTTACAGTATTTTATGTTTTATCATTCTAAGTAATTATATATCAAACCATTGCCGACACTCAGCGGATCCTAGGCCGCCAGTGCGCATTACTCTAACCTACAAAGGTAAAGCATTTTTCCCGACAAAATGCAAATTCAACTTAAATTATTTTCTCTTTGCGTCTTTCTTTTACACAAAAGTGATAATAGGTCCATACGGCCAAAGCAATACTGGCAGCAAAACTCAGAATAGCGAGCCAAGGGAAGCCCCCATCGGCGGGCAAACCCAAGTCATCGCCATAGCTCTCGGGGACAATGCCTTTGTTGGCCAGGAAACTGAAGACTACAACAGTGCTGTTGTTCAAGGTGTGGGCAATGATGGGCACCCACAGGCAACGGGTCCACACCAGCAGATAGCCAAGCCATAAACCCAATACCATGCGAGGGATGAAGCCATAGAATTGCAGGTGGATTGCACTGAAAATAATGGCGACTATCCAAACGACGGCATGAGTCCCCATACGACTGTCTTGCATTGTGCGCAACAACGCGCCACGGAAAAACATCTCCTCGCTCACTCCTGCCATCAGACCAACGACAAAAATCGTCAACAACAGTTGGCCGATACTGTGAATGTCCAGCAGTTGACGCGTAGAGTCGGCTGCAGAATCCTCGGCAATCCTCATCCATTGTTCAATGCCGCTCATCCATGAGGGCAAAGTCATGGCCTCGTTGGCCGACACTAACCAGTTCATGGCAGGCAACGAGACAATATAGAACAACACGACAACCAGCAGTGACATCCAGCTTGGGGCACAATCCAGTGCCATTGCATGAAATGGCCGACGGTAAAAAATCGCCATGGCAGCAACTGCAGGCAGGATAAAGGCGAACACCGCCTGCAATGTAAGACCTGCCAACAGGCCATGCTGCCACATGATCACCAGTGCCGACGACACGGCTGCAATGACAAAACCAACCCCCAAAAGAAACATGATGATGAGCAGGCGTGACGAAAGCGAGAAATTTGTCTTTTTTTCCATAAATGTTGATTTTTTACCATGCAAAATTAAACAATTTTCGGGAAATGACGTCTAAAGGACAAACACTAATCATTTAAACCTCTTGACAACAATGAAAAGAATACTGCTAACATTAAGCGCAATAGTCGCTTTGACTATGGTGACAGCAGCGCAGACTCCTGACGAAGTAGATATCGAAACAGATGAGAACGTAAAGCTAGAGATGATCACTCCCGCCGAGCCCGTACAAGAAACCGAGCAAGAAATCAAAGAGCGCGAGAAACGCCTGCGTGCACACAATGATGAGATTGCCTATGCCAAGGCTTCCAACTCGTTGCGTCGCGGCTACTTTGTACTGGTGGCCGACAACATCGAGATAGGCAACATGGGATACCGTCATTACAACATCAATCAGAATTCCAATTTCATCCTCGTTCAAGACGAAGATGGCATCATCCAGTTCGCATTGAACAATGGCAGTGCCGGCTCAAACGGCCTTGGAGGATGGACAGGCAAAGGAAAAGTGCGCAACAAACGCATCACCTATAAAGACAATGGTGACGTTAACATGCAATATCACCTGATTAGCGGGAGCGTCAACGCTGAGGTATTCATCACGTTATTCCACAACACCAAGCGCGCCATGGCACGCATCACTGGCGGTACACCGATGACAATCTATGGCGAGATCCTGCCCTACCGCGACAAAGCACATCGCTAAAACGACATAACAAATAGAATTGAATTTTATAAACGGAAACGCGTTGCTCTCAAGTGAGCATGAAGTCTGGCGCCCCGCTCGAGTCATCAAGTTGACCGACGGGGCGCAAATTATTATTCTACAGCCAATCAATGACAACAATGACTGGTTAAGCGTCCTTTTAGTTGCTGGTCGAAGATGTCACGACGGACGATGCGGTAATGGGGAGAATAGGCTTCACGGTATTCGGGTGAATGACTGATGGCATATTTGCCTTGGGCCAACACCTGCTCGATGAATTGCCTGTCCTCGTCGCAGTGCGGCAAGTTGAGCCCCATGCCATCAATAACTACAATGATGTCGTGCCATTGGTTGGACCACTGCTCGACGCTGGGTCGGTCTGGGTCATTTGCACTGGCGACGAAGGTATCAAGCAGCATGTCGGCAGTTATTTTCCCATCCAAAACGGCCTTCAGGCTCACACGGACATAGCGGCCATTCACACCGCACGGCTCAAAAAACCACGGCAGGAGTTTATCGGCATCGGTCGTGGCAAGTTCCTGCTCCAGGTAGGCTCTAGCTGATTCGGCATCGTTCACCAGATGCTCTGCGCCCATATAGTCCTGGAAACAGGACTTGTAGATGTCCAACAGGCGTGCCTCGGGGTATTGTCGCATCAACGCTGTCACAAAAGTCTCGACTTCTTGCCCCTGAATCACTTGAAAGCAACTAGTTACCAAGACTGCCATTATCACTAATATTCTTTTCATTTTCAGATTCATCTCATCATTTTATCCTGCTGGGTAGCAGCACCATGAACGCTACGTGTTGTCAGCCGCCATCCCTACTCACCGTTTCCAGAAATCATTTCCAGGAATTGGTCTTCATTGATGATATCGATACCCAATTTGCGGGCTTTTTCCAATTTAGCGGGTCCCATATTTTCGCCTGCAAGGATGAAACTGGTAGCGCTAGAGATACTGCTCACGTTCTTGCCACCGTTCTGCTCGATCATCGCCTTGTATTCCTCTCGTGAGTGCTTAGCGAACACTCCACTGATGACTACTTTCTTGCCCATGAGTTTGTCGGTCTGACCAGCGGTTTCTTCTTCGGTCAACGACATTTGCAACCCTGCAGCACGCAATCGCTCAACGATAGCCCGGTTGCGTTCATCGGCAAAGAAATCGACGATCGACTGCGCTATTTTTGGGCCTATTTCGGGGATAGCCGCCAATTGTTCGGCAGGCAGACCCATCAACGTGTCGATGTCACGTGTGTGTCGCGCCAGTACTTTACCTGTTGTTTCTCCTACAAACGGGATCGACAACGCGAAAATGACCCGCGCGTAAGGCACTTTCCTGCTAGCATCAATGCCGCGAAGGATGCGTTGGGCACTGCGTTCCTGGAAGCGGTCAAGCGCAACAAGCTGTTCCTGCGTGAGGTCATACAAGTCAGCGACATCGTTCACCAATCCATTCTTGTTGAGGATGACGGCCACCTCCTCGCCGATGCCATCAATGTCCATTGCATGACGCCCCACAAAATGCTCAATGCGACCACAAATCTGAGGACCGCAACCCCACTTGTTGGGACAAACCCATGCCGCCTCGCCCTCGATGCGCTGCAATGGCGCACCACACGATGGGCAATGGGTCACAAACGCAATGGGATGACTGCCGGGCTGACGACGCTTCACGTCAACCCCAACTATCTTGGGTATGATTTCCCCACCCTTCTCCACATAGAGCATGTCACCCTCGTGAATGTCCAGTTGTTCAATGATATCAGCATTGTGTAGCGACGCGCGCTTGACGACAGTGCCGCTCAACAGAACCGGGTCAAGATTGGCAACTGGAGTGATGACACCTGTGCGTCCCACCTCAAAGGACACAAACTGCAGCTTTGTGCATTCCCGCTCAGGGGCAAACTTGTAGGCAATAGCCCAACGGGGAGACTTGGCCGTAGCGCCAAGGTTCAACTGTTGACGCAGGGAATTGATTTTGAACACAAGGCCATCGGTAGCGACGGGCAACTTCTTGCGTTCCACATCCCAGTAACCGATAAAGTCTTTAACAGCGTCGATGCTTGGCAAGATAGACATCTCGCCTGTCTTGAACCCCCAGCGCTTGAGCGCCATGATGCTGTCATAATGTGTTTCAAAGGGCAGATTGTCGCCTAACAAGAAGTAGAAGATGGCATCAAGACCCCGACGCGCCACCTCGGCACTATTCTGCAACTTGAGGGTGCCTGCTGCAGCATTGCGCGGATTGGCAAACAACGGCTCCTCATTGAACTGCCGTTCCTCGTTGAGTTTCTCAAAACTCTGCCATGGCAACAAGATCTCGCCGCGGACCTCGAATTTATCCGGCAGGTCATTCATGCCGACGATCTCAAGTGGTACCGTCTTGATGGTGATGACATTGGCTGTGACATCATCGCCTTGCACACCGTCACCTCGAGTGACGGCACGGACCAATCGCCCGTGCTCATAGGTCACCGAAATTGACGTTCCATCATACTTCATCTCACCAACGATCTCGCTGGCCTCACCACCCAGCCCGTCCTGGGCTCGCCGCAAGAAGTCCTGCACCTCGTCAATGTTGTAGCTGTTGGACAACGACATCATGGGGCGCTCGTGGCGCACCTGGGTGAAGCCCTTGGTGATGTCACTGCCCACGCGCTGGGTGGGTGACAGGGGGTCGTGATACTGCGGGTAATCGCGTTCCAGATCCTGCAGCTCGCGCAAGAGCGCGTCAAACTCCTGGTCACTTACCGTGGGAGCGTTAAGAACATAATAATTATAATTGTGGCGGTTGATGATTTCCCGCAGTTCCTTGATTCGTTGCTCAAATAAATCCATTATTGATATGGTAATTTGTGATATTGTGCGCTAAATTAGTGTTTTTTTTAAGAAAGAGACCCGATTTTTTGATTTTTTGCTATATTTGCAGGTCTATTAACAAAATGAATCTATGAGAAAAGTAAAAAAGACTATCGTATTGATTGCCGTTATCACTTTGTACCTGTTGACGGCAACGAGTTGTTTCAGGCAAGATTATCTCATGTTTGAGGACGGCGAGTTTGACGGCATTGAGTTTTCGGACTATGACTTGATGCACAACGCCGAGTTAGAAATGGATGACATTGACCACAACTAATGCTCATTTAAAAATCTTTAATAGAGCATAATAATTGCTTGATAATTGATTAGACAAGGTCGATTTGGCCAATTTGCCACTTTTAGCAGTAATTTTTACATTTTCTTAAGGATTATTTTTGTATATTTGCAGCCAATTATCATCAAAAGTTGACGGTCACTGTCGTTTCCGTCAACGGACAAAGAAATAAACATAGATATATGAACTTGTTACAGAGTAAGTTAGCTCGATATGACGAGCCGCAGAAAGCTAAGGCAGCAGGAATTTATCCCTACTTCCGCGCCATCTCGAGCGAGCAGGACACCGAGGTCATCATGAACGGCAAGAAAGTGCTCATGTTTGGCTCCAACTGTTATTCGGGCCTGGTCAACGATGAGCGCATCAAGCAAGCCGCTATCGAAGCCACCCAGAAGTATGGCACGGGTTGCGCAGGGTCGCCATTCCTGAACGGCACACTTGACTTGCACAAAGAATTAGAACGCAAACTGGCCGAATATGAAGGCAAGGAAGATGCGATGATCTACAGCACTGGATTCGGCGTGAATCTGGGCGTAATTTCCACGCTCACCGGCCGCGAGGATTACATCCTGTGGGATGAGCAGGATCACGCATCGATTATCGAGGGCCGTCGCCTGTCTTTCTCCAACTCGCTCAAGTACAAGCATAACGACATGGCATCGCTCGAGGCTCAGCTCAAGAAGTGTGAGCCCGACTGTGTGAAACTCATCGTTACCGACGGTGTCTTCTCGATGGAGGGCGACGTGTGCAAGCTCCCTGATATCGTTGACCTGGCCCACAAGTATAATGCCAACATCATGGTTGACGAGGCCCACGGCATCGGCGTGTTCGGCGAGGGCGGCCGCGGCGTGTGTGACCACTTCGGCCTGCGAGATGAGGTGGACCTGATTATGGGCACGTTCTCCAAGTCGTTTGCCTCGCTGGGAGGCTTCATTGCTACAGACAAAATCATCACCAACTACTTGCGCCACCACTCGCGCAGCTACATTTTCACAGCCAGCATCACTCCCGCCTCGACCGCAGCGGCGATGAAGGCTATCGACATCCTCATTGCCGAGCCCGAGCGCCAGGAGCACCTGTGGGCCATTACCAGAGAGGCATTGCAGGGCTTCCGCGAGATGGGATTCGAGATTGGACACACCGAGACGCCCATCATTCCCTTGTTCATCCGTGATAACAACAAGACGTTTGCCATCACACGTGACCTGTTGAACGAGGGCATCTTTGTCAATCCCGTCGTCTCCCCGGCTGTGGCTCCCAACGACACACTCATCCGCTTCAGCCTCATGGCAACCCACACGCATGAGCAAGTGAGCTTCGCCTTGGAGAAGATTCAGAAGGTATTCCGCGCCTACGGCCTCGTGCCCTAAATCATGTGAATAACGTCATATAGTATAATGTGAAGCCACGCCCCTGCAGGCGTGGTTTCCTGTTGATGTGCAAGTGTAAAGCGGTTTTTTAGCCCTAAATTCAAAAAAAATGCCCAAAAACACTTGCTTGATAAAAATGTATTAGTAATTTCGCAACATCAAAACTATAGAAACACTTTACTATGATTTACAAATTTGTCATTGTCTCGGACGAAGCCGATAACTTCAAGCTGCAAATCGCGATTGATTCAACGGCATCCTTCATGCAGCTGCGCAACACCATATTAGATTCAGCTGGCTACAATAAGGAACAGATGGATTCATTCTACATCTGTGACGACGAATGGAACAAAGAGAAGGAAGTCACATGTATGGACATGGGCAGTGACAGTGACGAGGACATTTGGATCATGGACGATACCCAGCTCGATGAGCTCATCGAGGACGAGGGCCAGAGGATGAAGTTTGTGTTCGATTACATGACCGAGCGCTTCTTCAAGGTCAAGCTTAAAGAAGTCATCCCTGGCAAAACGCTCCACGACCCCTTGTGCGAGCGAAAGGTGGGCAACCCTCCTGAAGAGAATGTGGACATTAGCGACTTCATCACCATCCCCAAGATTCCCGATGCCAACAACATCGACGCCATAGACAAGAGCGAATTCTACGGTGACGAGGAATACGACGAAGACGAGATTTCGGACTTCGAGGAGATGGACGGACTAGACACAGACAACTATAAATTCTAGTTAGCGTTACATTGAAACGCCAAGAGTGTACCGTGTAAAAATTCAGGTATTTTTTTGCCGCTTCGATAAAAAGGAGTAATTTTGCTGTTGTAAAACAAACGCATTATTAATAATTTGGCAACATGAAAAAACTAGTTTTGGCATTCGGCATTATAGTGGCCATGTCAGGCCTGTCCTGCACCAGCGAGGGACAACAGGACAACACGAGCAACGGCATTGACACGACGAGTGTTAATGATACGATTCCTCAAGAAATTGAGGTGACAGGCGTTGCCATTGACGGAGCGATGAACAGCGTTTACCTCAAGGTGGGTGACGACACCATTGAGTTCAGTTATCCTGATCTGGACAGCGACCACCGCGCTTCGTGGGAGATCAATGATACCTTGACCGTGCGCTATTATGCCACTGAGAATGGCGACAGCGTTACCGAGATCATCAACGATGCTGTCTCTTGAGCAAGAAGACGCCACTAGGAACATCATATCAGGGAATGCGGTAGTAGCTCAGTTGGTAGAGCATCAGCTTCCCAAGCTGAGGGCCGCGGGTTCGAGTCCCGTTTACCGCTCAAAAGGATAAACCACTGATAATTAAGCGAATTTATTTAATTATCAGTGGTTTTTTATCGTGCCACTTGGACATTTACCCGCATGACATTTCTTGGGAAATAATGTGTGGGTTATCGTTTGTGATTCTTGGGTTCTGGCAAGGCATTGCACGTTGCACGGACAAGCGCCGACAGATAGTCACGGTCATCAACGTCGGCAATATAGAAATAATCCTTTGCTCCCTCATATGGCGGGCATAGTGTCTCGTTCTTGAGTACAAGACGGGCAGCCTCGGTCGGCTTTATATAGAGACGGTCATCGCAGATGAGACCGAATATTATTCCGTCACAATAGATGCCATAGTCACCAAACATCTTCTTAGTCATGATTTCGCCAGCGCCACTACACTGGTCAACTATATACTGCACAAAGTCTGCATTACAAGCCATATCTATCGATATTAGTTTTACAACATCACAAAAGTAGTAAAAACTATTGCCACTGTCGTTTGAATTCTGAACTTTTATTGATGATGAATGTGGAATAATCAAAGATTTTTGCATTACCTTTGCGGCACGAATCATTTATTGAATAGATCCTGAACATGAGTAAAAAGAATTTGAAGATGTTGGCCGCCATCCTTATTTGCGGCACTGCTTGGATGACTTCCTGCAACGGGAACGCCAATACCGAAAAGGCAGCCGAAGACTCGGTTGCTGTTGTTGAGAACGAGGACAGCTATCTCACTGCGGTTGACAGATATCTGGTGGACTCTGTCGGCTCGCATTACCAGCAGGGCGAAGTGTGTATCCCGTGTGCTCACATTGTTGAGGTCGATGAGCAGAACCCTGACAGCGTGCTGGTGTGGGGCGACTTCTGGGTATTTAACTACAATGTGGTGGGCGACACGCTCAAGACGGTATCGGGCGGCTCACATCCTGGACTGATGTGCGTGCAGAAGACTGACGAGGGCTACAAGGTCACGTCGTTTGACCAGGTTGCTGACGGCAGTCGCAACCTAGAGAGCGCCAAACGCATCTTTGGCGATAAGTATGAGGCTTTCCACGCCATCAACAGCGATGAGAAGAAGCGTGAGGAGGCCCGTGGCAACCTTGTATCCAAATATGTGAAAGAAAACAATTTGGAGGTAAAGCTGTATCAGGATTACGGCTGGCCCGCTATTGCGCTGCCATAAAGGGAACATACTCTGTGGGCAACACACTTTTCGGAACGGATTAAACCGCTCTTGTCCACAGCGAGCAATGACATTGAAAATTACCGGTTTGGCCTTGGCCTGATCAGTATTTTCTTTTAATGAGCACCACATCTTTTAGTTAGGAGACACAATGAAAACCCATGGTGAAGAATCTGTTTTTGCGTAGTTTTTGACATTCTTTAAGCTGAAATTATATTCTATTACTAAAAGAATGTCTATTTTTGTGAATTGCAACAAAAAGCGACTGAAAAACTATCGGGCAAAAACGCTGGTTGAATAGTGCCGAATAGTTTCAGAAAAAACAAACCACAATAGTTATACATTAAAATTCTATCAATGATGAAACGATTACTACTCAAAGCATGTTTTGCTGTGCTGCTGGTGCCGCTATCCACCAGCCTGGCACAAGCAAGTGTGACGCTAAACTCGACAAACTTCCCTGACAACAACTTCAAGGCAGCATTGTCGCCCTATGCCGTCAATGGGGTGATCGATGAGACCACCCTCACCGAGCTAGATGTCTCTAACCAGAGTATCTCCAACATCAAGGGTATTGAACTGTTGACAGGTCTGAAAAAATTTGTTGCCGCACACAACAATATCCAATTTGCCAACATCACCAACAACCCCAACCTTGAGTGGCTTGACCTGAGCTATAACCCTGCTCTCCTCGGCTTCAATTCCACCAGCGGCAGTGGCTCAACCACAACTCACTGGATCACGTTGACCAGAAACATGCCGTTAAAGCATTTGGATTTGTCGAACTGTGATATCGGCTATTTTCAAGCGATATATTCTGGCTACAACATCAATACCCTCACTTGGCTCAGTCTCGCCAATGACACCCGAATGGATGGCTGGTCGAGCGGTATCACCAACCAAGCGGGACTTGTCTATTGCGACTTGAGCAATACCGGTCAAACGTCTACCAGCATTGGATTCACCTCGGCTCATAGCAGCCTCGAGACACTGATTCTCAAGGACAATTCCTTAAATGGTCCCGTATCCTGTCTCCAGTATTTGACCCATCTCAAGTACCTGGACATGAGTAATACCGGTCAGCCACAAAGCAGCTCATTGGGCCTAACCTCGGCAAACAGCAGCCTCGAGACATTGCTGTTGAAGGGGAACACCAGTTTTGGTTGGAGCAGCTCAATACAGCACCTGAGTTCCCTCAAGTATCTGGACATCAGTGACTGTGACATCTACTTCAGGGTCGGCAGCTCGCCCCACTACTTGCTTTACTACTTGACGCCATCCAATAATCCCAACCTGGAAACGCTGATCTCGAGCAATTCCAAGATGGGCTCATTGTCCGAGGGTCTCACAGGCTTCACAAAACTCACTACAGTAGATATCTCCGGGAACCCGAATGCGGCCCAGTTTTGGGTCAATGGCAGTCCGCTATTGGAGTCACTGAACATTAGCGGAGACACTCATTTAGCTTACCTGCAACTCAACGAGGATGCCCTTCCCCGCACCAACTTTGCGATCACGGGCGCCAGCAGCTGCACGGCACTGCGAAGCCTGTACCTGAACGGTAACAACTACGCCTCTGTCGGTCAGGTCACGAGCGACTTCTCGAGTATCAGCACACTCGCGTTCCTTTATCTGGAGAACAACAGCGGCTTCGCGGGAGGAGCATTGACCATGAATGAAAGCGAATGTGGCAACCTGACGGGTATCGACCTTGGCAACAACGGTTTCACCAGTTTCACGGCACCCAGTCTGCCCGCAACGTTGACAGCACTCATGCTGGGCGACAACCCAAGCATGACCCGCCTGGAGATGCACAAGAATCCCGGTATTACCACAATGACAAGCAGTCCGACGATGAGTGACGGTAGTGGCCTCTACCTGCTGGGAAATACCTCGTTGACCTATATGGACATTAGCGGTACAGCCGAGCAACCCAACTACTTCCAGCGCATCGGCAATAACAGCTCGCTCCAGGGAGTGCCCATCGACACAATCAAGGGTAGCTACAACAAATTCTACACCTTCAGGAACTTGACACTTGTACCAGGTAATGTCTATGAATACTGGCGTTCCAATGATCAGACATTGTTTCCAGACCGTCCACCGTATGAATACTTTATTACTACTAATGGTGATCTTGAGAGCAGTTACCGCTACAAGAGCTACTGGCCCACAATGCCAGCGATGCCCGACAGCGCTTCTCTCGAGCAGTTGCCCAACCTCAAGTATCTTGATCTGAGCTATTGCCAATTGAAAGACTCTGTCTATCTGCACAAGAACACTGAATTGCGCTATCTGGACGTGAGTCACAACCGCACTATCGCACGTTACACCGAGTCACATGACAAGGGCGCAGCATACAGGGCTTCCATTCCCGCAAACAGCACTTTTAACCGTGACTTCCCCGATTATAAAAAATACCTGTGGCTAGCCACCAACCCCGATGACCGCGAATACTACACCAGCGACTACAATGACACGACGGGTCTTTATATCCTTGACCTCATCGACAACAACAAGCTGGAATATGTTGACATCAGTTATACTGGCATCGAACAGACAGCAATGACCCATTGTCATGTGGCCAATGCACGATACATCTGGCTGCAAGACCTGCCAAACCTCAAGTATTTCTATGCCGACTACAATGGAATGCGCTCACTGGGTATCGGCACAAGGTATGGCAAAAAAATCCCCGATGGGGCTGACAGGACTGATGGTCTCAGATCCCTCGAACGATTGTCAGTCATCGGAATGCGTGGCACCGATGACCGCACGATGCAAGGCTCGATCAACTTCCAGGCTAACTCGGTGTGCACCAACCTGCACTACATCAACCTATCCTACTCCCGCTTCGATTCCATTGGTGTGTACGCAGCCCAGGTTGACACACTGATCATCAAGGGAAACCCGCTGCACTATGTCAATATGCAATCGGTGAGAGACATCACCTATCTTGATGCCCGCGAATGCGCCTACAAGATGCGCGGCTATGATGTCGAGACTGGAGACATCTTCTTTCCTGACATCAACCGTTACCAAAACGGCGCCCGCGAGGGTGGTACATACAGTGGCAAAATAACGACTCCGCTGAGTGGTCTGAAAGGAGTCAGAGCATATGAACGAGAGAAACTCACGACAGTATTGCTCGACAATAGCAACGGCCTGAAAGACGTCTATTGTCACCACGATCCTAAACTACCCAAGATCCACGGCTTTGAGAACCTGGCGTATAACAAGCCATGGGATGGAGACTTTGGTTTTCCGACCACTGATATCGACTCACTGAATCTTGTGTATGTCAATGACAATGCAGTGTTTAATGAGCTGAACCTGACCCAGAATGTCAACCTGCAATACCTGCATGCCTATAACGACAAAGCATTGGGTACAGCACTGGGTGATCCTGGATTGAACCTGACAGCAAACAAGAATTTGGTCACCGCATGGGTTTCCAACTCACTGCTAAGGGCCTTTACCAACGATGCCGGCAACAATCTTGACACGTTAAAGATTTGGCAGAATCCCGAATTGAATATCCTTGATGTGACAGATAATCACAACCTGCGCTGGTTTGACATGCGCAACTGCATGGTACGCGACCTCGACTTGAGCAGCAACACGCGACTCAAATACTTTGATTGCAGTAACCGAGACAGCATCTGGGAGGATTATGACCACTTCAGCTTCACGATGCCTGGCGAAGTGCCCACCTCGATGAGTCAGCCTGGCAAGAACAGCATTGCAGACCTGTATTTCAACAGTGATTCACTGGTAGTCATCCATGCCGATTGCAATGACCTGTACAGCCTGAAGGGGCTGAAAAACAGGACCAAGCTGAACACGCTAACCTACAGCTACAACCACATCAACGGCATTGACCTGAGCGGATGTCCCAACATCCAGACTTATGATTGCTACCACAATGTGCGCGGAACCTTCTATGGAGAGCTGGCAGTTTGGAAATCTACCAATGCCAGCACCAATGAGACTGACGATTACAAGATGTACTACCTCCAGCTGGTGAAGAATGCCGGAGACGCCATTGGCAACAATGACACCTTCTTGGGCCACAAGACGGGTCAGGACACCATCGCTGGTCCAAATTCCAACGCATTTGAGAGACAACTCGAAGAGGATGGTTTTGACCCCGAGAAAGTCATCAGCTTTACCGTTAATTCGTCAGGCCCGCACAAGGGCAATCGCACCAATCAAGCGCCCCGCAGGGCAGACGTTGTTGTAGGGTCAGATGTCCAACCCGACTCGACGTTAATCTATGGCAGGATCGCAATCATCGACAAGTACAGTGATGAGCGCAACTACATCGAGTACACGTATGACGACGGCCGCCCAAGTACGTCCAAGAGTGGTAGCGGATCAGCGTTTGGCCTCGCCTGGATGCCACCTGGCAGTCCTACCAACGTTGAAGAAACGGTTGCTGACGGATTGGGCGAGGTTCAAGTTGTGAGCGAACGCTATTTTGACGTTAGTGGCGTTGAACACGATGGACCTGTCCCCGGTGTGACCATCATCGTCCGCCAGATGAGTGACGGCACTACACAGACGACCAAGGTCGTCCAGTAACGAGCCGCGTCACATCGCAAAAACAGGCAGGGAGGCCTTCACAAGCAAGGCTTCCCTGCTTGTTTTTTACCTAAAATTGGTTTCCCCATGGCATGGATGTTGCAAGAGAAGTAATTTATTAGTACTTTTGCAGTTTGATTTTGAACAAATACATGTCAATAGATAACTATCATTATGAGTGGAAAAAATAACAACCGACCCCGGGTGGGCATCACCCTGGGCGATACTAATGGCATCGGCATCGAGGTGGCTCTGAAGGCTGTGGGAGTTCCCGAGATGATGGAATTGTGTATTCCCGTGCTTTACGGCTCATCACGGATTGTAAGCTATCACCGCAATGCGTGCAACTTGCCCGGATTCCAGATTAACCACACAAAGACTGCAGAGTCCCTGAAGGACAATATGCCTAACCTGGTGGAATGTATCGACCAGGAAATCAAGGTAGAGTTGGGACAGCCCAGCAAGCAGGCCGGGCTTGCATCGTTCATCGCCCTTGAAGCAGCCGTTCGAGACCTGAAGGCCGGACTGATTGACGTGCTGGTAACCGCACCCATCAACAAGGATAACATCCAGAGCGACCAATTCCACTTCCCTGGCCACACCGAGTATCTTGAGAGTTCGGCAGGCGAAGGGGAAAAAGCCTTAATGATCATGTGCACCGAAAACTTGCGCATTGCGTTGGCAACTACCCATCTGCCACTGTCTCAGGTCCCTGTTGCGCTCACCGTCGAGGTCATCCGCGAGAAATTGCGCTTGCTCAACATGTCGCTCAAACGCGACTTCAACATCGACAATCCTCGCATAGCCGTACTCTCGTTAAACCCCCATGCTGGCGAAAATGGCATCCTGGGCAACGAGGAGCGAGATGTCATCATGCCTGCACTGCAGCAGTCTCTTGATGAGGATGGAGTGCAATGCTTTGGGCCATATGCAGCTGACGGCTTCTTCGGGGCACGGCATTATCGCCGTTTTGACGGAGTACTGGCCATGTACCACGATCAAGGTCTTGCCCCCTTTAAGACAATAGCCATGGACGAGGGCGTCAACTTCACTGCAGGACTGCCTATCATCCGCACAAGCCCTGACCACGGAACAGGCTATGACATTGCTGGACAAGGCATTGCCAACGAATCATCGATGCGCCATGCAATTTATACCGCCATTGACATTCAGCGCAACCGCATCCGCTATGATGAAGCGCGCCAAAATCCGCTGCCCAAGTTGTTCCAAGACCGTGGTCGAGACAATGTGAAGCTTGATTTGACCAAGACCGACTAACGCTGAAAAAGAAAGACGGAGCATGATAAAGGGAATCATCTTTGACTATGGCGGCACACTGGATAGTCGAGGCGTCCACTGGAGCGAGGTTTTGTGGCAAGGTTATGTCAACTCAGGCGTTCCTATTGACAAAGAGACTTTCCGTACTGCATATGTTGAGGGAGAGCGCGCACTTGCCCGCGAACGCATCATCTTGCCTCAAGACAATTTCCACACGCTGCTACTCAAGAAGGTGGCATTGGAAATCAGTTATCTGCCTATACAGCCCGATGAAACCACCCGAGCGCAATGGGTGGAAAAGATTGCCGCTTTCTGCGACAATGCAGCACGCCAGTGCATCAACGAGGCCTTGCCCATGCTCGAACAATTACATGAGACCTATCCGATGATGCTGGTTAGCAATTTCTACGGCAACATCGATGAGGTGCTTCGCGATTACGGCATCAGGCATTTGTTCAAGGGCATCATTGAGAGTGCTGTTGTGGGCGTGCGCAAGCCCAACCCCACCCTATTCCGCCTAGGAGTTGACGCACTGGAATTAGCCCCTCAGGATGTTCTCGTGGTGGGCGACAGCCTGCGCAAGGACATTGAGCCAGCCGAACAACTGGGATGCCATGTCTTGTGGCTCAAAGGGAAAGGATGGACCGAGGAAGAGGATCGTCAAACCCATCCTCACACGATCACCAAGGTTACGCAAGTAGCCAATTGGTTAAAAGACAACAATCATTAATCACACATTAAACAATAATCAAGCATGAACTATGCAATAATCGCCGCCGGCGAAGGATCACGACTTGCACAAGAGGGCGTTGCCAAACCCAAGCCACTCGTCGAGCTGCAAGGTGAGCCCATGATTGGCCGCCTCATTAACATCATGCTCAGATGCCATGCCGAGAGCATCAGCATCATCGTCAACGAACACATGACCGAAGTAAGGGAATATCTTGAGAGCCTAGAGCTGCCAGTTCCATTCAATCTGGTAGTGAAAAGTACACCCAGCTCGATGCACAGCCTGTGGCATTTGAGTCGTGTGATTCCTCCAGGCAAATTCTGCCTGACAACCGTCGACACCATATTTAAAGAGGAAGACTTCAAGGGTTACATCGATGCATTTGAAGCCGACGAAGAGCATGACGGCATGTGGGCGGTCACACCCTTTGTTGACGATGAGAAACCTTTGTGGGTTGATGTTGACAGCGAGATGAACATCACTGCATTCCGCGATAAAAGCTGGGTTGGTGCGAAATACGTATCGGGTGGTGTGTATGCCATGACCGACAAAGCATTCAGTGTTCTCGACCATTGCATCGTGCAGAACATCAGTCGCATGCGCAACTTTCAACGTGCCCTGATTGAGGCTGGTCACCACTTGAAGGCCTACAGCATCGAGAAGATTGTGGATGTAGATCATGCCGGTGACATCACTACGGCCAATGAGTTCCTGGACCAATGAACTCCATTCACAAGGCCTGATTCTAAAAAAATGTTATCAGGGCTCATGATGTCGAATTTATTGCAGAAAAGCATCAACAAACTGTACAATTGGCAAGACGTGTAATTAAGTATTTTTAATAAGTTGGCCATCAAAATATACTAAAATTCACTCTTTTTAAATATTAGGGCTGAAAATTAACTTTTTTCTATCATTTTTACAATACATTTAGTTTCTCAATTCAAAAAAAGGCTGTAATTTAGCGCCGTTTTTCGCAAGAGAAACAATATCGATTAGCTAGGCCTCTTGGTGAGGCTACATAAATAGATATCAACTTATAACATTAACTGTAATAAAAGATTATGGCAAAAGCAAATGTTAAGCCCGCTACCGGCAAATTAGGTATTATGGTAGTTGGATTGGGTGCCGTGAGCACCACGTTCATGACTGGCGTGATGATGACCCGCAAGGGCCTTGCAAAGCCTGTTGGCAGCATGACGCAGTATGACAAGATTCGTGTTGGAAAAGGTGAAAACAAGAAGTACTTACATTATAAAGACATCGTCTCGATGCCTAGCCTCGATGACATCGTGTTTGCAGCATGGGACGTATTTCCCGAGAACGCTTATGAAAGCGCAATCAACGCTGAGGTACTCAAGGAAAAGGACATTGAGCCCGTCAAGGACGAGCTGTTGAAGATTAAGCCCTTGAAGGCCGCTTTTGACAAGAACTATGCAAAGCGCTTGGACGGCAATAACGTGAAGCAGTGCAAGGATCGCTGGGACATGACCGAGCAGGTACGCGAGGACATCCGCAACTTCAAGAAGGAAACTGGCGTTGACCGCGTGGTTGTACTTTGGGCAGCTTCAACCGAGATCTACGTAGAGCCCGACATGAAGTACCACGGCTCTATCGCTGTTCTTGAGCAGGCCATGAAGGATAATGTGGTTGACAAAATTGCCCCGTCGATGTGCTACGCATATGCAGCATTGATGGAGGATTGTCCCTTCATCATGGGTGCTCCCAACACGACTGTTGACATTCCCGCCATGTGGGAACTCTCAGAGAAGACCCAAGTGCCCATCGCCGGCAAGGACTTCAAGACTGGCCAGACGTTGGTGAAGAGCGGTTTTGCCCCCATCATCGGCACCCGTATGCTGGGTCTGAACGGCTGGTTCTCAACCAATATCTTGGGTAACCGTGATGGTCTCGTGCTTGATGAGCCCGCCAACTTCCGCACCAAGGAGGTCAGCAAGCTCTCAACCCTCGAGTCTATTCTTGTTGCCGAGGAGCAGCCCGACCTGTACAGCGACTACTTCCATAAGGTACGCATCAACTACTACCCGCCTCGCAACGACAACAAGGAGGGATGGGACAACATCGACATCTTTGGCTGGATGGGCTATCCCATGCAGATCAAGATCAACTTCCTGTGCCGCGACTCTATTTTGGCAGCACCGCTGTGCCTCGACCTGTGCTTGTTGATGGACCTGGCTCACCGTGCTGGCCGTTATGGCACCCAGCGCTTCCTGAGCTTCTTCCTCAAGAGCCCGATGCATGACTACACCAAGGACGAGATCCCCGTTAACCACTTGTTCCAGCAGTATGTAATGCTTAAGAACGCTATCCGCGAGATGGGTGGTTACGAGGCCGACGAGGAAATCGATTAATCAGATTTCATCAATTCTTAAAGATAGGAGATGGCAGCACAATGGCTGCCATCTCTTTTTGTGCTTTAAGTGATTGTTGCTGGAATTCATAAAAATTATGATTGTTTAGTTTGCCACTTTAATTGAATTACACTAAATTTGCAGCGTAATATGTGGCAACATGAACAGACAAGCCGCAACATGCACAAACATTCGTTAATTGTTGAATAAAATTAGCTTATCATGCAAGAAATAATTCAAGAAGATCTCGTCGCTAAAGCGGCGGCCGAAAAGAAAAAGAAAAGACGCCTGCGCAACGGTATTAAATGGGACCGTCTGTTTGTAGCCTGTGCCTATAACTGGTACTGGTTTGTCCTGTCAATGATCGTTTGTTCCTGTCTAGCCTACTTGTACGGAAAAAGTCAGTCACAATTCTACGTGGCCAAATCATCCATCCTTATCCGTTCTAAGGACAGTGCTCAAGGAACGCCATCGATGACCTTCAGTGACTTGGGACTTAATACTGTCAATTACATCCCTAATGAGCCCCACAAGCTCAGGTCATCACGCGTGATGGAGATTGTAGTCAACTCATTGGGATTGAATGTTCAGTATTATGGTCACAAGTTCTTGCGTGACGTCAATATATATAAGGATACTCCTGTTCAGGTAACCCCGCTCAAGGAAGTCACCGCAGGATACTCCATCACCATCGTCCCCAAAAGTGCCGACGACTTTGAATTCCGGGTCAATGAGGGACAATGGAAAAAAGCACACTTTGGCAATAAGGTCAATACTGAGTTCGGCCCGGTTGCCATCACCAAGACAAGGCTTTTTGACCCATCAGAGCACCTTGATTTTAACATTATTGTGAGAATCAGTAACCCAACTGCACTTGCCAGGGCATTTTCTAAATCTGTTGTCGTCGAGTTAGCCGACGAGCATAGTGATGTGCTGAACCTCGCAATCCGTGGTGAGAACCCCGCTATGTGTGCCGACATTTTGAATGCTCTTGTTGTCGCCTATAACCAGGAAGGCATCAACGACATGAACCAAGTTGCTCGCAACACCGAGGCCTTTATCGCAGAACGTGTAGCCGACCTGTCGAAAGACTTGAGTGGCGTGGATAGCGAGGTCGCTGTCCTTACTGCCAACTCTGCCAACTCGGTGATGTTGGGTACGCCAGACAACACGATGCAACAAATGGCTACTAGCGAGGACCTCAGCCTCGAGATTAATATCTCATCACAAATCCGCAACTTCATTGCAGGCATGGGTCCTGGTGAGCTAATCCCTGTCAATACTGGCATGAGCAATACTGGTATCACTAATCAGATTAATGAATATAACTTGGCTATGCAGGATTATCAAAAAATATCTGCTGCCTCCAGCGCCGAGAATCCTGTGATGAAAGAATTAACTTCTTCTCTTGCTATGCAGAAGAAGACCATTCTTGCCAGCCTTGACAACTACATCGGCTCGTTGCGCACCCGCCAGAATCAAGCACGACGTCTTCAAAGTGTGGCCCAAAGCAGTATGACTGCCAATCCCTCACATGAGAAAGCCATCACCGAGGTCGCACGTCAGCAGAAGATCAAGGAGCAGCTTTACCTGTACCTCCTTAACAAGCGCGAGGAAAATGCGTTGCAGATGGCTATTACCGAGCCTAATGCAAAAGTAATGGAGCCCGCTCTTCCCAACCCAGTTCCAATTACTGCGCCGTTGTCGCGTATTGTGTTAACTGGTATGGTAATCGGTCTGCTGATACCCGCATTCGTGCTCTATGCCGTATTCTGGTACTTCTCGCTTGACAAGACCATTCATACTCGCCGTGAGATTGAAGAGGCTTGTGACATACCTATCTTGGGTGAGTTGCCGGCCAAGAAGGCTCATGTCACTGGTGAGATTGTGGTAAATGAGACATCCAATGACCGTATGAACGAGGCATTCCGTATCGTCCGCAATAACCTTGACTTTGTCACGTCTCAAGACAAGAACAAGAAGGAGGCTACTGTTATCCAGTTTACCTCAACGATGTCGGGTGAAGGAAAGAGCTTTGTGGCCGTTAACCTTGCCTTGTCTTACACCTACGTGAACAAACGTGTGATTGTTGTGGACCTTGACTTGCGTAAAGGTAAATTCTCAGAATATGTCGGTGTACAGGATGGTAAAGGTGTCACCGCCTATCTTTCCGGCAAGGAGCCTGACCTGGATAAGGTCATCCATCGCGGCGCCCTTCATGAGGGATTCGACATCATCAGTGTAGGTGCGATCCCCCCCAACCCCACAGCGTTGCTGTTGAGTGAGAACATGGAGAAGATGATTGAGAAGCTCAAGAAGGAATATGACTTTGTTATTCTCGATACAGTGCCTTACAACTTGATTGCTGATGCCGCTGTAGTTAACCGTTTTGCCGACCTGACTATCTACGTCGTACGTGACGGTAGAGTTGAACAGCAGTACATGTATGAACTTGAGCGACTGTATGATGAGCACAAGATTAAGAACTTGACCATCCTCGTTAACGACATCAAGATGAGTAAGACGCGCTACAACTACTCTTATGCTTATGGCTATGGTAAGGGCTATGGTTACGGCTATGGTTACGGCTACGGTTACGGCTACGGTGGTGATAGTGGTGGTTATTACGTTGATGACACACCCAAGGATGCATCTGTATCCAAGCAATTTGGTGTAACCGGCAATCAAGAGTAACAGTATCTGAATCCAGCTATTGACCCTACTCTGTTGGGACCACCAATGGATTCTGATAACAATCAATCAAGATAATGAAGATAGCGATTGTCGGGACCGGATATGTCGGATTAGTTACGGGCACCTGTTTCAGTGAAATGGGTGTCCATGTAACATGTGTGGATGTAGACGAAAGGAAAATCGAAGCCCTCAAGCAAGGCATCATCCCTATTTATGAGCCTGGACTTGCAACTCTTGTCCACAAGAATATGAAGTCTGGCAGACTTCATTTCACAACACATCTTGAAGATGTATTGAATGATGTTGATATCGTCTTTAGTGCCGTGGGCACACCTCCTGATGAAGATGGCAGTGCCGACTTGAAATATGTACTTGAAGTAGCACGAACCATCGGCAAGCACATGAACCACTATCTGGTTGTTGTTACCAAGAGCACGGTTCCTGTAGGCACAGCCCATAAGGTAAAAGTTGCTATCCAAGATGAGTTGGACAAACGAGGCGTCAATATCGAATTTGATGTCGCCAGCAATCCCGAGTTCCTCAAGGAAGGTAATGCTGTAAAGGATTTCATGAGTCCAGATCGTGTGGTAGTTGGCGTTGACAGTGAACGAGCCCGCAAACTCATGGCAAGGCTCTACAAGCCTTTCATGATTGTGAGCGACCGTCTCATATTCACCGATATACCCTCAGCTGAAATGATCAAGTATGCTGCAAATTCCATGCTTGCTACCAGAATCAGCTTCATGAACGATATCGCCAACCTGTGCGAATTGGTCGGTGCTGACGTGAACATGGTGCGCAAAGGGATCGGCAGCGACACCCGTATAGGCAAGAAGTTCCTTTACGCTGGATGTGGCTATGGTGGCTCATGCTTCCCCAAAGACGTTAAAGCCCTCATAAAGACAGCCGCCGACCATGGTTATTCCATGCGAGTATTGCAGGCAGTAGAAGAAGTGAACGCAGATCAGAAGCTGATTCTCTATCATAAACTGGTCAACTACTACGGTAGCGAAGATGCATTGAAGGGCAAGACAATCGGAATGTGGGGCCTGGCTTTTAAGCCCGAAACCGATGACATGCGCGAAGCGCCATCCCTAGTGCTTATCGACCTCTTACTTCGAGCTGGTGCCACTGTTAGGGTTTATGACCCTGTTGCGATGGACGAGTGTCGCCGAAGGCTCGGAGATGCAGTGGAATACGCCAACGACATGTATGAAGCCGTGGACGGTTCAGATGCCTTGATGCTTGTCACTGAGTGGAAAGAGTTCAGAATGCCCAATATTGACAGACTCTTGAATAAAATGAGAGGCCGACTGATTCTTGATGGTCGCAACATCCTCGATCACGAGGAATTGCACCTTGCAGGGTTTGAATACCATTGCATAGGCAAGTAGTAGGCAGGTATCGATAAAATATTAGCCGCACGGAGCCATTTCTGGAACTCCGTGCGGCTTAATTATCTATGTCTCCTACTGGTTATTTAACAACTACCTTTATCGAAGTGATATCGCTGGCCACCACATAGATACCCTGAGGCAATTGAATTGCTGAATTGCCCTGTGTTGAGGTTGTTGCCACACATTCTCCATCAAGGTTGTAAATCCATAGGCCAATACCACACGGATTCTCGATAGCAATAGCATCTTGAGCAGGAACGGCGGCCCAATTCATTGCCTTAGCAACACTTGATGTCCCCAACACATAATCAATCAGGCTTGTCACATCCGAAATGTTAACAGCGTTATCCTGATTAATGTCTGCCGCGAGTACATCAAACTGCTCCTGCTGACCTCCCAGCACATAATCAATCAGACTGGTTACATCACTGATATTAACCCAGCCATCCATGTTCACATCACCCATAAGTGTTGACGGGGCATTGACAGTTCCTTCGACATCAGCGTAAGCACTAGCAAGGCTTGTTGTGGCTGAGATAGAGCCGTAGTACTCACCTGCCACGCTTGTGTCGGCAATGCGCACATAGAACACTTCACCCGTCGGGTCGAGGGTAAGTGTCTTGGACCAATTATACCTGTTCAAACTGATCTGGAAATTCCCTTCAACGGTCAACGTGATATTCTCGGTATTGTCATCTGCTGAAACGGTTCCGCTAACGATGGTTGAGGAACCATTCAAGTCAGCCTCCATCGATGCCAGTGAAGTGATGGAGACCACAGGAGTCGGCGTTACAGCTCCAGCATTGCTAGTGATGGCAATATCATCGATATTGAGACGCGAGCCTGCGGTCTGAACGAATTCGAAACGTACATTGCCCGTCACGTTCAAATTATAGCTATACTGCTGCCAGGTCCCATTGAGCGTGCAAGTGGCCATCTCAGTCCATGTGCTGCCACCGTTGGTGCTATAAAGGATTTTGATTGTGGGATTTGCATCATTGCCATATTTTGCTGCATAGAAAGTAAGCTTGCTGGCTCCACCAGTAGCATCCTCAGACATCTGGATATAGGAATCAGCATTTTTGCCAAAGCAGCAACCAAGCGAGCCGTTCCAGTGATCATTATCACGTGCATAGAGTCCAGCATTGCTGAAGTACCATCTAAAAGCGGCTCCTTGTACTTCCTGAGTCCAGTAGCCACCAACGGTACATCCCTCCCATGTCTCAATGACCTCATCTCCAGGAGTGGGGCCAACACCGCTATTGTAGCTGGCTGTAAGATTGACGGTGGAACTCACCTCACTGCTGCTGATGGTCAACGTGCCTGTCGCATTGGTCGAGGTTCCGTAATAGGTGATGGTTATTGTGGTGCCAGCGTTTGCGTTGGCAGCTGTGATGCTAGTCGGGGTTACAGAGAATCCTGTTCCGCTTACGCTCACGGTTAATGCCTTAGTCAAGTTGCTGCCGCTCACGTTGATGATCTTGCTAACGCCGTTGCCAGTATTGGTGCCTACATTCACTGTTGAGCCATTAGTGGGAGACGACAATGTGGGGGTAGGTGTCGGTGTGGAACCGCTGTTCCATGCGTTACCCTGCATGTTGCCCCATAGGTATTCAACCAGTTCAGGATAGTCAACAAAGGGGTTGCGGTTACGTTGTATGCCGTAAACGGCGTCGTTGCGCGTCGTCTCAAGTGAGCTCACAGGATCGTTGCGATGCCACTCAAGAAGCTGGTTGATGGCCCATGTCGTCAGTCCAAAGTGTCCATTGGTTGAACTGGCGGTGAACACTACGCTGCCGGTACCGCT
Organism: uncultured Prevotellaceae bacterium; assembly: GCA_900317835.1. Classification (GTDB taxonomy): domain Bacteria; phylum Bacteroidota; class Bacteroidia; order Bacteroidales; family Muribaculaceae; genus Sodaliphilus. Next base: position 77,617 of record ONIL01000014.1, on the reverse strand, counting down.
TGTATAGGTACTGATGCGGGTCATGTAACGCGTTGCAAAATAGAAATACACTCGTGCGAAATCGCCCTTGTACTCATCGGCCACTTCAAACACGATGCCACTGTAGCCACTGAACGTGCAAGTGCCACGTTTGCCGGTACCCTTGGGAGTGCCATTGGCACAATCACCAAACGGATAATTGCCACGTTCAGCGTTCACCCAGCCGTCCACTGGGAACAGGTGGTGCAGGTCTGTATAGGCTGTGTCACTTTCTAAACCGCCCCACCAGCTGTTGGGAATCGAGTGTTCACGGTTGTAGCAGTCGCCCACGCCGTTATATGTGCCGCAGAAGTCCGTGCCATAAGTGAACTGTGAGGTTGAGTAGCGGTCGATAATGATATTACCGTTGCAGTCGGTGGTCTTGAAGTCGGTCTTCAACTGGTCATAGCCACGTTTTGTGTGACCGTCGATAATCTGATGCAGGGCACTGATGAGCGCCTGTCCGCTCTTGTTTTGGGCGTTGCTATAGTACCCGCTAGGTACTGCCGCCATCATCTGCATGCCCGTGAACAAAACGAACAACAGAGGAAAGTAACGCATTGTCTTTTTCATCTTTCTAGAGGTTTAATTATTTTACACTATTACTATCTTTTTAAAACACGAGAACCTTGAAAATCCATTCTTTAAGCATGGTTTCAAGGTTCTATTCTTTCTCTATAAAACAAACAATAAATTTGATTGGCTCACTTCACTTGAGCAAGGTACTTAATCGCCTTCTTGCAGATGTGCTCATGGCGCAGGATCATGTAAATCAACAGCAAATTGAGCACCACAATCTCAAACACAAAGTAGCACCACGGCATGTCGATAATCACCGAGATAAAGCAAGCAATGATGCGTGTGTTAAATGACAGGATGTTGGTGTATTTCATCAATGGACGGCTCAACTGCCTGAAGTAGTCACGGAATTCCTGTGGCGGTACGCCTTCCTCGCCGTAACGCTCCTTGAGAGCCGCACGCAAGCGCTGCATGCGAGGAGTGAGAAACTCTTGATTGGCCGTGTAATTGCGATAGAAGAACAAGATCAGCTTGCTCCAGAAGTTCATCCCCCACGACAATGGCTTGTACTGCTCGGTGAGAGCGGCTGCACTGTCAAGCTCGCTGCCCTCGGCACCTTTCAGGAAATAAAGATGGAACTGACGGTAATAATCGGCCATAGCAGCCTGCAGCGCATGGCTAACACCTGCACCGATGCCCAAAGCCCATATAATCCACTGATTCTGGTACCAGAATGCGTTGTCATACATGGCATCGCCAAAGTCCAATTCCCTGTAAACCAGCGCAAAGTAAATTGCTACAAACCAGAAGTCGCCACTCAGTCCATCCAGGATGCGGCCCATCCGAGAATACTGCTGGGTGAGTCGTGCCAACTGGCCATCAGCACTGTCATAGGTATTTGCCCAGATGATGAAGAAAATACCAAACCAATTGAGCCACATGTAATCATCACCCCTGAAATACAGCAAGATACCGCCAAAGACTCCCAGGAAGATGCTGGCGATGGTGACGGCATTGGGAGAGATACCCATCTTGGCAAACAATTTAGCCCACAAGAAACCGATGGGTCGATAGAAGTGCAAGTCGAGCCACTCCTCGGTGTCCATCGACTTGAGCGAAGCCTGATATTCTTCTTTTAACGTCATTGCAAGAAAAACAATAGTGTAGTGTCTTGAAAAGTGTTGTTCACAATCTTACAAACCAAGGTGACTCTTGGCGAGAGCCAGGACAGCCTTGGCAATGTGGGGAGCCGACTCGTTGCGGCACGGAGCAAAGCTGGGCCAGTCGTTGAAATCGATAATGCGGATAGTACCATCAGGATCTACAATGCAATCACCGCCATAGATGACAACGTTCAACTCCTCGGCAGCGCGCGTGCAGATGTCCTTCAACTCCTTGAGATCAATATCAATGCCCTGGGAATGGCCGTTCACCTCTTCCCAACCATACTTACTATGTCCCTCGTCAAAGGGATAGAACCAGTAGAAGAATTGCGAGTTCTTCACGCCGTAGAATTTCACCAAGTCACCCACCAGGTGCACATTGATGACGGCACGAGTGATGCCGCGGTAGAAGTATTCCTGCAACACCTCCTGAGCCTCCTCGGGGTGACGGACGTAGCTCACGTCCTCCTTGTGCATGGCATGGAAGTCGCCACGCTTGATCCAGCACGATTTGAAGCCAGCCTTCTTAAGCTGCGACTTGATATTCTCGTTCGTGTTGACAATCAGGCTCTCGGGATAAGGGATACCGTTACCCAGCAGGATGCGCGTCATGCGCTCACGGGTGCAATTCTCGATGCCATAGCCCGAGTTAATCACCAGCTTGCCCTCATCTTCAAGACGTTGCAGCTTGGCAATGCTGGCGCGTTCACGGCACATAGCCAGTACCACGGGCTCTTCAATCTCCTGATTATTGAATTGCTCCTCGCTATACACATTGACCTGGCAACCGCGCTTGCGCAGCTGCTCGGCCACAAGATTAAAGATGGCGGTGTCGTTGCCAATATGATTGGGCGAATATGCCCCTGCGCGCATCACGCCCGCAATAGTAATGTCTGCCATTATTCAATAATAATTACGATGAACGCAGGCAATCACTGCCCGCACCTTAATGGGATGCAAAGATACAAAATTTTGTAATAGAGACAGCTAAAACGTGAGAAAAAAGCCTCTTGCACAATAGCTATTCATTTTTTTCAAAAAAAATCGCTCAAAAACCTAAAATACTTTCAGCTAGCTTCCGGAGAGGTGGGTGAGTGGCTGAAACCAGCAGTTTGCTAAACTGCCGTAGGGGTAACTCTACCGCAAGTTCGAATCTTGTCCTCTCCGCCTTAGAACAACCGACCGCGCAAGTGGCCGGTTGTTTTTATAGCCCATCGCCAAGCTCGCTTGAGTGGTGGGCTAAAAAATTACCCAAAGATTGCGCAGCAATCGGTTGTTCAAAGGCAGCGCCCCCGCGGAGTCACCGATTGTTTCACTATACGCTTTCGCGGTGTTTATTCCAGGGGACTGCCATTACCTTTTCTGTCATTATCATGGCCAAACATTTGATTCTATGAAAATATTATTCTACATTTGCAGCACTGAGTTGTGATGTTTCCCACCTGTCGCGACCCTAAACCACAAACAATAATCAGGAGGGTGTGCTTATGCTTAACAAGAATAATCCCGAAGACGTCAACATGTTGAATGATCTCATCGTCGCCGCATGCATCAATGGCGACGACCTGAATCAGCTCAAATCAAGGATTGCCGATTCGGACGACGGTCTCTTTGAGAAATGCGAACAGTTCGTTTCCGATTTCAGGAGGATGAAGGAGCAAGGCGATCGGCTATCGCCTGCAGCTGTCAAGGTACTGCTGTCCCAAGGCAAAAAGATCTGGCTGACCAAAGAGACCTTGTCCCTGCTGAAAGACGAATTTGCCACCGAGGCTGACCAAGCGCCTCAAAATGAGTCCCAAGCGAACGGCGAGCCCGACGAGACGAGCGCTGGCCAGGGGGCGGCTAGTGACCTGCTGACCCAGCCAGACAAGCAGAATCAGGAGCCATCGGAATTGTCATCAATCCTTCTGGGTTTGGCCAGGAAGTACAAGAAGTGGCTGATCGGCCTCGCTGCAATAGCCTTGCTGTTCGCCTACATCATCCCCCAAGTGAAGGCCACGATCCAGAAGCACGAAGAGGAACAGCGGCTCGAGAGTGCCATCAAGAGCATCAGCCTCTGTTCCGAGCTGGCAACCGTTGAATACAAAGTCAAGATGGTCCACGTCGAGAAAGATGAGAATAAAATACTTGAGTTTTTCAACAACATTACCAAGATTATTGGATGGAATCTGGGCAGAGAACGTTCGATGGCAATTGTCAGTACTGCGAAGATAAAGGCAGGCATCAACCTGAAAGACTTCTCGCCAGACAATGTCTCGGCTAACGGGAAAGCCATAACAGTCAATCTGCCTAAGCCCGAATTGTTTGAACCAAATATTACTGTTAATGAGTGTCATCTGTATGTCGGTAGCCTTAGACAAAGTATTGATCTGAAAAGAATCAATAACGCCGAACAGGAGACAGAGGAAGAGTTGAATAACTACCTACAACATTGTGACATCTTGACTGTTTCACAAAAGAATGCCAGGGAGTTTTTTGAGGCCTTTCTTGAGCAACTGGGATACACGTCAATCACCATTAATTTCATTTAATCGCAATGGCTATGAACGAGATCATCAATAAACTGAAAAACTGGTGGCAGAGTGTTAAGCAGAGTCTCTCCGAGGGTGCCCGAAACTCCAGTCCCGCAAGTGATGAAGATGCATCAACCGAAAAGAAGTCCTTACGACGCGGATTATCAAGTGGGCTGTCGTTTAGCTGGCTGCTGCCGTTGATTGCCGTTGCCTTGGTCATCGGTCTGTTTTTCTTTCTGAAGAATCCCTTTAAGATCGATTGGAGTATCAACAAGACAGAGAAGCAAACCACTCTGACGGTTGAAGAAATCAAGAAAATTTCAGAACTTAACACAGCGTCCTATTATGAGGAGATGTTGCTGGAAAAGAGAGATACGACTAAAGGTTTCTTACATAAAAACAAACACTTATTAGCTGTGTTGGTCAAAGGGAACTTGAAGGTGGGGTTTGACCTTAGCCAGATTTCCGAGGATGATATTTCCTTTGGTGATGATCAGTCAATAGTTATCACGTTGCCCGAAGCGAAGGTCACCGACATCATCACTAACCCAAGCGACAGGACCATCGTCTATGGAGAAAAGGACAAACATTTCACTGAAAATGATATCAATGAACTGACCAATCAAGCAAAAACCGTCTTGGTCAACAATGCCCGGGAAGAAGGCATCTTTGAAAAAGCCACAGAGCAGGGCAAAAAGGAAATGGCCAATTTGCTCAAAGCGATGGGCTACGAGAAGGTGACAGTGAAAATCAAAGGAGAATAACGCGGAAACAATAGCGACAGCAGAACAAAAAGCTGTCTGAACCCTGAATTTGGGTTATTGTTATTCTAATCATTTACCTGACGGAACCTCAGGCACACGCGCCTGGGGTTCTATGGGCTTCATGAACAGGTTCTCCTTGGAGATATAGCGGTCATAGAGGAAGATAAGGACAGAAATCAGCAGATAGACGATGATGCCAGCCAAGCCCATGCCACCGATCAACAGATCATTGGCCGGCATAACGAGCAACGTAAAGTTTGGTATCATCGCATTGAATGTGCCGTGCATGATGGCAGGAACAATAACAGAGCCCGACTTGAGCCTGAAATAAAGCAATATCGGTGTAAAGCTGATGCACATCAATATCATCATAAACACACCGATGACAGGATGGGTCGGATAGTTGTGACCATTTAATACCAAAGGAAAGTGCCATGCACCCCACACCAAACCGATCACTATGGCTGCGAGAATGAAATTCTTTCCTTGCAAAACCTTGACCAGAAAGCCCCGCCATGCAATCTCTTCCCCAAAAGCCAGCACCGCATTAATCGTCGCTCCTGACAACAAACCTTGGACCAAAGTAGTAGCAATAAACCCCCACATTCCCAGAATATCCAATGAGCGCTGAGTCAAATCATTAGCTTGCTCTGGTGAGATTCCATGAGATGTAAGAACAGCCTGATTGGCCTCCATGACCTGTTCCATCGACAGACACGAGCCTGGAACAAGCAGCGACATGCCCATCACAAGTAATGAAATAACCGGAATCAACAACAAGCCTATCAACCACCAGTAGTTGAACTTGAAGTTTATACCCAGCCCCTTGAAAAGGGGTTCCTTGAACAGGAGTTGCGTGATAATTACCGCCACAAGTGGCGTAAACATGGCAGAGCCAAAGACCACTTGCTTCATCTGATCACTTAATTCGGCATAATAAACGGCCAAGCCTATACCTATCATCATCACAAAGGCGCAGATGATGAAGACTGTGAGTTTTTTCATATTCAGTTGTAAATAACGTTAAAATTCACAAAAAAAATCAAAAGCATACCACTTGAGTATACACTGCAAAGATACGAAAAGTTTGTTGTTCATTGTTTGTTGTCGTTCAATTATTTTGTTTCCTTAATGCGGTATGACGTGCCGGTCATGTTGACCAGGTACGACTTGTGGCAAAGCCTGTCCACAAGAATTGACCATCTTCTTCAATTCGTCAGGAGTAGGTACCACATTTTTGAGGGAGCAGATATCCATACAATTCTCGATTTCCTGTCTGAAATCTGCGATAGCGGAATTGATCTCACTAGCCGTGAATGTCATTTTACGAACATTGTGAGTTGTCCCTTTCTTAGCCTTTTGGCCATCGCTATCCCATTTAACCTCTTCGGCATACAACCCTGTAAAAAACGTCACCTCGCTTTGTTTGGAGTTCCACCTCACGCGAACAGCAACCTTTCCGGTGTCCTTCTTGATAAATGCACGCTTTGAATACTTGACTCTTATCATACAATTACTATGTGTTAAAAAATAATTTGTATTTTTGTGTTGTAAAAACTGATAATAACATGGCTTGAGCCACGTTAGCTGTGCAAAATCAGACATCCAAATTTACATCCACAAGAGGTCCCCCCTTTTGTAAGATTACTTAAGATTAAGTATGACAAATTGATATCTTGAGAGTTGTAATTGCCTAAAATTTAACTATTTGTCACATCAGACAGTTTCACATGGTATTATATCTAACGTCTAGTCCTCTCCGCCTTAGAACAACCGACCGCTGTTGCGGTCGGTTGTTTTTTATAGTCCACCGCTCAAGCAAGCTTGGCGATGGGCTATAAAATCGGTTGTTCAAAGACAGCGGCCCCATGGAAGCGCACAAGATGCACGAGCGCAGCGAGTGACGCTTGTCGCCTTGCTGCTCGCACACTCCCTTTTTCAGATAAATGAATAACGCGGTTGATTTGCCGCAAGGCTAACTCAACCGCGTATTCCATCGAAGAGATGGAACTGTTTTATCACCAACTATTCCCAATCATTAGACCTATATCAACTACAGTATCTTTTTTCTATTCTCGCTTTAAATTATTATGGATTAGCCCTGTCGTTGAGTTTCTGCTGGGCCTCCATAATCAGCATTTGGCCTTTAATCATTTCGTCCTGCATCTTCTGCATGAGGGCTTTCCTCTCAGGATTGATTTGTTTAGCCGTATGCTGCCGGCTGAATTCCACCAGGTCCTTTTCGCTCACGTCCATCATCGACACGCACCTGTCGCGGGTGTCCTTCATCTCTTGCAGGAAAGACCAATTCAGGAAAACATATTCGGGGAAATTGACATTGAACAGTGATTGTACCGATGAAAAGATTGCTTTCCCCTCGATATCGTCCTTAATCCATTGCTGTACTAAGTCCTTGTATTTGCGGCGGATAATGTAGAACGAGGACACCTCATTGATGAAGTTGACGTCGCCAATGGTATTGAACGTCTCGATGCTCGTCGTAAAAATCTTCTCGGCTGTTTCAGAAAAATCCAACTCACTGAGTATGAACGATGTAACGTCAATAACCCCACTGCTCCGGCTGCCGTAGAGTTCGGGATGGACTGCCAGTTCCTGCTCAAGGGCGCTGGCCTTACGCAACGCCGTGTCGGCCCTCTGCAACAGTTCTATGGACTGGTCAAAGTCGTTGATGATCATCATCACCATTTCCTTCTTGGACGATTCTTTCTTCTGGTGGTCAAGAAAGGCCGCTGTTCCAAAGGTGAGCGCAATCGATATGCTGGTGGCTACAATTGAGAGAAGGAACTGCTTGGCCGATGACAGGCCACTGCCAGCCTTCAAGGTCTTGGGCGTATGTAATTTAACGTTCATCGTGTTGTTGATTTACTTGGTTATAATCATTCGATAGCGCGGGCTCAAAGGCGGTGCTCACAGGTGATTTCCCCGCTGCTGCTTGAAGACAAATGTGTCGAAAATATCCCCTGCGGTCAGCTCCAGGCTGAAGTATCTCGACTCAACCGATTCGGGTAACGGTTCAGCGACAATGGTCATGATGTTGTCCTTGATGATGACAGTAAACCACACGTCGTCCATTTCAGGCAAGCTCTCGCCGTTGATCGGAAAGGACACGCCGTTGATAGTGTACGAAGCAATCCATATGTGGCCGTAGTTTCGGCACTGGAACCTGAAGGTTCCACCCGCTTCAGGGATGAGATAACTGCCCTGCTCTTGCATCAGGTTGTTGACGTTGGTCCATTTCATCTTGTCCCACTTCCCGTCGGGCTCATCACCACAGGATGTGGCCGTCAGTAAGGCAATCGTCAAGAGGATCAATGATCGTAAAAAACGTCTCATATTCTATCGTTTGATATTAATAAGTGATGGGCAAAAGCACAAAAAAATATGTTTTCCATCACGTCATTTCTTCTTGTTACGCTTCTTCTTTTTCACCTCGAGGTAGAGGCGAGCGTGGCGACCAGCACACCAATCAGGCCGACGGCCAGGCTGAGCAAGTCGTAGTTTTCTTTCAGGAACGTCATTATTGAGTCCATAGTAGCGTATTCCTTTTTTTGCAATATATGGCTATTGGCCCAGTGACTGAATGTTGCAACCATAACCGTGCTTCACACGGGAAATCAAAAGAAAATTAATTATAAAATTATAATTTGTTCAATTTCCCGCCAGCAGGGCGGTTAATACTACCAATGGGTCAACTACTATATCGATATTTTATTCTTTGTCCAGGTCCTTCTTGAAGAGTTCATCGACGGCGTCCTTGAGGTTAGGCGCCAAGGGAGGGATGTGGTGGTTCTGCTCCAGGCGGCGCAGCTCGTTGATGTCCATCTCCACCTCATTTTCCTTGCGCGTCTGCTTGAACTCCTTCTTGTCGATGTAGTCACGCCCGATGGTGTAGGTTTCCAGCAAGATGATGTAATCCTGGTCGGTCCTGTCGAAATGGCCCTCCACCAGAATCTGCTTCATCACCAGGTCATCGATGCGTGATTTCCCGTTCTCGTCAATGTTGTATAACTCAAAATAGCCGTGATTGTCGTTATCTTTCTTCTTTTTCTTTTTGGGCTGTTTGCCGGTCTTGGCAGCCTTAGCGGCAGCCTCTGTCGCCTCGACGTGGTCTTCAAAGGCCCACAGGTCAAAGCTGGTAGTGCGGTTGCCCGCCGCCATATCGTCATCGATGTAGCCCAGGACCGAGATGGTGTCGCTCACCACACGGCGGCCCGAAGGCTCCTCGGTGATGGTGAGTGCGCCCTCGTTGGCATACTTGTTGATGCGCTTGTAGTAGTTGAGCGTGTCGATGCGTGCCCACTTGTCGATGTAATGGCCGGCCAGCGTGCTGAGGAGGAAGCGCATTAAACCATTCATGCCTCGAGACACGCTGCGCGTCTTGGCGTTAATCTTCTGCTTGGCAATCTCATAGGTGTTGTCTACCACGCCGCCACGGAAGTATAACGGGCCATCGTCGCAGACGTAGATGCAGCGGAAATAGGTCTGGACATAGAGCAGTTCCTTGGGCTTGACCTCGAGTTCGCCCAACTCAAAATTCTGGTCCTGCATCACCACACACAGGCTGGGGACGGTGTCCATCTTGACCTCTTTGGCCTTGAAGGCCACGTGCGACAAGAAGAGGTGGTTCAAGCCCTTGGCGTCAGCCAGCCAGCCTTCGTTATCGGTTGATCCCACCAGGGCGCCCTTCTCGTTGGTCACGCACACAGCGGCGATGGGCAGGCCATCGGTATCCACCACCTGAATGCGCTGGGCTTGTGCAGCTATAGTCACCGACAGCATGCACATGAGCACTACAAAAAACTTTTTCATCTTGAATATCATTTATTACTCAATAATCCTATTATATCCTATTATAAAAGCGGCTATGACCAACACACATAGTCGCTCACTGTCAATGCACGCACTATGCATGCAATCATCACCTCATGAGTTCACCGATGCTGGTGGTGACGTTGAACATGAAAGTGGTTGCACCTGTGTGAGGACGCGCAAAGGCAGCACCAAAGCCGAAAGCCCTCACCTTCAAGCCTCCGCCCAGCGAAAAGCCCGACAAGAAGTCGCGCTTGTAGGTGGCCATGTCAGTGCGTGTGCGATAGTTATAACCTACTGCCAGATAGATATTATCAGAAGGCAGGATATCAATACCGAACACGAGATGGCGCAGCAAGTTGCTGCCGAAGGAGTCCTTCTCAATCAACTCGCTGTTGGGGTTATTGACATCACTGATCTTATAATAGGGTGATTTCCAGCGGGTGAGTTCATAGGCGGTGAGATGCAGGCGCACGGGCATGGCCGAAATCATCTTGCTCATACCCACCTGGATATCCCACGGCAGATTATCTTTGAACTCATTGAATTTCTTGACCTGGCCACCCAAATTCTTAGCCACAAGCGATGCAGTGAACTCATGGTCAGGGTCATAGTAATTCACGCCAAGGTCGGCTGCCACTGCGCCAGCACTGTAATCCTCATACTTGGAATACAAGTACTTGACGGTGATACCACCACGGAATTTCTCGGATATGTCATGGCTATAGGTCACATTGAAGGCCATATCACTGGCACTGAAGGTCCCTGTCTTGGTACCGTCGATGGCGGCTCCCTGGATGTTGCCATAGCCAAAGTACTGGACACCCACAGCAAACGCGCCATGCTCGCTCACGCCCTGGCCATAACGCACTCCGGCAAAGTTGGTGTCACCGATATAACGCATGTAATTGATGCCGACCTGATGGTCAAACTCGGGACCAAGCAACGATGGATTCTGCTCGACCAGATTAATATCATCATCGATCACCGTGAGGTTGTGACCACCCAGCGCATATACATGACTGGATGACGGCACACTCAAGAAATTATAGGCCGTGGTCTTAGGCCCGTCATCGGCCACGAGTTGAAAAGCCACGAGAAACGCAGCCAGCAATATGAAGTGACGCAAATAGGATGTCATATCGTCAAGTTTCTTATCTCCAAAAGTAATACCTTAATAACGAGAAAACAGCACTCAATCGTATAAGCCACGATAAATTTAACACTCATTGTCAGCGACGTGGCATGCGCCTTATTTCTTGTTCATCAGAATTTCCACCAGTTGCTTGTGGCGAGTGTTGGCAACCTCAAGTATCAAGCCGCACACCAGCAGAAGCAGGGACAGAAGGATGACAAAACCGCAAACGATCAGCGTTGGGAAACGCGGCACAAGGCCTGTGGAGAAATACTCCACAAACACAGGTATCATGCCTATCGTTCCAGCCAAGAACAGAATGCCTGCCAAAATCGAGAAAAACAGCAACGGCTTGAAATGAACGAACAGTGAAAAAGCGGTTTTGATCACTTTAAGGCCATCACTATAGGTATTGAGCTTGGAAGTGCTGCCCTCAGGGCGATTGTTATAGGCAACGGGTATCGAGTGCACCACAAAGTTGTTGTCCAGGGCATAAATCGTCATTTCGGTCTCAATTTCAAAGCCTTTGGATAAAATTGGGAAATTCTTCACAAATAAAGGACTAAAGGCACGCATGCCCGATAAAATGTCGGGGACAGAACTCTTGAACATTTTGTTGATGAGAAAGCGCACCAACAGGTTGCCCGAGTTGTGGTAGCGGCGCTGGTTGACCTTGAGATAGGATGAAGAAATCCTGTCGCCAATAACCATGTCTACCCCACCATTCAGGACCATATCGGCCATCTGTGGCAGTGGGTCAACGGGATAAGTGTCATCGCCGTCAATGATGATATAGCAGTCGGCATCAACATTGCGGAACAGGCTACGCAAGACATTGCCTTTGCCCTGCCGCGGCTCGTTCACAACCCGAGCGCCGGCATCACTGGCAATTTGGGCAGTATTGTCGGTCGAGTTGTTGTCACAGACAATGACCTGTGCCGAGGGCAACACACGCCGAACGTCAGTCACGACCTTGGCAATCGTGATGGCCTCGTTGAAGCACGGAATCAGCACCACAACACGAGCATCTTGTTCACTGTTTTCTAAAGACATGGGATTTCAACTTTTTGAAGTCAATAATACTATAGAGGAAACTAAGGCCAGAAAACCAGAACACCAGCAACGAGCGCGAGGAGATGATGAAATGCGTGTAGGAGTGACGTGCTACCACGATGTACCATAACAGCGACAACATCGCAATAAACAACAGCACCGAGTACCTCTTCAGCATTGGACGGCGTTTGGGCGCAAGCAGTGCAGGTATCGCTAGCAAGGCGACAAGTCCCCATCGGGTCAGGCCTTGCGGAGTAAAGATTGACCACCGGGTCATGAAAGTGTCAAACAGTTCCCGCCAATAATACCAGATTGGATTTTCCTCTTGTCCAACGGATTGCAGCATAATGGACTGCGTGGCTTCCTCCAACGCATTATAGCCAGCCAGCAGATAAGCCATGAGCCATTTGGAGGCCCACATCAGGCTATAACCCATCAACCATGCGACACACAAGGCAAACAACAGTCGCAAATGACAAAGTTTCCTATCCATGAGCACCAAGACCGTAAGCGGCAGGCCCAACGTCATTACCGGAGTTGTGAAGAAATCCAAGAAAGACGTAATCGCACCGATAATGAAGAAACTGATCACTAAACGCTGCCTCGTGGCACTCAACCAGTCGAATCCTAAAAAGGCGATCATGCTCACCAGCGTGATGTGATAGCATGTTGAGTATTGCAGCGACCAGGGAACAACAGCCGAGTGAACCATGAATAATGACACAATGAAGCAGAGGGCGATGCCAAAGGACAGACGACGCGTCAAGAGAAACAGCACAACCATGAGCAGTATCGACAACACGATGCCATTCAATATCCTGATTTTCCCGTAGTCCATAACCGTGAGCAGAGGCCGCAGAAAGACCAGATAGCCATGCCAGTACTTGCCATACTCAAACGGTTCATTAATCAAGTCGCCACTGGCAAGATGGCTCATCGATACCGTCATGACCTCATTGTCACGGTAACGAAAGTTGCGCATGGCAGCATCAACAGGATGAGATGCATCGGCACAATAGGCGAGATTGTGCATGTAACAGTCGGTATAGTTATCAAGCATCACACGGCCATCGAGTGAACCCTTGATCGGGTAATCGCCTTCTTCAATGAAAATCTTGACGGAGCTCTTGAACTGGGCCTCGATAGCACTGCGTGGTATCATGTGCACGACTATCACCATCGTCGTGAACAAGGCAAGCAGAACGACGTAAACAAGGAGTATTAAGGGTAGTATTCTTTTCATACTCGATAGTCTGGGTGATTAACGTTGCTCCACCACGATTGTTCTCAACCCAAAGACGACTGTATCTGATTGAGCGTCTTGATGTCACCGGCCTCTAAAGCAAGACGAGCCTGGGCATACAGGTCACGAAACTCACTTCCAGCCAATTCGGGATGGATTCTCAATGCCAATTCACAGAAGATCCGATTGCACTCCCGCATGTTCTCGAAGGCAAAGTTATCCATCTCGTCCTGAAAATCCTCATACTTCAGATCGCTGTCATAGAGCGCCTTGATAGCAGCTTCCAGGTCGCGTCTAAAGACAACGACCGGAACGGGAGCCATCCACACCGCGTTGGCCGTGCTATCGGAAATGACACCTGCGGGAATGCCACTGGCTTCGAGCGCACCCTTGACGATGTTAGCGTCAACAGCGTTGCTGTACTTGTCAAAAATGACCAAATTATCTTCGTTTTCCATTTTTTCTTAAGATCTTCAGTTATTATGAATGTCGGCTTCTACTTGATACCACGGGAATTGAGCGCCGCCTGGTAACGGTGGGCATTGTCGAGGTGTGAAGCATAGTCACGAGTGAAATCGTGATAACCGCTGAAGTCAGCACGAGCGCACATGTAGAGATAGTCGTGCTGAGGGGCATCGAGCACAGCGTCGATGGTCGATTTCTCGGGCAAACGGATAGGACCAGGGGGCAAACCGTCAACACGGTAAGTATTGTAGGGCGAATTGATTTGGGTCATGGGCACCGTGATGCGCTTGATCGAGAAATCTCCAATGGCGAATTTCACCGTCGGGTCGGCTTGGAGCCTCATACCCTGCTGGTAACGGTTGAGGTACAAACGGGCCACCTTGCCGCGTTCATCGGCCTTACTGGTCTCCTCCTCGACAATCGAAGCGATTGTCGCCACCTGGTCAGGGGAGAGGCCCAAACGCTCAGCTTTGGCCTTGCGTTCGCTGGTCCAGAACTCATTGTAGTAGTCATGCATGCGGTCAAGCATCTTCTCGGGCGAGATGTTCCAGTAGAACTCATAAGTATCGGGCATCAACAGGCAGGCGATGGTCTGAGGGGTCTTGCCATACTTGGCACACACGGCACTGTCTTTCAATGCTTTGCGCATATCGTCCGGTCCAGCCATGAAGGTTTCGCCCCAGCGCTCGGTCCACTCTTCTAGCGTGCGCACATTGTTAAATGTGAAGCGCACACCACTTTGGGCACCGTTCTTGATGAAACGGGCGGCTGTGAAGGGTGACATACCCTTAGGGATAAGGAATGCGCCCTCACGGTTCTCAACCTTGGCATGCATGAGACGCAACATCGCACCTACACGCTTACCGTAGTTCACCTCGACATTGGCCTGGACGCTATCCTGTATCGATTCAATGGTGCTCCCTTTACGCATCTTGATAAGCCCATCGGCAGGCGCGCCCGATAACAGATAAGGCAGGGCAAAACATGCCGCCAATATTACCACAAGTGCGACAATAGCACCGATAATCCATTTTTTCTTGTTCATATTACTTAAGTCTTTAGTTTTTATTTGGGACAATCGTCATTAGAAGTCGGGCAGATCCATTGAACTCTACCCTATCGGCTATTGCAGGAACAAGAGCCGTTTCTCCCTGAGAAATAATGACTTGAGGCATTCCATCAACAGTGATGTTGGTTTTTCCCTCAACACAAACCAGAGCAACAAAAGAGTGTTCTCCGGCAAACTCCTGCCTATTATAGCCATTGACATCAAGATGATACACCACAAACTCATCACTCTGCACTAGCCGAGTGAGACCGTTTCCCACATGGGGCATATCATGCACCTGGCCATCACGGGCATTGTAGTCGAGCGCCTCGTGCGCTTCCTGCACATGCAGTTGGCGCAGGTTGCCATCGGAGTCGCGGCGGTCGTAGTCCCACACACGATAGGTGATGTCACTCGACTGCTGGATCTCAATCAACAGATTTCCTGCACCGATGGCATGGATTTGACCTGCAGGGATATAGAAGGTATCACCTGGTTGCGATGCCGTGCAATTGACAACGTCGAGCAAGGAACCATCGGCCAGGCGACGGTCCAATTCCTCGCCTGACATCTTGCGGTTAAAGCCCGTGCGGATCAACGCTCCATCTTCGGCCTGCAGGATGTACCACATCTCATTCTTGCCAGTACAGCCGTGACGACGGGATGCCAGTTCATCGCCAGGATGCACCTGGATCGAGAGATCACGCTTTGCATCAATCAGTTTGACAAGCAAGGGAAAACGGTCGCCATAGCGTCGATAGACGTCTTTACCCACCAATTGGTCCCCATATCGTTTTACCAACTCGGTCAATGACAATCCTTTTTCATCGCCCTCGGCAACAACCGACTCACGGCCAGGCATGGCCGACAGTTCCCAACTTTCGCCGATGGACTCATGAGAGGAAGGCAAGCCCTTGAAAGCCATAATCTTGTCACCGCCCCACAGGACAAATTTCAATATGCTGTTGAACTTATAGATTTGCATAGTATCTTCATTTCTCGGCAAAGGTAGTCATTTTTTCTCACCTGCCATTCAAAAACGTGTATAACCCATGGGCAAGTTACTGGGCAACCTTGTTGTTGTCGTCCTTGATCCAGTGGATGTACTGGCTATAATCATGGGCAACAAGGACACCGTTCTCGTGATCGTCACGCCATGTGTCGGTCCAATCCATGTCATAGCCATGACCCGTGGCATCGTGGAAGATATGGCCCTCGCCCTCGTTCATTTTCCAGTAGGCGACCAAGCCGTCACTATGGGCATTCACACCAGCAAAACCAGTGGAAATCTCACTGGCCGTGAGCGCACGGTTCCACACGCGCACCTCGCACAACCGTCCCTGGAAGAACTGGCTACTGCGATATCCACCCCACGACATGCCCAACTCAAAGCGCTGGAATGAAGTGGCTTTTCCAGAGCCCGTGGTTTGGGCATCTTCCACTCCATCGACATACATCTTGAAGGTCGTTCCATCGTAGGTGCAGGACACGAGATACCAGCGGTTAGTCTTGAAATGGGTGTTGGAAAAACACCGTCCACCAGGTAATACCCACTGCAGGATATCGCCACCAGCCGATCCGTTCTCGCCAAAGCGGAACATGTTGGCTTCCTCCTCGTTCTTGCCCTCGATGGCAAGCATGCGTTTGATGTTGCCCACATTGCCAAATTTGTAGGAATAGACCTTGAACTCAATGGTGTAGTTGGTCAGATTCACCATCTTGTCATCGGGGAAGATGTAGTTGGACGATGCGTTCATGTCATTCTCAAGAGAATAGAACGAGATGATGCGGGAAATCTGCAAAAAGATCGTGCGGGAACTTTCAATAACCTCACCCCCGTCGCCTGAAATCTGCTGGATGGTAACCGGGATGACATAGGTGGCACCCTCGATGAAACCATCAGTGCTGACTACCTGCACTTGAGCAGCAGTTGACAACGCGTCGCCAGGCTGGATAGTCACTTCTCCATTCTCAAGTTTGACGCACGATTGTGGCACGGGGTAATAGGCCGTTCCATGCTTGGCATTATACTCGCGCACCAGCGCCGTGTCGATGGCAAGCCGCGCTGTGACAGGCCGCTCGCAACGGCGTGTGGCCTTGATAGTCACAGCATAGGTTGCCGGCAATTCATCTACAGTGAAGCGCTGCACCGGCACTTGCTCGGTGCCCGAGATGAGCAAGCCCACCTTTTGATAGTCGAACTTGTCACCCTCACTGTCACATGCCGTGAACAGCAAGGCAGTTGTCAGCACCACTATTATACTAATGATCGTCTTCTTCATATTCTGGTTCATTTATAAGTGCCTTTAATTCTTGGCTGGGTTCATAATCTGGATGGCACGGCGGATGGCACCATAGGGCACCCCATCGCTCGTGTTATAGTAGTTGCGCTCCACATAGTAGGCACCACATCCACCCTTGTGACCGACTTCGGGTTCCCAAGCGGCATAGTTGAAAATCTCGCCGCCAGTGGGCTTCTGGCCGAAGGATTCGCAATAGACAGTCTTCTCGTCAAGATGACCCATGGCCCCTACCCCAGCGCCCTGCTGGCTATAGGCCTGCTTGATGTAGTAGTCCACATAGGGGTCGCAGGCCACAGGAGGCGATACCGAAAAGTAATCGACGATGACCAATTTCTCGGGATGCTGGCCATTGGAACCGAAAATCTTGTCACACTCCTCGATGGCCCACATCAGGTGTTGGCCGTTCCAACCCTCATAGTCAAAATCGGCACCGTCAAGCCCTGTCTTGATAACAGTGTCACATACCCAACGGGCATAGGCGCGGATGGCCTCCTCGCTGCGGTCACCAGATAGGTCATAAGAACGTCCGTCAACAGCAAACCGATGATTATAGTTCGACGCATCGGCATGGAACACGAAACGAGTACCTTTCTTCTCGCGTGTCTCAATCATGTCCTGATAGGCCACAGGGTGAGTCTCGGGTGTAGGGATGCCCATCCACAGGTTCACGATGTCGATGCTGTCAGGCAAGCCGATAATGCGTTCGCCCCACGATGCGGGATCCTTGTAGCCACTGGCCCCCTCAATGGGTGCCCAATCGGCATAATAAACGTAGCAAATCTCATGTTCGCTAGCCTTGTAATCGCGCAGGGCCTGGTAATACTCCTCGCTATACTCCTTCAACGGCTGCAAATCCAGTGCTTCAGGCTCCGTGTCACAAGCCGTCGCCAGAACTGCAAGCGATGCTATTGCAATAATATATCTTGACATTTTCATGATAAGCCAACTATTATCTATTCACTCTTAACTATTAACTCATTTCTGTCCCACCACAAGCGGGTGCCTCCATTGTCCCGGCCTCCGCCCAGGGCCTCGCTTTCCAGCAGGTTAATAGCAGCCTGCACTGCGGACTCATTGGTATTGTACTCCTGTACCGGGAAGGGGCAGCGGCGCACCTGTATATCGGTATCGATGAGTCCCTGGCTGTCGTTGTTCACAACAGGCAGCAGTCGCGGATAACCCGTGCGGCGGAATTCCGCCCAGCCCTCGCATCCGTCGGGATACATCGCAATCCACTTCTGGGTGATGATGCGCTCAAGATTGGTCTCAAAATCGGCCTCATTGTCCCAAGCGATGGTGATTTCGCTGGGCGCATTGGCTGCATTGCCGCCATTGGTGCGGTCCACATAACGTGTGGGTTTCAACGTCGAGTTGGTGATATAGGTGTCCTCTCCGCTCACGTTGTTCTCGCTGAACGATGCCTTGATACCCGCCTCATAGAAGGTCCGTGCCGTGCCGCCCATGTTCCAGCCACGCAATGCAGCCTCGGCCCTGAGGAAGAAGCCCTCGGCAGCCGTCATCCACACGATAGGCGTAGTGGCGCGGTCAATGTTCAGGTTGGAGACGTACACGCCAGCGTAGCGTGTAGGATTCATATTATGCACGCCCAAGCGCACGCCGTGATACTTGTTGTCGTTGCTGGCAGGGACAAAATAGGCAGCCAAACGCGGGTCACTGTAACCATTCATATAGCAGTCTATCGAAGCGCCCATGCGCACCTCGCCGGCATTGAAGTTGTATGCCATATCATAGTTCGGATGGAAATAGGTCAGGCGACCATGTTGCAGCTGGGCACGCTCGGCAGCCGTCTCAATAAAGCCTAACGGACAGGAAGCCGACTTCTCGGCCTCGCGCTGAGCCAATGCGGGGTCAGCATAGACTACTCGCAAAGCCAGACGAAGGCGAAGCGTATTGGCAAACTTGACCCATCGGGCCACATTGCCCTCATAGACGTTATCATAATCGGGCAATAGCGAGCCGCCAGCTTGGGCCAGAGGTGTGAGCACATCGATGGCGCTGTCCAGCTCTACAAAGAAGCGATTATAAACCTCCTGTTGGCGGTCGTAGGTTGTTCCCAACGCGCCACTACCGAAATGGATGTAAGGGATTGGACCATACATGTCAGTCACACGATGCAACGCCTCGACCTTGACGATTGAGGCAAGAGCGGCAACGGCGGGCTGGCCCATTTCAGCCGCCACACGAGTAACACGCTGCCAAGCAGGCATCACCTCGCTGAATGCACGCGTGAACATCTGGTCATACCAGCCACTCACAAAGCTATAGGAACCATTGTGCACACCATTGCGCCAGGTGCCTGTCAGGGCCACATAACCCGAGAACGGATCAGCGCTCAGGCCTTGCGCCACTTGATAATCGGATGAAAGGCAGTTGCCCGACCCGTCATCAAACAGCACGACACGCGACACCATCTGAGAGAAGAAGGCGCCCACATTCTGGTAGTCACGGGACAATTCTTCATCGGTGAGCTCGTGCTGGTTGGTGTTGATATCGTCAAACGACTTGGTACACGCCGCCAGTGTTAATGTGGCAACGATCACCATGCACATATATCTGAATGATCTAGTTTTCATAGCCGTGTTAGAATTTGAGTTTCACATTAAATCCCATGGTGCGCAGACTGGGCTGCATGAAGTAGTCGATGCCCTGATAGTAAGTACCCGTGTTGGAGGTAGCCTCAGGGTCATAAGGGGCCTTGTTGTAGAGCATGCACAGGTTGTGAGCCACAAAGGCCACATTCATGCCCTTGATCCATTTCACCCAACGGGTGACAGGCACATCATAACCTAGGCTCAACTCGGCAAGTCGCAGATTGGTCGCACTATACACATAGCGGGCATCAACCGTGCCGTTGGGGTTACCCACAGTCTGGTAGAAGCCCTGGGCATTCACCATTTTGCCGTTAACCAGCACACCACCCGCATCGCGGGCGTCCTGTGTGGCTTGTGAGGCACCATAGTAGTCCAGGATGGCCTGTGTCTCGCTGACGACAATACCTCCGTTGCGGTAGGCCAGCAGTGCAGACAAGGTAACGCCCTTGAACGACAGCACATTGCCCCACGACAGATTATAGCGCGGCGCGGCTTGTCCGGCAAAGATGTAGTAGGCATTGTTGTTGGGATTGGCCTCGACGTTCTGGCGCTCGGGATTGACATAGATAGCGCCGTGTTCATCGGTCTTGAGCGTTGAGACATAGACGTCGCTCAAGGTGCCGCCCTCGGTCAGCCTGATCTGGTAACCCGAGGTGCCTCCCATGTAGAGTTCATCTAGGTTATAAATCTCACCGTCGATGGGGTTGCGCCATTCCTTGAGCAGTTCCTTGACCTTGTTTTGGTTATGCGTCCATGTTAGTTCAACGCCCTCGTTATCGACACGGCCACCATTGACCACCGCACTGGTGTAGCCCGACGAAGCGGGCAGCGTGGGATAGAAGAACTGGTTGCGCGTGATGGATTTATATAGCGTCATATTCACTTTCAGACGGCTGCGGAACATATACAGGTCGATACCAGCCTCCTGCGACTCAGTGCGTTCGGGCTTGAGATCGGTGAGCATCCGCGTCGAGGTCTCAGCAAGGCCCGTCGAGGGGTTGATAGCATAGGTCTCACGCGTCAGGAAAGGCTCGCCCGGCTCGTTACCCACTTGGGAGTAGCCTATGCGGGTCTTGAAGAAATTGAGCCAATCAAGTTTTACACCAATCTGACGCAGCGCTTCGGTCCATATACAAGAAAGACCAGCAGACCAGTAGAAGTAACTCTTTTCGAGTTTGCTAGACCAGTCATTGCGGGCAGTAAGATCAATATAGACCATATCAGCACCACCCACTTGGGCGGTGGCATAGACGCTCTGCAACTGGGTGCGGTAACCGCTCTGGATGGGCTTGAAGGTCGAGTTGCCGGTCTCGACGTTGGCCAGGGTGAACTTGTTGGCGGTGCCCTTCAAGTGCCCGCTGAAGCCCTCGATGCTGTTGTCGCGCTGGTCAAAACTCGTGCCCAGCACACTGGTCAAACTCAAGTGGCCATCAGCAATGTAAAAGTATTTGTTGAACTTGGCAAACGCCTCGGCATACAGCTGGCGGTTGCTCACGTTGCGCAGGCCGTAGTGGCCATATTTGGAGGCATAGAGCGTGTTGGTCGAGGCGAAGAATTTCTCCTCATACTTGTCGCTGCTCTTGTCATACTTCACGCGGCCCGTAATGTCGAGCCACGGGGTGATGCGCCAGTTGAGCGAGACGGTCGCCTGATGGCGCTCCTTGTGGTTGATGAAGCGCTCGCGCTCGGTCTCCCAATAAGGGTTCTCCATCGAAATGTCGTAGTTGTAGGGCCAGTACTGCACGGGGAAGTTACGACCCGTGTCGTAACGCTCATAGTAGCCCAACTTGGAGAAATCGTCACCCGCGGGGAACAGATAGACAGGCACCAGCGGATTGTGGTACTGGCCTTGGCTGATCATGTTCTGCTCCTTGACCGCAGTGAGCATGTAGCCCAGGTCGAGCGTCATGCGGTCGTCGAGGAAGTTAGTGGTATTGCGCACACTCACGTTGTAGCGGTCGTAATTGTTGCTGTGGATGATGCCTTGGGCGTTAGTGGCCCCAAACGACAGATAGGTCTGATTCTTGTCGGTACCAGTGCTCAGACTTACTGAGTTGGCGATGTTGGCACCCGTCTGGAAATAGTCGGCGGGCTTGTAACTGCTGGGAGTCGCAAGTTTCTCGCCCCAGCTGAAGTAACTGCCCGTCTCACTAGGACCATACTGGTTCTGGAAACGTGGCAGGACAAAGGGCTTAGAGAACTGGAAACTGCCATTGTAGGTCACATCTACCCTACCCGCACGGCCGCGCTTGGTGGTGATGAGGATGACACCGTTGGCGGCATTGGCGCCATAGAGGGCTGATGCCGAGGGGCCCGTCAGGGCACTGATGCTCTCGATGTCGTCGGGGTTGATGTTACTGGTGGCATCACCCGTCTGTCCTGCTCCGGCAAAGATGCCCTCGGGCTGCTCGCTGGCGAGGTTCTGCATGGGGATGCCGTCCACGACATACAGCACATTGTTGTTGCCGTTAATCGACTTGGCGCCGCGCATCACCACGCGGCTGCTGCCGCCAGCACCCGTCGCACTGGTGTTGATGGTCACACCAGCCACTTTGCCCGCAAGGGAGTTGACGAAGTTAGCGTCTTGCACCCTCATCAAGGCATCGCCTTCCAACTGCTGCACATTGTAGGACAACGACTTGGCCTCCTTCTTGATGCCGAGGGCGGTCACTAAGACCTCGTTAAGCACTTGAGAATCTTCCTGCGGAACGATGGTCAAATGGTTGCCATTCACCAGCACCTCGCGGTTGTGGTAGCCCACATAGCTCACTATCAAAGTAGAGCCCTGTAGTGCCTCGATACTAAACCGGCCGTCAATATCGGTGGCAGTGCCCACATTGGTGCCCTTGACACTGACGGTAGCCCCAATCAAGGGTTCACCGTTATTGTCAATCACTCGTCCTGTCACCAGCGGCTGAACTGTAGCAGCCTGTGATCGGGACAGCGGCTCGATGGCCAACTGGTTGCCATTCACCAGCACCTCGCGGCTGTGGTAGCCCACATAGCTCACTACCAAGGTAGAGCCCTGTGGGGCCTTGATACTGAACCGGCCGTCAATATCGGTGGCAGTGCCCACATTGGTGCCCTTGACAACGACAGAAGCCCCAATCAAGGGTTCACCGTTATTGTCAAGCACTCGTCCTGTCACTGTCGGCTGAACTGTAGTAGCCTGTGGTTGGGACAGCGGCTCGGCATGAGCCAAACCACCTGCCATGGCAAGGGCAAGTACCACAAGTAACCTCACGACAGTTCGGGAACTTAATTTCAGTCTATTCATATTGCGATTACTATTAGTTATTCTCTACGACACAAAGGTAATACTTTTTAGAAATTTAAACAACATTTTATTGCTTTTATCAATTCAGCATGATCAAGTGGAATCAAAATAGATTTTCAAACACTTCTGCTTCATTTTACACACAATCAAGTCGAAAAAATTGAGAATCAGTGACAAAAAACGGGAAAGCATCAAATTATTTTGTAATTTTGCTGCGTGTTGGCTTCTCTGAAGGCATCATCTTGTGTTTTCATTATTAACCAACAACCAAAGAGCAAATTAGAGTTATCAACCCAAATGACTCAAAGTATTATGAAGAAGATTCTGTTTATCACCGCATTAATGCTTGTAGCGATGCAAGTAATGTCGGCCAATGTTGACATGGCCACAGCCCAAATGACCGCTCAACAGTTTGCCGCCCAACGCGCAAGCATGCACCGCATCAAGCCTCAAGGCAATAACGGCCATGTGACCCTGGTACACACCGAATCAAGCAAAAAGCAACCAAATCAAGCTGACTATTACATTTTCAATACCGATGGCAGTTTCATCATCGTTGCTGGCGATGATCGCGCCGACGAGGTGCTTGCCTATGGCGACAGCCCATTGGACATGAACAATATCCCCTGTGGAATGCAATATTGGTTGGACTGCTACAAGGAACAAATGGAATACCTGCTGGCCAACCCGTCGTTGACCGTGGAAAAGACGTCACGACACATGCCCGCTCGCCAAGCCGAGAGCGTGCCACCCCTATTGACCGCCCTGTGGGACCAAAGCGCTCCTTATTACAACCAATGCCCTGTCAGTGACGGGAGGCATTGCCTGACAGGGTGTGCCGCTACCTCATTGTCTATGGTCATGTATTACTGGAAGTATCCGACCCAGCCCACTCCATCGGTACCAGGATACGTCACCAACTCCCTGGGAATGCAAATCAACGGTTTGCCATCGACGACATTTGATTGGGACAACATGCTTGACTACTATCGCTGGAACTACAATACGACTCAGGCCAATGCAGTGGCCTACCTGATGCGTTACGTGGGTCAAGCCGAGCAAATGGACTATACGCCGGAATCCAGCGGCACTTATGGTGAAGACATCCTGGAGACAGTAGAGTTCTTCGGCTATGACAACGACGCGACCATTGTCTACAAGGACTGGTGGGATGGATACCAAAATTACACAGATGAAGAATGGGCCGAGATTATCCAGAACGAGTTGTATGCCGGCAGGCCCATTGTCATGTGCGGCTACGCTAACGCTGTCGGCGGCCTGTCGGGACATGCGTTCAACATCGACGGCTATGACGCCGAGCAGGATATGTACCACATTAACTGGGGCTGGGGCGGTAGCGGCAATGCCCACTTCGTCCTTAATGCCTTCAGGGGCAGCAGCATGACATTTAACATCGGTCAACAACTGATTATCGGCATTGAGCCACCCGCTACTGTTCCTACTATCAAGGCCAGCACATTCCGCTTGAACATGAATGCAATGGTTGAGCACTCATCCAACATGAGTTTTTTCGTCAAGGGTAAATTACTCACCAGCGGTGTGGATCTCACCCTGAACGACAACACCGGCTCATTCACATTGCTTCAAGACCACATCAGCCTGTCAGAACTCACCAATGGTAAAAGAGTCCACGTGGTTTACTCACCTAGTGCCCCTGGGTCACACATTGCCAGCATCACACTGTCGAGCAACGGAGCACAGGATGTCACCATTGCCCTGAATGGTACTGCCATTCTTGAGACCTATGATCCCGTGATGCTCGACGTGAGCAACGTGGATGCCACTTCGTTTGTCGCCAACTGGAAAGACGCCACACCGGCACACAACGTGAGCTTCTATAATCTGGAAACAGGGCAGCTGCCGTACAGCGAACCGTGCCTGCACGAGACCTTTGAACAAGTGACAGCCTCCACAACTGACTGTTCCAGCCGCCTGGATGAGATTACCTCAACCCCAGGCTGGACAGGAAGCAAAGTATATCTGGGAGACCACTACCTGAGGATAGGTAACAGCAAGTCTAAGGGGTGGCTCGAGACTCCCGCACTCGACATGCGTGACAGCAATGGCAAAGTAACGGTCAAGGTGAATGCCAAGTGTGTAGGCTCTGAAGAGAGCGCCTTGCTCACTGTATCATGTGGCGAGAATGACACCACCATCACAGTCAACGCCGAGGAAGCCGAATATTGCGCCCTGCTGCCATGCAACACAGGCACCGACGTGAAAGTGAGGTTTACCAACAGCATCACGACACAGCGTGTGCTCATCACGAGCGCTGAGGTAATTGTCGGAGACGCGTTCTCGCCTATCGACGAGTCAACCATCGTCTATCATGAAGGAATCACTGCTCACACCTATCATGTCACAGGGTTACAGCCAAGCATGTATGCCATGCGCGTCCAAGCCGTTTATACCGATGGCCACAGGTCGTCTTGGAGCAACCGCATCACTGTACAGCTTGATGGTGACGCCTGTGACGTGAACCATGATGGTGAGATCAACCTGAGTGACGCCAATGTCATCATCGGCACAATCATCAACAATGACGTCAGTCATCGCAAGTTCATGTCATGCGACGTGAATGGTGACGGAGAAGTCAACATTGCCGACCTCAACATCCTCATCGGCATCATCATTACTGGCCATTAATACAAAGCGAGGTCAAAACGTGGGTTTCAGTAAGATAATATGGACATTTGCGTTGCTGGCAGCAAGTATGCTGCCAGCAACTGCGCAGGTCAGTGTGGACCATTATCGTGAAGACGGAACCCGCTATGTGTGCTCGAGCCAGGAGGTCATGTATGACGATTTCTTCCATGCTGCGCGATTTGCTGTCGCAGCCACTGCCGACGCCGCAGGCATGGTAACGTTTTCACTCGAAGTAACCTACGACGAGGGATTACTACATGTGTCAGCGGGTGACAGCCTGACGCTTGTGCTGCGTGGAGGTGACCGTGTCGTGCTAAAAACCGACCGTGAATTGTCGCGAGCCGACATCATTAAGCGCCATTACCGCACCTATAATGACTACTATATTACTTGCCGTTATTCCATGAACACCTATGACATCCAGCGCATCACTCGCAACCGCGTCACTAAAATATCGGTTCAAACCGACCGATTTGACTTTGACCGCAAGCTGGACAAGTTCCAAGACCGCTTCAGGAGACAGTTCACCGCAGTTTACCGTTACTTGATAGGTGAAAACGGCAAGTGAAACATTTAACAATTAAAAAGATAGCGACCCGAGTCAATCAGGTCGCTATTGTTTATTATTAATGTGCTTAAAATCACTTCACGCGCAACACCTTGCCAGCCTCGACATTATCATTGCTCAGGCCGTTGAGTTTCTTGAGTTGGGCAACGGTTAGGCCATTCTGAGCGGCAATTTTGGTCAAGTTGTCACCTTGTTTCACCTGATAGGTCGAGCGACTGTTTTCACGGCTCTCCTTGGTAGATTTCCTAGTGCTTGCCGTGGGTTGCTGGTCCTTCTTGCTATTGCTCTTGCTTGCGGTCTCGGTGGACTCTATTGTGGCTTTCTTAGCCGAAGAGTAGCGCTTGCTGGGAGCATAGTCACGAGCCTTGGTATAGTTGGCCTTGGAGAAGGTGTAGCTATCAGTGTGAGTGCAACGGTTGCCAAAATCGAAGATAGCTTCTGGGTTGATCGCATAGCCCATGAAGCGGGTTTCGAAATGCAGGTGGGGACCGGTACTGCGACCCGTGTTACCGCTCAAGGCAATGGGTTGACCGGCTTTCACATACTGGTCGGGCTTTACAAGGAAACGCGAGAGGTGGCCATAAATCGTTTCCAGACCGTTCTCGTGACGCACAATGACATAAAAGCCATAACCGCCACGGTCAAAACGGGTGAGGCGCACACGACCCGAGAATGCCGAATATACCGTGTCGCCGATAGCCGAACGCAGGTCCACACCCTTGTGAGTGCGTCCGAACTGGGGACGGTAGCCATATCGAGAAGTCACATAGTTACCCTTGATGGGCATCACGTAGTGACGAACATCCAGAACCTTGGTGTTAGGAACATTGGCATCCTTATAGCAATTAACGAGGTCGCTGTCCCAACCCTCAGTGAAGATATCGGGTTCGGGCTCGCACTCCTCATAGAGGTCGGCTGCATATTTCTGAGCTTCCTTGACCTGTATCTGGTCTTTTACACGACTCTGCTTGGCGAGAAGGTCGCTGTGCCTCTGACTAAAACTCGAAGCCGATTGCAGATTCTGTGCTGTTATGCTAAGCGCAAAAAGGGTCATCGCCGTCAAGGCGAAATATATTCGTTTTATATTCATTTCAGGTTATTTTCTAAGTCTATTTGTTTTTTAGAACGTCCAAAGGTAGATATTTATTTTGAAAACCGGGGCATTTAGTATGCTAAAAAGTGTAAAGTTTGGTTTCGTTCTCTAAACAAAGCACGTCAACTCGCTGCTTTTCAGGAAGATAAAAAATTCACAAATGCAAACTGTTCCAATTCCGAAATTTGCAGTCCAATTTTTAGGAAATCAGGCCCCAATTCTGCTGCTTGTCGAAGATCTCCCTAATGTGGGCGGCCATCTTGCGTCCCCACACGGATTCCAGTTTGGGATCCTCCCCCAGATAGTCCTCGGCGGCGTTGCGTGCCATCTGGATGATCTGGCCGTCCTGGGCCAAGTTGGCAATGTGCAGGTTGAAGGCGATGCCGCTCTGCTGGGTGCCCTCCATGTCGCCAGGTCCGCGCAGTTTCATGTCCTCCTCGGCCACGACAAAGCCGTCGTTGGTCTGGGTCATCACCTGCAGGCGGTGCCGCGTGTCACGCCCCAGGTCGCTGCGTGCCATGAGAATGCAGTAGCTCTGATCCGCTCCGCGCCCCACCCTGCCGCGCAACTGATGCAACTGCGAAAGGCCGAAACGCTCGGCATCCTCGATGACCATCACCGAGGCATTGGGCACATTCACGCCCACTTCAATAACCGTTGTCGCCACGAGGATGTGAGCCTGGCCCGATGCAAAAAGCATCATTTGGTGGTCTTTCTCGGCTGGCTTCATGCGCCCGTGCACCATGGCCACCCTATAATGCGGGAACACTTCGCGAACTTGCTCAAAGCCTTGTTCCAGGGCATGGAGGTCCAGTTTCTCGTTCTCCTCGATGAGGGGATAGACAATATATGCCTGACGGCCTTCGCGCAACTGTGAACCCACAAACTGGTACATCTTGAAGCGGTCAGGCTCATGGCGCAGCACTGTGGTCACGGGCTTGCGGCTCGGCGGCAGTTCGTCGATGATGGACACGTCAAGGTCGCCATAAACGGTCATTGCCAACGTTCTGGGAATAGGCGTTGCCGTCATCACAAGCACATGGGGCGGCGCCGTGCGGTTCTTGCTCCAAAGGCGAGCCCGTTGAGCCACACCGAAACGGTGCTGCTCGTCAATGATAGCGAGTCCCAGGTTGCGGAACTGTACAGTGTCCTCGATAAGGGCATGGGTGCCTATGAGGATCTGCAACTCGCCGCTCATCAGCGCCTCGTGAATGACGTCGCGTTCACGCTTGCGCGTCGAACCGGTCAAGAGCGCCACTTTCACCCCGATAGCCTCGGCTAGCGGGCGTATGGTTTCCAAGTGTTGTCCCGCCAGTATCTCGGTAGGTGCCATGATGCATGCCTGATAGCCGTTGTCGAGTGCGATGAGAGCAGTCATGAAAGCCACAATGGTCTTGCCGCTGCCGACGTCGCCCTGCAAGAGGC
Source organism: uncultured Prevotellaceae bacterium (assembly GCA_900317835.1). Classification (GTDB taxonomy): domain Bacteria; phylum Bacteroidota; class Bacteroidia; order Bacteroidales; family Muribaculaceae; genus Sodaliphilus. Next base: position 48,921 of record ONIL01000014.1, on the reverse strand, counting down.
GGTTCATCTGTTTGCCACTGCCCATGTCGGCACGCATCTCGCGGATAACACGTTTCTGAGCCCCAGTGAGCGGGAACTGCAGGATATTGTTATAGAAATCATGGAAGTAGGCGCCAACGCGGCTGAACACATGCCCCACCAGTCGCCGACTGCTGCCTTTGATATAATGCAATATGTTCAGTTCAAGGAAAAACAATTCCTCAAACTTGAGGCGCAGCTGCGCCCGCTGCAATGAGTGCTGGTCGGTGGGCAAATGGATGTTGCGAAGGGCATCGGTCAAGGGCATGAGGCGGTATCGTTGCATCATCTCGGGCGGCAAAGTCTCATCAATGTGCAACACGGCAGGTGTGTCGAGCAACGTGGCGATAAGTTTCTGAATCGCCCTTGAAGTGAAGGAACGGTTGCGCAAGACCTCGGTCAAGTTATAGACTCCCGTCAGACCTTGTGCCACATTCTCGGTAGTTACCGTATCCACCTCGGGATGAACAATGTTGAGATGATTATTGAACAACGACGGCTTCCCAAAAAGGAGATACTGTGTTGTGGTGTTATAGGACTTTTGAATCGAAGCCACACGGTTGAACCACACGACCTCGATGGTGCCAGTCCCATCGGTGAACAGAGCCTGGAGACGGCGCTTGCGGCCCTCTCCTGCTGTCGTGAAGGTGAGAAAACGGCCCTTGAGCTGAATTGCCGTCTCGTCGCCAGTCAACTCATTGACATGATTGATGACACTGCGGTCGATGTAGCGGAAGGGAAAATAGTACAACAGGTCATAGTAGGTCGAAATGCCCAGTTCCTTACGGAGCAACTCGGCACGCTTGGGGCCCACGCCGTGCAGGTACTGTATGTCGGTGTGGCGCAGGTCAGGCATCGGGGTCGTTCAAGAGGTATTCGGCTAGAGCCAAGTCCATGGGACGGGTTATCTTTAAATTGATGGGGTCACCCTCGACAAGGGTAACGCGGTGTCCAGCACGTTCGACCACCGAGGCATCGTCGGTAAACGTGGGGTCAAAGGGCTGCATGTAAGCATCCATCAGCACTCGTGCATCAAACGCCTGGGGCGTCTGCACAGCCCGCAACATGGAACGGTCAAGGGCATGACTGCTACAGTTGCCTTCAATCTGACGCACCGAGTCATTGAGCGTGACCACGGGGATGGCTGCGCCATCGCTACGGGCTGCCCCGAGCACTCGGTCGATAACGTCGGCACTAACCAGCGGACGCACTCCGTCGTGAACAGCAATGATGTCAACATCATCAATGGCGCCGATGCTGTCAAGTGCATTCTTCACACTGTGCCAGCGCGTCTCGCCACCATCCACCACACGATGAGGCACCTCAAAGCCATATTCGCGGCACAATTGCTGCCACAGGTCCATTTGTCCCTGGGGCAAGGTCACAATGACATCAAAAGAATTGTCCCCATTCTCCAAAAAGGCCTCGATGGTACGCATCAGGATGGGCCGCCCGCCCAGCTCCAGGAACTGCTTGGGCATCTCGGCTCCAAAACGCGTACCGCTACCGCCAGCCACTATTATCGCTACCGTTCTCATGTTCACCTAACTTTTTACGATTGCAAAGTTAAACAAAAACAAACAATAAAAGACAAAAAAGAAACGGTTCTTTTGATGTACACATCTAAGAACCGTTCCCTTTTACTCATCTAACAGCCGATTAGTTTTGCAAGATTTTCTTACCATCCTAAATGATGATGACACGGGTGTCATCGGTGGCCCTGATACCGTCCAGACGATAAGCCACGCAATCGGTTGCAGGCGTTGTCGACGGCATCACACTGGGAATGCTTGACACTTGACCGGTCTTCTCGAGGTACTCCACTTTAGCCTTGGCCATCTGCTCACGAAACTCGGCACTGCTCTGCAGGGCTCCATAGGCGATGCTGGCAGCAACACGGCTGGCATCCACATCGCTCTGCCAGTGAGCACCCACAATCACACGGCTCTCGCCATACATCCAGCCACGGGCAAAGATGGTGTCGGCAGCTGCGGGATTCACCTCGGCGAGCAACAGAGCGGCAGTCCAACCGCGCATGGTGTGACCCGAGGGATAAGAGCCTTCACCTGTCAGTTCGGCTTCCTCGTCGGTGAGCATCTTGTCCTGGAAGCGCTCAAACGGGCGCTGGCGGTGATAATAGGCCTTGGGAGCGACGCGCATGGCGTCGGTCGTGGTGAGGCTGGTCACCATCAGTTTCCAGATTTCGGGCGTATTCTCAGGGGTGATTTCCAAACCGAAAGGTACTGCAAATTCAGCCAACAGGGCCTCGTAGGACCACACTGCATCACGCCTGGCAATTTCGGCACGTTCCTCGTCAAGACGCTGCTGCTTACCCCAGGCGTAGCGCATCATATCGTGGGCAAACTCTGGGCTGTCGAATGCGGGAGGTGCCGGCAAGCACTTAATCAAATCAGGCAGTTGATCAACAGTGAAATAGGGCTGCACATCGTTTTGTGCATTCATCGTCATGGCAGCCATGACCAGTGACAATGCAATTGTGAAATACTTCTTCATAATCATAAAAACAGTTATTATTTTTACGCGGCAAAGGTAGTACATATAATTTGTTCTCGCCATTTTCCAAGACCACAATCTGGGAAATAGAAAAATTTAAAAAGGAACCTTAAGCCTCGGCTTAAAATTCCTTTTTAGGTTTCAAATAGGTAAAATTTCTAAGGTAAAAAAGATTGTTTCAGGTTTATGCTGCAAAAGTATAACCATTTTTGCAACTATGAACATTCAAAGAATATGTTATAAAACATATTTTTGGCTATTCAATGAATTTTCTCAACCTATCTTGCTGATAATCAATTACTCAAACGATTGCATAAAAAATTTTATTGCCCAAAGAATTTGAGGGCAAAATTGCCATCGGCATCCAAAACGACGTAGGAACACAACGAAATCCACTCTCCCAGGAAAACGACGGGCGGCATGGCGCTATCGTTGAGGATGCGGGCGATGTGGATGTGACCATAGATGAAAGCCTCGACATCGGGATGCTTGACGTGATAGTCGCGGGAAAAATCCACCAAACGCTCAAGGGCACGCTCCGAGACAGCACGCTGTTGCTCGGGGTCACGGTGAGTGCGGTTCTCATTAGACCAACCAGTGGCAATGGGATAGGTCCAACGGGGATGAACGCCGGCATAAAGCCACTGGCACACCTTATTATAGAAACACCATCGGGTGAAACGGTACATAGCGGGTTGCACGCCGACGTCATCGCCGTGGGCAATGAGCAAGCGTTTTCCCTGGGTCTCAATAACAGTGTGCCCCTTGAGCACAGTCATGTTGAGTTGATCACGCAGGTAGTCGAACAGCCACACGTCATGATTGCCTGTCACCCAAGTGAGTTTCACGCCGGCGTCAGCCAGTTCAGCCAGTTTGCCCAGGAAGCGGATGTAGCCACGGGGCACCACATACTTATATTCATACCAATAGTCCAGGATGTCGCCCAACAGGTAAAGCTCGGCGGCATCATCCTTGATGCTGTCGAGGAAACGACAGACGTGACGTTCACGGTCAAGCCCGTCGGTCATGTACTTGGCCCCCAGATGAAGGTCAGAGATGAAATATGTGTTCTTGCCAGCCACAATGAAACGCGAGGATCACAACATGCCCAACTCGAGCTTGGCCTCCTCGGTCATCATGCGAGGATCCCACTCGGGCTCAAACACCAGGTTGACCGTGGCCGAGGTGACACCGTCCACGCTCTCGACCTTCTGCCTCACGTCCTCAAAGATGAAGTCGGCGATGGGACAGTTGGGAGCGGTAAGTGTCATGTCAATGTCCAGATGTCCATCGTCATGCAGGTCTATTTTGTAAATAAGGCCTAAACTGTACACGTCAACGGGCAACTCGGGGTCATAGACCGTTTTGAGCATCTTGATGATGTCTTCTTCGATTCTAAGTTTCTGTTCTTGTTCCATATCTGGCGACAAAATTAGTGAAAAACTCTCAATGAAGGAGCAAATATGGTGAAAATCAAAATTTTTTATAAAAAATGCTGAATATTAGCACTTAATTGGAAAAAAAAGCCTATTTTTGCAGTCGCAAAATCGTCAGGGCTCATTTTTGGGCGCTTTTTGTTTGTCTCTTTTTACCAGACAACCGTGCCCAAGCACTTGACGGTCAAGCAACTACAATAACGAATAATATTTAATCATTTACTAAAAAACTAAAATTTATAAAACAATGACTAAAGCAGAAATCGTAAGAGAGATTGCTAATTCCACCGGTCTTGACAAGGCTTCGGTTCTGGAAACTGTTGAGAAGTTCATGGACACTGTAAAGGATTCGCTGGCCAATGGTGAGAATGTTTACCTGCGTGGTTTTGGCAGCTTTATCGTGAAGACCCGTTCACAGAAGACCGCCCGCAACATCAGCAAGAATACCGTCATCATTATCCCCGAGCACAAGATCCCGGCTTTCAAGCCCGCCAAGGTGTTCATGGAGCAGGTGAAGTAATACCACCGTCCTTGTTGATCAGACAGTTCAAGACTAATAGACATCAATTATATATTTAAAACATTTTACGAGTATGCCTAACGGAAAAAAACGTAAAGGCCACAAGATGGCAACGCACAAGCGTAAAAAAAGACTGCGCAAGAATCGTCATAAAAACAAAAAGTAATTGCGCACTTCACCAATGATTGTGAAATAACGGGAACAAACGAATTGGCACCCACGGCGCGAGGTTTTCAAGGTCAAGTACACCGCACGAACAACCAGGCCGCGTCAATTAGTTTGTTCCTTCTTATATTGTTATTTCAACCTATAGCGCCCTTCAAGAGCCAGTGCCCTTGAATCCTCGCACAACAGTCATGATCGTGTCCAGCGGGACACCCCAAAGCCAGACTGCCAGTGCATTTATATCTTAACAACTAAACAACTAAGATTATAAATCTATCTTTTTTTAATGTATTTCACCCACTTTGTGCGATGAGAAGTGAATTAGTAGTTGACGTTACGCCCAAGGACATAACAACGGCACTGCTCGAAGATGGCCGACTCGTGTCACTACAACGGGAGACCCGAGATGCCTCCTATGCCGTGGGCAACCTCTACCTTGCCAAGGTGAAGAAGCTGATGCCAGGACTGAACGCCGCGTTTGTCAACGTGGGTCACTCCAAGGACGCATTCCTTCATTACCTTGATTTGGGTTCACAATTCAACACTTTTTCTCAATACATCCAGTCCGTACGCGAGAATCCCAACAAACGGCCTACCAGCATCAGCAAAATCAAGAACCAGCCCGAGACCAATAAACATGGCACCGTGACCGATGTGCTCACCCAAGGGCAGGAATTGCTGGTACAAATCGCAAAAGAGCCGATTTCGACCAAAGGTCCCCGACTCACCACCGAGATCACATTCACCGGGCGTTTCCTGGTGCTCACTCCATTTAATGACCGCATCTCGGTATCGCAAAAGATAAAGGACCACGCCGAGAAGACACGACTGCGCCGGCTCATCGAGAGCATGAAGCCCAAGAATTTTGGCATCATTGTGCGCACTTCGGCCGAGAACAAACGTGCTGCCGAGCTCAATGCCGAGCTCAAGACGTTACTCAAATCATGGGATGACGCGATCGCCAAGATTCAGCAGGCAACGACACCCTCGCTCGTGTATGAGGAGGAAAGCCGCGCCGTTGGCGAGATCAGGGACATCTTCAATCCCGATTTTGACAGCATTCAAGTGAACAATGCTGATGTATATGAGCAAATCCACGATTATGTGAACCTGATAGCCCCCGATCGCAACGATATCGTGAAACTGTACAGCGATGACATGCCTATTTTTGACAAATTCGGCATCACCAAGCAAATCAAGTCATCGTTTGGAAAGACGGTATCCTTCAAGTCGGGCGCATACATAATAATCGAAAGCACCGAGGCCCTACACGTCATTGACGTGAACTCTGGCAACCGTTCACGCACGAGCACCGACCAGGAGAGCAATGCACTGAATGTGAATCTGCTTGCAGCCGACGAGATAGCCAGGCAATTGCGCCTGCGCGACATGGGCGGCATCATCGTGATCGATTTCATCGACATGGCCAAGGCCGAGCATCGCCAGGAGCTCTACAAGCACATGCGCGAAGTCATGCAAAAGGATCGCGCACGGCACAACATCCTGCCGTTGAGCAAGTTCGGACTGATGCAGATTACTCGACAGCGAGTGAGACCTGCTCTTGACATCGCCACTGCCGAGACCTGCCCATCATGCGGCGGCAAAGGCGTGGTTCAGCCTTCACTGCTTTTTACCGACATGTTGAAAGACAAGATTAATTACCTTGTCAACACGTTGAACGTGAACAACTTTATTATGTATGTCCATCCTTTTGTAGATGCCTATCTCAAGAAAGGTATCATGAGTGAATACTGGAAATGGAGGCGCGAATTCAAACGCAAGTTCCGCATCAGTCCTGACCAGTCACTCAATTACCTGGAATATAAGGTCATCGACAAAGACAAGAACGAGATTGACCTTAAAGAAGAAAAAGACACCAGCAGCAGCGAGACGAGCAAGAAAGAGCGACGCTCAAAGCAACGCCAAACTGACGATACTGCTGATGACGAAAGCCTGCAATCTTGAAGCATGGCATCAGGCATCAAGGCCGCTATCCGATTAGACATCGGGTAGCGGCCTTTGTTTTGGCTACGCACGAGAAATCGAACAAATTCCAGTCCAAGCATCATCGCCATATCTTTGATTGTAGGTTCCCACTATATGCACTCATCGGCAGCAACCCCCGGTTGGGTTGCCGCCGATGAGGCGATTTCCTGTTAAGAGAGGTTGTTAATCCTCGGGAATACGCACTGCGCGAACGGTAAAGCCGCTGTATCGGCTGTAGCCATCAGAACCCACAGACCCTGAATCAAAGAAGTGGTCGAACGCTAAGTGCGGGTAGCCTGAGCCAAGAGATCGCGTCCAGTAGAAGCCGTTAGTGCCTACATTCAAGATCGAACTGTAGTAACGACGGCCCGTAGCGGGGAAGAAAATGGTGTTCCCATTAGGACCAGTGGCCAATTGACCGTTTACACCGTTTATTTGAGTCCACTCCCAGGAACATAAGCTGCGAATCTCTTCCATTTGCTCCTCGGAAGGCATGCGCCACGATGAGCCCCAGTTAACGTAGGCAGCATCGTCCTCAAGATCGAGCTCAGTCTTGTTGTCAACCGTGCCGTATGAATTGTAGGTACAATACTTCGTCAACGTGTTGAAGGAGCCGTTGCACCACTTGTAGGTGCTCCAGTCATAGTTATCCTTGGGTTCGGTCTCGCCCCAGGCGAAGTAGTCACCGTAGTCCTCGGGGTTAGTTGCACCCACGTTGCAGGTTGCCCACAGCGTGCCGCTGGGCAGGCCCAAGTCAATCCACTTATTCTGCGGTAAATCCCACGGCCAACCAAAGCCCAGCAAATAGTCAACGAGCCTGGTCACATCAAGGAGGGTGACTCTACCGTCACGGTCGGTATCGGCATTCTCAACGTTAAACGAGGGCACCTCAGTACCCAACACGTAGTCTATCAATTTGGTCAAATCGCCGATGTTCACATAACCGTCGCTGTTCACGTCGCCGCACTCGGTATAGACCGTCACAACGCATGAATCAGTGTTGGCAATTTCCACTGGCGAGCCCACAGTGATGATCGCAGTTCCTTCCTTGAGGCCAACCACTTGGATGAGTCCATTCACCAAACGAGGCATGGCAATCGTGCTGTCACTGGACTGAACGATTAAATCAACAGGAATGGGAGAACAGGTCACGGTCAGAGTCAACAAGTGATTGGGCAGCATGCGCGCCTCATGATTGTTGAGAGTGATGGTCACGAACTCGGTAATCACGGTCACATGACACACAGCTTGCTTGCCGGCGCACCATGCGATGATATCACACTCGCCAGGAGCGACCGTCGTTACAACGCCTTTGTCAACAGTAGCAATCGCTGTGTTGGTCGATGTCCAGGTGATCGTGTTAGGCGTAGCCGTCGCAGGAGATACGCTGGCCGACAGAGTGAGCTGTTTGCCTAACCCGAGCTCAACGCTATCCTTAGACATAGTAACCGATTCAGGCTCGATCGCATCGGCAACAAGATTGGTGAAATTATACCAGTATTGAGCCGAGAAATAATTAATCATCGCGGTTGTTGGCACATGCAGCGTGGCGCCATAGCCTGTGAAGGTATTGAACACACAAGCGGGTGGAAGGGTGGCATAACAGTAAATCTCGCTGGGATTAATTTGCAGGTTGCCAAGCGATGTTACACCACTGCCAATGTAGAGCGTCGATCCGTCACTATAGACACCATCTTCAAGCTGGACATAGGCGGCATTGGCTGCCGTCGGTACCATCAGTGCCGCAAGCAGCAAAACAAGTGATTGTAAGATTTGTTTCATAATACTAATAGCTATTATCTAAGTTATTCTGGCCGCAAAAGTACAACTAATTTTCCAAAGTCGCAAAATTTACCCATATTTCGCTGATTTTCATAAATTTAAGGAATGCCATTTGAACCAATTGATCTCATGAGCAGTTTAAGACTTGGCGATTTAGCGGTTTAGCGGCTTAACGTGAGGTATTGCCACAGGTGGTTGACTGAATAGTAACCCAAGATAGACATTGCGTTAAATTATGTAAAACCAACAGGCGGTCAATAAAAATACGTTATATTTGCAACATCAATTTTCTTTAACATTAACATTATCATTAAACAACTGAATCAATGAAAAAACCATCTGCTAAAGCTACTAGCAAGGACATGAGTAAGCCCAATCCTCTGGGCGCAAAGACCAAGAGTTACATCCAAATGGAGGAGCGCTACGGCGCCCACAACTACCATCCCCTACCCGTTGTTTTGAAGAAAGGCAAGGGCATCTATGTTTGGGATGTTGAGGGCAAGAAGTACTTCGACTTCCTGTCGGCCTACAGTGCTGTTAACCAGGGTCACTGCCATCCTCGCATCGTCAAGGCATTGAAGGACCAGACCAACAAACTGTGCCTGACCTCACGCGCATTCTATAATGAGGCCTTCTGCGAGTATGAGAAATTCATGCATTCCTACTTTGGCTATGACAAGGTTCTGCCGATGAACACTGGTGCTGAGGGCGTTGAGACCGCCCTGAAGCTGGCCCGCCGCTGGGGTGTTGCCAAGAAGGGCATACCCAACGACAAGGTGAAGATCATCTGCTGCGAGGGCAACTTCCATGGCCGCACCGTGACCGTCATCACTATGAGTGACGATCCCAGCAGCTATGCTGATTATGGTCCCCTGACCCCTGGTTTCATCCGCATCCCCTATAACGATCCCGAGGCACTGAAGAAGGCGCTCGAGAAACACGGCAACGAGGTTGCCGCCTTCATCGCTGAGCCCATCCAGGGTGAGGCTGGTGTGTTCGTTCCCGACGACGGCTACCTGAAAAAATGCTTCGACCTGTGCCACGAGCACAACGTGCTGTTCATCGCCGACGAGGTGCAGACCGGTATCGCCCGCACGGGTAAGATGCTGTGCTCGCAGCACGACGGCATCCGTCCTGACATCGTGATCCTGGGCAAGGCCCTGGGCGGTGGCGTGCTGCCCGTTTCGGCTTGCTTGGCCGATGACGACATCATGCTCAACGTGAAGCCCGGTGAGCACGGCTCAACCTTCGGCGGTTTTCCGCTGGCAGCCCGTGTCGCTGTCGAGGCCTTGAAGGTGGTTAAGGACGAGAAACTCGTTCAAAATGCCGAGAAGATGGGTAAAATCTTCCGCGAGGAAATTGAGAAGATCAACTCGCCATTCATCGTTCAAGTGCGTGGCCGCGGTCTGTTGAACGCCATCGTTACCAAGCCCGTCGAGGGCAAGACCGCTTGGGACATCTGCCTGAAGCTGCGCGACAACGGCCTGCTGGCCAAGCCGACCCACGACCATATCATCCGCTTCGCTCCCCCCTTGTGCATCACCAAGGACGAGCTCATGGAGGCAATCGCTATCATCAAGAAGACCTTCGAGCAGATGTTCGGATAACCCACAGTCATTACAGGATTGGTTGAGCACCCATGTCGGTGCCCAACCAATCTGCTATATTAACAATAATAACAATCATACACCAAATTATAATCCGCAATAAACAAAATGAATAACGCTGTTATCAATTTTCCCCTTCCCGCCAATGAGCCGGTGAAGGCCTATATGCCCGGTTCTCCCGAGCGCGTAGCCCTCGAGGCTGAACTCGAGCGCCAGAGCAAACTCGTAGTCGATATCCCCATCATCATCGGCGGCAAGGAAATCCGCACCGGTGACACGGGTACCGTTACCTGCCCTCACGATCACAAGCACGTGCTCGCCACCTACCACAAGGTGACCAAGAAAGAAATCAATATGGCCATCGACGCCGCCATGAAGGCGTGGAAAGAGTGGAGCCGCACACCGTGGACCACCCGCGCCGCCATCGTCATGAAGATGGCCGAGTTGCTGGCCACCAAATACCGCCCCATCATGAACGCAGCCACGATGCTGGGCCAGAGCAAGAACTTCTACCAGGCCGAAATCGACTCGGCTTGCGAAACCATAGACTTCTTCCGCTACAACGTGCACTATGCCAGCAAGATCTACGGCATGCAGCCCAAGGACGGCGTGGGCCAACTGAACCACACCGAGTATCGTCCCCTGGAGGGCTTTATCCTGGCTGTTACCCCGTTTAACTTCACCTCTATCGCCAGCAACCTGTGCATGACTCCCGTGCTCATGGGTAACGTGGCCCTGTGGAAGCCTTCAACCACCGCTCTGCTGAGCAACTACTATCTGATGCAGCTCTACAAGGAGGCCGGTCTGCCCGACGGCGTAATCAACTTCCTGCCCGGTAGCGGCGCCCTCATCGGCGAGGTTGCTACCGACAGCAAGTACTTCAGCGGCATCCACTTCACCGGCAGCACCGCTACGTTCAAGTCGCTGTGGAAGCAGGCCAGCATGAATGTGGACAAGTATATCTCCTATCCCCGTCTCGTGGGTGAGACCGGTGGCAAGGACTTCATCTTTGTTCATCCCAGTGCCGACAAGAAGGCTGTGGCTACCGCAGCATTCTGTGGTGCGTTTGAGTTCCAGGGCCAGAAGTGCTCGGCCGCTTCGCGCATGTACATCCCCAAGAGCTTGTGGCCCGACGTGCTGAAAGACATCAAGGCCATGTGCAAGGAGGTGAAGATGGGTGACGTGAAGGATCCCATGAACTTCATCAACGCCGTGATCGACGAGGCTTCGTTCGACAAGTGCAAGAGCTACATCGACTTCGCCAAGGAGGCCGACGATGCCAAGATCGTCATCGGTGGCAAGTGCGACAAGAAGAAAGGCTGGTTTGTTGAGCCCACCGTGATCGAGACCACCAACCCGCGCTTCAAGTCGATGGAAGAGGAGATCTTCGGCCCCGTGCTGACAGTTTACCCCTATGACGACGACAAGGTTGACGAGACTGCCACCCTGTGTGACGAGACTTCACCCTACGGTCTGACCGGCGCTGTTTGGGGCCGTGACCGCCTCGCGGTGGAGAAATTGACCGAGAAACTGAGCTATGCAGCCGGTAACTTCTACATCAACGACAAGCCGACTGGTGCCGTTGTGGGTATGCAGCCCTTCGGTGGTGCCCGTGCCAGCGGTACCAACGACAAGGCAGGTGGCGAGTTCAACCTCATCCGCTGGATCATCCCGCGCGTGATCAAGGAGACTCTCGTGTCACCGACCGACTACCGCTACACCTACATGAAATAAAATAACAACCAAATGAGCAGGAGCAGGCGTGTCCCCATTAGGGATGCGCCCGCTCTTTTTTTTGCAAAAACTTCATTATTCACACTATTTATAAAAAATAATTGACACTTTATTACAAATTTTCATTATATTCTACTATATTTGCAAGTAAGATGCTATTATTGATTATTCTAACCCCTAAATATAGATGATTATGAGACACAGAAGTTACTTTTTCAGGTTTGTGGCCATCATGATGGCCTGCTTAACGTGCTCTATGAGTGCGAGTGCCTATGACATGTATCTCGATGGTATTTATTACACCCAGTTAACCAACAGCACTGTTGAGGTGGCCTATGCCAACATCAACTCGGCGGACTACAGCGGCAGCGTCACAGTTCCCTTGTTGGCTAGATCGGGTATCCAGTCTTGGACAGTGAGAGGCATCGGCTATAAAGCCTTCGGCGAATGCTCTGGTCTGACCTCCGTTTCCCTGCCCACGTCATTAAACTATGTGGGCGACCTGGCCTTTATCCGTTGCACCAGCTTGTCGGAAATCGAGATTCCCGAGAATGTCACTTGGATTGGCACCAACGCCTTTGAACAGTGCTCCAGTCTGGGCGTTGTCAGTCTGCCCACGACACTGACGTCTATCGGGAGCGTGGCTTTCACCGATTGCAACAACATCTCCTACATTTATAGTCAGGCAGTTGAGCCGCCCACGCTGGGCATGAATGTGTTTACCAACACGACCTACAGCAATGCCTACCTGCTGGTTCCCAACTCGGTGTCTAAGGAAAAATACCAAGCCGCGCCGGGATGGAGCAACTTCTCGAGAATCAGCGCTTTATCCTACTACACGTTTGAGAAGGACGGAATCTATTACTGCCAGACAGGCCCCAACACAGTTGCCGTGTGTGCCAAGGATGCAAGTTTCAACTCCTACCGAGGCCACGTCACGATACCCAAGTCGGTCGTCTATGACTACCACGGCTACACCGTCACCGAGGTGGCCAGCAACGCCTTCCGCGACTGCCCAGAGCTGTACAGTGTCTACGTGCCCGAGACGGTGGGCCTCATCGGTGAGTTTGCCTTTGCCAACTGCCCCAACCTGACGAGTGTGTCGTTCAACAGCAACAGCATGTTGACCGAGATTGGCAACAATGCGTTTGTCACTTCAGGACTCACGTCGATTGTATTCCCCGAGTCGTTGACCAAAATTGGCAACTATGCCTTCAGCAACTGCTACGGGCTGACGACCATCACTATTCCCGACAATGTTACCACAGTGGGAGCCGCGGCCTTCACCAACTGCTCGGGGTTGACTACTGTCAACATCGGCAAGGGCTGTACCTCGCTGGGCGAGTGGTGTTTCATGGAGTGCAACGCACTGCGGACGGTGACGAGCTACGCCCCCACTCCTCCAGCGATATCCTATTACACCTTCCGCAACAACTCGGGCTTCACCTCCGCCAACCTGCGCATGCTCTACTCGTCCTATGACGCCTATACCAGCGCTACCTACTGGAGTAATTTCACAACGGTCACGAGGTTGGGCTATGACTTCAAGTACAACAACATCTACTATCGCTACACTGGCAGCAACACCGTGGGTGTTGCCTATGAATTCCCGGGTTCCAACACCTATACTGGTAACGTCACTGTTCCCTCACAATGCATTAACGATGGCATCACCTACAGTGTCACCAGTGTCTGTGGTGAGGCGTTTTATGGCAATTCCTTGTCCAGTGTCACACTCCCGAGTACCATCACCAGGATTGAATACAACGCTTTCTATCGTTGCTCGTCACTCACGCAGATCACAATCCCGTCAAGCGTCAATTTCATCGGCTCACAGGCTTTCAACAACTGTTCTGGACTCACTAAGGTGAACATCACGAACCTGGCAGCATGGCTGGGCATCCAGTTTGCCAACGAGACGGCCAACCCCCTGAAGCAGGCCCACGTGTTGACCTTGAACAACTCGACGGTCAGCAACCTGACGATACCCAGCAGCAGCATCACCCAGATCAAGCAGTATGCCATGGTGGGTTGCACCTCGATTACCAGTGTCACGCTTCACGACAACGTCACCAGTGTGGGCGTTGGGGCCTTCAAGGAGTGCACTAACCTGCGGACGTTGAACATCGGTACCGGGGTTACCAGTATCGGTGGTATGGCTTTCAACGGCTGCTCGTCATTAAACACCATCTACAGCAATGCGACGACACCGCCTACTCTGGCATCTAACACATTTGACAGCAACACATACTCTGGCGTGCTGTATGTGCCTAACTATCACGTTAGGAGTGCTTACTTATCAGCTCCCTATTGGCAGAACTTCACCAATATTAACAGTTTGATGGATTACGACTTTGTGGTCGATGGTATCTATTACAAAATCACGTCAACCGCTGACAATCAAGTCGGTGTCAGCAGGAAGAATAATGCCGAAGAAAGCTATATCGGTAATGTGGTCATTCCCGAAACAGTGACCTATGCCGGCACGATCTATACGGTAACCTCACTCGTGCCCAATGCTTTCACTGCCGCAAGGAATTTGACCAGCTTGACCATTCCCGCCACCGTCACAAACGTTTATCAGGCCTTCTTCAACAACATGGCCACGGGGTTGACGGCCATCACTTGCCTGGCTATCGTGCCGCCCCTCCAGATGACGCAGATGACAGCCGAGCAGTATGCCAACGTCACCGTCACCGTGCCCAAGAACTCGGTTGAAGCCTATCAAGCCGATGCAGGATGGGGCCAGTTTGCCAACATCGTGGGCATGAGCTATGACTTTAAGCGCGGTAATTTCTTCTATGAAATCACGGGTACCAACCAGGCCATGCTCGTCCGCGAGAACGAAAACAGCTACAAAGCCATGACCAGCGTGAGCATCCCCTCAAGCGAGACGCTGGCAGGTGTCAACTACGCTATAGTAGCCATCGGTAATCATGCATTCGACCAGTGTACCAACCTGCAGAGTGTTTCCTTCCCGAACAGTATCACCGATATCGGTGACTATGCTTTCTACCATTGCTCCGGCCTCACAGGCAACTTAGTGCTCAAAGAGGGTCTAACGACACTGGGCGACTACTCGTTTGCCTACTGCTCGGGCATCACCACAGCTGTGTTCCCCGTCAGCATCACCAGCATCGGCGAAGCCCCCTTCGCCTTCTGTACCTCGCTGACAGCCTTCACTAGGCAAAGTCAGTTGAGTAATGCGCCCTATAAGGTCGTGAATGGTGTGGTGTTCAGCGGAAAAGGAACTGCCCCCACCACGTTGAACATCTTCCCGGGTGGCAAGTCCACAATCTACACAGTACCCACTGGCACCACGATTATTGGACCCCACGCCTTCCGCGGCAGCATCGTCAAGACAGTGAATGTTCCCATCACCGTCACTACGATCCACGGCTACGCTTTTGCAAACTGCACTGCTCTCACCGACATTAATATGTCCAGAGGATTGAAGACCATCGAGGGCAATGCCTTCAGCAACTGCACCGCAATGACCAAAGTGTTGCTGCCATCGACGCTCGAGGCCCTTGGTGCGAGGGCGTTCTACAACGACAGCCGCCTGATCACCATCGAGTGCGAGGCTACCACTCCTCCAGTTTGCGAGGTGACTGGTTTCGGTTCCAACGTCTCAAGGCCGTTTGATCCCATCCACTTCCAGAGCTCATTGCTGATTGTTCCCGCCGGCAGCAAGGCGACTTATCAGGCCGCCAACACATGGAAGCTGTTTGCTAACATCATCGAAAAGCCAGCTGATATCATTCGTGGCGACGTGAACGACGACGGCAGCGTGAACATCAGCGATGTGACTGCCCTAATCGATTTGGTGCTGGGCGGCGGCACGGCAAGTACAGCTGCCGACTGCAACCAGGACGGCAGCGTGAACATCAGCGATGTGACCGCGTTGATCGACTACGTGTTGGGCGGCCAGTGGCCGAGTTAATAGTTAACAGATAAAAGTTAATAGATTGGCTTTCGCGTTGTTTGGCCTGCGGCGCTAAGTTTTCTGATTTAAAGACAAGAAGGGTAACTGATTCAATGTATTGATTACCAGTAAAATAAATTATCCTTCTTGTCTTTTTTGCTTCTCACGAGACTTGCAGCGCTCACAGGACATATTAAACATTGATTTACGATTTATGAAAAGAACAACCAGAATTTTAGTATTGCTTATCCTCACAGCCTGGTGTGCGGGTGCGCTTGCGCAAGGCTACAGGCAGGTTAATGACATACCCTACACCCATAAGACCGATGCCTACTCCCTGGAGCGGCTGAAACTTGATGTGTATCATCCCAAGAGTGTGACTGGATGCCCGGTTGTAGTGTGGTTCCATGGTGGCGGCCTGGAAGTTGGCAACAAGGAGATTCCCGTGCAACTCATGGAAAAGGACATCGTGGTTGTAGGGGTAAACTACAGGCTATTGCCACAAGTTTCCGTCAAGGAAACGCTTGATGATGTTGCCGAGGCCGTGGCTTGGGTGTTCAGGCACATCACTGAGTATGGTGGTGACCCGCACAAAATCATCGTGTCAGGCCACTCGGCAGGCGGCTACATCTCTATGATGCTGTGCTTGGACAAGCATTGGTTAGCAGCCTATGGTGTTGATGCTGACAGTGTCATGATGTATGTCCCGTTCAGCGGACAGGCCATCACCCATTACAACGTGCGCAAGATGCAGGGCATTCCGCCCCTGCAGGCCACCATCGACGAGTATGCACCGCTGTATTGGGTGCGCGGCGATTGCCCGCCATTGGTGTTGATCTGTGGTGACAGGGAACTGGAACTCTACGGCCGTTATGACGAGAACCAGTACCTGGCCCGCATGATGAAACTTGCCGGGCACCAACAGACCTATCTCTATGAGATTGACGGCCATGGGCACTGCGGAATGATCGACCCGGGATTCCATATCCTCGAGACTCATCTAAAACAGATGCTCGGCATTGAGGTAAATCCTTAATCCGGTTTTGTCTATTAAATCAACTCACAGGATTTGAGGCTCATAACCATTATTGTTGGGAATGAACAAAAAAAACGATTCACTATCAACTATTTTCACTAACTTTGCAGTTTGAACAAACATTTAAATCTTATAGAGACATGAGCAACGACAAGATATTGCAGCCGATGGCGGGCATGACCCTTCAGGAGATGCAGGATGCGGTGAATGCACTGGGTATGCCGCGGTTTGTGGCCAAACAGTTGGCACAGTGGATTTACCAAAAGCGAGTAAACGACTTTGAGCAGATGCTCAACATCTCGAAGGCCAACCGAGAGTTGCTGGAGAGCCGCTACTGCGTGGGCCTTTACCCACCCAGTAAAGCCGCAACCAGTGAGGACGGCACGGTGAAATACCTGTTTGACGTGGGCGACAAGCGTGCAGTCGAGTCGGTGTATATTCCCGAAGAAGACCGCGCCACGCTGTGCATTTCGTCACAGAAAGGTTGCCGCATGAACTGCTACTTCTGCATGACGGGCAAGCAGGGCTTCCACGGTAACCTGACGGCAAACCAAATCATCAACCAAGTGCTCAGCATCCCCGACAGCGACAAGCTGACCAACGTCGTGTTCATGGGCATGGGCGAGCCGCTCGACAACCTGGACGAGGTGATGCGCGTCATTGCTATCCTCACCGAGCCGTGGGGACTGGCATGGAGCCCCAAGCGCGTGACGGTTTCGACAGTGGGCAAACTGCCTGAGCTGAAAATCTTGTGTGAACAGACCAGTGTACACATCGCTGTGAGCGTACATAATGCCATACAAGAGGAGCGTTCGTCGATGATGCCTATTGAGCGCATCTCACCCATTGACCGTGTCATGGATGTGCTGAGCGACTACGACTTTGCCCACCAGCGCCGCCTGTCGGTGGAATACATCTGCTGGCAGTGGTTCAACGACGACATCCAGCACGCCGAGAAGCTGCGCGAACTTCTCCCAAATGAGCACGTGCGCGTGAACCTCATCCGTTTCCATCCCATTCCCGGCATTGAGAAGCTGCGCACTAGCAGTGACGAGCGCATGGCCTACTTCCGTGATTACCTCAACAGCAAGGGCATCACATGCACCATCCGACGCAGCCGTGGCGAGGACATCGCGGCCGCCTGTGGCCAGCTTGCTGGCCAGGTGCGCAAGCAACGCAACACCGACGCGAAGAACAAGAAAGAACAACCCAAATAACCCGACAATGTCATGAACAACAGATTAGCACTTTCAGTAACGGTTCTCTTCCTGGCCGTTCAGTCGTTGCTTGCCTCGGCACCAGCCAACTACTACAACAGCGCCGAAGGCAACGCCGACAAGAATCTAATGACCGCCTTGAGAAACATCATCTATAACCACACTCAGTTGAGTTACAGCAAGGTGTGGGATGCTTTCAAGACGACGGACACTGATGCTGATGGATACATCATCGATATGTATAGCGACTACCGCTACCTGCCCGCCGACCACGGAACGTCGGCCAACTACATCGGTTCAGGATACAACCGAGAGCACTCGTTCCCAAAGAGCTGGTTTGATGATGCCTACCCCATGTACACCGACATCCATCACCTCTACCCGACCGATGTCTGCATCAATCAGCAACGCGGCAATTATCCGTTCGGTGTGTGCGCAAACGGCGACCGCATCACAACGGGGCAATATTCGGCCAAGGGAAAACTGGGTTACAGCACCTATCCTGGTTACACCGGCATGGTCTTTGAGCCCGATGACGAATACAAGGGAGATTTTGCACGCACCTATTTCTACATGGTTACCTGCTACATGAACGAGTTGCCCTCATGGCCAAGGGGCAAGACTGCCCAACTCGACTTCACCAACGGGTATAAGGCTTTCTCGAACTGGTCAATCAATATGCTGATGGAGTGGACCCGCATGGACCCTGTCAGCGAGAAAGAAATCAAACGCAACGACGCCGTCTTCCTACTCCAGGGTAATCGCAATCCCTATATCGACCACCCCGAACTGGCCGAATACATCTGGGGCGACAAGCAGGGACAGGAATGGCCTGATGGCGGAACTATCTCCCCAGCCCTCATCGAGCCCGTTAATGGCTCAGTAATTGACATGGGGGCTACCTATGAGGGCAAGTCCATCTCAATGGACATCACAGTCAAGGGAAAGGCCCTGACTGAAGATATCACCCTGTCGATAAGCAATAGTGCCTACTTCAGTGTCAACACGACAACATTCAACGCCAGTGATGTCAACAATGGCACGACTTTGACCGTCACCTTCAATGGCGAGGATATTGGCTTCTATGAGAATCACATCACACTGAGCAGCGGCGAGGTATCCACCATCTTCACAGTTACCGCTTCTTGCGAGAAAGAGCCCGAACCCGAGCCTGAGAGCACCGTCGAAGACTGGGAAGGCTGCTCAACCGGCGGCTATTGGAACAAGGTCGTTCAAGGCCACACATGGACGTGGAATTTCACTGATGCCGGCATCTGGAGCGACAATCTGAGCAATGGTGAACTCTCTTGTCGCTTGGGCAAGACCAGCAGCAGTTCCATCGCTATGGCCGAGGACTTTGAGGGTGGAGTCAGCGGCATCGGCTTCTGGGCTGCATGCTATGGCAGCGACGGTGACGCCACGCTTAGTGTAGAATACAGCACCGACCATGGCTTCTCGTGGAACGACCTGGGCAGTTTCACCTTCACAAGAGGAGCTTTGCAGCACATCACCATGGATATTATCGTTTCAAGCAGCATACGCTTCCGCATCGTCCAGCATTCGGGTATGCGAGTTAACATCGATGATATCGCCTTGTACAGCCTCGTTCAGGAGGAAGAGGAACTGGTTGGTGATGTGAATGGCGATCATGAGGTTAACATCGTTGATATTAACATCTTGATTAACATCATCCTGGGCAACCCGGTCGATGAAAACACGCTCCGCCGTGCCGACGTGAACAAGGACAACGAGGTGAATGTCACTGACATCAATGCCGTCGTCAACATCATCCTGGGCCATAAAGCTTAACGATTCAAACAAAGTAAGCTATTGATAAAAGAGGGGTAACGCGTTGGCGTTACCCCTCTTAATATATCACACTAACAGTAGCTTTATCACTTGACGGGGATCTTGTCGATGCGACGCTGATGACGACCGCCCTCGTAGGGGGTTGTCAAGAAAGCGGCAACCATCATGATGGCCTCCTCGGGGGTGACAAAACGACCGGGCATTGCGATGACGTTGGCGTCGTTGTGTTGACGCGCCAGACGGGCTACCGCAAGGCGCCAACACAGAGCCGAACGAACGCCCTGATGCTTGTTGAGGGTGATGTTGATGCCCTCACCACTGCCACACACGGCGATGCCTGGATAGCACTCGCCCTGCTCAACAGCGGCAGCACAAGGGTGGGCAAAATCAGGATAGTCACAACTCTCTTCATTGTTAGTCCCGAAGTCCTTATAGGCAATACCTTGTTTATCAAGCCACTGCTTGATGACCTCCTTGGTCTGATAACCAGCATGATCGCTGCACAAAGCCACAGGAATGCCTGGTTTCAAAATTGAATTCTCCATGATCTTCAGTTTAAATGGCCGTGACAATACCACGGCACAGGGAATTTACTTTTTCAAGGCCTTGAGGGCTTGCTCCATGGTAGCAATCTTGCTCTCGGCATCGGCTTTCTTCTTACGCTCGTTGGCGACAACAGCCTCGGGAGCGTTGGCAACGAAGCGCTCGTTGCTTAACTTCTTATCCACACTGGCAAGGAAGCCACGGGTGTATTCAAGGTCAGCCTCGAGTTTCTTGATCTCCTCTTCAACATCGATACTGCCAGCCACGGGAACGGCAAACTCAGCAGTGCCTACCATGAATGCGGCTGCCGTAGCATCCTTCTCGCCCACAGCCTCAACCTTGTCCAGGCCAGCGAGCTTGATGATGATAGCCTCAAACGGGTTATTCAAGCCACCAACGGCTTGCAGGGTGAGTTGTTCCTTGTTGGGCAGGTTCTTCTGCTTGCGCACATTGCGCACTCCACCAACGATTTCCTTGACATCGGTCATGGCCTTGAGCAAGGCCTGGTCGGCCTGCTCGGGCTCGGGAATGCGGGCATACATGATGCTCTCACCCTCGCTGCGCTCATCGAGGTGCTGCCACAGCTCCTCGGTGATGAACGGCATGAACGGATGCAACAAGCGCAACAGCATGTCGAAAAATTCGAGCGTTGCTGTCATCGTGGCCCTATCCATCGGTTGACCATAAGCGGGCTTTACAGCCTCAAGATACCAAGCCGAGAACTCTTCCCAGAAGAGGCGGTAGAGTACCATCATGGCATCGCTCAAGCGGAACTTCGTGAAGTGGTCTTTCACCGTTGCCAGGGCATCATTGAGGGTATGACGGAACCACAGCACTGCCTGGCGGCTTGCCTCAGGTTGCTCCACATCAGCTACCTCCCAACCCTTAACAAGGCGGAAGGCATTCCAGATCTTGTTGTTAAAGTTGCGTCCCTGCTCACAGAGGGCATCATCGTAGAGGATGTCGTTACCGGCGGGAGCGGCAAGCATCAGGCCCATGCGCACGCCATCAGCGCCGAACTTATCGATAAGCATCAACGGGTCGGGAGAGTTGCCGAGCGACTTGGACATCTTGCGGCCCAACTTGTCGCGTACGACGCCCGTGAAATAGACGTTGCGGAAAGGCATATCGCCCATGTACTCATATCCCGACATGATCATGCGAGCCACCCAGAAGAAGATGATATCAGGAGCGGTCACCAGGTCATTGGTGGGATAATAGTACTTGATTTCCTCGTTGCCGGGGTTGTTGATGCCATCAAACAGCGAGATGGGCCACAACCACGAACTGAACCATGTGTCGAGGGCGTCCTCATCATGACGCAGCTGGCCGGCTTCGATATTCTCGTAGCCGGGAATCTTGCGGGCCTTCTCAAGTGCCTCTTCCTCGTTCAAGGCAACTACATAGACCTCTTTTTCCTCGTCGTCGGTGGGCAGGAAGTAGGCCGGGATGCGGTGACCCCACCACAACTGGCGTGAGATGCACCAATCCTGAATGTCCTCGAGCCAAGCCTTATAAGTGTTCTTGTACTTGGGAGGATAGAACTTGAGTTCATCATTCATCACGCAAGGCAGGGCGATGTCGGCAAAATGCCTCATCTTCAAGAACCACTGCATGCACAGGCGGGGCTCGACGGCGGTGTCGCTGTTGCGCTCGCTGTAGCCCACCTTGTTCTCGTAGTCCTCGATTTTCTCCAGCAGGCCAGCGGCCTTGAGGTCCTCAACAATCTGCTTGCGGCAATCCATGCGGTCCATGCCGACATAGAGCGGCGACTGCTCGCTGATGGTGGCGTCGGCGTTGAAGATATCGATGGTCTCCAGGTTGTGGGTTTTACCCAAGATATAGTCGTTGGGGTCGTGAGCAGGAGTGACCTTCAAACAGCCCGTTCCGAATTCGATCTCGACATAGCGGTCCTCAATCACGTTGATAACGCGGTTCACCAGGGGCACGATGACCTTGCGGTCCTTGAGCCACTGGTTCTTGGGATCCTTGGGGTTGATACACATGGCTGTATCGCCCATGATGGTCTCGGGACGCGTGGTGGCCACAACAGCATAGTAACCTTTCTCGTCCTTGTGGATGATGTTGCCCTCGGCACGCAGTTGCTCCTCGTTATCAAGGGTCTGCAGGCCGTCCACATAATACTTGAGGTAATACAGGTGACCCTTCTCCTCGTGGTAGATCACCTCCTCGTTGCTCAAGGCTGTCTGGGCCTTGGGGTCCCAGTTCACCATGCGCAGGCCACGATAGATGTAGCCCTTGTCATAGAGATCGACAAAGACCTTCAACACACTCTTGCTGCGTGTCTCGTCCATCGTGAAGGCCGTGCGGCTCCAGTCACAGGAGGCACCCAGCTTGCGCAATTGCTGCAGGATGATGCCGCCGTGCTCGTGGGTCCAGTCCCAAGCGTGCTTCAGGAACTCATCACGTGTGAGGTCACGCTTGCGGATTCCCTGCTCGGCAAGGCGCTTTACAACCTTGGCCTCGGTGGCAATCGACGCATGGTCGGTGCCAGGCACCCATAGGGCATTCTTGCCCTCCATGCGCGCACGGCGGATGAGGATGTCCTGAATAGTGTTGTTGAGCATGTGTCCCATGTGCAGCACACCCGTCACATTGGGTGGCGGAATGACGATGCAATAGGGCTCGCGCTCATCGGGAACGCTCTTGAACAGGTCGTGCGATTCCCAGTACTTATACCACTTGTCCTCGACCTCTTTAGGGTCGTATTTGGTTGCTAAAGTCTTGTCTTTTTCGCTCATTGTTTTGGTTATAATAATGTTTATTTCTGTTCAGAATTAAATTCAAACGGCAAAGGTAATGAAAAACTGGCAATCGGCAAAACCGATAACCAGTTTTTAGAATTCGAGTGATAAGGACTCACTTAGAAATAAGTATCAATATGCACATCTTCTTCGTTATATACCATTTTGCCTCTATCATCCTTCGGGTGGTCATTATATACTGCCCCTTTTTAACACCATCTGGTTTGAATATGACTGGCAGCATGTACCTGTTTCATCATCTTGATTGCATGTTGTATTTCACGGTTGCACAGTTATAGCCATTTCTTAATATGAACTAAATGGCTGACAATTGATGGTCATTTCAACAATCGTTTCATGTTTATTGTCAGTTACTTAAGAACAAAAAAGGTCATTCGGGTGTAATTTGTCGTTTAGCGTAAAGAATTCCTCAAAAAAAAGGCTTATTTTTGCAGTGATAAATGCCTCTGACCATTTTCTAACGACATTAAGGATAATGAAAGCAACCCTAACAAATAAATTAAATTTTTCAGTCATCACAGGGCTGACGTTTTTACTCTTGTTGATGGGAGGATGCGGGAAGCCTGCCGACGACAGTCAGCTAGTCGCTGTGGACTCGCTGCTGGCAGACAACTGGAATGAAGATGCGATGCAGATGCTCCAGATGATCAACACCTCCTCTTTTAATCATCATGACAAAGCGTATCTGACACTTTTGACTACCCAGGCCAACACGGCCTGCAACATAGCCACGACCAGCGACAGCATCAACATCAATGAGGCCGTGCGCTACTTCCAAGTTCATGGTGACAAGGAAAAGCACGCACGTGCCCTACTCTATCAAGGATGCGTCAACGAGCAGTTGGGCCATTTGGACAAGGCTATCGCCAGCCTGCGCAAAGCTGAGGATGTCGCCGCCGACGATGACATCAAGAACCAAGCTATGGCCAAGATGATGATAGGTGAGCTGTACCAAAGTCAAATCGTTGGAGCAAAAACTGTAGGAGCAGAGAAATACCGTGAGGCACTGGAACTGTTCCGGAAAATCGACGACAAGCACCACCAAATCATTTGCCTGAGCGAACTTGGTGGCCTGTACCGCATTAATAAGGAAAAGCAGGACAGTGCCATGAACTACATTAACGCCGCCATTGACCTGTCCATACATGAGATTGAGCCAAAATACGTGGTGGCAAACCTGTTCAGCCGAGCCGAGTACCGTGCAGCACATGGCAACTATCAGGGAGCCAAAGATGATGCCGTTGAGGCTATTGCCTGGAGCGGCAAGCTCAAACTGCACCCCAGGATTCACTACACCGCTGCATCAGCCTATCTGCACCTGGGCCGAATCGACTCAGCCCGCTATTACCTAGATCATGCCCCAGCCATGGCGACGGTGGCCGACAGCATCATGCACTACCAGTTGCTGGCCGACATGTCACGTCATGAGCACAAACTGGAAGAGGCCATGAAGTATCTCACTCTTACCCATAATTTGGCCGATTCAGTGACGATGAGCAGCATGACTGAACGGCTGATGGATGCCGAGAAGAAATATGACAGCCAGAAGGCTGAACTTGAGAATGCCATGTTGAATTCCCGGTTCAGGGGAGTGCTGCTGGTGCTGGTGCTGGCTGCAGGAGGGCTGGCCTTCCTGGTGTGGAGATACCGCAACCGCCTGAAAATCCAGCAGACAGAATATGAACTGCAAAAGGCCGACCTGGACCAGTCCATCACAAGCTTACAGCAGATGCGCACCCTGCTCAATGAACGAGAGAGTACTGAGCACCAATCCAGCGAACTCAAGTCTATTGTTGACAGCCAGATACAAGTAGTCCACCAACTGCTGCAATGGTCCTACGAGTGCAATGAAACGACTTTTGCCAAGCGCTTTAACTCATTGATGACCATGCGTGGGCCCGATGAGGTGGGCGCCTCTTACTGGGACAATCTTCAGTCGCTGGCCAATGAACTGTATGATAACGTGCTGGTCAAGGCCCAAGAGAGAGCCGGCGGCTCCCTGCGTGACGATGAGATCAACATGATTGCCCTGATGTGCCACGGGTTCTCGAGGACGGTCATCATGATGTGCATGCACTACACCAACCTGCGCACCGTTTCAAACAAAAAAATACAGATAGCCCACAAGCTTCACGTCAATAACCTAGACGAATTCCTGCAGCCCTTCTTGCACAAGATGGAACAGACCACATAACGGAGGCAACTGATTTGATTCAGATATCATAATATTATTTATAAGTGGCCAAGAGCAAGCCATATAAAAGCGGCTGATTTACCTGAGGAACAAATCAGCCGCTTTTATGTGACAGAAGTGATGATGGCAAGTTATTCTTTCTCTAATCAATTATTTTTCAATTATTTATAAAACAAAAGGTCATTTGGAGGTCTTCTGGATTTCATGGTTCTTAAAATGATGTCAAAAAGTGAGATTTTAGATGAATTTAAGCACGGGATATGAGGAAAATGAGTAATTTTGTGAACTCTAAAAAGTAAGATTATGGGAACGATCAATTTTACCCAAATATTAAGCGCTACACTGGTATTACTCAGTATTATTGACATTGTGGGTTCAATACCTATCATTTTACAGTTAAGAGAGAAAGGCCGCCACGTGGATGCCACCAAGGCGACGATCTACTCCACGCTGCTGATGGTGGGATTCTACTATGGCGGCCACTGGTTGCTGCGCATCTTCAATTGCGATATCCACTCATTTGCTACAGCGGGAGGTTTCCTGATGTTCCTGATGGCACTGGAGATGATCCTTGATGTGGAGATCTTCAAGAACAACACGCCCGACAAGGGGGCCACGATGGTGCCGATGGTGTTCCCGCTCATTGCAGGTGCCGGTGTGCTGACGACATTAATCTCATTGAAGGCCATGTACGACGACGTGAACATTTTTATCGGTCTTGCTATCAATATGGCATGGGTGTTCCTGGTTATCAAGAGCACAGGCAAAATCGAAAAACTGCTAGGCCAGGGCGGCATGATGTTCTCTCGAAAATTCTTTGGAATTATTCTGCTGGCCATGAGCGTTAAGATGATAACCGAAAACATCGCTCATCTGTTCTAAGACAAATGAGCGACGTTTGAACAAAGAGCAAAAGACCAGAGAGATATACATTACAGCACCCGCCTCCCTAACCAAAAAAGGGAGGCGGGTGCCAATTGTTAAAGAGAGAGGGCTTGGGTTACTTCCAGGATGGCTCGCTCTCGTTCCAGCAGCGGTCAAGGGCAGTCACGGCATACTGCCACTTGCCCTTGTCGCCATCAGGAAGGACAAAAGTGCTCTCGCCAGTGATGGCGAGGATATTTTCAGGATTATCCAATGAACCTTTCTTACCTTTTGGGAAACGGTAAATGACGTAGCGCACAGTTTGTTGCAAGGAGTCATCGGTATTGTGGGCACGCCATGTGAGACACTTCTTGCCGTTCACTTTCTTGACATTGACATCATGGACGGCATGGGGAGCTTTATCATCCAGCCATGTATAGGCGGGGATGAGAGCAGGATGCTTGGTCTGGTGATTGGCCAATGAGTCGAGCACTCCATTGAAGTTGCTGGTAATTGTGTAGCCAGGCCACCAAGTCACGCCTTGCACGTTGTCCATTGCACGCTGCAGGCGCATCTTGTGGTCAAGCTGCGTGGGATTGGAGGTATCTCCGCCCTCGTCGGCAATGTCCTGATGGGTCATCACATTGTTAAGTGCCTGGCCGTAGTACATGTGGCGACCATTGGCGTGGTCATTCCACCAGTGCATAAGCACAAGGTCGCTTGCCGCCTTGTGTTCCAGTTCCCAATAGAGTTGGGGCACCATATAGTCCACCCAACCCTCGGCTGTCCACTTCAAGCAGTCGGCATAGAGGGCGTCATAGCACTGCAGACCGTTTGTCTCGCTGCCATCAGGGTCGCTGGCCTTGTTACGCCAGATGCCAAAGGGACTGATGCCAAATCGCACCCATGGCTTGACCTCAAGGATGGTATTGTGCAACTGCTCGATGAGCAGATCGACATTGTGGCGACGCCAGTCGTTCTTGTCCCAGCCGATGCCATAAGCGTCATAAGAAGCCGTGTCGGGGAATTCGGCACCCTTGACTGGATAAGGGTAGAAGTAGTCGTCCATGTGGAGGGCGTCGATGTCATATCGAGTGAGGATGTCCCTGACCACCATATCAATGAAGTCACGGCTCTCGGGCAAACCGGGGTCAAAATACAATTTGCCATCGGCATACTTGAGGAACCATTCAGGATGCTCATAGTAGATATGTCCCGGTGCGGGCTTGTCTTCCTCACTGCTGGTCACACGATAGGGGTTGATCCAAGCGTGCAGTTCCATGCCACGCTTGTGGCTCTGCTCAATCATGAACTGCAGCGGGTCCCACACGGGATTAGGAGCTTTGCCGGGTTCACCCGTGAGCCAACGGCTCCACGGTTCGAGTTCACTCTGATAAGCGGCATCGGCCTGTGGACGTATCTGCCAGATAATCGCGTTGCAATTGGCACGCTGCAAGAGGTCGAGCTGGCTGATGAGGTATTGGCGGGTTTGGTCGGGCGTCATGCGGGCATACTGCTCCTGCCCGATGATGTGCATCCATGCACCACGGAACTCATACTTGGGCAAACCGGTGCGCGTTGCGCCACTCTCGCCAGCAACCATGCAGCCTGTCAATGCTAAAAGGAGCATCGACAAGATAAAAAGTCGTTTCATTATTTAAAACGTTCTAGTAAAAATACTACTCATCGGATTGCGGGATCCAGACATAAGCACCCAGATCCACTGCGCCACTGGCCAGACGGTCGTTGCCGTAGCGGTCATACCGTGCCTCTGGCGGACATAAAGCGGGATTTCCCTTACCAATGGCATCGCTCTCGTCGCGCAAACGGTAATCGAACAAATAGTCTTCGCGGACTGTGAGGAAAGGCGATTGTGCCGAGTCTCCTTTCCATACACAGTTGATGAAATGCTTGTCGTCATCGCCATCGCTCCTGAACATACAATAACGCATGTACACGTCGAAATCGCTCAAATCGCCGTTGTTGATATCGCTAGAAAGCCCGTAGAACAGGCAATTATCGAAATATGCTTTTATTTTGCCAATGCTACCATCGATATACTTCACGTCAAAGATATTGACGATGGGCAACTTAGGCAATTTGAACAGGTAGTAGTTAGCAAAGGTACATTGGCTCATCATCATCTTACCGCCAGCAAAATGAACCACCTCCTCGGCGGCATCACTGAATTCGGTACCAATCGCTTGAACATAGCAAGTCTGTGCCACCAGGCACGTAGATGACGAATTGGTCAACACGCAGTTGATGAGTTTAAGCGCACACTGGGTGGTGTCGCTAGAGTCGCTGCTGCAGTGCATGCCAATGCTACTGCCCTTCATGATGACATGCTTCAAGACGTTACCCATCGTGGGCGGCGTGAAAATGACACCACCCCATTGCCCCGACATGATGTCGAAACTGATTTCTCCCACAACGTGGTCCAAACGGTCACCTCTGAACGTAATAGGCCCCTCGGCCGTACCGTTGGCCAGCATACGGCCTGCACAACGCACTGACGCCTTATCATGGAAGAGGAGCGTTGCTCCCTCATCGATAGTGAGCGTGGCATTTTCAGCCACGAAAAGGGTGTCATAAATCAAATAGGGTTTATTGGCAGTGAAACGCGTGTTTCGGGATATTGTGTCGCCGACGATGCGCACCACATCCTGACCCCATGCAGTGAGCAAAACTTTCTGGCTCACGCCGTTGGTGACAAACTCCAAGCGGTCCTCAAGCAAAACGGGCTCGTCCTGCTCCATCTCATCGAGATAAGCCTCGATGAAGATGTAAATCGAGTCATTGCCGCGAATCTCAACATCCTGGAACTCATTGCCACGAATACCGTCAACATTGAGGAAGAAACGTCCCTTATTGGTAAGTCCTGCGACTTTGATTGAGGAGATATTAATCTGCTTGGGACTACGGTTATAGACCACCATCTGCTTTGTGGCTGAGCCCTGTAGGGTGATCACTGTGTCAAATGCCACTGTGTCAGTGTTAAACGCCAACACATCACTTGACGATGTGGTAAATCCGTCCTCAATGCACGAGGTGAATAATGCTGAGCAAAGCAACACAGCAATTAGGATCCACAACGATTGTCTTGTATTTGTCATAGCCTTGAGTTCAAGTAATCTAACTATATGAAAGAACGGGAATGAGCGACATTTAGTGTGTGTGACAGCCATTTATTACCGCTGGAAGACAGCAACTACAGGGTAGTGGTCGCTCTCCCCAGCCTTTACCGTCTTGCATGACTGCAATTCCAAGTCACCCCGATAGAGGATATGGTCGATTTTCACATACAGATGGTGAGCGTGGAAGGTATAGGTCGGGCCGAAGCCAGAGTCGGCCCATGCATCCCTCAAATCATCGCCACACACCGTGCGATAGGCATAGGACCCAGGAGTATCATTCATATCACCCATGACAAGGACATCTCCAGTGGTATCGTCCAGGAGTTGACGAATGGCCTTCGCCTGGCGGGCATGGTTCTGGAATCCATTGTCCAGCTTGCGCGTGACCGAGGCAATGCGGCGCTTGCGTCCCGAGGGAACATTCATCGACTCGATGACTCGGCTGTCATTCTCGGTGAACCTGAGCGAGCTGAGATGCATGCTCACTACCCTTATCTCCCCACCGGGCGCATCAACGTCCCAAGCCTTGATGAAGTAATTCAAGGTATCGGTGGCCAGATAAGGTGATTTCACCTCGGTGAAAGGATATTTCGACAGGATGCCAACATCAAAGAAGTGTTTCTTGCGATAAGGGTATTTCTTGTACAGCTCCTCAAGCATGGGTTTTACCGTCCCGAGCTGTTCGTAGGGGAAATACACCAATCCTTCCTGGATAACGACAATATCGGCGTTC
Organism: uncultured Prevotellaceae bacterium; assembly: GCA_900317835.1. Classification (GTDB taxonomy): domain Bacteria; phylum Bacteroidota; class Bacteroidia; order Bacteroidales; family Muribaculaceae; genus Sodaliphilus. The sequence continues at coordinate 18,915 of ONIL01000014.1, read as the reverse complement.
TCGTCAAGGATGTATCGCATGTTCTTACTGGGCTCAGGGTGATTCATCCAATTGAATTCAGTCACATTCATCGTCAAGACCTTGAGCTGGATTTTGTCAGGGTCAGCATCAGGATGAGTTAAATTAAAAGGAGTTATCAAGCGCAACGTTGGCCAGGAGAGCATTAACGCCCCGACGAGCACAGCGGCTGAACGCCACTGCCTGAACAAAGCCAGCAACACAAGCAGCACAAGGCATGCAAGTGCCACTGCTGGCAATGCCAATGTCGCTAAGGAAGGTAAAGTCCATACCATTGGATCTACACGCCCACCATAAGCGGCAAACAACAAAGCAAACGATGAGATAATGGCTATTAGCCTGAAGACATATTTCATGTTAAGACTGTATCGAATTTAACGGAGTTTCCATCCTTCCTTGAAGAATGGTTCTTGTGCCGTGAAGCGGGGAGCGTAGGTCTTGAGCAACCAAATTAACGGCCATTCCACAATCATCGTCAATGTGAAGACAATCAATGTGAGCGGAATGCCGGCTTGCATACCATAGTGGATAAACACAAACCTTATAGGAAGGAAAATCGACGAATGTGTACCCAGGATAATGAGTGAATAACGCCCATAGTGGCAAAAGACTGGAATGTAGGGTAAAGGTTTGCAGGCCCAGAAGAGCACAATAATGGCCACAAAGGGCAAGAGATAGAGTTTCCAGTAAGATGGCAAAATCTGATAATGCAGATTCATGTATTCGCTTATGAAATAAATGGGAAACGCCACTGCTACCAGTAAAAGTACGCCCCATTTATCCCAACGGCTGGGTTCAACGCCTCCCAATCGTTTCACACCCCATCCCAAAACGAAATAGGGCAGAGCCACTAACGAGGAGTCAAGCATGTAGGGCAGCGATACCTTATTGACATCCAACCAGTAGCCAATTATTGACAGGACAAATGTCGCCGCCAATAATCCGTACAAGGGTTTGATCAACCGCTGTAATGCGTAAAAGATGATATTTACCCAAAACAGGCTAAGCAAAAACCAGATGGGGCCAGCATTAGTCCAATAGCGCAAATAGAACGGTTCAACCAGCTGTACTGGAGAAATATCCAGACCTTGGACTCCTATCGCCAAACGCAAACAATGCTCAATGCAAAGCATTACAAACGCAAAAACGATGAAAAAAACAAACGGCACAAGGATGTTATTCACCTTGCGCCGTGTGAAGTCGGCAAAACCGCCATAGAGCTTAAAGAATATGCCCGAAATAAAATAATACATGGGCAGGCGGAAAGCCTGCAACGCATTATTCAGATTAGGCAACACATAATTAAAGAACTCATGGTCAATGTGGTACATCACAATTAGCATGATGCACAGGCACTTCATGAAGTCAATATAGGCAATGCGTTGCCGTGCCATTCAGGCGTCTTTTGCCCTTTTTTGATACGGGCTGGCGTTCTCTGGTCAGTTGAGTTTGGAATTCAGCATCTCGATAACCCGGGAGAAATCAGTCATCACGGCAATCTCCTCGGGCTCGAGTTCGATATCAAATGCATCCTCGAGCTCGGACGCCAGCGTGAGATGACGCAATGAATCCCAACGCTCACAATTCTTCTGAGATACATCAGTTGAAACCTCTTCCAAACCGAAGACCTCACTCATTATCGCTAAAACCTTATCATTTAAATTCATAACATCCTGATATTATAGTAATCCTTTATCTCGATTGGCTCTTCCAACGCCAACTCATAATGCTTTGTGCCATCTTCATTAACACTGATGCAGGTCATGCCCATGCGGTCATAGAAATCAGCGGTCTGCCCATTTTTGGCTGTCGGGATATAGTCAGCCACGATGCGACGCACGCCGTCACGACGCAATTGGTTAAACAACGTGCCCACAAAAGCATCCTCAAGACCTTTACCCAAAATGCGGCAACTCAACAACAGGGAATCGATACCCATTTTGTCCCAGTCCAACGGCTCAAAAAAGATGGTGCCGGTGATGCCACTCTCGCCGAACCGGTCCTTAACGCTCATGCAATAAACACGCCAGCCCTCATCTATGCGTTGCTGCACATCGGCCTCAGTGTAGCGACGCGTCGTGAGGTTGAACTGGTTTGTCTTTTGTGTCATCTGTGCAATCCGTGGCAGGTTATACTCATCGGCCGGGATGATTTCCAATTCCATCGACAGGCTTTTCAAGTAACTGTCAAGGTCAGCAAAACGGGCTTGCTGGGATCGACGCAAGGCATTAGCACGATACTGCTGCGTCTTGAGACGGTCCTCGTCGGTAACGGCATAAATGCGGAAATAGCGCTCTACAAGACTCTTGAAAAACGGAAGAATCAAGTAAGGCTTCTCAGGGAAATCGGGGACCTCAACCTGTGGCAGCATCTGTTTGACCAGCTCGCGCTCGGCAGGGTTGTCATCAATAAACACCATGCTGTCAAGGCCGATATTTAGTTCCTCGGCTATATCCCTGATGTTTGTCGCCTTATCTTGCCAATTGATGCGCAAGGAACTGAAGTGTTCACGCTTGAGAGCCATGAACGGATTTTTGTCCCATGCTTCCTGCACATCGGCCTCGTTATTCTTACTGCAAACAGCTAATATCACACCATGATGAGCCAATTGCAGCAGGGCCTTCTGCCAATAAGAGAAAGCATTGCCAGGGTAATCCCCACCCAGCTTAATGCCATCTATACCGTCTTCACCCAGCACGCCACCCCACAACGTGTTGTCCAGGTCCAGGACAAGGCACTTCTTGCGTTGAAGTGTGAGTTCGCGTTCCACCCCACTCCACCATGCCTTGAAGTCGTGAGCCAACTTGGGATTAAGCAGTGTCTGGGACATGAGGTAATATTTCCAGTTAATCAATGAATCCAAGTCATATCTAGATGTGAACTCGCTGAAGTCCACCCACTTGACATGCGGATTCTTTGCCGCTATTGCGGCGGCATGACGATTAAACTCCATCACTGCCTGGTCCACCGAAACCTCATCGCCAGTCAATCTCAACGGGAAAAAGTTCACCAGTGAGAAAACGATTAACGGTTTGTGCGGATCAATATTCGCCAGCAATAGATCCAACTTGTCACGATAGGACAATATTTCCTGGGCCAACTGCCTGTTATCGGCATTGATTGGCACCTGATAACACCAAATATAGCGGTCCACATCTGCAGGCAGCTGACTGATGTCACCATAACCCGAATAGGTCACGCCAACATCGCCAAAGAAAGGTTCAACCGTCTGATTGCGAAAGATAAAAGTCGTCATGTCCATTACTTCATCATGTTGCGGAACTTGCTCAACAATGACCACAACCCAGGGTGCATCATCAAGCGATGGAGGACTTTCCACTTAGCACCCAAATAATTAGTTTCGGGTCCGATGCAAGGGAAAGGATACAAACCAGCACTTCTCATGCGCGAAACCGCCTCATCCACACAGCCACACATCAGCGACTTGGTCAAGCTGAAATAGAGGTACAGGTTCCTCAGTCCAGATACACTGGCAGGTACTTGCTCACCGATAGAAGATTCATACTCCTTGATGGTACGGTCAATTGAGATCGCGGCATCAATTTGGCTGAAAATGCGACGGCGCAAGTGCTCGTTATCGGTATTATTCATGGCACTGTCGCCACGGTTCACATAGCAATAAGGCGACATATCACAATAGGCTACACGGCCTGCATAAAGCATGAAACGAGGAGACAACTCACCGTCCTCACAAGCAATGAGCGAGGTATTGAACCTGATGCTGCGCTCATTAAGACATCTCAGCTTTACCACATACCAGCAGACATACTGCATTAACGTGTAGGCGTCCAAGAACTCTTTTCCTGACATGGTCGGCGTCGTGGGCATCTCATTCCTGGGTCTAGAGACCTTGATTAGCCTCCCCTCGGAATCCACCCAGTCGAAACTGAACATCAGCACGTCAAGATCTTCTTCCACTGCACGACGCATCAGCGGACCCATTGTGTTGTCAACAAGATAGTCATCGCTATCGACAAACTGCACATAACGGCCACGGGCATGATCAAGAGCCAGGTTGCGTGCCGCACTCACTCCGGCATTGATTTGAGAAAAGAGACGCACCTGATGGTGATCAGCAGCGAAGCTCTCGACCACCTCCCGGCTACCGTCGGTCGAGCCGTCATCAACAGCAATGATTTCATATTCGTCAGATGCCAAGCCTTGATTGACAAGCGATTTCAAACACTTGTCAAGATATGGAGCAGTGTTGTAAACAGGGACGATATATGTCAATAGGATGTCTGCCATGGTATCATTTGGCTTCGACTAGCTCTATTAGGCCTGAATTCTTATTGAACATGAAGGCTATACGCCTGTCATCCAATGCCCTTGCCTGTACTGGTCCATTCACCAGTATGAAACGCTGCTTGCGAAGAGCGGCAATAGCATAATCAATATCCTGCACTTCATAGCAGGTGTGATATGGTGAAACGCCCACTGCCGCCAGTGTGCGTGTTACAGGGCTCTGCTCATCGAGTGGTTCCAACAATTCCACGCGTGGGCCATCGGCATGCTCAAGAAAGCACACATTGACATGCTGTATCGGGTCGGGCACAACAGGCATAGCGATGTAGCCCACTGACGTGTAGAACGCCTTGGTTTTCTCGATATCACGGCAGGCGATGCCGATGTGATGGAACTTGAGCAGTGGGTCCATCAATACTCAATCACAGGGGATACCTTGCAATCATGCATCTGCAACAGCGCAGCGCCCCAGCTCAGGCCCGCACCGAATGCACTCAGTACCACATTTTTAGTCCCGTCCAACTTGCCAACCAACTCACTGGAAATCGTTAAGGGTACCGAAGAGCTGCTCGTGTTGCCATACTTGCCGATGCAATAGGGAACGCGTTCGGGGTTTATCTTGAGTTTCTTGACAAAGAAGTCCATCATGAAACGATTGGCCTGGTGGAATACCAAATAGTCCACGTCATCAACCGTTTTCTCTGCGTCGGCAAGCAACTGCTTCACACAACGAGGCACCTTGCTGATGGCAAAATTGAACACGTCCATGCCGTCCATGAACACCTCAAGGTCATTACGGATGTTGCCATCTTCCTGCTCGCGTTCAACACACGACTGGGGTGTGATGGAATTGCGCATTCCTGCATGAATCTTGAGTGTGTTCTCGCCACTGCCATCGGTGTTGAGCAGGAACGAGGAGGGACCATAATCGCCCTTCTCGACGAGAGTCGCCGTACCCGCATCGCCGTAGAGCGGCCAGTCCACCTTGTCACGGCGGTTAACAATCTTGGAAAACGTCTCACCATCAAGCAGAAGGACACGATTGATACCCGGCAATGAAGCATAGGCAAATGCTGTGCTCAAAGCGTACAGATAACCGGAGCACCCCAACGAAATGTCGAAGCACATCGTCGTCTTGGGCAAGCCCAAGCGATTCTGAAGAACACATGAGGTTGCAGGTATGCGATAATCTTGGGTCTGGCTCATGAACAACAAGAGGTCAATACTCTCGGGATCAATATCATTTTCAGCCATCAGCTGTAACGCCGCCTTGTAACACAAGTCGCTGGCTGTGACATCGTCGGGGGCGATGCGACGCTCAATGATGCCGATGTTGCTGATGACTTTCTCTATTTCTTCCTCAGGGATGAGATATCCCAGATCCTTATTATAGACCACATCACGGGGCACACAGGCGCACAAAGCCTTTATACCCACTCCATTAAAATGAATGCTTGCCATAACAGTTGGCGTTAATGGTTAGAATGTATTCGTCAATTATTCATACAAAACCATCCTGCCGCCTGCAAACGAGGCCGCAGAATGCTATCATATTTTCCAGGCGTTACCCGACTCTTGACTTCACAATGTTAAACAGGGCTTCAACGGTATTGCTTCCTCGGATATCATCTCCCTTGAACTCGACATCATATTCCTCGTCAATCATCGCAATGACCGACAATGCGAGCAAGGACGACCACTCCTCTAAATCTTTAAAGCAGGTATCGGCCTTTATTAAGTCGTGATCTGTTTCATCAAACAGATCCGCGAAATGCTCTATGAATTGATTTAAATTCATTCTTCAGTTATAAAACGTAAAAACACTAAAGATATTTTTACGAGGGCACAAAATTACACAAAAATTCTTAAATTCCCACAATTCATCAATTTTTCTGTAATTAATTAATGATTTATGGTGAGTATTCTAGAGTCCTGGTGCAAAAAATGGCCCATGATGATTAATAATCAAATCGTCTGGCTGGAACACCCAGGTAGGTGCTTTCGTCCTTGGGCTGCGTCATGAGCACACTGTTGGCCCCGAGGGTGATGCCATTACCGATTTCCATGCTTTGCAGCACCACACTGGCAACCCCGAGCAGATTGTTGTTACCTATCGTAACACCTCCAGACAGATGAGCGCCAGGCATGATACCGTTATAATCGCCAATTACGTTGTCATGACCGATAATGACATGGTCATTAATCAGGTTAAAGTCACCTATCTTGACATCACATGATATCATGCAGTCATTCTGGATAATATTACCCGTTCCCATCTCGAGGGACTCGGCATCAACAATAAAAACAGAGGGATCGATCAGATTGGGGAACGAGATGTTTTCATTACTGATGCTTTCACGGATGCGACGGACTGTCTTGTTCTCATTGATGGCAAAGGCCACAGCCAGCGGTTCATCGACTTGTTCAAGCGCTTCGATTCCTCCAAGCACCTTGCCATAGCGTGAGACTGCAGTTCCAGCAGGCTTGGTATCATCAAAGAAGCCTATCATCTGCCAATCACCCTCGTTTTTGTTGATTCTCTCGATCAAGCAAGCCACTTCTTTACCAAAGCCTCCTGCTCCATATATCGCGATCTTCATAGTAGTTCTATATGTTTTTTTGATTAATATTCACTTCTTGCAACAAGCGATGATCTCGTGTGCCACGCGTTCCACATCCTCGTCACTGACCCACGGGCCACTAGGCAGGCACAGGCCCATAGAGAACAATTCCTCGCTCACGCCGTTAACATAGGCTGGTGCACCCGAGAAAACAGGCTGGGTGTGCATCGGTTTCCACAGTGGACGGCTCTCGATATTGCAGGCCTCAAGGTGCTGTCTCACAGTATCGTAATCGGTTCCTGCCTTGGTTGGATCTATCAGGATGGTGTTGAGCCAGTAGTTGCTATCTGACAAGTCATTTATATTAGTATGCACAGTGATTCCATCCACACCGGCAAGCAACTCGACATAGCGATCACACAGGTGCTTGTGATGAGCCAGGTGCTCTTCCAACACGAACATCTGTCCACGACCGATGCCGGCACAGATGTTACTCATGCGGTAGTTGTATCCGATCTCCTTGTGCAGGTAATAGGGCTTGGGCTCACGTGATTGCGTGGCATAGAACATTATCCTCTTCTTGGTCACCTCATCGGGACAGATGAGACCGCCACCTCCACTGGTAGTGATCATCTTGTTGCCATTGAAGCTCATGATGCCAAAGTCACCGAAGGTTCCACAAAGTTGACCACGATAACGGGAGCCGAATGCTTCGGCCGAATCCTCAACAACAGGAATCTCATAGCGACGGGCTATTTCCAGAATGTCATCGATCTTGGCGGGCATGCCATAGAGATAGACCGGTATAATGGCTTTGGGCTTGCGACCGGTCTTTGCGATGCGGTCCTTGATGGCATCTTCAAGCAAATTGGGGTCCATGTTCCACGTATCACGCTCACTATCGACGAATACCGGTGTACCTCCCTGATAAGTAATAGGGTTGGCACTTGCCGAGAAAGTCATTGACTGGCAGATCACCTCATCTTCACGGCCAACACCCAGCAACACAAGCGCCAAATGGATAGCCGCAGTTCCCGAGCTGAGCACGACAACATGCTTCCCCTGGCCACAAAGATGTTCCAAGTCTTCTTCAAAGGCATTGACATTGGGACCCAAAGGTACCACCCAATTGGTGTCGAACGCCTCTTGAATGTATTTCATTTCTTGCCCACTCATATGGGCGAGGCAAAGTAAAATTTTGTTGTTTGACATTATGATATTTTACTGTTTTTGGTTATTGTCACTTTTCATTGAGGCGCATGACCAGGATAGATGTGCCTGCCGTTAGAGAGTTGAAGGATAAGCTCTTCGCTTTGATGGGCCAACTCCTTATCGGAATGCGGGAATATGGTCACCGTCTTGATTCCGGGGATGTAGCTGTCGCCTGTGAAAACAGCATCATTCACCACCCATGTCACGCAACTGGGACTATGCCCTGGCGTGTACACGGCGCGAGCCATGACTCCATTCTGAAGAGTGATCACGGTGCCGTTTGTCACAACATGAATATTATCGGGCACATCCAGTACGAATGGCTCCTCATGATACCTTGAGAAATTAAGCTTGTCACTGAGCAGGCCATCCTTTCCCTCTTTATTTGTGTAAATGGGGATTCCGGGGAATAACGACAGCAGGTGATTCAGTCCATAGATATGGTCAAAATGCGTGTGAGTCAACAACACGCCGCACAGGTTACCCTTGATAGCCGACAGGACAGGTGCCACATCACCACAATCGACCAGCCACGACTGGCCCTGCAGCGAAACCACATAGCTGCACGAGTTGAACACCCTATTCACAATCTGCCTGATCTCCACCATCAATCCGTCATTATCAAATCACTGCATGTGCAGGTAGAAGCGCATATCCTTTTCAAACACCTTAAAATAAGATTGGAGTCTGCTACATTTAACCTTGCATGCCTGGTCAATCACCTCGTCCAGATAATTCTCAAACATAGGCCCTGCCAGCATCTGTGGAGCCTCAATACTAGGTTGTAGATTGAATTCGATAAAAAGCGGTTCACCATCAGGCAACACCGTGAGGTCCCACCCCACTAAATCAAAATAAGGCAACCGCTTGTGCATCTTGAGCACCGTCTTTACCACACCTTCAAAGTTGGGGATTATCAAATTTTCAACACCCGTCTCAGCTTTGAGCGAAGAAATATTGAGGTCTTTAAATCGATAAACCTTATCATCAACCAATCCATCGGCGCCTACACGGCACATACCCCCACCCTTGGACACATTGTCTTTAATGGCTCCCTTGTTTCCAAAACGCAAAAATGAGTAAGGATACAAGAACTGATATGACCCGTCACGCTTTCTATAAGAAAACAATCTCATAGAATTTAATGACGTGGGGTTAACACGCTGTATATCGGGATGTTGTTTAACCTTCTCTTGAATAATGAAATTGAAGGAATATTCTTGTAACAGAGCCTCCAAGCTACTGGTATTCAAATCCTCGATTTGGGCTACGCCATCGCCATTACAAGTTTCGACAGTGGGCTTGATAATCATATCTTGGCCATAATCCTGAATCAGTTTAACAGCTTCAGAATTACCTATTTCCTCTCCGTCATGATAAAAATGGCCATTGATGTTTTTTATCACGGTCGCGGGCTGCCTAACATTGGGGAAGAGTTCGTTATAGATATTCTTGTCAAGATAAGCGTTAAGAAAATCGAATCGATTGAGAGACGGAAGAACAAAGAAATAGTAAACATCCATCGAGATATAACGATCGCTTTGGACTCCGCTCAATCGGGAATAATAGTCGGCGAACATCATCGAGACCTTGAAACCACGCTGCTCAAAATAGGGCGACAGTTCCTTCTTGTGCGCCTTATAATTGAATTCAGGATCCATCACATGATCCTTAAAATACCAGTCACCCCAGTGATATTCCTTGTTTGAATTGATGTATTGAACCATAACAATGAATGATTTGGGTTAATAAGTGATCAACTCGCCGATTTTCACATTTCCAGCATAGAATTCCATGCTTGCCCAAGCAAGTCCAACGCCGAAACCACATGCGATGCAATGCTTTTCTTCCTCCCCTGAGAGTTGCTCACGGCAACGTGACACCATCGTCAAGGGGATCGAGGCGCTCGTGACATTGCCATATTCCTCAAGGCAGTAGGGTGTTTTCTCGGGAGGCATCTTGATGGCCTTGCGCACCTTTTCATCAATAAATTTATTGGCCTGGTGCAGCAGCAACAGGTCAACCGATTCCACGTCGATGTTGAATGTGGCAATCAGGTCCTTGAGAGATTGAGGCGGGCGCTTGATGGCGAAGCCGAACACGTCCATACCATTAACAATCATGTCAATGCCACGCCTAAACACACCAGGAGACACTTCCTTCTCCTGCAAGGCCTCAACCGTGACAGGGTTGCGCGTGCCGCCATAGGGCGCCCACACGGCCTGATAGCCGCTACCGTCAACACCATACATGAAATTCATGGGACGTGAATGCTCGGGATCAAACTCAAGTGCTGTTGCCGTAGCCGCATCGCCAAACAAGGGGCGCACTGCTGTGTCAAGCGGGTTACGGTTAAGGGTATTGGTCTCGGCTGCAACAAGGATGGCACGCTTGAGGGTGCCATGAGACATGAGAGAACCCACAATGCTCATTCCGTAAACCCAACCCGAACAGCCGAACGGGAGGTCGAACACACAGCAATCGTTACGCAGTTTGAGACGGTCCTGAAGGATGCACGACGTTTGAGGGGCGATATAATCCCTCGATGTGCACACATAGGCCAAGCAGTCAACGTCCTCGGGCTGCCATCCCATGTCCTTGAGTAGTCCCTCAACGGCCTTGACAGTCAGGTCGGAAGCTGTCGTACCAGGATCCACCTTGTGGTGACGTTCAATACCCGTCGAGGCTATCACCTTGAGGGCGTCGTTCTGATCCTTGTAGATGGGCAAAGTGAGGTTGTCTTCTACATGGGCGGGCACGCAGGCACTCATGCCTGCTATCCGCACGTTATTAATCGTTAATTGTGACATATCATCATGTGATTATCGTTTCAATTTCAGTCGCTGGATCTTTCCAGACGATGTACGGGGCAGGCTATCAACCCACTCCCATTGCACAGGAATTTCGTGAGCAGGCAGCAACTGAGCCAGCCGCCGCTTGATTTCCTCAATAGTTAAAGTGGTTCCCTCCTTCAGCATGAAGGCCTTGGGCACCTCGCCAAGCATCCCATTCGGGTCAGGTATAGCGATACAGGCACATTCCTGAACTCCAGTGCTGACTATTGCTTCCTCAATGGTCACAGGGCTGACTTTCTCGCCACCCACATTGATAAGTTCTTTTTTGCGTCCTGTCAGGTAAAAATTGCCATCACTGTCGCGATGCCCCCAGTCCCCAGTACGGAACCAATCCCCAAAGTAGGCATCCTTGTTGTCTGAAGACAAATAATAGGTGCGGGAAACCATGTTGCCTTTAACACATATTTCCCCGTCGATGCCGTCATTGAGCGGAGAACCCTGCTCGTCACGCACACTTGCCTCGACAAGGGATGATGCGGGACGGCCTATTGAATCCAGATTGTCAGCACTCTCGTGGAACTCACTGAACATGGCCCTGGAGGCTTCGGTGAGACCATAATGCATACACAATCGCGTGTTGGGAAACATCTCAATCAGCAGGCACTTATCCTCGACGGGAAGAGAAGCGCTACCGAATTCTATATATCGCAGCTGATCAGCGAATTGTGCTATTCGCTTGCCGCTTATTCGTTTGATATATTGCCAAACTGCCGGCACCATGCCGAAGCCTGTCACATGCTCACTGGCTATGATACTGAAAAAGGCTTTGAGATTGGCAAAGTTATTCACCAGGATGAGTGTGGCGCCGGCCATCAACACACAACGCAAACGGCCAAGGCCGAAAGAATGGCTCAAGGGCAATGCCAGTGCCTCGATATCGTCACTGCAAGTCCCTATAAAGCCATTGGTATTGCTGGCTGAGCCTGCGATATTGGCATGTGTGAGGCATACGCCCTTGGGTGAACCTGTAGTACCGGTGGTAAACATGACATCTGCCACATCATCGGGTGTGAGATCAGGCGTGGCGATAGCCAAATGCTCCTTGTCATTGAATGACAACTGATGGTAACTGATAACACGGCAGCCATCAACCTCTTGGTCTTCCCTTGAGCTAAAGACAACCACGGGCTTGACAATGCCCACTATATAGTCCAGACGCTCGCGTGGGGATGCGTCATCGACAACGACATTGACAATTCCCAGCAGATGAGCGGCAAGATAGAGGTAAATGAATTCAAGTTCCTTTTGGGCCGACAACAGGATGTGGTCTCCTGGCTTGACACCCAATTGGCACAACAATGCCGCAGCCCCACCGATGTTGGACACCAGTTGGGAATAAGTGATGCGTGTTGAGCCTGAGACAAGGGCCACCTTGTCGGGCGTTGTCACCGCATGTTCCACGACCAAGTGAAGCACACGGCTGTGGGAGGCATCAAGCATTTGTCAATTGATTCACTTTATCGACGATTGACTGAACAGAAGTCAAGTCGAACAAGTCCTCAAGCGGGAACTCAATGTTTAATTCCTGCTCGATTGTGCTGATAATCGCAAGGTTGCCAACAGAATCCCACTCGGGGATATCACCCGATGAGAGATTGTCGGTAATCACTCCAGGCTCAACGTTCAAGACCCTGGCGATGATTTCCTTCACTTGCGTTTCCATCAAAAATATCCAGTGGATTTTATTTCTGTTTCTCTATGATATCATACAAGTCTTGGATCGTGTTCGAATTGATGATATCATTGCCCTTGATGATGACATCATATTCATCATCAACCATGGCGATAATTGACAGCGCGGCTAGTGATGACCACTCGTCGAGCTGCTTGAAATTGGTCTCTGGCGTAAATTCTTCAAGCTCCGTCTCGTCAAACTGAGAAGCAAAGTTTTCAATAAATTCCTGTATATTCATATAGTCGTGACCTTATCAATCTATTCTTGTTCCCCCATAAAACGGAAACTGTTAAAACTGGGCACAAAAGTACTTATATTTTTTGATTCAGCAAATAATTCCCTAAAAAACTACTAAATCGAGAACCCTCCGTCAATGACCAAATCGTGTCCAGTGAGCCAACTCGACGCGTCACTGAGCAGATAAACCGCCCCATTGGCAATATCAGCAGGCTGACCATATCGGCCCAACGGGTATTTCTTTGCATCCTCAGCCAGCTGTTCCTCGGTTATAGTGCCGCGATGAATGAGCGGAGTATCGACCATTCCTGGACAGATGCTGTTGACCCGGATCCTGCGGGACGCAAACTCTCGTGCAGCATATCTCATTACCGAATTCAAAGCAGCCTTGGAAGCGCCATACACGCCATTGCCAGGCATGAAACTGTGGGTACCGCCAATCGAGGCGAGCAACACCACTGATGCGCCCTTATTGAGGCGTTTTTTCTTATACATCAAGCGCAACAATTCGACTGGTGCAAAGAAATTGACATCGAACATCTCATCAAACTTCTCGCGAGACCCAAACTGCAAGGGCAATGTCGTTGAATTGCCGGCGCACAGTACCGCACCGTCCAACGGAGGAAGAGCCGATATCAAACGCTCAACATCCTCTTGAGACGTCAATTCAGCAATCTGCTGTAAATGTCCCTCGGCATGCGGATTAAGCTCATCGCAGGTAGTTTGCAGGCGTTGCCTGTCGCGCGCAGTAATTACCATTCGCGCCCCCATTCTGGAGCAAGCAATGGCTGTCGCCTGACCTATGCCTGATGAGGCACCTGTCACTAAAATCGTTTTTCCCTCCAGGGAGAACGGATTAAAATCATTTGTCATCGGTCAATAGAATTATTCAAAACTAAACTTCTTGGCAGGAACTCCGATGTAGGTGAAGCCATCTTTGGGCTTCGTCATCAACACACTGCCGGCACCCAGCGTGATATTGTCACCTATCTTGATCTTCTGCAAGACAACGCTATCAACTCCGAGCATATTGCAGTTGCCCACTTCCACCGCACCAGAAAGGTGTACGCTGGGCATGAACACGTTATAGTCGCCAATGATGACATCGTGACCCATCACATTAGCACCATTGAACACATTGAAGTCCCCGATCTTCACATCACACGTGGCGCTGCAGCTATCCTGAATGATGTTACCTTGACCTATCGAGAAGGTCTCAGAATCAAGCACCTTGAACGATGGAGCAATCAAGTTCGGAAAATAGATATTCGGATTGGTTATACGTCCACGGATAAGTTTCCGGGTTTTGGCGTTTCCAACAGCGATGGCCACAGCCAGCGGTTCATCAATAGCATTCAACTCATTCATGCCCCCTTTAACAACACCATAATGAGAAACGACTGTACCAGCTTGGAGATTATCATCATAGAAGCCCACCACTTCCCACTGTTCCGTGCTCGCTTTATTGATGCGCAGGATTCCGCCTGCGACTTCACGTCCCAGGCCTCCGGCCCCATAAACCGCAATCTTCTTAATTTTTGTATGGCGTTCCTGGTAATCCTCGATAGTCTTTTCAATTCGCATAATCCGGCATGGATTACCATAAGCAACTACCCCGTCGGGGATATCTCTGACGACAACGCTTCCAGCACCAATGATACTCCACTTGCCAATTTTCACACCAGGGGTTACAACTGCATCTGCCCCTATCCATGCACCTTCACTCACATGAACATTTCCACATAGCGTCGCATGAGGAGAGATGTGTGCAAAATCTTCAATTACACACTCATGATCAACAGTGGCACCTGTGTTAATAATACAATGCTCCCCTATATGCACAGAACTTTGAATTATGGCACCCTGCATCACTACAGATCCTTTACTAATTGTGGCTGATGGAGAGATAATGGCTGATGGATGTATCGCCATACCAAAATCACAATCCAGTCTATCGACAATCTGTTTACGGGTAATGTTATTGCCTATGCTAACAATTAATGGCATCTCTCCGTTCCATTCATGTCTAACTGGGATAGACAACAACTCATCGATCGATACATCATCGTCAAATAATGCATCAACTTTGTCTCCTAACGTCCGCAAAATATCAATGATGACTTTTGCGTGACCTCTTGCTCCGTATAAATACATCAGATATTACCTTTAAAACTTTCCATTGTTGCTTGACCATCATGGGAAATGCCATCCCTAATGATCACCTTTTTAATCGTATAGAGGATAACTTTCACATCTGTTATGAAAGTACAGTGATCCACATACCATACATCCAGTTTGAACTTTTCATCCCAAGACAAACTATTGCGGCCATGGCACTGGGCCCATCCCGTAATACCCGGTCGAACCTCATGCCGTCGAGCCTGTTCAACCGTATAAAGCGGCAAATATTCTACCAGTAAGGGACGCGGACCGATAATCGCCATATCCCCTTTCAACACATTAATCAATTGGGGCAATTCATCTATACTGGTAGACCGCACAAATCGCCCTACTCGAGTCAATCTGTGTGAATCAGGTAACAAATTACCATCTTCATCACGTTCATCCGTCATCGTCTTGAACTTGATTATCTTGAATGTCTTTGCATCTTTTCCAGGGCGTTCCTGAAGGAAAAATGCACCGGCACCTTTATTGGCAAAATGCAACCAAATAGTCACCACCAGCAAAAGTGGAGAAAGACATATCAAAGCGACTAACGAAATAATAATACCGAAGCCTCGCTTTATATACTTACTATACAAACAACGCATAATAAATTGAAAACCAACAAGAGAATCAATCTAACATCTGGTGATAATATTTCACCCATTCAGCTGTAATCACATCTCCTTTGAATTTATCAAAAACCATTTTGCGACCATTGGCGCCTAATTGCTCACGCATTTCTTTGTTATTCAGCAGAGTTTCCATAGCAGCTTGGAGCGACTGGGTATCAGCGACTTTACAACGCAGTCCTGTTACACCCTCCTCCATAGCATCCATTATGCCATAGGCATCGCTACATATCACAGGAATGCCAAGACACGACGCCTCGATTACACTAGAACCAAAACCTTCGCGATAAGAAGGCATCAAAAACACATCGCTCGCTTGAAGTTGGATACCTGGAGTTGGTGTGAAACCATAAAAATGAAAATTCACACCATCAATGATATTAGGGTATCTGGTGATTTCATCTAAACAATTACCTTCATTCCAACCAAATAACAATAAAAACGCTTCAGGATGATTAAGTGCAATATTGTTAAAAGCCTCATACAACTCATTGATCCCCTTCTCCTTATTTGCTCGTCCTGAAAACGAGAAAACGACCCTATCAGGACTGAGATGAAGCTCACTACGTACTTTATTTCTCGTTTCTGATGTAGGATAAAAAGCCTCGATATTAACTCCACTAATAGAGCCAGCACCTAAAACCCTAGAATTAGCGTCACTCACAACACCATTATTAATAAGGAATTGACGTTGTGACTCTCCATCAACAAGGATATGGTTGTCTAAATAAACTATAATTCTATCTATGGTTTTTAATAATAATCTCATCATGCCATGACGAGTTGCCCACACTTGTCCAGTAAAAATATGTGTTCGATGCTTTATTCCAGCCAGTTTAGCAGCAATGGCCGTAATCAGTCCAGCCTTAGGTGTGACAGAATGAACCGCATCAAACTTCATTTGTTTAAAATAGTGATACAATTGCCATACTGCCTTTATGTCCTTAGGAATGCTGATCTCACGTTGGACATCATACTGGAATAATCCTTGCACCTTTAGTCCAGGTATTTCATCCATGGATTTAATATTACCTGCAATAAAGATATCGTAGTCCTGGGACAAGGTTGATATGTGATTTTTTAAGAATGAATTGACAGTCGGAGATACTGCCACGCTAAAGCAAATCTTTTTTCTCATCATACTGTTGTGGTCTAAGTAACTGATTTGAAAATCATTTATGCATTGTCCGGTATAGGAAAGCCGGAAGCATCTGCACGAGAATGGGTTTCAAAGCAAAGAATTGAGCGTACCAAGGGAGGTTGATCATTTTGTAGCCGATATGCTTCACATAGGCTTCATTGAGGCGGCTTTTCCAAGTTCGCCGACTATAAGCATTGCGGTCATCACGCATCTTGTAGATGACGTCGTTGAGCATATACAACTTGTATCCAGCGGCATAAAGCTTGAACCAGAGATGATAATCTTCTACGCGAAGAAGTCTATCATCAACTGAGTAACCGCCCACGGCTTTGAAAGCGTCAGTACGGGCCATGCAGGGGGCATGGCAGACAGGTGAACCCATGATGAAATCTTCCTTCTTGACTTCTCCTTTGCCTGCTCCGGTACGGAAGTCACCATCGGCATCGAAGTATATCATTGGGCCGCTCACAACGGCATACTCGGGATGAGAGTCCAGAAAATTGATCTCTTTCTCGAAGCGCTCTGGCAAAGAGATGTCGTCACCGTCCATGCGGGCTAAATACTCAGTGTCAGCATACTCTAAACAACGGTTGAGGGTGTAATTCAACCCCATGTTGCGCTCATTGCGCAACAGGATGATATTATCATGCAATTTGGAGTATTCTTCAGCAACCGCATAAGTGTTATCTGAAGATCCGTCCTCACACAAAATGATTTTAAAGTCCTGATATGTCTGAGCATATAATGAATCTAGCGCTTCGACAAGCGTCTCAGCACAATTATATATACCCATCAGTACCGATATCCTTGTCATCGTTTTAACCGTTCAAGAACAAGAGATTACTTCATTGAATAAGTCCATCCAACGGTGAGCAATGTTTTCCACATGATAGTGCTGTGCCCTCAACCTGGCTTCGCTTGCCATCTGATGACGTAAGTTCTCATCCTCAATGAGTGAGCAAATTTTTTCTGCCAACATTTGTTCATCGTTTACCGATACAAGAAAACCGTCCTTCCCGTCAGTAATAATGTCCTTGGGGCCACATGGGCACTGGTAAGAAACAACAGGTAATCCGCACTCCATGGCTTCAACAATAACCAGGGCAAAGCCTTCAACTAAAGATGAGAATGCAAAAATCGATGATTGTTTCAACTCCTTATCAATAGCACTGGAGAATCCCATGAGCATCACATTATTTTGTAGGCCAAACTCATTAATCTGAGCCTGTAATGATGCTTTCAATTCTCCATCACCATATATTTTCAAGACCCAGTCAGGATACTTTTTCACGACCAATTCAAAAGCCCGAATCAAGGATTCGAAGTTCTTGACTGGCACTAACCGCCCCATAGAAATCACAGACTTCTCGGTCAAAGAGGAAGGTTCATCACATGTAAATGACACGGGATTGGGAACAAATGAAACGTTCTTCCAGTCCTTCCAGTTCGTTTCTCTATCTTCTTCTGTCAAGACGACTATCCTGTCAAACTTCTTGTCAACAATGTGAAATTCATAAAAGTCAGAAAGCTTACCCTGGACTTTCTTGAGTAATGAGCGAGCGTGCTTTAAACGATAGTATTTCTCACTGTGAAACTCACGAATAATTTTCCAAGTCCTCTTCCGCATTGAGGTCAGCATAAATTTCTCGGACGTTCCAACCGAAATCACAACATCCGGATTGATTTGCTTCAATACCCGTTTGAGTGCCTTCTTGTGGGGCACACCTTTTGCCGTGCCAACAATAAGGTTAGTCAGAGCTGAACGCTCATCATTATGGTCGTAATAATTAATATTCAGATCAATGAGATGTACCTTGGGAGACAGTTCATGAATGACGGGGCCGACCTTATTGTCTGTCACCACAATATAGACCTCATTGCCCGGGATATCGGCCAAAGCGTTTGCCTTTACAACTGTCACACGCTGTATCCCACCCAAAAACCTGATACTATTTACGCAATAAACTATCTTCATGGACTAGTGATAATACCAGCTACTATCATTCAGCACTTAGTTTTGGTGAACAACTTCATTGAAGAGTGACATCCATCTATCGACGATAGCTTCAACCTGAAAACATTGTGCCCTCAATTTAGCGGCCTCACTCATTTTGGTTCTCATTTCCTTGTCTTCAATCAATTGATTGATTCGGTC